>JAFQOD010000006.1 GCA_017395685.1 Clostridia bacterium
CGTCGATTTCTACAATTTCGAGCGCATTTCTCTTAAAAATGGCCTCACACCAGTTGAAATTCGGTGCAAGGCCATGTAAACTTTGTTTATCTACAACAGGGTGTTTCTTTTCTCTGTCCTCTGTCCTGGGAACAGTCCACTCAGACAAGCGGCGATTTTTTATTCATCCATTCCTTCATCTGCGCAGGCAACGGAAATGATGGGCGAATCCGAACGTAATTGATATCCCAGCACCGTCTGCAGATTGACGTGCTCGATAGAATGAAAGATATTGCCGAATACGCCTGGGGTTTCTGCCTCAAGACGGGCCAGCAGATCCTTCACCTGCTTGCGCTTTCCCCCATCCTCGCTCCTTGTTACCTTGCAGGCGCAGCGCAGTGTATCCAATCCCATGTGATTCTGCCAATCGATGATATCCCGCTCCCGGATCAAATACAGCGGGCGGATCAATTCCATGCCCTCGAAATTCTTGGATCTGAGCTTGGGCATCATGGTTTTATACTCTCCGCCGTAAAAGAGGCTGAGCAGAATGGTTTCCACCGCATCATCCAGATGATGGCCCAGGGCAATCTTATTGCATCCCAGCTTTTTGGCTTCTTTATACAGATACCCCCGCCGCATGGAGGCGCATACATGGCAGGCACCCCTTGGCACCGATTCCACGGCCTCAAAAATGGGGCTGTCGAACACATTCAGCTGAAATCCCAGCTTTTCTGCATTTTCGATCATCCGCTGCCGGTTTTCCTGGGTATACCCAGGATCCATAGAAAGATAGGATACCTTGAATGGAACATCGCTGTATTTGGCCAATTCCCTCAGGCATACCGCCAGGGCCAGGCTGTCCTTCCCGCCGGAAATGCAGGCGGCCACATGATCCCCCGGCTGAATCAGATCATACGTACGCACGGCGGACAAAAATTTCCGCCAGATGGGCTTTCTGAAATCTCTTTGAATGCTGCGGGAGGCCATAATCTCCGCCTGATTGAGGTGCTGTTCCAATCTCATCTTCCTTTGCTTATCCATTTCACCCCTTCATTATAACACGGCAACATTGAAATGAACAGATTTTCGTGGTAAAATCTCTTTTGAATAATGAAAGGAGAATCTTCCTTCATGCTGGAAAAGATCCAATCCATCGCCCGGAAAGCCGGGGAAATGATCCTGAATGCCCATAACGCCCCCTCTCACCAGAAGGAAGGGCATTTTAATTTCGTCACCGATACGGATGTGGCGGTTCAGGAATATCTGAAAGCAGCCCTGCTGGCCCTTCTTCCCGGCGCCCGTTTTTTTGCTGAGGAACAGGAAAATGAATCCTTGACCGACGCCCCTACCTTTGTGGTGGATCCCATCGACGGCACCATCAATTTTATGCGCCAGCGCAATGCATCCGCCGTATCCATCGCACTGCTGGAAAAGAAGCAGCCCATCCTGGGCGTCATTTATCAGCCCTATACCGATGAAATGTTTACCGCTGCCCTCGGAAAAGGCGCTTTTCTTAACGGGCATTCCATTCATGTCTCCTCCGTGCCCTTCGAAAATGCCGTGGTGGAATTGGGGTCCTCCCCCTATGATGCAGAATTGGCCCGGCGCACCATGGAAGCCGCCACCCAATTTTTGCTCCAGGCCGGGGATATCCGCCGTTCCGGCTCTGCCGCTGTGGATCTTGGGGATATCGCCTGCGGCCGGGGAGATATCATGTTTGAATTGAAGCTCAGGCCCTGGGATGTGGCGGCTGGATCGCTGCTGGTAAAGGAGGCAGGGGGCTGCTTCCATTCCCTGGGCCATGATCAGCCCTATTATGACGGGCCCTGCGGAATCATGGCCTGCAATCCTCTCTGCGAAAAGGATGCCCTGCGCATCCTCAAGGAGGCAGGCGCATGCTGACAAAATCCTCCGCCCATGTTCATACCACCTATTGCGACGGAAAATCCACCGCTGCCCAGATGGCAAAAGCTGCCTATGATCTGGGATTTGTCAGTCTGGGCTTTTCCAGCCATGCCTATCAGCCCTTTGATCCCGATTACTGCATGAAAAAAGACCAGATATCTGCCTACCGGCAGGAAATTCTGGATCTGAAAGCGGAATACGAAGGGAAAATGGCCATCTATCTGGGGATGGAAAGGGATTTCTATTCCCCCGTTTCTCCTGCTGATTACGATTATTTTATCGGCTCCTGCCATTATTTCCAGATTCCGGAAGGATTTGGCTGTGTGGATGGGGCGCCTGATAATCTGCGTTACTATATTGATCATTATTGCAGCGGCAGCGGCATGGAGCTGGCACGGCAGTATTTTGACTTGTTGCAGCGGTACATTCTTTCAATCCGCCCACCCATCATCGGGCATTTTGATCTGGTAAAAAAGAATAACGGCATTCTGCATCTCTTTGACGAAAATGATCCTGCGTACCGCCGCATGGCCCTTGATTGCCTTGCCGCTCTGCGGGAAACAGATGCCATATTGGAGGTCAATACCGGCGCACTTGCCCGGGGATATCAGATCGCTCCCTATCCCGCCCCCTTCCTGCTGAAGGCCTGGCATGATATGAAGGGCAAGATCATGCTCAACTCCGATTGCCATGACGCCAGGTTTATCGCCTGCCAGTATGATGATGCCGAAGAGATGATGCGTGCCTGCGGCTATACCAGTGCCGTAAGGCTGGGCAGACACACATTATTTGAAGAATACGGATTGTGAAAAATACCCGCTGCTTTTCATGCAGCGGGTTCTTTTTACAGAAACGGTTTGATCCTTGCAACAGCCAGCGGCCCATCCTTTTCAAAATCCTTGGTGCCGCCCTCAATGCTGATATCCCCCTGATAGTTCATGGCTTTCAGGGCGTCAATCAAGGGCTGATAATCCCCGTCATCCTGGGGATGGGGATAATCCCTGCCGGAAAGATCGGAAAAATGATGGCTGATATGAATATGCCACAGCTTGTCCCCGGCATTTTTCAGCACACAAGGACATTCTTTTCCTGCAGCCATATGAAAGCTATCCCCCAGCACCCCCACAAAAGGATGATTGATCAGGGAAGAGAGCAGATTGGCCTCTGCCACCAGATTGAGCAGATTGCACTCCTGGCTGCGAAGGGGCTCCAGAGCGATCCGGATGCCATACTTTTGTGCATAATCGCCTGCAAGCCGGGTAAAGGCCGCCATCTGCCGCCAGGCCTCATCCATAGGGAAGCCCTCCGGCACCTGCCGCGCCCCGCCGCTGCCAAATACAACGACTTCAACCCCCAGCTTCTTTGCCCTGCCAAGGGCTTTATCCAGGTAGCTGCGCTGCTTTTCTTCATTCACATCCGGGCCGGTCACCTTCAGCCAGCCAGGCAGGAAGCAATTGCATTTTAAAATGGGAAGGGGCATGGAAGGTACCTTTGCAAGCAGTGCATCAAATGCCGCATCCTCCATTTCACCGATGGCGTTCAGCGCACATTCGATATAATCGAATCCTGCCTTGGCCGCATTTTCGTTATTTTCAGGCCCTGTGCATACCCCAAACCGCATTGCAATTCCTCCTCATTTGGACGATTCTCCGCCCTCAGTTCCCCAGACGATCTTTATCCCATTCCAGGATTTTTCCGCTCTGGGCGTCGATTTCAAATTCGTATTCGTAAGCATCGGTGATGATCTCGCCCTCATAAACCTGACGGCCGTCATCCCGCTCCAGTTTGATATATACCAGCCTGCCGCCGCCTGCTTTTTGGAGGGCGATTTCTTCTGCCCTTTTAGCGTCAATCAGCCCGCTTTCAGCAGAGGAAGCTGCTGCAGCATAGTATACTTCTCTTTCCAGAATCAGCCCCGTTTCCGGATGCAGCGCAATCTTTCCCCGAATGCCGTCGCCCTGGAACGTCACCTGATATTCGAAATACCCATCATCCTTGATCAGCTGCACAGTTTCCACCGTTGCCCCAGGATAAGTGGCAGACGCCTTTTCCGTTGCTTCTGCTTCGGTAAGGGTTACATTCCGGCTTCCCCTGTCATCGGGGATTTCGCTGCTGACTTTCGTAACCGACTGACCATCCTTGGAAATATGTACTTCGAACTTTTCTTTTGTTTCCTGCACACGGAAATTCAATTCATATTGCCCGTCATCCATTTCCCGGGAAACAAATACAGCGCTATCCGGCACAAACTGCCGGGCCAATAATTCCATAGAATCCAAATTCTCTGCCGATGCAACGGCAGCGATCACAAGAGCAGTTACCAGGGCAAGGATGAAAACAACAGCCTTTTTCATTTTCATTCTCCTTTCATGATTTGAAATAGAAGGGGACATCATTTATGTACCCGTAAATCAAGGAGATGAAAACAAATCGTTCCATTGTTTACATTTTATTTATTTTTGTTCGTTATTTGCGAAGAGAAAAAAGGAAATACGGCCTTTCCCGGCAATCCAGGCCCAGAATATGATAATCCGCCCAGGCCGTCTTATCATCCATGCGCACTTTCCCGGCACGGCCCGGCTTATCATATCTGCCGCTGCCCTCCTTATACATGGGATCCCATACGGCCAGCTGATCCCCCTCCAATGCGGCAGCCACCACATAATGACCGCCGTCAGAGAATACACCGATATAATCCGGCCGGTCGCCATAAGTATTGGCAACCACCAGTCCCTTCTTCTCACGCAGGAAAGCCGCCACTTCCTCCATATCTTCGGTTACGATGCAATCCAGCGGGAAGCGTTTGGTCATTTCCTCGGCCAGGATATAGTAATTGGTGCCTACAGGGGCACGGGCGCCGCATTCCAGGGCAAATTTTGCCCCTTCTTCAATGGAGAAAGGAATGCCCAGCATGGATTCAATCACCATGCAGGTGCAGCATACGCCGCAGCCGTTATTGGCAATATTTCCTTTGGGATTTACTTCGGAAGGATAGGCCACATGCTCATAATCCAATTGGCAATAAAAATTCGCAGGATGCATATATACTTTCCCCCTTGTGGAATGGTAAGAAAATTGTATCACATTCATGATCAATTTTCCACCCCATGATTCCCAATCCGAAAAATTTTCAAAGAAAAGCCCTGCCTTCATTTCTGAAAGCAGGGCGAATAGCTGATTTTGAATCCCTTATTTCTTTTCGCCGCCGCGGCGCAGGAAAGCGGGCACACCCAGATCATCCTTGGCATTGGCAGCGGGCTGCTCAGGGGCCTGGAAAGCCTGCTGAGGCTGGAAGGGCTGCGCCTGGAAAGGCTGGGGCTGGAAGGGCTGCTGGCCGGGGAAAACCTGCTGCTGGGGAGCGGCAGGGGCGAAAGGCTGCTGACCGGCAGGAGCCTGGAAGGGCTGCTGCTGGGGAGCAACGGGGGCAAAGGGCTGCTGGGGCTGGAAGGGCTGTCCGCCGAAAGCGGGAGCAGCAACGGGGGCCATGGGCCGGGCGCCGCCTGCGAAATAATTGGCGTCCCCTTCATAATTCATGGGAGCGGGAGCGTCGTAGGCCTGGGCTTCATTGTTGATATCAGCCCGGGGCCGATTTTCATAAGGATTGAAGGAAGGCAGGGCGGCACCGTAAGGGGTGGCGCTGCGAACGCCCTTTTTCTTATCCCGGGTGGGGAAAGGCGTCTTTTCAAAGCCGGTGGCAATCACGGTGATGCGCACCTCATCATTGAGGGATTCATCAATGCCGGCGCCGAAGATGATGTTGGCTTCGCTGTCGGCAGCTTCCATCACCAGATTGGCGGCTTCGTTGATTTCCATGATGCTCATATCCTTGCCGCCGGTCACATTGATCAGCACGGCACGGGCGCCGTCGATCTTGGTTTCCAGCAGGGGGCTCTGGATGGCCTTGGTGGCAGCATCCATCAGGCGGGTTTCGCCCTTGCCCACGCCGATACCCATATGGGCCATGCCGCCGGATTCCATGATGGTCTTCACATCGGCAAAGTCCAGGTTAATGGTAGCGGGTACGGCGATCAGATCGGAAATGCCCTGAATGCCCTGACGCAGCACGTCATCGGCAATCCGGAAGGCTTCCAGCATGGTGGTGCCCTTGCTGACCACCTGCAGCAGGCGGTCATTGGGGATAACAACCAGGGTATCCACGCTCTGCTTGAGTTCGTTGATACCGATTTCAGCATTCTTCATGCGCTGTTTGCCTTCGAAAGCGAAAGGCTTGGTAACAACAGCGATGGTGAGGCAATTGCTTTCCCGGGCAATTTCAGCCACGATGGGAGCAGCGCCGGTGCCGGTGCCGCCGCCCATACCGGCGGTAACAAACACCAGATCCGCGCCCTTGATGGCCTGGGCAATTTCATCCCGGCTTTCTTCGGCAGCACGCCGGCCGATATCCGGCACAGCGCCGGCGCCCAGACCCTTGGTCAGCTTTTCGCCGATCTGGATTTTCACATCTGCGTGGGAGAGGGCCAGAGCCTGGCGATCGGTATTCACAGCAATGAATTGAACGCCCTGCAGGCCGGCTTCCACCATGCGGTTGACAGCATTGGTGCCGCCGCCGCCACAGCCGACGACCTTAATCGAGGCAAAGGACGGTTGTTCCACTTGTACTTCAAAAGGCATAATGACAATCCCCCTATGTTATGATGGACAGGCGGAATCAACCGCCGAAAAGACTACGGAAGAAGGAGCCCATGCCCCCCTGGGGAGCGCTGGTAGCAGTATCGATAATCAGATCCAGCAGGCCCAATGCGCTGGAATAGGCGGGGCTGGAAAGCTTGACGGCCTTCCGGGGCAGTTCACGCACCGGCTTGCCCAGCTTGGCAGACAGGAAATCCTTACCGCCGCGGTTAATGGCCATGGCACCGCCGGTCAGATAAACAGGGGACCAATTGCTCAGCTTCACACCGGATTCCTTCACAGCATCCCGTACCGCTTCGCAGATTTCTTCAGCCCGGGGTTCCAGCACCTTTTCCACATCTTCGCGGGTAAAGGTTTTGGCATTTCCTTCTTTATCCTGACCCTCGAAGGAGCCGGTGCCGGTGGCAAGGCCGTATACATATCCCCGCTTGATCTGCTCGGCAGAATCCAGCGTGACATTCAGCCCATAGGTCATATCAGCCGCAATATGGCCGCCGCCCATGGGAATCGTCTTCATATAAGTGATGGCATCCCCTTCCACGGCCATAACTTCCGTGTTCAGATAGCCCATATCCACCAGGATGGCAGTGCGATCCCGCTCTTCATCGGGAACGAACAGCATAGCTTGTCCGGTGGGCGTGGAGAAGAAGCCGTTTACGGTAATGCCCAGGCTGCGGAAGCGTTCGGAAACATCTTCCAGGAAGAACTGATCGGCAATCACAAAGGATACCATGGCGCGCAGCTCATAGCCGTGCATGCCCATGGGCTCCAGCGTCTTTTTGCCGTCATCCACAATGAACCAGGCAGGACTGCGGTGAATCACGCTGCCGCGCACTTCGCCCAGTTCCCTGGATGCCTTTTCAAACAGGGCGTTGATATCCCGCTCAGATACCCGGGGATCCGCCCCCTGCAGTTCCACCTTTACTTCTACCGTTTTCACGGTGGAAAATTCGCCGGGAACACCCACATGGATTTCCCGGATACGATTATGGGATTGCTCCTCCGCTTCATGCACCGCCTTTGAAATGGCGTCATTGAGCAAATGGGGGGCATTCCACTGCCCTTCCATAAAGCCATCATAGGTGGCAATGCCGGCGCCGATGATATCACAGCGCTGCCGGCCGCTGGTTTCAGCAACCAGGGCGACAATCTTGCTCGTGCCAAAGTCCATGGCGGCTACCATTGTTTTCATCCGTCCATCATCCCCTGTTCAATAGGCTCTGCGGCGCATTTGCGGCATAGCCATAAAAAGCCGAAAGAGCAATTTATCTATTCGGTCACTTTATTGTAACAGTTTTGTGATAATATGGCAAGTGAAAAACCGGCAAAAGAAAAAATTTTTTTAATATTTTTTCATCTTTTTCCGGATTTTTCTCATTTTTTACAGGTCAACCGGTGTATATGTGGCCTCGCCGGGTACCGAAGCCTCGATCACGCCGCCTTTACGGTTCATTTCCCTGAGCTTGGCAACCACCCCTCGCACCGTTCCGATCTTTGCACGAAGATTGGTTCCATCCCCCAGATGAGCAGTATATCCGTCTTTCGTGATCAGATACAGGCTTTCAGTATCGGTGATATTCAATTCTGATACCTCATCCATATACTGTTGCTGCTGCAGTTCGCTCATCAGTTCCAGATAAATTTTCATCTGGGCGGAGATGCCGGGCACGATTACCTTCCCCACCTTGATTTCCCTTGCCTGGAAGCCTGTAATCAAGACCCGCTCCCCGGAGGGCTGAACAGTGCCATCCCTTTCCAGCACCATGCCATCCTCATCCAGCCTGTAAGTCACCCCCATCACCTGCATGTCAGCGCATGCCGTGCGCTCCCTGATATACAGGATCAGGGTGCTGGGAAATTGCTTTTCCATGCCTTCAAAGGTGAGATACCGGTTGGCATTGATGTTCGCCTTTATCTTTTCCTCATTGAGGGAAAAATATCCTACGCTGCCTTCCAGCCCCGCCTGACGGATGATCTGCTCCCAGGTATAAGCCTCATTGCCAATCACCGCCACATTGCGGATGCGGAATACGCTGGCATTGAGAATCAATGCCACAGCAAGAATCAGAAGCACAGAAAGGATCAGCGTCTGCACGCCGGACCGTTTTTTCTGGGGCGGCATGGGCGCTACGGGCTGGGGCGGCATTTCCATGGGATTTTGCCAGGGCGTATATTCAGGGGGAGTTGGCTGCTGATGCATATTTATCCTCCGCGTAATGATATTCTTTCGATCTTCGCCCCCAGGGCGGAAAGCATCTTTTCAAAATGGGCGTAGCCACGATCGATAAAGCCGATATTTTCCACAATCGTTTCGCCCTGAGCAATCAGCCCTGCCAGCACCATGGCAGCGCCGCCCCGCAGATCCCTTGCGCCCACCTGCATTCCGTGCAGATGATCCACTCCCTGCACCACGGCCATTCTGCCGTTTACATGGATGTGCGCCCCCATTCTGGTCAGATCGGCGGTCTGGGCAAACCGATTTTCAAATACATTTTCCACAATCACCGTGGTGCCCCTTGCCACGCAGGAGATGGCCAGCATCTGGGCCTGCATATCCGTAGGAAAGCCCGGATGGGGCTGGGTCTGGAGTGGGGAACAGGCATGCAGATGCTCCGGGCCCTGGAGGATCAGATCCGCTCCCATGTCATGGATTTTGCAGCCCATTTCCTGCAGCTTGGCAGATACCGGCACCAGATCCCAGGGGCATACATTTTTAAGCCGCACATGCCCCCCGGTTACCGCTGCGGCGCACATCAGGGTGCCCGCCACGATCCGATCGGAAATCGGCGCATATTCAACGCCGTGCATACTTTCAACACCCTCGATTTCGATCAACTGGGTGCCAGCCCCCTGGATCTTTCCGCCCATGGCATTGATAAAACGCTGCAGATCCTCAATTTCCGGTTCACGGGCAGCATTATGAATGGTGGTGATCCCAGGCAGAAGGGATGCTGCCATCATCACATTTTCCGTTGCGCCTACGCTGGGATAATCCAGATATACATCCCCGGCATGCATTTCCCTGCCGTCGCAGTACAGCATGCCTCCGTCATCCACAATCTTAACCCCAAGGGCCCTCAGGCCCTTCAAATGCAGATCGATGGGCCGGATGCCGATTTCACATCCCCCGGGATAGGGCACGGTTGCCCTGTGCATTTTTCCCAGAATGGGCCCCAGCATGAAAATGGAGGAGCGGATCTGCTTGGATAATGCATCCGGCATTTCCCAGTTATGGATTTTGCCGTTATGTATGAGCATGCTTCCGTCCTGCCACTGGGTTTCACAGCCCAATTTCTGCAAAATCCCCGCCATGGCATGCACATCCTGAATATCGGGGCAATCCCGGATCAGCACATCTCCTTCCGGCAGGATAGAGGCCGCCAGAATGGGCAGCACCGCATTCTTTGCCCCTTCCAGCCGAATTTCTCCTTCTATTCTTTCGCCGCCCATGATGCGAAATCCTTCCATGATCAGATCACCTTCCTTCTTCTTCCAGGCTATGCGGAAAAGAAAAAGGTGTGAGGATGATCAAATCATATTCCGGTTGCCGGAGCGGCTGATATTAAGCACAATGCCCACCGCCGCCATGGTGATGGAAAGGGATGTGCCCCCGGCGCTGAAAAACGGCAGAGGAAGACCGGTAGTAGGCAGTACGCCCACCACAACCCCCATATTGATGAAGGCCTGCACGGAAATCATGCCGATAATCCCCGCCGCAAGCAGGCAGCCGAATTTATCGTCACAGGTCAGCGCAATCCGCATCCCCGCCATCATAAAGGCGATGAAGAGGCAGATCACCGCCAGGCACCCCATCAGCCCGAAATCCTCTCCCACGATGGCGAAAATAAAATCGCTTTCCGGATACGGAAGATAGGCATATTTCTGCCGCCCCTGCCCCAGCCCCATCCCAAATAAACCGCCGGAGCCAAAGGCAATCAGCGATTGGGACAGTTGATATCCTTCATCGCTCATTTTAGCGAAGGGATCCATAAAGGAAAGCAGCCGCTCCCGCCGGTATTCCTCGCTCCAGGCATAGTAGGCCCCGATTACCAGCCCCCCGGCCCCCAGCACCAGCATATGCCGCCATCTGGCGCCAGCCAGCATCACCATCAATACGCTTACGATAATAATGGTGCCGGCGGTGGAAAGATTGGGCTGCTCCAGGATGAGAAGAAATAACACGCCCGGCACGATCAGCACCGGAAAGATCCCTTTCACCAGTTTCTGTACTCGCTTTCCACGCATCGTCAGCGTCATGGCCATGAAAAGCACCACTGCATATTTGGCAAATTCCCCCGGCTGAAAAGAAATACCGCCCACCGACAGCCACCGGCGGGAACCGTTGATATACACGCCCACCCCGGGAATAACCACCAGAATCAGCAGAAGAATGCTGAGCAGGATGCCGCCAAATACGATCCTTGGCTTCATCCAGAACCGATAGGGAATCCGGCAGGTGATGAACATGGCCGCCGCACCGATCCCCACGCCGAACAATTGTTTTTTCACCTCAGAAAAGGGATCATCCCCCGCCTGGAGTGCCTTGTAATACGTTGCACTGAATAATGTGACCAGACCAAAGAGCATCAGCAGCAGCATGATGCCCAGCAGTGTTTTATCCACCGGCTTTTGCCGGATCCGGTGAGAGGGGGATGAAAGCATACCTTGATACCCGCCTTTCATGGGTGATTTGATTTGCTTTCGTGCCCCGAAATAAACAAAGGCGCATACCGGATGCGCCTTTTGTAATGGTGTATATGCAATTACAGATGATGGACGATTTCTTTGAAGATGCGGCCCCGCTGCTCATAATCCTCAAACATATCAAAGGATGCGCAGGCCGGAGAGAAAAGCACATTGCCGCCGGATGCGGAAAGGCTGCGGCAAATCTCCACCGCCTCTTCCAGCGTTGCTGCCCGCAGAATGGCAGTATAGCCCGTTTCCTTCAATTCCCGCTCGATCTGATCCGCCGTTGCGCCGATGAGTACGCAATGATGAATCAGCGGCGTTTTCCTGATTTCTTCCGCCAGGGGCAGGAAGGAGACATGCTTGTCATAGCCGCCCAGAATCAGCACAGTGGGCGCCTGCATGGATTGCACTGCTTTGATGGTGGAATCGGTATTGGTGCCCTTGCTGTCATTGATATAACGCACACCATCCAGCTCCCGGACAAATTCGATGCGATGCTCCACCCCCTGGAAGGTGCGCAGGGCATGACGGATTACCGGGGCAGGCACCCCCCTCACATAGGCGATGCATGCGGCCGCCAGGGCATTTTCCAGATTGTGAGGGCCTGGAATCCTGATTTCATCGGTTTTGCAGATGACCCTTTCCTGGCCGTCCAGACGGATGATCATCTGCCCATCCCGGACAAATGCGCCGTCCTTCACTTCATGGAGCCGGGAGAAGAAAAGCACCTTGGCCTTCAGCCCCTCTGCCATTTTCCGGCAGGCAGCGTCCTCATAATTCAGTACGGCAAAATTGCTTTCATCCTGGGCATCAAAGATGTGCCGCTTGAGGGAGGTATAAACCTCCATGGTGCCGTGACGATTGAGATGATCCTCCGTCACATTGAGCACCGCCGCCGCCAGGGGATGGAAGGTATCGGTGGTTTCCAGCTGGAACGAGGATACCTCCGCCACCACGGCGTCATCATATTTGCTTTCCATGGCTGCAGCAGACAGAGGATAACCGATGTTGCCCGCCACATGGGCAATCTTGCCGGCGGCCTCAAAAATAGCCCCCAGCAGGGATACCGTAGTGGTTTTCCCATTGGTACCGGTGACAGCCACCAGATTCCCCCGGATCAGCCGGGAGGCAATCTCCAGTTCACCGCTGACAGGGATATTCCTTGCCCGGGCAGCCTTCACAATGGGGGCGTCAATGGGCACGCCGGGGCTGATGATCAGAAGATCCTTGCCCTCCAGGGCATCCAGGCCGTTTTCCCCCAGCCGGAAATGAATGGGCATTTCTTTGAGCACATTCAGTTTATCCCCGAACGCCTCCATGGCCTTCATATCATTGACGGTCACATCCGCCCCTTCCCTGCACAGCAGCTGGGCCAGGGCGATTCCGCTGCGGGCCATGCCCACAATCAGCACGCGCTGCCCCTCCCAGGGATTTGGATTCATAGGTTTGGTTTCCCGCATGCCGATATTCCCTCCTTCATGCGATCAGAAAAATGTTTTCATCAAAAGAATGCCTGCAAAGACACAATGGCAATCAGGGAAAGCACCAGCGTTACCGCCGCATACATCAGCACGATCTGGTTTTCCTTCATGCCGCAAAGCTCAAAATGGTGATGAATGGGGGCCATCTTGAAAATGCGTTTGCCGGTGCCCGTCTTTTTCTTGGTAATTTTGAAATAGGTGGTCTGCATCATTACGGAAACGGTGCTCATGATGCAGGTGAAGCAGATGGGGATCAGCAGGAACTGGCATTTGAGCAGCATGGCTGCGCCCACCATTGCCCCGCCGATAAACATGCTGCCGGTATCGCCCATGAAAATTTTGGCCGGATGCCGGTTGAACCGCAGGAAACCAATGCTCGCCCCCGCAATTGCAAAGCACATCACACTGATCACCTGGAACCAGCGGCCCCCATCCAGATTGGGGAACAGGGCAGCCTGCAGATCCGTATACCGGGACAGGAAAGCGGCAATCACCCCAAAGGCGGCCATTCCCACCACCGTTACCGAGGAAAGCAGGCCATCCACACCATCCTGCAGATTGGCGCTGTTGGTGATGAACATCACCAGCACCGTCATGATGGGAATGTAGAAGATACCCAGATTCCAGGTATGATCGGTGAAGGGCAGCAGCACATCACTGCCCACAAAGAAATAGCAATACAGGGAAAAGACCAGGCCCACAAACATCTGCCCGATCAGCTTCTGCTTGGGCTTGAGGCCTTCATGATTCTTTTTTACATCCTTGATGTAATCATCCGGGAAGCCAAAGAGCGCCATGCAGCCCACCATGATGAACAGCAAAGGCCACAGAGCATTATGAAGATCAAATTTCCAGCCCTCTTTGATGCCCACGATCACCGTCACCGCCGTCAGGGTTACAACCGTGGCAAGGGCAGTCACCACACCGCCCATGTTGGGCGTGCCCTGCTTGACCTTATGAGCCTGGGGCCCCAGATCATAGATCGTCTGGCCAAACTTCAATTTTTTCAGAAAGGGCAAAAACCTGGGCATTACCAGCAGCACAATTGCCAGTGCCATCCCCGCAGAAATTCCGCATACTGCAAACAGATTCATCGTATCTCTCCCTCATTGGTGGATTCCGGTGCAATTATTCGCCCATTTCCTCCAGCAATTCCCGCACCACCACTTTTTCGTCGAAAGGACGCTTGACCCCCATAATCTCCTGGTAGGTTTCGTGGCCTTTCCCGGCGAGTACGATGATATCACCATCCTGCCCAATTTGCAAGGCATGACGGATGGCTTCCCGCCGGTTTTCAATCAAAATATATTTTCCGTCAGTCTGCTTGATGCCCTCTTCCACCGCCCGCAGGATATCCATGGGATCCTCCGTCCGGGGATTATCGCTGGTAAGAATGGAATAATCCGCCAGCCTTCCGCTGATCTCACCCATGATGGGACGCTTGCCCGTATCCCGGTCGCCGCCGCAGCCGAACAGGGAAATTACCCGGTTTCTGGTAAAGGTACGCACGGCCGTCAGGATATTTTCCAAGGCATCCGGCGAATGGGAATAATCCAGCAGCACCTTATAGGGGGTATTCGTATCCAGAATTTCCGCACGGCCGGGAACGGATTTCACCTTGGCCAGGGCAGCGGTGATCACCTCGGGATTGACGCCCACATTCAGGCACACCGCAGCGGCAGCCAGGGCATTATACACATTGAACATACCGGTAAGCCGCAGCTGAACAGGATATTCATGGGTGTTGAACAGCTTCATAATGAAATGAACGCCATTTTCCGTGATCTCGATATCCCGGGCGAACAGATCCGCATTATTGCAGATGCCGTAGGTGGTCCGGGGCACGGTGATATCCTTCAGAATCTGGGCGCTGGTCTCTTCATCCACGTTAATGGCGGCATTTTCAATCCAGTGGGGGGTGAAGAACGTCTTTTTGCAGGCAAAATAGTTTTCCATGGTGCCGAACAGATCCAGATGATCCTGAGAAAGATTGGTATAGCAGCCCGCCTCAAAATGTACCCCGGCAAGCCGGTTCATATGCAGGGCATGGGCGGATACCTCCATACTGACCACGGAAACCCCCGCATCCAGCATCTGGCGCAAGGTCTGGAAAAATTCGATGGGTTCGGGGGTGGTAAAATGCCCCTCCAGATACTGATTGCCGATCATATTGCCGGTGGTGCCGATCAGGCCCACCTTGTGGCCGGCCTCTTCCATAATCGCCTTGATCAGGAAGCTGGTGGTGGTTTTGCCCTTGGTGCCGGTCACGCCGATCAGCTTCATTTCCCGGTCAGGATGCCCAAAGAACGCCGCCGCAATGGCAGACATGGCACCGCGCACATTTTTGACCATCAGCTGAGGCACATCAATATCCAGAAAATGAGTGACCACCAGGGCAGCAGCGCCGTTGGCAACCGCCTGGGGGGCAAAATCATGGGCGTCAAACCGGGCGCCGGGGATGCAGAAAAATAATCCCTGGTTCAGCTTTTTCCGGCTGTCCATGGAGATGGATTGGATATCGCAATCCCCTCTCAGTTCGATAAAATCCCTGCCCGTTTCTTTTGCCAATACGGATAACAGCATATCATTCACTCCGTTCACTGCGGTATTTCAAAATTTACTTTTACGATTGTTCCAGGGGCAGTAAAGGTGCCGGCTGCAGGCTGCTGGCGTATAGCCAGGCCGCTGCCCTCCAGCATCATTTCCAATCCCCTTGCCCGGATCTGACGCCCTGCCTCCACGATAGACAGGCCCTCCACATCCGGAACGCTTACCCATTCCATTACCGGCACAGGCGCATCCTCATAAGTATAGAGCATCACCTGTCCGCCTGCTTGCAGCGATGCCCCGGGTGCCGGGGCCTGGGCAGAAACCACATTGCTTGCCCCGTCGCTTTCGCAGAATAATCCTGCTTCGGCCAGGATTTTTCTGGCCTCCTCCAGGGTGCAGCCGATTATATTCGGCACCGTAACCCGCTTTTCCTCCAAGACATCCGCTCTGGGAATGCCCAGATAAGGCAAAATTTCCTCCAGGATCTGTTTTGCAAAGGGGGCGGCGGTGGTGCTGCCGTAATCCACAGGCACAATGGCCTCATGCACCGTTACCAGCACCGCCACCCGGGGCTGATCCGCCGGGGCAAAGCCGATAAAGGATCCGATATGCACATCGGATACTACCCGGCCATTCTTATATACCTGAGCGGTTCCCGTTTTGCCGCCGATCCGGTATCCGGATATGGCGGCATTTTTTCCGCCCCCGTTTTCCACCACATTTTCAAGCAGCTTCCGCATAACGGCGCTGGTTTCCTCCCGGATGGGGACGGCAACCACTTTGGGGCTGGTGCGGTCGATCACATTTCCTTCTGCATCCCTTACTTCCTTGAGAATATAGGGCTGCATCAGCCTGCCGCCGTTTACCACGGCACAGGCCGCCGTGATCAGCTGCAGGGGCGTTACGGCAACGCTCTGGCCGAATCCAATCCGGGCCAGATCCACATCCTTCACATACCGGCTGTTGATCAGGATGCCCCCGCTCTCTCCCGGCAGATCCACCCCGGTGGTTCTGCCCAGGCCGAAAGCATGCAGATATTTATAAAAGGTATCCTTTCCCATCCTGAGGGCCAGCTGCACATAGGCAGGATTACAGCTGTTGGCCAGCGTTTCCGCAAGATTCTGATGACCATGGCTGTTTTTCCAGCAGCGGATTCTGTCCCCGCTGACGGTGATGGAGCCGCTGCAGTTGAATGTATCGGAAAGGGATGCATTGCCGCTATCCAGCGCAGAAGCCAATGTCAGCATTTTAAAGGTGGAGCCCGGCTCATATACATCACTGACGGCGGTAATGCGCATCAGATCGTTAAGCAGGGCGCTGTCATTGCGGGGCGGCGCATTAGGATCATAATCAGGCTTCATGGAGATGGCCAGAATGGCCCCGGTATTCACATCCATGACAATGCACTGCACTGCCGCCGCACTGTTGACCAGCATGCATTCCCGCATGGCTTTATCAGCAACAGCCTGGATCGTGGAATCGATTGTCAGGCGGATGGTATGGCCTGTTTCAGGGGCTATATAGGCCGTTTTTCCGTCCGGCAGCATTCTGGCCCTGGCATCCACTTCCGTGCGCAGAGAGCCAGGTATGCCCCTCAGCAGCCCTTCATAGAAGCTTTCCAGCCCCGACTGGCCCACCGAATCCACATTGGTCAATCCCAGCACCTGAGAAAGGAAAACGCCCTTGGGGTATACCCGCAGGCTATCCTCATCAAAGGAAAGCCCCCGCAGCAGCGCCTGCATTTCTTCGCTGGCCGAGCGGAGGGCCCTGATTTCATCCACTGTTTCCCGGGATACCTGCCGCTTGAGGATCACAGAAGCCAGCTTTTTATTTCTCAGTTTTTGTGCCATAGCGGCACTGTCTGCATTCAGCAAAGGGGCAAGGGCCTCAGAAAAAGCCGCTTCATCTGTCACCAGCTGGGGATTTGCCGAAACGATATACGCCGTGGCGGACAGGGCCAGTGTATCCCCCTTTGTATCCTGGATCATTCCCCGCTGAGCGGTTACCACGCCCTCCCTGGTCCATTGCCGGACGCCGCGGGCGGTGAGCGATTCTCCCTCAAACAGGGTTAAGCTGCCGATACGCACGCCGATGAGCAGAAATAACAGCGTGAGCACCGCCAGCATAACAAGCATTCTTTTTCTTATGAATAATTCTGCACGCATGGATCATTCCCCCTACGGGCAGACGAAACGCATGCATTATCGGCTGCCGCTGATGATACCATGCCCGCCGGAAAGGGGGGAGCTTCCCGTAAGGCTCTGCTGTGTCGTATTGGGGCGTGTATCCGGGGCAATAACGGGCACCGTATCCACCCCGATGGAGGATACCATGCCCAGCTCCTGGGCCAGATAGCTGATCCGGGCCTGATCCCGGTTCTGCAATACCTGCTGCTGCAATGCCATATTGGCGACCGTCAGCTTGCTGATATTGGTTTCCATATCGTTGATGCTGTTGGTCAGGTTCATTCTCTGGGTCAGTTTTCCTGCAATCAGGCCGAAAAAGAGCAAAAAGAGACATACCAGCAAAGGAATGGCCACCCGATAGGGAACCGTCAGCTGCATCTGGGGTCTTTCAGCCTGCTGCACGGCATAAAAGGGCTGGCGGTTTCCTTCCCGTTCGCATCCTGCTTCGCCATCGGGAACATACACATTGCTGCGCACATTCATCCGCATGCCCGGCATCATCTGCACGCCTGCCATGGCATACTGCATGCTTTTCCCTTTCTGCATATCAGTATATTCCTCCTGCCTGACGCCTTAGAACGCTTGGCCCTTCTGCATTTCCGCAATCATGGCCAAGGGATCGGCGAATTCTTCATCAAAGTTCATATCCTGTTCCCTGCTGTCCACGGCAGGAATGATCCGGATATGGGTGGTGGCACCGTTTACATCCACTTCCCGTGCATCGCCCAGACGCCAGGAACGGATCTTCTGAGGCAGCAGCAAGCGCCCCTGGGCATCCGCTTCACAATCCACATAGCTGTATTTGCTGAATTGATCCAGCAGCCGCTGCGCCCGGGCATTGATTTTCACAAGCGCCAGCAGCTCATCCCGCCGCTCCAGCCAGCCGGGAATGGTATACAGGGCGACAGCCTTGAAATCCGGGGTGGGGGCAACGGCGAAGCGTTCCCCCAGCGGCTCCCTGAAGGAAGCGGGAATGATCAGGCGGCCTTTGGAATCGATGCCGTGGGTGTAGCTGCCCACAAATCCAAGGAAAGGCGGCGCCTGGTTTTCTTCTGTTTGGGCGGTTTGAGCGGCATCAGAGGGGCGCACGGAATCAGCCGGCAGCATGCCGGTTTCCTGTCCTTTTCTTTCTTCAGCCATAATCTCACCCTTTATCCGCCACTTTTACACCACTTTTTGGGATGCTCCACCATTTTAAGGCACTTTTTACTGTTTTGTCAAGCGTTCCCCCGTTCCCCTCCCAGCTCTTTGGGAAACAATTATGTATAATTTTCTTCATGATTCTGTATCATTTAGAAAGTGTGTTCCCATTTTTGTCAAAAATAAAAAGAGAACGAATTTTCTCGTTCTCTCATTTGTTGTATAAATTAAACAAATTATTTCCAATATTTTGTTTATTTTATTAGATTTTTAATTTTTATTTCTTAACAACCTTTTGGGGAATTGTTACGGAAATTTCATAATTTCTTTTCATTTTCTTTGAGAAACTGTGTTTCCCCACAATTTGGGCAGGAGAAGCATCGTTTTCACAAAAATGCCCGGAAATCAAAGCGATATTGGGATAAATTATTCTCATTTTCTCCCCTAAATGGGGGCATTCTCCCCATTCATGGCAGGAAGGGCATATAATTTGAAATGGAGCCCATCGCAGGATACACAATGATACCGCACACCGCCGTGAACCCCTGTCACAGCCCCGCGCAGCGATGCGCCGTGAAGATGCCCGTATACCACATCATCCGGATGATACTTTTCCAGCAGGGCAGAAAGCCTGGTGGGCTCCCCTCCTTCCCCGAGGGGCGGATAATGGCACATGACCACCAGCCGTTTCCCCCCCAGCCTGCTGGCACGATCCAGGGACATTTCCATCCGCAGCAATTCCCTGGCATAGATCTTTTCATCTTCTCCCTGACCGGAGGCAGGAAGCGTCCATCCCCGGGTACCGCAGATGACCACATCATCCAGCATCATGGCGTCGTTCTGCACCGCATACATGCCTTCCGGCAGCATTTCCCGAAGTCGGGAAATACCGCACCACCAATAATCGTGATTGCCCCGCAGAATAATCTTTCTGCCCGGCAATTCCCCAATGGCATTCAGATCGGGCAGCGCATCCTGCATCTGCATGGCCCAGCTGATATCCCCGGGGATCAGAACAATATCCTCATCCTTCACCCGGGCTTTCCAGTCAGCGCAGATACGCGAAAAATGGCCCTCCCAATGGGAGCCGAATATCTCCATGGGTTTATTATCCCCACCCGGCAGATGCAGATCGCCAATTGCGTATATATCCACGTTATTCTTCTTCGTCCTCGTCGTCTTCGGCTTCTTCTTCGCCCAGCGCATCCAAGGAAAGATCATTTTCGATTTCATCATATTCCCGTTCAGGAATATCTTCATCAATCTCGGGGATGATCTCATCCATGGAGCTGACAGGATCAATGCCCAGGGAGGTTTCATCCACGCGGGCATCATTATCCTCATCACCGCGGCTGTTATTGGCGTTCATTTCCTTCAGGCAGAACAGGCATACATCCTTGCCGGGCAGAACGGGAGCCTCATTGCACACGGTGCACATTTCGATTTCTTCGTGATGGCTTTCGCCCTTCATTTCCCGCTTGCAGATCTTGCAGTATCCTTCCCCTTCCTGAATATAATTCAGTTCGCAGCGGGGGCATTTGGTCAAGGCCATGATAAATCTTCCTCCTTAATGATAGCTGCCATGCATTCCCTTGGCAGCTGGCTGGTATTTGAATTGACGTTTGATTGATTATGCTATACGATCTGAATGCGATCGTAATTCATCTGAAACAAAGGAGAACACCATGAAGCGATACACTTTTCTGATACTCTCTGTCACATGCATACTTTGCTGCACCAGCGCCCTGGCGGCCGGCGCCCCCTCATCCCAGTTCGGGTATGACGGGTGGCCCTATCTGCAGGAAAACGGATGCATCACCGGCTGCAGCTACTGCGGCGGCAATCCCACCTGTCACAGCTGCCCCATCTGCCAGGAAATCGTGGCCACTGCCCGGCCTCAGGCCTCTTTTACTCCAGCGCCGGTTCAGACGGCAAGGCCCACGGAAAAGCCTGCAGCGCCCACAAAAAAGCCCGTCTCAGCGCCTACCGTTTATCCTGTCGTCAGGCCCACTGCCACTCCATCCATGAGCATGGGTGATTATACTACAATATCAGTCAGTGCGCAAGAGCAAAAAGCATTGAATTTGCTAAATGCTGACAGAACTGCCAACGGATTGGCCCCGCTCACCCTGGATCCTGAGCTTTCCCGCATTGCCCGCATCAAATCCCAGGATATGAAGGACAACCGTTACTTTTCTCACACCTCCCCCACCTATGGAAATGCCGCCTCCATGCTGAAGCATTTCGGCTACAGTTTCAAAGGCGTAGGGGAAAATATCGCCCATCATTCCACCGTGGAAAAATCCCAGGCCGCTTTCATGAGCAGCCAGGGACACCGGCAGAATATCCTGGGCAGCCAATGGCAGAAAGTGGGCATCGGTATCGTCTATGACGCCCAGGGCTTTGTCTATGTTACCCAATTGTTCGTAAGATAATCAAAAGATAATCAAAAAAATCCGCGGCCCGAAAGGATCCTCTTTCAGGCCGCATTTTTTATCGCTTCAGTGCATGATGGAGCGCCGCCCGGGAATCTGCGGCACTATACCGTTTCATCGCTTCCGGCTGAACATCGTTTTCCTGCGAAATATGCTTCCCTTCCGCCTCCATGCTGCCGGATGTACTGACCGGATTGCTCAATTGCATTTCCTCCATAGCTGCCGCCGCCTGGAGAGCATCACGCAGGGCAGCTGTACCGGCGCCCCGGATTCTTGGCAGCGCAGGAAGCAGGGCGCCCTCTCCTGCCGCCAGGGCTGCCCGTCTGGCATCATTGATCACGCTCATTTCATCACCTCCCATGAAATTACTGCATCCTATGCAGCTTTTCACAGAAGGGTGCAAAAAAGCGGCCCTTTGGGGAGCCGCTCTGAAGACCGATGGATTTACAATTCCTTTTCGTACTGCCGGTAAATGCGGTAAAGATGGCTGCCCGCCTTCTCCGTATTATTGATGGATGCCACGTTGGTTTCATCCACGGTGGAACCTTCCACCCATTTGATGCCGATGCGCTGGGCGCCGGTAAACGCCTCATAGAACATGGCGGTATTGACGCCCTTGAGCTGATATTCCGGCACCACAAACTGCATATTGCACCGGCAGCCGTTGATCTTATTCTTACCAAACAGGTATTTCAGCCAGCCGATAGGCAGCAGGCGGCCCTTCATCTTTTTGAGAACCTGATTATAATCGGGGAAAGCGGCCACAAAGCCGATGGGACGGTTGCCAGCATAGGCAATCACCGTCATTTCCGGCCGGTAATAACGGCGCAGCAATTTAAATTCCTTTGCAATATCTTCATAAGTCGGCACGCTCAATTCCCATTCCGGGGGGAAGGCTTCCTGTATGACCCGGGTGATATCCCGAAGAAGCTTCCCTTCATTTTCCTTGGTGAAGCGCACATGCTCCACCCTAAAGCCGAAGCGCTGCTTGGCCCGGGGCACAATTTCTTCCACCTTGCGCAGATCAAATTCATCCATCCGCATGTAATAGGCGAAATGATCACGATGCTTCCGGAAGCCGCATTTCTCAAAATATTCCACATAATAGGGCGGATTGTAGGCATTGAGCATCACCGGCGGGCCCTCATATCCCTGGATCAGCAGCCCCTTGGTCAGATCATCCTGATTGGGTGCACAGGGGCCCATCACCTTTTCCATGCCCATTTCCCGCAGATAGGTGCAGGCGGCATCCAGAGCAGCACGGGCATAATCAGGCCGCTGGGCGCATTCAAACAGGCTGATATAGCCGCATTTTTCCCCCAGCTTTTCATTCAACTTCTGATTGATCCCAGCCATCACACGGGCAACAGGCTTTTCATCATCATAAACCAGGAAAAACCGCCTCGGATCATCCTGCGGGGCGGAAAGCATATTTAATTGGGCGCCGATCAGCATAGGCACCCAGTTGGGATCATCTGCAAATAAGGAAAAGGGCAGCATCACAAAAGGCCTGAGCGCGGCGCGGGTCGGCTCCAGAATTTCCACACGAATCATGATTGCACCTTCTTTCCAGGAGGTTTCTTCTTTTCTGATTGCATTATATCATCTACCCCGTCTTTTGTCAAAGAATGAATGAGGAATAAAAACGCCCCTGCTTTTCAGCAGGGGCAGAAATTTGACTGAAAGAAATTAAGCAGCAGCGCCTTCTTCCACAGCAGTGGCTTCTTCAGCGGGAACTTCTTCAGCAACAGGGGCTTCAGCGATGATTACAATGCGTTCCACGGGATAGATTTCGGCATATTCTTCGCCGACTACGCCGCCCAGGGTATCCACGATGTAATCGATCACAACCTGATAGTCCAGCTTGATTTCATCCAGCAGCAGGGGATCGTTGACGAACATGTTGGTGCCGTCGCCGCCGTTCTTGAGCATGTAGTTATGGCTGGCCACGGTGTAGATCTTTTCCAGATCCAGGGGTTCGCCGTTCACCTTCACATTCTTGACGCGGTATTCGCCGGTAACGCCGGTGAAGTTGCCCTTGTCATCGTTGGTGCAGGTGGAGGGCAGGTAAGAATGGATTTCGTAGGTCAGGCCGGATACATGCAGGAAACCGCCGCTTTCGCCGGGCACATTACGGGTGGCCCATTCCAGGGCGTCCAGGATGTGCTGGCCGCTGGCTTCCTTCATGCACAGGGTGTTGCCGAAGGGATGGCAGCTCATGATCTGGTTGAGGGTGATATCGCCGGCGGGGATGGTGGCGCGGATGCCGCCGCCGTTCACCATGGCGATTTCAGCACCGGTCTGATCCCGGTAAGCATCGGCAACCAGATGGCCCAGGTTGGTTTCGGTATTGCGGATTACGCGAACGCCGGTTTCGGGATCGGCAATGATCAGATCCACGGCGGTCTTGGCAACCACTTCATTCAGCTTGGCATTGAGGGCGGCGGTGGCATCTTCCAGAGCGGTAGCCATGGAACCATCATAGGTGTACAGGCCGGTGGACAGCTTGCCGTCGGCAGCGATCTTCAGATAGCCGATCTGGGCCAGCTTGGTGCCGCAGGCAGCCATCAGCACATCCTTGCCATCCTTGTTCTTGACGATTTCAGCTTCGATCACGCTGTGGCTGTGGCCGTCCAGCAGAACATCGATGCCGTTGGTATTTACGATCAGTTCGGAAGAGGTCCAGGGAGAGCAGCCTTCTTCGATGCCCAGGTGAGCCATCACAACCACGTAGTCAGCGCCTTCGGCCTTGGCGGCGTCAGCAGCATTCTGAACGGCGGCATACAGGGCGGCACCGGTATCATCTTCGCAGAAACCATAGATGTAATTGCCGTTTTCATCCTGGAAATAAACGGGAGTGGAGGAAGTGAAGGTCTTGGGGGTGGTGACGCCCACGAAAGCGATCTTCACGCCATCAACATCCTTGATCACATAAGGAGCAAAGACCAGTTCGCCCTGATAGGTGAAGTTGGCGCTCACATAGGGGAAGTTGGCCTTTTCGGCCAGGGCCAGGAAATTATCCATGCCGTAGTCAAATTCATGGTTACCCATGGTGGCCACGTCATAGCCGGCAGCATTCATCAGATCGATGATGGCAGCGCCCTTGGTCATGGTGCCAACGGGAGCGCCCTGGATAGCGTCGCCGTTATCCACCAGCAGCACATTGTTTTCCAGGGCCAGCTGGGCCTTCACCAGGGCCAGGCCTTCATAGCCAAAGCCATCCTCGATGCCGCAGTGAGCATCGCTGGTGAAGAGAACGTAGGTATCCTTCTTTTCGGAAACGGTCTTCAGTTCAGCCAGAGCAGCCTGGGCAGCAGCCAGTTCAGCCTGGATGGCTTCCACTTCAGCCTTCACTTCGTTCACAGCGGCTTCCTTATCGGCAGCAGCGGCTTCAGCAGCAACCTTGGCAGCTTCTTCAGCTTCAGCCTTGGCAGCGGCAACAGCGGCTTCGCCTTCGGTCTTGGCGGCAGCAACAGCAGCTTCCTTATCGGCAGCAGCGGCTTCAGCAGCAACCTTGGCAGCTTCTTCGGCTTCAGCCTTGGCAGCAGCAACAGCGGCTTCGCCTTCGGTCTTGGCGGCAGCAACAGCAGCTTCCTTGTCGGCAGCAGCAGCTTCAGCAGCAACCTTGGCAGCTTCTTCAGCTTCAGCCTTGGCAGCGGCAACAGCGGCTTCGCCTTCGGTCTTGGCGGCAGCAACAGCAGCTTCCTTA
>JAFQOD010000048.1 GCA_017395685.1 Clostridia bacterium
CGTCGATTTCTACAATTTCGAGCGCATTTCTCTTAAAAATGGCCTCACACCAGTTGAAATTCGGTGCAAGGCCATGTAAACTTTGTTTATCTACAACAGGGTGTTTCTTTTCTCTGTCCTCTGTCCTGGGAACAGTCCAGATAATCTGCAGTCAAGGGGCTTTTTTTGAAAAAAATACCTTATCTCAGATGATGCCAAGCAAATCAGAAAAACGCTTCAGATGCCATTGCGCCCGCTGATCATCCCGTGCATCACCCATGGCCGCGCAATCAAATCCGCCGGCTGCTGCCGCTTCCACACCGGCATGTGCGTCCTCCACCACAAGGCATTCTTCCGGCTTCAGCTTCAGCATATCTGCCGCTTTCAAGAATACCTCCGGATGGGGTTTGGAATGAGTGATACAATTTCCATCAGACACGCCCATGAAAAATTTATCAAGGCCGATCCTCTCCAGAATGAAAGGGGTATTCTTGCTGGAAGATCCGATGGCAAGCTGCAAGCCTTTTGCTTTGAGGGCATGCAAAGTATTCCGTACTTCATCTGTCAGATCTTTCTCTGACATCTGCTTGAGCAACTCCCGATATCGTTCATTCTTTTCCTGGGCAAATGCAAGCTTTTCATCCTGTGTATAAGCACGCTCGGCCTTTTCCAGAATGATTTCCAGGCTTTCCATCCGGCTGACGCCCCGCAAAAGGTTATTCCGTTCTCTATCAAATGGAATATCCAGGCGGCTTGCCAGTGCCTGCCAGGCCAGATAATGATATTCATCGGTAGAGCAGATCACGCCATCCAGATCAAAGATGATTCCTTTGTATTTCACGTTGTTTTCCCTTCTCAATAAACGCAGATTTCAGCCGCCTGCGCGCCCAAAGTCCGGGTGGCAGTGTTCTTTGTGAAAATTACTTTCACAAATGCAGCCTCTACCGTTTCAATATCAATGCGGATCCGATTGCCGGTTGCAGGATCAAACTGATACAGGAAAGCCGGGGCAACTTCCATATATTCAATGCCGTCAGTGCTCACCCAAACGGCAATCTCCTGCTGGCGTGGTTCCCAGATGCTGGCAGGATTTAGGAATACGCCTACCGTGCTGATAGAATAGGTATCGCCCAGCTCAATCAGCATCTCGGCAGGCAAACCTTTGCTTTCCCAATAGGTATCCGTCTTGCCGTCATTGACATTCTTGCTTACATATACATCAGCATGGACGCCAGATACCACTTTTTTCCCATGAGCATAATTTTCCGTTTCAGGCATTGGAATATAATTTTCCGTCGGATCCGGGAAGCACGGAGGACGCTCCGCCTTTTCCTGATCAGGGGCACGAACGATGGTGACGATGGTGGGAATCTCATGATCCGTTTCGCAGATACCCATGCACGGAACACTCAGCAGAATGAGCGCAGCAATGCATGCCAGCAGTTTTTTCATCATCATTTTCTTCCGCTCCCTTCATTATTCGATGGTGATTGCATCACAATAGTCATTGAGGGATACCTTCATGGTCTTCAGATCCTGGATGGGATTACCCAGAATATTGACATTGCGCATCGCCACATTGGTAATGCGGTGCTTTTCATTGTGCCCAGAGAAACGGGAAGCCGGCACCTTGCCGTTTGCAGTGTTATATACGGTCAGCCCATCAATCAACACATTGTCAATGGATCCAAATTCATCCTTTACGGTAGACCATTGGGAATTCTGAAGGGTCATTTCAATCAATTCTTTATTGAATCCATTATCGCCCTGCATCATGGCATTTTCTACAACGATATTGCGATATACGATGTCATGCACATAGGCGTCATCACTGTTATGAATGCTGATGACAGGCTTATGGAAATTATACAGGACAGTGATATCCTCAAACAGCACATCGCTAATTTCGGGATCGAGCGTCCATCCCTTGTCCGTTTCATAACCGATTTCCATGGATTGGGCCAGATCAGTCCAGATCTGGATATTGCGGAAGGTAATGCCCTTGGTGGAACCGGAATAATTCTTAAGCACAAGGCTGTCATCCCAGGTGCGGGCAAAACAATTGGTTACTACATGATCCGTGCAGGATTGGAAGGTAAATCCATCCCCATTCTGGCGGCCGGAAATTACTTTCACATTATCAATCGTTACATTTTTGGAGGAATAAGAATTTACATTCCAGCAATTGGAATTGGCGATGATAATGCCTTCTACGGAAACATCCTTGGAATGATTCAGATCAATCGGGACACGGGCATAGGACCCTGCCTGATTCCATGCAGGATAATCACTTCCATCGATGATACCGCGGCCGCAAATGCGTACATTCTTTGCATTGGCGACGGAAATGATAGAATGCACAACAGCGCCGCCGGAAATATACAGCGTCTGATTATCGGCAAGGGCAATTGCATCCATGACCCATTCACCGGGACCGATATAGAAAACGTTGGGATCGTTGAAATCTGGCACATCAGTTTCCAAAGGATTAGCAAAAATATGCAGCGCCTTGTTTACACTGTCATTAAAAATGACGGTATACTGCCCCGGCTCGTCGATGCAGAAGGTGACAACGCCATTTTCTATCTTCGGTTCAATCCCATAGCTGAGAGGGATCACCTTAGCGCTTGTCACATCTTTGCCAAGGCCAGGCATGCTGATTTTGATCTGGACCTTTCCTTCAAAATCAAAATATGTCATAGGGGTTCTGGTCGGCTGAGTGTTGGCATTCCATATATGTTCATGATTAACCATGACATCATATACAAAAAGATCATATCCATTTACCGAGACAGATGCGACAGAAGAACTACTCATTGTTTTGGGTCCTTCATAGATCGTAAGCATTGTGGCTTCATCCTCCGCAGTGCCGGATAGCGCCGGAAGCAGCAGAGCAATGGAAAGCAAAAGGAGCAATAGCGTCATGCAGTTTCTTTTCATCAGCAAATTTCCTCCTATATGTTTTTGAAGGTTTAACGTTCAACCCCCTCGTACTATTCATTATACCGAAAATATGAAAATTGGCAATAGAAATCCAAAAAGAATTATAGAATTCATTCTATTTCAAAATTCCCACTTGACAATGATACTGCCTGATGATATAATGAGCACAACAGATAGGTTTAGCGTTAAACCTGTCAAATTGAATATCAAGGAGGTCACTATGAAAAAGTTTGCTGCATTCCTTCTGGCTGCCATGATGGTTCTCGCTATGGCTGTTCCCGCTCTGGCTGAAGGCGAAGTCTTCCTGTGGGACAATTTCGATGATCGCGACCCCAACTCCAAGCCTGCTCTGGCTCCCAACGGCATGAATATGTGGTGGGATAACTGGGCTAACCTGCGCGCCAAGAACGAAGATGGCGCCATCAAGATTGACTACCGTCCCAAGGAATTCGATCCTGAAGATTACGACAACGAAGAAGATTACTTTGCCCGTGCTGCCGACTGGATGGCCAACTGGGGCGAAGCCATTGACATGTGGGCCATGGAAGGCATCTCCTGGTGCAAGTACTTGACCATCCGTGTCAAGGGCGAGGTCGGCGGCGAAGAAAAGAAGCTGATCATGGACTGGCATCCCGAAGATGCGAAGTTCTATGCAGCTCGCTTCTCTGATCTGGTACTGGCCGATGGCACCCATCCCGTCATCACCACCGAATGGCAGGATCTGGTTATCGACCTGGAAGCCTCCGGTTTCCCCGGCATGACCAACGCTTTCCACATTCGCGCTTTCGCCCGCTGCAAGATCTGGCTGGATGAAATCACCTTCTCCGAGGCCGTCGCGCCCATCGATTCCACCAGCACCGAAACCATCCAGGCTGGCATGACCGCTCCCGAAACCGGCAAGCCTGGCGATCTGCCCATCAAGGATTATCTGGCTGAACTGGCCGAATAATTCCCAGCAATTTCAAAATGGAGGCAACTCAGGTTGCCTCCATTTTTTATGGTTTCAATTATATTATACCATGCAGCGAAATAAACTCCTTGATAATCTCTTTTCTGCCGATATTTTTTCGCTTAGACTATTGAAGTAAACTCCAAAAACAGGTATACTTGTAACATTCAATGCAAGGTTTAAGCATGCATAACCTGTGATGATTTCATCACAGGAGAATATAAATCATTGGAGAATCGTATGGTTACTTTAAAAGATATCGCTGCAGAAGCAGGCGTCAGCATCACCACGGTATCAAATGTTGTGCACAACAGAAAAAGCCGCGTATCCGCCGAGCGAATTGCAAAAATCTGGGAGATCATTGAGCGAGAGCATTATGTGCCCAGCATGACGGCACGCTCCCTTGCCAATGATCAATCCTCCATCATCGGTATAGTTACCCACATCACCCCTCAGAATACCGGCAGTACGGTGGATGACCCTTTCATGAGTTCCATCGTTGCCAGTGTAGAGCAGCGAACCCGCGAAGAAGGATATTATCTGATGATTCGTTCTGCCGAAGATGAAGATGCCTTGGCGTCTTTGATTCACAGTTGGCGTCTCTCAGGCCTGATCCTTACCGGCGTTTTCCAGGATGACTTTTTTGAATCCATGAAAAAGCTTGGCATTCCTCTGGTGCTGATCGACAGCTATGTGGATGATCCTGATATCTGCAGCGTTGGCCTGGAAGACGAGCAAGGCGGATACATTGCCACGAAGCATCTGCTGGAGAACGGTCATCGTGTAATCGCCTTTGCCTCCCCTTCCATTCAGCCTGGCGGCGTTATCGAGCAGCGTTTAAGGGGTTACCAGCGAGCGCTGTCAGAATACGGCGTCCCCTATGACTCAAGCCTGATTTTTACCCAGGAAATCACCGTCCAGGAAGGCAAGGCGCTCGGACGCAAGCTGAGCGAAAAGCCCGAAATTACCGGTATTTTTGCCTCTGCTGATATGCTGGCAGCCGGCATTATGGCCGGGCTGAGCGAATGCGGTGTCTCCATCCCCCGGGATAAATCCATTGTGGGCTTTGACGATCATTATCTGGCCCAGCTTGCCATCCCCAGCCTTACCACCATTCATCAGGATGCCGAACAGAAAGGCTTTCTGGCAACCGAAATGATTCTGGCTCAGCTGCGCAGGAAAGCGATTGTAGATAAGCACATCATCCTTCCTGTTCGGCTTGTGGAGCGCAGCAGTGTCAGAAATCTGAATCAATCACTCCCCCATCATGAGTAACAGTCACACGCAAGCGTTTTCCCCCTGCAATAATCGGAAATGACAGCTTGGTAATTTGCTCCGGCAGATGCGGGCAGATTGCAGGCTGTCCATTTTTTATATTTAATCCAGCAAAGCCAAGCGCCGCAATCATCCATGCGCCGCCATTTGATGCAGGGTGCGTGCCGCCAATATAGATTTCCCCTGCCCATTCCTTACCGCCGCCAATCACATCGATTGATGCAGTACGCATGAACAGATCCCACGCTTTATCAAGCAATCCAAGCCGGCATGCCGTCAGCGCATACATGCATGCGGACAGGCTGGATCCATGTTCAGTGCGCGGTTCATAATAGTACCAGTTATCTGCCACAACCTTATCACTGAAATCATCGGGAAACAAAGCCATCATGGCAATAACGTCAGCCTGCTTTATAATCTGCGTTGTGCCGGCAACGCCATGATCCCCGCCCCAGTATTCTCTGGGATGACATAACCGTCCACGAACAGTATCCAGCGAGCAATCTTCCAGATCAAAATAGCCGTCAAATTGCTCAATGATGTTGTTCTTGATGTTTGGTTCTTTTATCCTTTTGCAGATTTCCCTCAGCAACCGCCAATCCTTATCAAAACCCGCTTCTTTCATCAGCGCTGCAAACCAATCAGGCTGATCGGAGAAAATGGTTTCTATCAGTAATGCACTTTCCATACAGTAACGAATCATCCGATTGGTAAAGGCATTATTGGTCACGCGCTCGTGATATTCATCGGGGCCGATTACATCCGCATAATCCACGTCATCATGATCCGCATGACAGCTCGCCCTGCTGATATAAAAGCGCGCACATTCCAGAATAACCCGGGCGCCGCCTTCCTTCAGTAATGATCTGTCTCCAGTGATTTCATAATAACTGCGCAAGGCATAAGCAATATCTGCGCTGATATGTATTTGCTTATCCCGGAAATAAGTTCTCACCGGGCGATGAGTAAATACATCCACAACGTTAAAATTGGTACATCCTTCTTCTCCGCCTTCCTGGCTCTCCCAGGCGTAGAATGCGCCGCGGTAGCCGTATTCCGCTGCCTTTTTAATTGCTCCAGGCAGCGTTTCAATGCGATAACGCAGCAATGATTTTGCCACTTCCGGCTGAGTATGGACAAACATCGGGAAAAAGAAAATCTCAGAATCCCAGAAAATAGCCCCCTTATAAGTCTGCCCTGAAAGGCCACGAGCAGGAATAGACAGATTATCGGCATGCCGGGGGGCGATGCTGTTCAGATGGTATTGACTGGCCTTCAATGCAAGTGCCGCCTCTTCATTCCCCTCCAGGTTAATTTCCGATTCTTTCTGGATTCTTCTCCATGCTGCCAAATGTTCCTGCAGACAGCGTTCATATCCTCTGTCCATTTTCTCCATGCAAAGAGCTATTGCGGCATCTCCAGCCTGCAGCGCATCCATCGAAGTAAATACTGTACCAAAAATATCAAAGATTACCCGCTCATTTGGGGTTACATGTTTTCGTAGAATCCGGAATATTCCTTTTTCATTTTCTTCATAAGACTCTTCAGTATCAGCCTGGAAAGCCACACATTGCGCAGAAGCTACCAGGGTTTTCTTTTCCCCCGTTGTTGCCTGGATACAGATTGCCTCTCCAAACTGCGCTTTGTAATCAAATAGATGAGGCCCATTAATATCCCAGATATCTCTGGATATCCCCGAGATGAAAATCAGTTCTCCATCTTCTCTGAAGCTCAGTTCCATCCGATCGCACAGAAGATGCGCCTCTGCCATCGAAACAAATCGTTCACTGCGGATCAGAACCGAACCGTAGTCTGTTTCCCTTTGATACAATGCATCCCCATAATCGATGCCGGCCTGATGATGCATAGGCTCCTCTTTCCCCAACATCATCTCTTTCCCGTTAAAAAGCACCTTGATATACAGGCAGTGAGGGGCATTGACTGGTTCGCGCCATAGATTCTGGTATTGATCGTATACACCTGCCAGCGTGATAGCCGGGAACATCTTACTATCCGCTTCTTCAAATACGCCGCGTAGTCCCATATATCCGTTGGCACAAAGAAATCGATTGCCATCAGTAACAATCTGATCTTTGTTAAAACCTTCTCTAATCAATTTCCACTTGCTCATAAGCTTCCTCCATTGCAAAACCGCCCACATTGCTGCGGGCGGATTTTTTCTTATTGTCTGTCAATCATCGTTTCATTCTTATCCAGCGTATACAACTGATTATAAATCATCACTTCCACAGCTTCCCCGGATTCGATTCTAAAGCTGGTTTTTCCCGGTTCCATAGAAATCAGGATCACTCTTCCCTGATATATCACGGAGAACTGTAACCGCTTCCAGCGATCAGGCAATCTGGGTGCAAAACGCAGCATTTCCCCATCGCTCCGCAAACCGGCAAAACCGTAAACAATATTCACCCACGCTAATGCAATACTGGTAATATGCAGCCCTTCTCGGGTATTCCGATTATAATTATCCAGATCAAGCCGGGTTGCATATCCAAAGAAACGAATTGCTTCATCCATTTTATCCAATTCTGCCGCCAGAATTGAATGGATTGCCGGCGACAGTGAAGATTCATGAATCGTTCTGGGCTGATAGAAATCGTAATTGATCAGCTTTTCCTGATGCGTGAATGAAGAATTATACAAATACAGAAACATCAGCACGTCTGGCTGTTTGATCATATCACTGCGATAAATACGATCATATGCCCAATGCTCATACAGCGGGAATTCATTTACCGGAATTGCATTGATATCTGTATGGGGCAAATCAAAGTAACCATCGTGCTGCTCTATCAAGCCTTCTGGATCCTGCGGGATGTACATATTCCGGGCAATATGCATCCAATCCTTGATTTCATCTTCATCAAGAGCGGTCTTCTGAACGAGTTTGGCATACTGATCCGAGAATTCGCACCGCATCTGCTCAAGCACCTCAGCAGCATAAGCAAGCGTGCGCATTCCCATGTAATTTGTGTAGGCATTGTTATTGACCATCATGTGAAATTCATCGGGGCCCATGACGCCAAAGTAGCCGTATTTGCCGTTTTTCCCTCCTAATTCCACCCGGCTTGCCATAAACCGTGCGATTTGAAGAAGAATTTCGGCGCCGTATTGCCGCAAGAATTCCTGATCTTTTGTCAGATGCACATAATGCCAGATACCGTAAGCGACAGCTGTGCTGGGCTGCAGCTGTAGACTGGCATGCTGCCATAAGGGGCACGCTTCATCGCCGTTGAGGGTTGCGATCGGATAACATGCACCTTTACAATCCAGCATTTTTGCCCTTTCGATGGCGTTCTGAAGGGTATTATATCTAAACAGCAGCAGATCCTTTGCAGCAGCAGGATTCGTGAAAAGATAGAAAGGCAGGCAACAGGCTTCCGTATCCCAGAAGGCATGCCCGTTATAGGCCTCCCCCGTCAGGCCCTTTGCACCGATATTATGGCGCATGCTGCCGCCGCTATAAGTCTGGGCAAGCTGGAAGCTGCAGAATCGAATGCCTTGCTGTTCCGCTGTGACGGCATCTTCGTCAGCTTCTTCCGCTGCATCGATCTGAATATCGGAAGTGCGCCAATAAGCATCCCAATATTCTCTTTGAATGCGCAGGGCATCTTCGATCGTTTCGTTGCCGAGTGCATCCATTGCTTTCAGCCCGTTTTGCCAAAGCAATTCGCCTTCCGTTCCATCAAAAAGAATGACAGCACGCTTATCAGCACGAATTTCCTGGCCTTGTACCAAATTGAGAGTGCAGGAAACAACAGCTGTCTTTCCTGCGATTTTCACATCAACCGTCGCAGAGACATCCACAATTGCCCCTGCAAATACTTCCTGTTCCGATTGGAGGGTGCGCCCTTTCAGCATGACGCTGTTCTTACTGGCTTCGCATTTCACATCCTGCCAGAAACATTTTCCCCGACCTTCATGGGCAATATCAAAGGAAACAGCCGAAGAGAATCCGACCTTCCCAGCAAAATTGCAGGCCTTCAGGGTAATACGCTGATAGGCTCGCTCCCGGTTTACCATATTCAGAAAGCGAAGAAAAGTAATTTTTAAATCTTTGCCGGAAGCCGTATGCCAAATAAAGCTTCTTTCCAGCGTACCAGCGCGCATATCAAGGGTGCGGGAAAAATCACTGAAATTCGATTGCTGCAATTCCAGTTTTTCGCCGTCAACTGTTATGCAGGTACCCAGCCATTCGGCGGTAGGAATCATAAAATGCGATTTATCAATGATGCCTTTATAGGAACGGCCGATATGCTCCACATCATATACGCCGTTTACGTAGAAACCGCGCAGGCTATCCTGACAGCCGCCCTCATCAAAATATCCGCGGACACCCATATTCTCATTCGCCAGGGAAAACACCGATTCACTGACGCGGGAATAGGCCGGATTAAATCCCTTTTCAATGATCTTCCAGGGATCAACCGCAAAATATACATCTGCTGCTTTTGCCAATCTCTTCGCCCCCAAAGTATCTTAATCGTTTATTTATCCTTTGATGCCCACAGATACCGCATTTTCTGTCAGCTGCTTCTGGAAAATGAAGAACAGAATGATCGGCGGAATCATGGAAAAAACAACAGAGCGCATCATCGCATCCGCATTGACCGTCTGTTCTGTGCTGAAAACGAAAAGCCTGACCATAACCGTCTGCATAGATGCACCGCGCAATACCAGATACGGCAGCAGGAAATCTGACCAGGTGGCATTGATGGCAAAAATGGCAATGACGGAGCAAATGGGCTTGGAAAGCGGCAAAACAATATGAAAGAAGGTTTGCAGCTGACTAGCGCCGTCAATATGGCCTGCTTCGATGATAGAATGCGGCAATGCTTCAAAAAACTGTACAAACAGGATCACATACATCGCATTTGCACCGTAGGAAAGCCAAAGGGGCACAAACGAATTGCCAAGATTCAAATTCTGAATATTCATGAACAGGGGCACGATGCTGATGGTCGTAGGAAGAAGTAATGATAGCATAACCATCTTCTTAACGATCCCATAGCCTTTCGGCTTCAGAATGCCAAGCCCATATCCCAGCAAGCCATTGAAAATAATGGCGCATATCACACTGCCAACCACTGCAATCAGTGAATTCAGATAGTTTTTGGCAATTCCAAGCTGCTCCCATGTAAGAATGAAAGGCGCAGGATCAAAGGAATTTGGCAGAAGGGATTCACTGGACATGAATTCCTTCAAATCCTTGAAACCGGCAAGAATTACCCATACCAGCGGAAAGAGCGCGATAACCGCCATCAGGATACACAAAAATATGATGAATCCATATCCGACCTTCACGGAGACAGAATGCATATCATATTCACGGATCACGCCTGTATACTGCGTTTTTTTCATATGCGTTCACTCTCCTTTCTCATTCCCAATCGGATTCTTTGCGATTGAAATACGAATAGACGGCTGTCATAAGCAACAGGATAATGGTAACAATTACAGCCACCGCCGATGCTTTGCCGTAGTTCATCGCGCCGCCGAATGCATACTGCCACATCAATTGCATCAGTGACAGTGATGCATTGTCCGGCCCGCCTTTTGTCAGCACCATGGGCTCATACATGATCTGGAAAACGGATATGATCTGCAAAATCAGCAGCGTTCCCGTCAGTTTCTTGATGGCCGGGATCATAATATGGATAATCCTGCGCCAAACATTGGCGCCGTCAATGGTGGCAGCTTCATACAATTCCGGGCTGATACCGGCAATGCTGGCCATATAGATCAGGGCTGTTGCGCCGGCGCCCTTCCATGTTGCAACAAGAATGATGATGGGAATAACCCATTCTGCTCTGGTAAGATAAGTCTGGGGCGGGATATTCAGATGACTTAGCAGAATATTCAGAACGCCCGTTTTACCGCCGGAAAAGAAATTGGACCACAGAATCACAACCGCAAGACCCGGCAGCATATTGGGCAGATAAGCTATCGTTCTGAAAATCCCTCTCCAGCGCCTGGTTTCCCCGATCAGAACAGCCAGCACAATCGGAAGCAGAAAACCAATCAGCAGCGACCAGAAGGTATATGAAAAAGTGTTGACAAGCGCCTGCAGGAAATCATCCTTTTTCATGACGCTGACATAGTTATCCAGCCCAATAAAGCTGATTAATTCTACATTCCGCGTCTTGAACAGGCTCATTCTCACGCTTTCAAACAATGGCTCCCAGACAAAGAAGGTCATCAGCACCAGGCTCGGCAGCATAATCAGCCAAGCCTTTGCAAATTCCATCGTCTTTGCCCTGGATGAGAGCACACTTTTTTTGTTGCTCATAAGAATCCCTCCGGCAGCAATAATTCTTGAAAAATGCCGGCGAGGATATTCCGCCGCCGGCATTCAAATGGTAAGCTATGGATTAATAATCGTTGATTTCATCATCCAGATATTCCTGGAATGCTTCTTCAGCCTTCCGCAGGGCCTTTTCCACATCAGCGCCTTCACGGGTGATCATCCGCTGTACAACAGCGGTCAATTCGCGGTAGAGCTGCTGGGCAAAGATGGGTTCTTCAGATTTGAGGGTGATAGTGCCCTGAGAGATGGAATCGAAGAAATCATTATACAGCCGCATATCCACATTGCAGTATTCATCGATGATGGCCTGCTTGGCGGCATTGTATTCTGCATCTGTCCAGGCGCTGATGGCAGGCAGCACGGGAGCGCCGCGATCACGCTTGGCCGCATAGTCAGCGCGCATGCCGGAAATAATCTGATCATCCAGGAAGGGCAGCTTGCCCAGTACCTTCAGATATGCCATCAGGGCAATCGCCTGATCAGAGGTAATATCAGGAGAGAACATATAGCAGGTGCCGCCGGCAAGGGCATAGCGGCCTTCGGGACCGGCAGGGAAAGGAATCAGCGCAAAGGAATCCACGGGCAATCCCTTATTGGCAGTAGGCTGATCCACGGAGTCATCAGCGGCAAAGTTCATAGCAGCTTCGCCAGTACCCAGGATGGAATGGGCGCCGGCCCAGTCCGTGGTGGTAGCGTCAGCATTCAGAATATCATATTTCCAGCGCAGATCCCGCATATATTCCATCGCAGCAATACATTCATCAGAAGTGAAATTGCAGACCCAGCGGCCGTCTTCATCCTGATATTCCAGGGCATTTTCCCCTACGCAGCCAAAGTTCCAGGCAATATTGGTGAAAAGCCAGCCGCCATAGGTTTCACTGGCAGGGAATACAAGGCCGGCTTTACCGGTTTTTTCCTTGATGATTTTGCCGTATTCAGCCAATTCCTGCAGTGTCTTGGGATACATGGGCAGGCCTTCTTCGGTCATCAGGCCGGCTTCTCGGAACAGATCGATATTGATGTGCATGCCCAGCACATAGCCGTCACGAGGCAGACCATAAATGCGGCCGTTTTCGTCAGCCAGCATTTCTACATAGGAGGGGCTGAACTGCTCCAGAACGCCGAAAGATTCCAGCGCATCCGTTACATCGCCAACCAGACCCTGACTGATCAGCAGCTGGGGGTCGGTGAAGGGAGGCTGAAAAATGCTGGGGGCAGTATGGCCCTTGGCCATAGGTACATAGTTGCTCAAAGTATAGGAATAGTAGTCCGGCACCAGGGTAACATTGGGATACTGCACAGCCATGGTGGCCTTATATCCTTCGAACAGTGCCTTTTCGGCATCAGCGGCCGTATCCGGCGGCCAGTTTCCAAGGGTGATGGTGCAGGTCAGATCCGCATCGATAACCCCATCCTCTGCGAACGCAAAAGTAATGGCTGTCATCACGAAGCAAAGTGCCAGAAGAAGAGAAACCACCTTGAACAAACGATTCATGTTCAAACCTCCTTATGGATGTATTGAGTTATTCCGGTTAGTTTAGCGTTCAACCTTTCCTGTATTATACTGCAAAATCCATAGATTTGTCAATGCGCAATTCATTACTTTTCTTTGAATATACCTCAGAATGTAATACGGTATGCCTCCCGAGGAGTTTGTTCGCAGACTTCAGAATGTACCCAAACCCACAGCCGACCATGTTGCTCTTGCTGAGAAGCTGGGAATAGCTACCGATAAACTGTTTGCTGCGATCGCTGTTCTGCATTTTCTGAATATCCAGTATCAGTTTGGCGCTGTGGCAGAAATTCTGGAACTGGAGTTTACAAAGATGCTGGAAGCGAATGTCCGTTTCCGCAAATGTAAACGCTGCGGCAAGTATTTCATCATGGAGGGCAACTACGATACCAACTACTGCGAAAGAGTCGCCGAGGGGGAAACCCGCAACTGCCAGGAACTGGCTGCTGCAGAAAACTACAAAGCCAAAATTGCCGGTGATAAGGCAATACCCATTTACAACAAGTACTACAAACGCTACGCTGCCAGAGTGCGGGTCAAGCAGATCCGGGAAGCCGATTTCAAGAAGTGGAAGTATCAGGCCATTACCCTGCGGAACGAGTGCTCTGCCGGCAAAATAACGGTGGAAGAGTACATCCAATGGATGGAGGACTCCTTCCCGAACCGAAAACCGAAAACATAAAAAATCCCTCCTGTATGAACATAAGCGTTCATACAGGAGGGATTTCCTTTTGTGTGATTATTGTGGGAATTTTGATGACAGTAGCCCTATGGGATTTATCCGTATCTATGGCCCAAAGTGATTCTCCATATTCCTGTCCTTCATCCAGTTATGTCTCTAAGATTCTTCTCGCTTTTTTGCTCCGTTACAGGAAGCAAACTGCGTTTTTTGAGCATACTTTGCAGTTTGGCAGCATCAAGCTTTGCGAATGCA
>JAFQOD010000049.1 GCA_017395685.1 Clostridia bacterium
AGAATCATTTATGATTCGGGAAGAATTTTTCATTCCTATCAGATTTTCTGCCCGTGCTGCGAAGCAGCACAAGAAAATCTGCATGTCGAAAAAAATGATCCTTCATTTTTTTCGAGCGTGTTGACTTTGTCAACACGCAGACCCGGAGGATTTATCATTATCCTCCGGGATTTCTTTTTACAGAATCAGTTCCATCACCACGTCATCCAGCACCGCCATCACCGTGGGCTTGCCCTTATCGGCAAGATTCTGGCAAGGCAGTTCATCGGAGATCATGGGGGTCATCAATCCCCCATTCTGCAGCACCGTGAAGGGACGGGAGGCCGTAATCCGGGCGGCGGCGCCCACATAGGTGCCGGTGGAGCCCGATTTATTGAAGGATACGCATTTTACGCCCTTGCCGGCCCTTCCCTGCACATCGAACATGGCGCCCATCAGCCGCTTGGCATAGCCCCGTTCGGTAAACAGAAGAATCTGATGGGAATTGGTGAGGGGGGTGGCCAGCAGCACTTCATCCTGATCCTCCAGCTTGATGCCCCGCACGCCGGCGCTGACCCGGCCCATCTGGGGCACCTGATCTGCCTGAAAGCGGATGCACATGCCGCCCCGGGTGATCAACATTAGATCGGCCCCATCCTCTTCCCCGGTGACGCAGAGCAGCTGATCATCGCCCTTCAGATTGATGGCGGCGAACTTAGCACGCTTGACATCATATTCAGCGGCGCTGGTGCGCTTCACCTGGCCCTGCTTTGTAAAGAAGATCAGATCGCCCATGGCGTTGAGGCTGCCGGGGGTGATCAGCAGCAGGGATACGCATTTTTCCCCCATTTCCAGCCCGGCCAGCACGCCGGAGAGGGTGACGCCCCGATCCTTGGGCCGATTATTTTCCGTCAGTGCCCCCACGCTCAAGGGATAGCAATTGCCCTTATTGGTAAAGAACAAAAGGGTATGATCGGTCTGGGTATGGAAAATCCACCGGGCCATTTCCCCTTCATGCTCCGGCATTTCCAGCTTTTCATAATACCGGGGGGCCATCCGGCGCAGATGCCCTGCCCGGGTGAGGAATACCACTGCCTCTTCGGGGGGCGGCGCCTCCTGGGTAACGTCGATCTGATCCTCTTCCTTTTCCTTGAAGAGCTGGGTGCGGCGGTCATCCCCGAACTGATCGGCGATTTCCCGCAGCTCCTTCTTGATCACATTCAACAGCTTCTTTTCGCTTTTCAGAATGCCCTCCAGGGTATCGATCAGCTTCAGAATATCCGCATATTCCTTCCGCAGGGCCTCAATTTCCAAGCCGGTGAGCCGCTGCAAACGCAGATCCAATATGGCCTGGGCCTGGATATCGGTGAAGCCGAACCGCTCCATCAGGCGGGCCTTGGCTTCTTTTCCGTTCTTGCTGGCCCGGATCAGGGCGATCACTTCATCCAGGTTATCCACGGCGATGATCAGGCCCTCCAAAATATGGGCCCGGGCCTTGGCCTGCTCCAATTCATACTGGGTGCGGCGGGTAACCACATTCTTCTGATGGCGTATGAAATGGCCGATGACGGTTTTCAGCCCCATCTGCACGGGCTTGCCCTCCGCAACGGCCACCAGATTCACGCCGAAGGTGACCTGCAGATCGCTGTATTTGTAGAGATAGGCCAGCACCTTTCTGGGATCGGCCTCTTTCTTCAGCTCGATCACCGCCCGCATGCCGGTACGGTCGGATTCATCCCGGATATCGTGGATGCAGCCCAGGGCCGCCTTCTTTTCCTCGGAAAGCCTGAGGATTTTTTCCAGCATGGCGGCCTTGGCCACGCCGAAGGGAATTTCCGTCACCACCAGCAGGGTGCGGCCGGCATTGCCGGGCTCAATTTCCACCTTGGCGCGGACGGTCAGCTTGCCCCTGCCCGTTTCATAGGCAGCCCGGATTTCCGGGGTATCCAGCAGAATGCCGCCGGTGGGGAAATCAGGGGCGGGCACCGCCTTCATCAGTTCATCCAAGGTGACATCCGGATGATCAATCTGCATGCAGACGGCGTCCGTCACTTCCCGCAGATTATGGGGCGGAATATTGGTGGCCAGGCCCACGGCGATGCCGCTGGCGCCGTTCACCAGCAGATTGGGGAACCGGGCGGGAAGCAGATCGGGCTCCTTTAAGGTATCGTCAAAATTCAGCCGGAAGGGCACCGTATCCTTTTCGATATCCCGCAGCATCTGCAATGCCAGGGGCGCCATTCTGGCTTCCGTATAACGCATGGCGGCGGCGCTGTCCCCGTCGATGGAGCCGAAATTGCCGTGACCATCCACCATTACTCCCCGCAGGGAATAGGGCTGGGCCATGCGGGTGAGGGCATCGTAAACGCTGCTGTCCCCGTGGGGATGATATTTACCCAGGCAATCGCCCACAATGCGGGCGCACTTGCGATGGGGCTTATCGGGGGTGAGGCCCAGTTCATTCATGGTATATAAAATACGCCGCTGCACCGGCTTGAGGCCATCCTCTACCCTTGGGATGGCACGCTCCAGAATGACGTATTCCGCATAGGGCATCATGGATTGATGCAGCACGTCTTCCAGGGGCGTTTGAATAATATCGGGGGTGATTACCTGCACGGGCTTTTTCGCCATGTGAAAAACCTCCAGCTTATATGGGGAAAGGATAATTCGGAATTCAGGATTCGGAATTCGGAATTATGGCTTGCTTCAACGCTTCTTTGTCCTTCGTTTTCTTAACATCAGATTGTGAAAACAGCAGTATGAAAAGGATATCAAAATTCCGAATTCCGAACTCCGAATTCCGAATTCTGGATCTTATCCGCCTGCTGATCAAAATGATCCGCCTTATTGAATTCTGCATGGCGGGTGATATATTCCCGCCTCGGCTCCACTTTATCCCCCATGAGGATGGTGATCAGGGAATCGGCCTGGGCGGCATCCTCAATGGTCACCTGCATCAGCTTTCGGTGGGCAGGATCCATGGTAGTATCCCAAAGCTGCTCCGGATTCATTTCACCAAGGCCCTTATACCGCTGCAGGGTGTAGCCCCGCAGGCCCTGGGTGGCCTTTTTCAGTTCCTTATCGTCATAGGCATAGCGGATATCCCCGCCTTTTTTCACTGCATACAGGGGGGGCATGCCGATATATACATGGCCGTCCGCCACCAATTGCCGCATATAGCGGTAAAAGAAGGTAAGCAGGATAGAGCGGATGTGGGCGCCGTCCTGGTCGGCGTCCGCTAAAATAATCACTTTATGATATTTGAGGGAAGAAATATCAAAATCCTCTCCGATGGAGGTGCCCAGCGCCGTAATGATGGAGCGGAATTCTTCATTGGCCAGCACCTGATCCAACCGCTTCTTTTCGGCGTTTAAGGGTTTACCGCGAAGAGGCAAGATGGCCTGAAAGCGCCGATCGCGGCCCTGCTTGGCACTGCCGCCGGCGGAATCGCCCTCCACGATGAACAGCTCATTATCCACGGCCTTGCGGCCGGTGCAGGCGGACAGCTTGCCAACCAATGGCGCCGCTTCCAGCTGATTCTTGGCCCGGGCCACATCCCTGGCCTTCCGGGTTGCCTCCCTTACCTTGGCGCTTTTGACTGCCTTATCAATGATTTTCTGGGCCAGCTCCTGATTTTTCAGATCCTCCAGGAATTCATACAGCTTTTCCAACACTACCGCTTCTACCGCCGGGCGCACTTCCGTATTGCCCAATCTTCCCTTGGTCTGGCCTTCGAACTGGGGATTTTTTACCATGGTGGTGAGCACCACGGTGATGCCCTCCCGGAAATCCTCCCCCGCCAGGTTATTATCCTTTTCCTTCAATGCGCCGATTTTCCGGGCATAATCATTCAGCGCCTTGGTCAATGCCGTCTTAAAGCCCGTTTCATGGGTGCCGCCCTCGCCGGTGGGGATATTATTCACGTAAGAGAAAACGGAATCGGTAAAGCCGTCGGTATACTGAATGGCGGCGGCGCAAACCACATCATCCTTCTTGCCCTCAAAATAAATGGGATTTTCGTGGAGCGCATTTTTATCCTTATTCAGGAATTTCACATAATCAATAATGCCCCCGGCGAAGCAATATTCCGCATAGGCCTTTCCATCTTCCTTGGTGCGCTCATCGGTGAAGGTGATTTTCAGCCCCTTATTCAGATAGGCCAGTTCCCGAAGGCGGCGGCGCACATTGTCCCCATTAAAAACCGTTTCTTCAAATACGGTATCATCGGGCAGGAAACGCACCAGGGTGCCCCGTTTGCGGGTATTGCCCAGCTTTTCCAGGGGGGATACGGGATGCCCGGCCACATATTTCTTTTCCTTGGGATCAAAATAATTTTCAAAGCGCATGGCGTAGTGGCTCCAGTTGATAAAGATATCCACCGTCAGCCATTTGGATAGGGCATTGACCACCGAAGCGCCCACCCCGTGAAGACCGCCGGAATAGGCATAATTCTCATTGCCGAATTTGCCGCCGGCATGCAGGCGGGTAAAAATCACCTCAACGCCGGGAATGCCCAGGGCAGGATGCATATCCACCGGCATGCCCCGGCCGTTATCCCATACGGAGGCAGATCCATCCTTGTGCAGCGTTACCGAAACTTCGGTGGCATGGCCGCCCATGGCCTCGTCCACCGCATTATCCACGATTTCCCACAGCAGATGATGCAGGCCCCGGCTGCCGGTGGAGCCGATATACATGCCCGGCCGCATGCGTACCGCATCCAGCCCTTCCAATACTTTAATACTGCCCGCGTCGTAAGTCTGCGCCATATTGCACCTCTATTGATTGACATTCAAAATAACCCATCTTGTATTATAACACATTTTCCCAAAGAATGCAAAACCAGCGGCAGACAGAAAAGAAAGAGGCGGGAATGCTTTTAATCCCCCTTCGGATACAGCCGGAAAAAATCCCTCATCCCCCATTGACAAAAAAAGCATCCCCAGCATATAATAACGCATGAACAGTTGTTCATACGTTTATTTGGAGGAAAATCATCATGGATCTGGATCAGTTCTCCCCCGTTCCCCGGTGCGATTGCCCCCATACCCACCCTTCCCTCATTGCCGACGCCCATCAGGATATGCCCGCCGAAGAAATGCTCTATGATCTGGCGGAATTATATAAGGTATTCGGCGACAGCACCCGCATCAAAATCCTTTATGCCCTGTTTGAGGCGGAAATGTGCGTGTGCGATATTGCCGCCCTGCTGAATATGACCCAATCCGCCATTTCCCATCAGCTGAGGGTGCTCAAGCAATCCAAGTTGGTGAAATTCCGCCGGGAGGGCAAAGCCATCTTCTATTCCCTGGCGGATGATCACGTGCGCACCATCATCGATATGGGCATGGAGCATCTGTGCGAATAACCCGGCAGGAGGATCAAAAAATGGGATGTTCTTGCGGTCACAATCATGAAAAAGAAAAAAGCTGCGCCTGTCACGGGCACGAGCATGAACGCGAACATGAGCATACCGGTTGCTGCCATGGGGATCATGCCCCCTCCTGCGGCTGCCATCATCAGAAAAATAGCAGGCGGGAAGGGATACTGTTGGCCCTGGGCGCCCTTTTCCTGGCATGCGGAATTTTTCTGCCCCTGATGCCTCCCTTCCCTCTGATTTTCTATCTTGCCGCCCTTCTCTTATGCGGTTATCCCGTTTTCCGGGCGGCGGCAAAGAATATCCTTCACGGGGAAATCTTTGATGAAATGCTGCTGATGGCCCTTGCCTCCCTGGGGGCCTTTGCCATCGGGGAATATGCGGAGGGCGTGATGGTGCTGCTGCTGTTCCAGATCGGGGAAATGCTGCAGCACCGGGCTGTGGAAAAAAGCCGTGCCTCCATCCGGGCTCTTTCCGATATCCGGCCGGATTTTGCGCTGATGGAAGAAAAGGGGCAGCTTCGGAAGGTATCCCTCGGGGATGTGGCCCCAGGGGATGTGATCATCGTCCGCCCGGGGGATCGTATTCCCCTGGATGGGGAAATCATCGCCGGGGAATCGCTGCTGGATACGGCGGCCCTCACCGGCGAAAGTCTGCCCCGGCCTATCCGGGAGGGGGAGCGGGCCCTCAGCGGCTGCATCAATCTTTCCTCTCCCCTGCGCATCCGGGTGACCCATCCCTATCATCAATCCACCGTTTCCAGAATCCTTACCCTGATGGAAGAAGCGGAGCAGAAAAAATCCCGGGCTGCCCGGATGATCACCCGGTTTGCCAAGGTTTATACCCCCATTGTGGTCATCAGTGCGCTGCTGATTTTTCTTATCCCCGTATTGCTATTCCGTCAGGATCTGCAGCATTGGGCCCATGCAGCCCTCAGCTTCCTGGTGATTTCCTGCCCCTGCGCCCTGGTGATTTCCGTGCCGCTGACCTACTTTGCCGGCATCGGCGCCGCCTCCCGGGCGGGCATGCTGGTCAAAGGGGGATCGGATCTGGAAATGCTCTCCCGGGCGGAGATCATTGCCCTGGATAAGACGGGCACCCTGACCCGGGGGGAATTTTCCCTGACGGGCATTTTCCCCATCGGGATGGAAAAGGATCAGCTGCTTTCCCTGGCCGCCGCTGCCGAATCCATGAGCACCCACCCCATTGCCCGGTCGGTGGCCGCTGCCTGGAAAGGGGAAATGAAGAAGGCGGAAAATATCCGGGAAATCTCCGGCCAGGGGGTATGCGCCCTGGTGGAGGGAAAAAGGATCGCCGTGGGCAATGAGCGTCTGATGGACGCCTTTGGCGTCGCCCTGCCCCGGGAACGGCCGGAGGGCATCGCCCTCTATGCCGCAGTGAATGAAAAATATGCGGGCTACCTTTTGCTGCAGGATACCTTAAAGCTCGGGGCAAAGGAGGCCGTCCGGCAATTGAAAGCCCTGGGCATCCGGAAAATCCTGATGCTCACCGGGGATACCTGGGAGGCTGCCCGGAAAACGGCTGAGGAAGCGGGCATGGAAGAAATCCATGCCGGGCTGCTACCCCAGGATAAGGTGGCCCTGATCGAAAAAGCCATGGAAGAAAAGGGCAAAAAAGGCGCCCTGATCTTCCTGGGGGACGGCATCAACGACGCCCCGGTGCTGGCCCGGGCAGATACCGGCGTCGCCATGGGGGGCATGGGATCGGCAGCGGCCATTGAGGCAGCGGACGGGGTGATCATGGATGATGATCTGCAAAAGCTGCCCCGGGCCATCCGCATCGCCCGGAAAACCCAACGCATCGTATACCAGAATATTCTCTTTTCCCTGCTGGTCAAGCTCGCCGTGATGGGGCTGAATCTGATCTTCTCCCTGCCCCTGTGGATCTGCGTATTTGCGGATGTGGGGGTGTGCATGCTGGCCATCCTCAATGCCCTGCGGGCCATGGGATGGGGCAGGGCAAATAAATCATCATAATTATTTACAAAATATCGTTCCTTTTGCCGGAAACATGCCATCATTGTGCCACAAAAAGGGGATATGATCATCCTGCAAGCAGCAATCAGCGGTTATGCGGCCGGGCTGCCCCCTCGGCCCGCCGCCTCCGTTGATGCATTATTTTCCCCTCTTTATCCCCTCTTTTTTTCCCTTGGAACGGCCCTGCTGTATCCCCTCACAGCAGGGCCTTTGCTTTTGCCTTTTTCCCTTTCTCCGGCAGGATTTTTCCCCTGTCATCCCGAAATCAATGATCATCATCCAGAAAAGGAGAAGCATCCATGAATATTGCCCTGATCGAGCCTTTACATATTGCCCCGGAGACTCTTTCCCGCCTGGCCGCCCCCCTGCAGGAAGCCGGCCATCATTTCACCGCCTGGGCTCAGAAAGCCCAAAGCCCCGAGGAGATGCTTGCCCGGGTGCAGGGCCAGGATATTGTGATCATCGCCAATACCCCCTTCCCGGAAGCGGTGGTGCAAGGGGCGGATCAACTCAAGATGCTGGATGTGGCCTTCACCGGCATCGATCATGTGGCCCTCAATCCCTGCCGGGAAAAGGGAATCATGATCTGCAACTGCGCCAATTATTCCAATCAGGCGGTGGCAGAAATGGCGGTGGGCCTGGCCCTTTCCATGCTGCGGAAAATCCCGGAAGGGAATGATCTCATCCGCAAAGGCCATGGCAGCGCCGGGCTGATGGGCGGGGAAATCGCCGGAAAGACGGTGGGCATCATCGGCACAGGACGCATCGGGGAAAAGGCCATCCGCCTGTTCCAGGCATTCGGGGCCCGGGTGATCGCCCATTCCCGGACGGAAAAGCCGGAAATCAAGGCCCTGGGGGTGGAATATATGCCCCTCAATGCGGTAATGGCAAAAAGCGATATCATCTCCCTCCACATCCCTGCCAATGCCCAGACCCGCCATCTCATCGGCGCCGAGCAGATCCGGTGCATGAAAAAAAGCGCCCTGCTGATCAACTGCGCAAGGGGCGCTGTGGTAGATGCAGAGGCGCTGAAGGCCGCCCTGAATGAAGGGGAAATTTCCGGGGCCGCCCTGGATGTATTCGATCAGGAGCCGCCGCTGCCCCCTTCCCATCCGCTCTTCGGGGCAAAGAACCTGATCATGACCCCCCATACCGCTTATTTCACCGCAGAGGCCATGGAGCGGCGGGCAGAAATCGCTTTCAATAATGTGCTTGCTTATCTGGAGGGCAGGCCGCAGAATATCTGCCGCTGATCATTCCCCCGGCCTCACCCGCAGCAGATAGCCCACCCGGAATACCGTTTCGATGCAGGAAAGGCCCAGCTTTTTCCGCAGCCGCTGGATATGCACATCCACCGTGCGGGTATCCCCTATGGAGGCATATCCCCAGGCCCCCTGCAAAAGCATCTTGCGCTGAACGGGTTGATTGGCATTATCCAGCAGCACCTGCAGCAGGGTAAATTCCTGGGGCGTGAGGGCGCAGGGAACGCCATCCACCTGCACCTGGCGGTAGGATTCATCCACCATCAGCTGGCTGGCCCCGCCCCGTTCATTTTTCACCCAGTAGATCCTTTGCATGTTCTTTCCCCATCCATCCGGCTGGTGCTGCCTTGGCGGTATCCGGCCGTTTTCTTTTGTAAAATGCTGTATATTGTCATTATTTCTTAATACTTCCGTAATATACTTTACTATGCGTATCCTCCCCTGTCAAGGGCCCAGATGTAAACATTGGCCCCGAAGATGTAAACATTTTTAACATTTATTTCCAATTTCAAGCAGAAAAGAAACGCCGCCCGGAAATTTCGGTTCCAGGCGGCGTTTACCGTCATTTCAGCAGTTCATCCGTCAGCTGCAGCACCTGCGGGGCCAGGCGCTCCCGCTCCCTTCGGGTAATGCGCCGATAGGCAGGATAGGCCAGGCCGGCAAGCCCCAGCCCGCCAAGGCCCAGCAAAATGCCCAGCAGCCAGCAGATTACCACGCCCATGCCCAGCGCCGATCCCAGATCGGTGAGAATCAGGCTCATGCCGCATCCCAGCACCAGGGCGCCCGTTACGCCGAAAATCAGGGATACGGCAGTGGCCTTTTTCTCCACGCCCTCATCCAGCATCCTCAGCTGCGCCATTTTATCCTGGGTATTTTCCTCACGGGGCAGATATTTTTCCCGGATTTTCTTGATTTCCGCCTGTTCTTTGGCGGAATAGGTATATTGAAAGGAACTGTTTTCTCGATTTTCCATTGTCTACAACCTCATGTATTTCATTCTGATTTTGTTGCTGCGGTTTCCACCCTTACGATGAAGGCTGTGCCCTTCCCCCATTCGCTTTCCACGGTAATTTCCCCATGGATGATATCCACTACCCTTTTCACCAGCGCCAGGCCCAGGCCGTTGCCCCGGGTGGCATGGGAGGTATCCCCCTGATAGAATTTTTCAAATATGTGGGCGCCGGTTTGCGCCGTCATGCCGCAGCCGGTATCCTGAATTTTCACAATGGCATGATGCTCTGCTGCAGTGAGGGATAGAAAAACCGTCCCCCCCGCCGGGGTAAACTTGAAGGCATTGGACAACAGATTATTCCATACCAGGGAAAGCAATTCCCGGTCGGCGCAGATACGCACACCCTCGGCAATATCCGTTTCAATGGCGATATTTTCCCTTTCCCAGATATTTTCATACTGCAGCAGGCTTTCGCAAAGCTGTTCCCCCAGATCAAATTCCTCCCCCCGGGGAAAAATCTGCTGGTTTTCCAATTTGTTCAGCTTCAGAATGTTGGTCACCATATCCGAAAGCCGGCGGGCGCTATCCGAAATTCCTTTGGCATATTCCAATCGCTTGTCTTCCGGAAGATCGCCGGATTGCAGCAGCGTGCCGTAATTCTGCATCACAGCCAGGGGCGTTTTCATCTCGTGGGATACATTGGCGATAAAATCCGTGCGCAAGGTTTCCACCCCGGAAAGCTCCTGGGCCATCTGGTTGAAGCAATCGATGATTTCAAAAAAGTGCTCGTCATTGCCGAATTGGCTGGGGCGCTCCACCCGGGCGGAAAAATCCCCGGCCACAATGCGCCGGGCCGCATCCGCAATGCGCCGGGCAGTGCGCCCAACCGTCAGCTTCCGGCGCAGGGCATCCAGCAAAGTAAATAATATGCTGAGCACAATCACATTGATAAAGGTCAGCTTGGCCGCCGTTGCCAGATTTTCCTCCGTCAGCACCAGTCCCAACGAATCAATCAGCGATCGGGCAAACAGCAGGATGCAGCAGGTAACCAGAAAGGCCGTCAGCAAAAAGAACGCAATATAATGATTCAGCCCCCGGAGAAATTTTTTCATCCTTTCAGCACCGCCTTATATCCCAGCCCATGCACCGTTTTGATTTCGAAATCATCGCAATCGGAAAGCTTGCTGCGCAGCTTGGTCATGTATACATCCACCGCCCGGGGGGCCGCATCGGAATCCGCATCCCAGAATTCATCCATCAGCTGCTGGCGGGTGAAGGTCTTTTTGGGGTAGGAAAGCAGCTTATAGAGAATATTGAATTCCCGCTTGGTCAGGCTGATTTCCTCCCCGTTCAGGGAAGCGGAAAATTCATCCGCATCCATCATGAAGGCCCCCACCTCCAGCTTGCGGCTGGCGGCGATCTTTGCCCGGCGCAGCAGCGCCCCGATCCGCAGGAATAATTCATCCAGATCGATGGGCTTCACCATATAATCATCCACCCCGATACGGAAGCCCCGCTGCTTGGAGGCCAGATCATCCCGGGCGGTCATGAAAAGGATGGGGATATTTTCATTGAGGGCACGGACGCTGGAAGCAAATTCAAAGCCGTCAATCCCCGGCATCATAATATCGGATACCACCAGATCAAAGACGGTTTCATACATGGCGTCATAGGCCTCTGCGGCACGGAGGCAGCCCACGGCCTCATAGCCGGACCGGTTCAGAAAGGCGCATACGGTGCGGTTCAGATCCCGGTCATCCTCCACAACAAGAATTTTGAACATGGCTTTGGCTCCTGTTTTTCAGATTACGGGATGATTATAGCACAGAAATGTTTCCGTTTTGTTTACATGGGAAAGAAAATCAGGCCCGGAAAAAATCACAGGCCTGTTGCATCTGCTTACTTGCCCTTGGCGGCATCGATCCGGGCCTGGGCCGCATCCTTTCGCTGATGGGCCTGTTCCATCTGCTTGTCGCGTTCAGCCTGCATCATGGCCTTGCGGGTTTCGGGCCTGCGCATGGCCTTGGCCTCCTCCCACTGGGCCTTGGATTCCGCCTTGGCGGCGGCAAAATTGGCTTTATCCACTTCATGCTGGGCCTGGGCGCTTTCCTTCATATCCTGAAATGCTTTCTTCAGAAAATTGGTCATGGTTTTTATCTCCTTTCATTTTTCAGGGGTTCTGCAGCATCCGGCTGCTGAACTGCAGAATCTGGGTTTTAAACTGCTTTTTCCGGGAAGAGAGAATGCGGCGGTAGATGGGATAATTGATGCAGGTCATGATCAGGCCGATCACGCCGATTACAATGCCGGGGGTCATGCCGTCCCCAAGGCCGATCACGGAAGCAAGATCCGTCATCACCAGGCTCATGCCGCTGCCCATCAGCAGGGCGGAGAGGATGCCGAAAATCCAGCCGAACATGAGGGCGGGGCGCTTGACCTGGGCGTCCATGGCACGCAGCTGATCCAGGGGCGTATTTTCCTTCTCGGTATACTGATCCCGGATCTTGCGGATGAAAAATTCCTGATCTTCTTTATACATGATGCTTTCCTCCTTGATGCTTTCGCATGTGCTTTACGGGGATCATTATAGGGAGGAGAGATTTGCAAATGTTTGTTGATTTGTTTCTGTTTTATGAAATCTTGCATTTTTTCAAAAAAATCCCCGGCTGGGATTTCTCCCGGCCGGGGGCAATGCAGATACCGTTATTTACACTTTTTCAAAGCAATAGACCCAGCTTTCAAAATCCTGCCAGGGGGCGGGCATGGGAATGCCCATTTCCATGAGTGCGCCGCCGCTGCAGCGGATGTGATGGGCCTGATCCTCATAAACCGCATCTTCCTCCAGCCCGGAAAGCCTCAGCCGCCAGGGCTGGGCATTGGGGAAGGAGCGATCCTGATAGACGCAGACGATCACCCTTTTTTCATCCTGGAACTGCCAGGCAGCCCGGCCCTTTCCCGGAGCGGGGGCAATCAAACGGGTATAGACGCCCTGCTGCATGGTATGCCGGTATTTTTTCACGTTTTCCACGGCTTCCTTCGCCCATGCCAGTTCCTGCTCCGTCAGTTTGGTCAGATCCAGTTCGAAGCCGAAATTGCCGCCCATGGCCACATTGCACCGGGTAAGGAAGGGGGTGATGCGCCCGGTCTGATGATTGGGCACGGCACTCACATGGGCGCCCATGGCGCTGCAGGGATAGATCAGGGAAGTGCCGTACTGGATATGGATGCGTTCAGAGGCGTCGGTATCATCGCTGGTCCAGGTCTGGGGCATATAATGGAGCATGCCGCAATCAAACCGGCCGCCCCCGCCGGAGCAGCTTTCAAACAGTACATGGGGGAAGGAAGAGGTGATCTCCTCCAGCACCCGGTACAGGCCCAGCATATACCGGTGCTGGGTTTCCATCCGCCGCTCCGGGGGCAGCAGGGGGCTGAAGCCCTCCGCCATATTGCGGTTCATATCCCATTTGACATAGCTGATGGGACCATCGCGCAGCACGCCGCAGATGGCGCCGATCACATAATCCTGCACATCCTTCCGGCTCATATCCAGGATCAACTGATTGCGGGCGGGGGTACGATCCCTGCCCTCCACATGCAGGCACCAATCGGGATGGGCACGGTACAGATCGCTGTCCGGGGAAATCATTTCCGGCTCCACCCAGATACCAAAGCGCATGCCCAGGGCGGTGATTCTCTCCCCCAGGGCCTTCAGGCCGCCGGGCAGCTTTTCTTCATTGACCACCCAATCCCCCAGGGAGGATCTGTCGTCATTCCGCTTGCCGAACCAGCCGTCATCCATCACAAATAATTCACAGCCGATCCGGGCGCCCTGCTCCGCAATGGCTACCAGCTTATCCGCATTGAAATCAAAATAGGTGCCCTCCCAATTGTTGATCAGGATGGGCCGGGGCTGATCCCGCCATTGCCCCCGGCAGATATGCCGGCGGATGAAGGGATGCATCCGGTGGGACAGGCCGTTCAGCCCGTCCGGGGCGAAGCACAGCAGCGCCTCCGGCCCCTGGAAGCCCTCCCCGGGGGCCAGCTTCCACCGGAATACATCGGGGCACAGGCCCATCATCATCAGCGGCGCCCCGTCAATGCCCACATCCACCGAAGCGCTGAAGCTGCCGGAATAGACGTGAGTCATGGCGTATACATCCCCCTGATCCTCGGTGGTATGGGGCTTTACCAGCGCCAGAAAGGGATTGTTTTCATGGCCGGATGCGCCACGGCGGCTGCTGATAGTAAAGGTAGCCTGGGCCATGGGGATGCGCTTCACATGCCGCTCCCTTGCCCATGCGCCCTTGAGATGAATGATTTCATAATCATCCAGGGGCAGCCGGGCAGCGGCCTGCACATCGGAAAGGAGGAGGGGATCGTCCCCCTCATTCAGGATATACATGCTGCGTGCCAGCACATCCGCATCCCGGAATACGGTATAGGAAAGGGTAATGCAAGCGCCGGTCAGCTGATCCTTCATATCGATTTCCAGCGTCCGGGCATCCTCCTCCCTTTCCGCATAGGAGGCAGGCAGGCCGCTCAGGGGCCGCTTTCCCGAAAAAATACGGCAATCCTGATACCGCAGGGATACCACATCATCCCCCTGGCTGTTGATGATGCCCAGGGCGCGTCCGCCGAAATATCCCCTTTCCTGGGTGGGTACTTCCAGAGGCAGCCGGCTGAAGGCCAGATCGAAGGAGGCGGCATCCCCCTGGAATGCCATCAGCGGCCAGGGATTTTCCACCGGGATTTTCTTGCCCCAGTACAGATGAAGAAGCACCCCGTCCCTGACCCCAAGCACATAGCTGTAGGATGGGCCCTGCAGATGAAATACCATTCGCTGCTGATCAAAAAATATCATATATTCACGCTCCGCCGTTTTTTTGCCATCATATCACATTCCCGCCGGATTATCAAGCGCCCCTCCTTCCGGGCCAGGATGGCCCCTTGCTTGCAAATGTTCAGCATCTGGACAAATGATCCATTTTCGGCTATACTATATATGGTGGAAAATTGTGTATTCGAAGAAAGGGATGCTTTCCTTTTCTTCCTCAAATGTGAAAAGGAGGCATTTATTTATGCAGTATGTTCCCTTTGGCAAACTGGGCAAGGATGTATCCCGTCTAGGCTTTGGCTGCATGCGGCTGCCCACCAAACAGGAAGGGGAAAAGAATGTGATCGACCGGGAGCGGGCCATCGCCATGATCCGCCACGGCATCGATGAGGGCATCACCTATGTGGATACCGCCTATGGCTATCATAACGGAGAAAGTGAAATCGTAACCGGCCTGGCCCTGAAGGAAGGATACCGGGAAAAGGTGACCCTGACCACCAAGCTGCCCCCGTGGATGGCCAATGAAGAGGCCGATCTGAATAAGCTGCTGGATGAACAATTGAAAAAGCTGGATGTGCCCTATGTGGATTTTTATATCCTGCACGCCATGAACAAGGATTCCTTTGCCAAGCTGCAATCCTTCCACTATAAGGATTTCTATAAGCAGGCCCTCAAGGACGGCCGCATCAAGCATACCGGCTTTTCCTTCCATGATAACAGGGAAACCTTCGAAATGATCCTGAAGGATTATGATCAGTGGGAGCTGGCCCAGATCCAGTATAATTATCTGGATGATCAGGAGCAGGCCACCGAAGACGGATTGAAGCTGGCGGGCAAAATGGGCGTTCCCATTGTGGTGATGGAGCCCCTGCGGGGCGGCGCCCTGGCCACGCCCCCTGCCAATGTGGCGGAACTGATCAACAACCATGAATCCGGGCGCTCCGCCGTGGAATGGGCCTTCAAATATGTGGCCAATTATGCGGAAGTGGCCACCATCCTCAGCGGCATGAGCACGGAAGAGCAGCTCAATGACAACCTGCGCATCTTCGATACCCTGAAGGTGGGCAGCATGACCGAGGCGGATATGGCCTTTGTGAAGACCCTGAAGCAGGCCTATCTTTCCCGCATGCCCATCAAGTGCACGGGCTGTTCCTACTGCGTGCCCTGCCCCCAGGGGGTCGCTATCCCCAGGATTTTTGCCGCCTACAATGACATGCATAAATTTGACCGGCCCGGCAATCTCACCTGGAGCTACAAGCAGATGGTGGAAAAGGGAACCGACGCCACCAAGTGCGTGCAGTGCGGTGCCTGCGAAAGCGTATGCCCCCAGCAGCTGCCCATCATCGATTGGCTGCAGAAGGTGGATCAGGCCTATCAGCAGATCAAATAACCGGATTGAATATTCTTTGGCGCGGCAGGGAAGCATATATCGCACCCGCCGCGCCCTTTCCATTTTGATAAAATAAGGAAGATGTTTCCATGCCGGATAAGCTCTTTGGTATTTTCCCCATTTATGCCCTGCTGATCGTAAGCGCCGTCATCATGGCCGTCATCCTGTGCACCCGGGAGGAAAAGCGCCTTTCCCTGCCCAAGGATATGACCATCGAACTGGCCCTGTGGCTGGTGCCCGCTGCGGTGGTGGGGGCACGGCTTTATTATGTGGCCTTCCAGTGGGATCTGTATCAGGATAATCTGCTTTCCATCTTCCAGATCTGGAATGGGGGCCTGGCCATTTACGGCGGCGTCATCGGCGGGGCCATCGCAGGATTTTTCTTTTCCCGGAAAAAGAAGCTGCCCTTTGCCATGCTGGCGGATTTTGTGGCCCCGGTGCTGATCCTGGGCCAGGCCATCGGCCGCTGGGGCAATTTTTTCAATGGGGAGGCCTACGGCTATCTGGTGGAAAATCCTGCGCTGCAATTTTTCCCCTTTGCGGTATCCGTGGGGGGGCAGTGGCATATGGCCACCTTCTTCTATGAATCGGTATGGGATTTTGCAGGCTTTATGCTGCTGTGGTTCAACCGGAAAAAGGTGAAGCAGCCAGGCAATCTGTTCCTGTGGTATCTGATCTGGTACGGCATCGGCCGGGCCTTCATCGAAGGCCTGCGCACCGACAGCCTCTACTGGGGCCCCATCCGGGTATCCCAGGCACTGTCGCTGCTGATGATTATTGTGGCGGGGGCATGGCTTATCATCCGGGCCATCCGCAGAAGAAAAGCGGCCCCGGCAGACTGATTCCCAATAAAAAGGCCGCCCCTTGGGGAGCGGCCGTGATTCGGTTTTCTCAGATGGTATTGCGCATCTGCTGAAATTTCTGCTTGGCGGTCTGGATATCCTGGGCCTGGGCGGGCTTTGTCTGATACCAGTTTTTCTGATTCATCAGATGGAAAATTTCCAGCTGATCCTGGCCCATCTGCAAATAGCAGTCATTCAGCGCCTGGCGCAGCCCGGGATGGGCGGCCTCCAGCACCTGAGAGGCGGTATTCACCAGCAGCGCCTTTTCCTGATAGAGCAGATCAAAGGCCAGCTCCTGATCGGAAAGGGGCTGGGCCTGGGCAGCCTGGGCGGCCTGATAGGTGGCAGCCTGAGGGGCCTGATTGAACTGGGGCCGCTGATTCTGATTGGGATTGGGGGCCCAGGATTGATTCTGATGAGGCATTGTTTTTCCCTCCTTTACTGACAGCCGTTGAGCAGGGCGCACAGGGCGTCATACTGCTGGCGGTGATGCTGGGCCACCTGGGCGGCCATATTCTTCAGCTGGGCATCCTGAAATTGATTGGCATAATTCTGGGCCACCCGGCAGCTCATGGCCACATGGGTCAATTGATCCTCCAGCACGGTCAGATCCTTGCTGGTCAGGCCGCATCCGCATCCGTTCTGCATAACAGATCCCTCCTTTTTCTTGGTCCATCCCTATTGTGGCCCAAATCGGCGGCCCTTATGCCCCGAAATTATTCCTACGGAGGAAGCAAGATGAAAAATTGGCAATTGTATCGGCTGCTGCTCCATTTTCTGCCGAAAAAAGGCGATATCCGTGAAACCACCCTGCCCCCCGAGGCCAGCCGGGAGGCCCTGCGTATCCTGAAAAAGCATCGCTGCCTGGGGGCCAGTTTGTGCCTGTTTAATGAAGCAGGGATTACAGGCGGCCTTGCCTTCGGCGCTGCCCGGAAAAACGGCGCCCCTGCCGGAATGGATACCATCTATCGCTCCGCCTCCGTGAGCAAATTCATCACCGCCCTGGGGGCCATGAAGCTGAAGGAGCAGGGAAAATTGGATCTGGACCGGGATATCGGGGAATATTTCCCCCATAATCTGCGCCATCCCAAAGCACCGGATACGATGATCACCCTGCGGATGCTGCTTTCCCATACCGGGGGCATCCATGACGGCGCCGCCTATAATAACGGCATCGGCCGGGGGGAACGCCTGGATTCCCTGCTGCAAGGGGATAGCTTCACCCAGCATCTGCCCCATGAAAAATGGGAATATTCCAATTTCGGGGCAGGCATCGCCGGTGCAGTGATGGAAGCGGCCCTGGGAATGGATTTTGAACGGCTGATGCAGGAAACGGTGTTCCAGCCCCTGCAGGTGAAGGCCACCTATTATCCCCAGAAGACGGAAGGGCTGCTGGCGGATGCCTGCCGCATCCTTCCCCCTCAGAAGGACCCTAATTTTGATGCAGAAAAGCGGAAGAATCGTCCCCTGCCCGAAGCCGGGGTGGATCCCCAGGCCCATTATGCCCTGGCCCACGGCAATCTGTGCCTGACGGCGGGGGATCTGGCAAAATTGGGGATCGCCGGCATGATCCCCGGCTTCCTGACGGAAGAAAGCCTGCAGGAAATGCGCCGGATCATCGCCCCCTTCGGGGAGCGGGCCCGCAATCTTTCCCAGGGGATAGGCACCTTCATTCTGCAGGATGCCGCCATCTCCCCCCGGCCCCTCTTCGGTCATCAGGGCATGGCCTACGGGGCGGTGCACGGGGTATTCTTTGATCCGGAAACCAAAAAGGGCCTGGCGCTGCTCACCACCGGGGCCAGCGAGGCCAGGCGGGGCGTGCTGGCTGATCTGAATAAGGATCTGATCTGTCTTTTCCTGGGGGATCATCATGGATAAAATCATTGAAATTCAGCGAAAGGCCGGGGTGGCCAGGGTCAGCTTCCTGTCCGGGGAAATGCTCAAAATCCCCTCTCCCCTGTTTCTGGAGCGCAGGCTGCGTCAGGGGGAAGTGATGGATCCCGCCGCATACCGTCTGTTCATGCAGCAGCGGGGCTATCCCCATGCGCTGGAGGCGGCCATGAAATATCTGGCCCTCCGGGAGCGCAGCATGGCGGAGGTACGCGCCCGGCTGAAGCGATCCTGCTATGATGAAATGACCATCGAAAAGGTGCTGGATGTGCTGTCCGCCCATGAATTGATCTCCGATTCCCGGTTCGCAGAATCCTGGGCCCTGAGCCGCAGCAAAAAATACGGCAAATCCCGCATCGCCCAGGAATTGCGGATCAAGGGGGTCAGCAACGATCAGGCCCAGGCCGCCCTTTCCCATCTGTCGGAGGAGGATGAAATCGCCCGGGCTGCAGAGCAGGCCAGAAAGCTTTCCAGAAGAATGGCGGATCCCCAGAAGATCATCCAGGCCCTGATCCGCCGGGGCTACAGCTGGAGCATCGCCAAAAAGGCACTGCAGAAAATGAACGGAAAATAAAAAAGCAGGATGGAAAAAATCCATCCTGTTTTTTTGTAGCAATTGCATTTTCAAGGCAATATCCGCACTTCCGTCCCCAAGGGAATCAGATCATACAGCCTTTGGGCGTCATCCTCCCCAAGGGCGATGCACCCTGCCGTCCAATCGGAGGCCGTGCCCCCGCCGTGGATATAGATTTCTCCGCCCAGGGCGCTGCCCCAGGGGGGCCGCTCTCCCCGGGACGCCCGATCCCGGATGCAGCGCAGCAAATCCTCCGCCGCCCCCATGCGAATGACGTCCCCTTCATTGGGATAGCTGACGCCCAGGGAAGGGCCATACTTGCCCCTCTTTTTCAGGCAGATGAAGTAAGCCCCCTCCGGGGTTTTGCCATCCCCTTCTTTTTCTTTGGGGCCCACAGGATGGGCGCCCAGGGCAATGGGGCAGGAAAAAATATCGTTTCTCTCTCCATCCGTCACCGTAAGACGGCGTTTTTGCTTTTCAATCAGAATTTTCAGCATATCAGAAAATATAAATCAGGAACAGAGGGGTAAGAATGGCGGGCAGCATATCCCCCACCGGGATGTGATCCTTGCGGATCATATTCAGGCCGATGCCCATGATCAGAAGGCCGCCCACGGCGCTCATTTCCGTCACCGCCCGATCGGTGAGGATGGGCTGCACCACCTGGGCAAGCAGCGCTATGCTGCCCTGATACAAAAGCACCGCCAGGGCGGAGAGCATCACCCCGGGGCCCATGGTGCTGGCCAGGATGATGCTGTTCACCCCGTCCAGGATGGATTTGGCGATCAGGGTGCTGTGATCCCCCCGAAGGCCGGAATCCAGGCTGCCCACGATGGCCATGGCCCCCACGCAGTACATCAGGGATGCGGTAACAAAGCCCTTGCCGAAGCTGTCATCCTCCCCATGGGCAAAGCGCTTTTGCAGCTTCTGCCCCAGCCGGTCCAGCCCCCGCTCAATATGCAGCAGCACACCGATCACCCCGCCGATGACGATGGCCAGAATCACCAGCATCACATTTTCCGTTTTCAATGCGCCCTGGATGCCAATCAGCATCACGCACAGGCCCATGCCCTTCATCAGGGTATCCTTCAGCTGCTGGGGGATGCCCTTCCGCAGCATCAGCCCGATGAGGGAACCTACGATTACCGCCGCTGCATTGATAAGCGTACCAATCATACATGATCCTCTTTTCCCATGATAAAGCGCCCGGCCCGGAACGCTGCCCCAACAGTATAGCACGATCATTCCAGACCGGGGCGATTTTTCGTGCATTTCCTTTGTATTAAATCCAGTTTTCCCCCAGCTTCCGTGCAGCACAGAGGGCATCCGGATCCTGCGCTGCGGGGATTTCATTGGTATGCAGGCTCATTACCGGATCGGCGATTTCCTTTGCACCCATGGAACGCAGCAGCATTTTTGCCGTTTTTACGGCCTGCTCCGGCCCGCCGTCCCCGCCGCCGCAAAGCAGGATCGCCCCTTTTTTCGGCTTTCTGATCAGGGAGACGCCCTGGAATTTCCGGGCGCAGTAATATACCTGCAGCCGGCTGAGCAGGGAAAGCATCGGCCCCGTCAGTTCCGAATAATACAGGGGGGATGCGATGACAATGCAATCGCTTTCCTCAATCAGGCCATAAATTTTCTGCATATCATCCCGGATGGCGCAGGCAGGATGATCCCAGCAATACCGGCAATCCACGCAAGGGGAAATATCCCTTTTATCATAGGCCCTGATGAGGGTATATTCCCCCTTAAGCCCTTCCAGAAAGGCAGAAAGCAGCGCCGCCGTATCCCCGTTTTTCCGGGGGGAGCCATCAAAAATCAGCGTTTTCATGCTTCAAAATAGGCAATCACATGGGAAACGGCCTCTTCCGTCACCGGCAGATCCTCCTTGCTCCTGGCCACATCGATCAGGCCCTGCATATCGGCAGGGCGATCCTGCTTCTTTTCCAGGAAGGAAAGCAGCTTTTCCATCATCATCCGGTAGAGGGGCTTCAGCTTATCCATATCCAGGCCGCCCCGGATCATGAAAACAGGGCCATCGCCGCAGCCATTCTTTTTGCCGATTTTCCCGGCCGCTTCCTCCGTATGGGAGGCCATGCCCACGGCGCAGACGGCCTTGGCGGCATAGCGGCGCTTCGCCTTCTTCCAGCCCTTGAGAATGCCGGCCATCATCCAGCCCATGAAAAGGATTTCATCCCCCTTGGCCAGATGCGTCCTTGCCTCCTGAAGGGAATAGACGGGCAGATTCAGCTTCTCTCCCAGCAGCTGGGCGTATGCTTTGGTATGTCCCGCATGGGATTCAAATACGATGGCTTTCATTGCAGTTGCTCCTTCCTGATTTTGGCCACACAGGCCCGCAATAGCGGCAGAATCACCGGAGAAATCTGGTCATCCCCGGGCAGCTCATCCAATTGGAACCATTTAAGATCGGTGACTTCCTCCTGCTGCATGGAAAAATCCCCTTCAAAATCCCGGCACAGATAGGAAAAGATCACCATGGATACCTGATCCCCGTTGGGATAGGTGAAATCGAATTCCGGGCCGGAAAAGGTATCGATCAAATCCAGCTTCCGGGCAATGAGCCCCGTTTCTTCCTGCAGTTCCCGGCGGGCGGCATCCTCCACCCTCTCGCTCAGCTCCACCGAGCCGCCGTGATCGCTCCACAGCCCGTTATCCTTCCGCCGCTGCAAAAGCAGCCGGCCGTCCCGGTAGATGAATACGCTGGCCCCCACCATCAGCAGCTTCTGATGGCCCACAATTTTTCGCAGATCCATGATATAGCCCATGATCAACGATCCTCCATGGCGTAAATATTCACCCGGTATATACCCTGGGCATACATATCGCTATCGTTGGGCACCTGCATCTGCCCCAGATGCTGAAGGCCCAGCTTTTCGCATACCCGTCGGGAGGCCGTATTGCGCACATCATTGGTGATCAGGGCGATCTTCATTTGATGATAGCGCATCACCGGCAGCAGCAGCCGGCAGGCCCGGCCTGCATAGCCCTGACCGCGGTATTTTTCATCCACGCTGTAGCCGATATTGCCCCCCACATACAGCCCGGGGGTGTAGCCGATGCGCAGATCGATCTTGCCGATCACCTCGCTGCCCCGGGCAATATGGAACAGATAGGCAGGCACATATTTTTTCACCGGATCCGCCGGCGCCTTGGTATGGCAGATCAGGCGGATTTCCCCATCGCTAAGATCGGGCAGATCCATAAAGCCATGGAACCTGCAGGGCAGCTTTTTCATCTCCCAGGCCTTCAATAGATGGTGATACTGTTCCCGGGTGATGGCATAGGTGTATTCATTGCCGGGCACCCCATCCTTTTCCTTGGCAGGGCGCACGCCAAAGGCCAGATCGCTCTTTTCCATGCCCAGCCGCAGCATCACCCGTTGGGAGGGCGCATTCCGCTCATCGCAATGGGCGATTACCCGCCTGGCCCCCATTTCTTCAAAGGCAAAACGCATCAGTTCCCTGCCCATTTCGGTGACGTAGCCCTTGCCCCGATGCTCCGGGGTGAGAATCCAGCCGATCTCCGCCTCATCCTCTCCCCAGTATTCCACACTGCCGTCCCCCAGGGTTTCCCCCGTTTCCTTCAGCACGATACAGAATTCCCGGGCGCGGACAGGGGCTTTCCCCCACTCACCCACCGCATAGGAAAGAAAGCGATGGGCGTCGGATTCCGGGGTGGTGCCGGGATGGCCCCAGTGATAGAGATATTTTACCGTATCCGGATCCGAGGAAATTTTCAGGATCAGGGGATAATCCCCCTCCTCAAAGGGACGCAGGATCAGGCGTTCAGTTTCCAGCCGGTTCATTTTTTTTCTCCTTTAAAATTGCAAAAAGGGCCGCCGCTATGAATCATAGCGGGCAGCCCTTCTGTTGCCTTGCTTACTGGGCGGCAGTTTCGGTGGCGACGGGATGCACGCTCACCTGCTTATCAAACTTGCCCTTGCGTTCGAAACGCATGATGCCGTCAACCTTGGCGAACAGGGTATCATCCTTACCGATGCCCACGTTCAGGCCGGGATGCACTTTGGTGCCCCGCTGACGGACCAGGATGTTGCCGGCCAGAACGAACTGACCATCGGCACGCTTCGGGCCAAGACGCTTGCTTTCGCTGTCGCGGCCGTTACGGGTGGAACCCATACCTTTTTTATGGGCGAAAAGCTGAAGATTAAGCTTCAACATTGCTTGCTTCCTCCAATTTCAATTTTCTTTGAGCTGAAGATATTCGGGATAGGCATCCGTTAGATCCCGCAGGCCCTGGATCACGGTGCGGAAGATCACCTGGGTATCATGGCTGGCCTGATCTTTTTCAATCAGCACCTGCATATACCCTTCATCCACCTTTGCCTTCCCCTTTACCCCGGCCACACTTTCCAGCGCATTTACGCAGGTGGTGGTGAGAATGGAGACGGCGGCGCAGATGATATCGGATCCTTCTTCGGCATATCCTGCGTGGCCCTTGCATTCAAAGCCCAGGATCTGCTCCCCGGCCCGAATGATTTTTGCGCGGATCATGGGAAATTCGCTTACGCGTTCACGCCGGTGATTTCCACCTGGGTGAAGGGCTGACGATGGCCAGCCTTGCGGCGATAATTCTTCTTGCTCTTATACTTGAAGACGACGATCTTTTCGCCCTTGCCATGGCGAACAACCTTACCGGTCACGGTAGCGCCTTCGATGTAGGGGGAGCCCACTTCGATGGTTTCGCCGGAGAGCATCATCACGGGGAAGGAGACGATGTCGCCAACTTCGTTTTCAAGCTTTTCGATGTAGATGGTGTCACCCTCGGACACGCGGTACTGTTTGCCGCCAGTCGCAATAATCGCGTACATGGACAGCACCTCCTTTATTTATACTCGCCGGACTTCCCTGGAGGGAAAGGATGGCATCTTGCAGCCATGGGGCGCTATATCAGGGCATAGCTTTAGGAGCCCCCTCCGAGCGGCTTACCAAAGAATGATATCATATCCTGCAGAAAATGTCAATCATTTTCCGGATATTTTTCGCTTTTCTCAGATGATTTTTTCTTTCTTTTTCCTTCCCGTCTGCACAGGCGCCCTGAGCTTCGCACAATAAACTACGCCATGAGCATCTGCCGGAAAAAGGCCACGCCCCGGATCAGATTTTCAATGCTCAGGCGTTCATCCACGCCGTGCATCCTGCCCATTTCCTCCGGCAGCAGAATAAAGGGGCTGAAACGATAGATACAGGGGCATAATGATTCCATCCGGCGGGCGTCGGAGGCGCCGGTGAGCAGATAGGGCACCACCGCCGTATCGGGGAAATGCACCTGCACTGCGGTCTGCAGCGCATCCCAGGCCATGCCCTGAGAGGGGGAAACGAGGCTGGGCTCATCCATCACATCCACCGAAACCAGGATTCTGCTGTCGCCGATCACACGCTGGATGCGCTTGAGCAATTCCCTGGCCTCATCCCCCGGCAGAATGGAGGCCTGGAAGGTAACGGCTGCCTTTTCTCCCCGCAGGGCGTCCCCCTGCATGCCGCTGATCATCACCTGGGTGCGGGATATGGCCCTGCCATAATGGGTATGCTCCAGCTTGCGCAGAAGATGGCCCTGCAGCTTGCCCGGATGGGCAGCGCAGAACCGGGAAATGCCCTGCATATCGCTGGACAGCGCCTGCAGCATCCGGCCTGTCACCGGGCAGATCCGGGGAATGAAAAACATCCGCAGCAGCCGGTCCGACGCCCGCAGCAGCGTTTCCATGGATTTTTCCCCGTCGGCGGTCAGGGTAAAGCACATCCGCCCCTTCTCCGCCACCCCGATCAGGGCGGCCGGCCGCTGGGATAGGCTGGGCAATTGGGTCACGCTGCCCCCTTCATCCAGCACGAAGGCGGGCTTTACCCCCCTCTTTTCAAGCATTACCGCCATTTTCTGCATGCTGGGGCCGCGGATTTCCTCATCGCAGGAAAATGCGAAATAAATATCCCCCAAGGGCCTGAACCCCTGATCCAGCAGCGCCTCCGCCGCCGTGAGCAGGGCAATCAGATGGCCCTTCATATCCATGGCCCCCCGGCCATAAACAAAACCGCCCCGGATTTCCCCGGAGAAGGGGGGCACGGACCAGGCATCCGCATCCCGGATGGGGGCCACATCCAGATGGGAAAGGAAAATCAGGGGCTGGCTGCCCCCTTCGCCGGGCAGACGGCCCAGCAGCGCCCTGCCATCCACCCGCTCCCATTCCGCCCTGGAAAAAAGCAGCGGAAACAATTCCCTCAGAATGGTATGACTTTCTTCAAAGGGACGATCCGGCCCTGCGGCCAGGGTAGGCTGCTGAATCAGAAGGGACAGCGCCCGGGCCACCCGTTTTTCCACCGCCTGCTGCATTCCCGATCCCCCTCTTTTCCTTGTCAAGTGGTGTAAATTTTCTCTGTTTCGGATTTTTTCCCTGCATAAAAAATGAAAAAAATAAAGATTTTTTTGAAAAGATATGGCATGTATTGAACGAACATGCTATAATACTACGGAATCTTTGCAGGGGAGGGGAGAAAATGGCCGCAGCCTCCGGCGCTCAATGGAAGGTGATCCATATCACCCGCAGCCAGACCAATGCCCAGGCGCTGCTATCCGCCCTGGAAAGGGAGGGCTTTATGGCCCGCAGCCGTCAGGTATCCCGCACCTTATCCTCTGAAGAAAACTATTATGAAATTATGGTTCCCGGGGCGGAAGCGATGGAAGCCCATCAGGTGCTCATCGAAAACAACCTTCTGCTTTAACCCACAAAGGAGAGATTTGCCATGTCCAACATCGCAGTATTAACCAGCGGCGGCGACGCCCCCGGCATGAATGCGGCGGTTATGTCCGTTGCCAGGAATGCGGCTTATCTGGGAATGCCTCTGATCGGCATCAAGCGGGGCTATAACGGCCTGCTGGGCCGCGGCCAGAAATTCGAAGATGATTTTATCCGCCTGGATCTGGATACTGTGCTGGATATTGCCGATATGCCCGGTACCTATCTGCGCACCGCCCGGTGCGATGAATTCAAGGATCCCGCCGTGCGGGAAAAGGCCGCCAAGATCCTCAGGGATCTGGATATCAGCGGCCTTGTGGTCATTGGCGGCGACGGCAGCTTCCAGGGCGCTATGCGGCTTTGCGAGCTGGGCATTCCCTGTATCGGCATCCCCGGCACCATCGATAATGACCTTTCCTATACCGAAGTTACCCTGGGCTATGATACCGCAACCAACGTATGCGTGGATACTGTACGCGCCATCCGCGCCACATCCCGCTCCCATGACCGTCCCCACGTGGTAGAGGTGATGGGCCGCAACTGCGGCGATCTGGCCCTGGCCACTGCTGAGGCCACCGGCGCCGAAGTGGTTGTGGTGCCCGAAGCGGACTGGCGGATTGACGATGTGGCCAAGCGGCTCAATCATCAGATTGAAATCGGCAATACCCGCGCCACCGTGGTGGTAGCCGAAGGCTGCTGGGCCTCCATGGAGCCCTTTGACGTATATGAATTCCTGCATCCCTACGGCAAGCAGGTATTCCCCGGCGAGCCCATGACCACCAACCGCCTGGCCAGCATCCTCAAGCGCAAGTGCGGCATGGCGGAAGTGCGCTCCACCGTGGTGGGCTATACCCAGCGCGGCTGCTCCCCCACCGCCCGGGACAGCATGTTTGCTTTCGAAGCCGGCGCCATGGCCGTGCAGCTGCTGCGCAAGGGCATCAGCAATCAGGCCATCGGCGTGGAAAACGGCCACACCTTCTATATGCCCATGGAAAAGGCCCTGGCCGCCAAGCGTCATTTCAACCGCAGTCTGTATAACCTGCTGAACGCACTGTAAAAAGATTGATCCATTCTGCTCCGGACTCCCCGGAGCAGAATTTTTTTTTGCAATAAAACGGCATAGAAAAAGGGCCCTCTCCTCATTCCGTGAAGGAGAAGGCCCTTTATATCACTTAATACTGCCCGTAGGGGGGATTATTGGCCCGGTCAGAGCGGCGGGCAATGGGCTGCTGGGGCTGCTGAACAGGCTGATAGGGCTGCTGGAAATCCTGCTGAGGCTGGAATTCCGGCTGAGGCTGGTAGGGCTGATACGCCTGGGGGGCAGGCTGATAGGGCTGCTGATACATGGGGGCGGGCTTCCTGCCGATATTGGCCAGCACGGAGGGCACGCCGATGCCATCCTTATATTGCACGCCCTGATATTCATATTCGCCGAAGGCGGCGATGCAGCTGAAGATATTGTTCAGCAGGCACAGGCCCACAAAATGCTTATCCTGCATGCCGAAGGAGCGGGCCATCTTATACTTGCGCATGATGCCGGCCACAAAGAAGGCGCCCAGGGAAACCGTATTGAACAGCAGGGAGAGCACATAGCCCAGGCCTTCGCTGATAAAGAAGAAGGGGAAGCTGAACAGGAACGTGGTGCCCAGGCCAATCAGCAGGGCCCAGTAAATCTTGCCGTCCCACACGATCTTATAGCTGATATAGGCGCCGTAGAAGGGGATGAAGCTCTTCCAGCCCTTTTCCCCCGCCTTGCGGAAAACAAACCAGCGGATGCCCCAGCGAACCAGCAGCAGGGCGATCAGGCCCGCCACCATCAGAGAGCTGCCGAACATGCCCACGCCATCCATGAAATTAGCAAATGCTCTTGCACGATACATATTTTCTTCCACCTTTCTTCCACATTCATCCAGATATCGCCTTTTATTATAATAAGGCAGGAAAAGAGTGTCAATAATCCGTCACATTTTGTTGGAATATTGTAGTACTTCCGCCATATTTTTTCCCGCTCAGGCCTCAGGATTGCAGAATGCTCAGAATGCTTTGATAGTATTTATCCAGCTGGGAAAGATATTGACGGACGCCTTCCCGCAGGGCCTGCTTTTCCCGGCATTCCCCTGCCGCTTTGGCCGCCGGGAACAGCGCCAGCCCGGGGCCGGCGGAGGATACCGCCACCGCCCAGGCCGGGGCATGGCACAGCAGCGAAATGCCCAGCCCTGCCAGCGCCCCTGCCGCCGGGATGACCGCCTGAAGGCAGGGGGGCATGCCCCTGGGGGCATCCATTTTCTGAAAGCGCATATCCTGCAGGAAAATATCCCGGATCAGGGCCGCCTTTCGGGCATCCTGCTGCTCCAGGGCCATCAGCCACCGGCCCCAGCGGTTATCCCGGCTTGCCCAATCGGATGCGGCATCCTGCAAGATCAGCTGCAGCTGGGAAAAGGGCGGCAGCTGGCCCCGGGCACGCCTGCCCATCTGCCCGGCCAGCCGGGCCATAAAATCCTGCCAATGGGCCTGAAATTGCCCGATATAATCCTGCAATGATTATTCCTCCTTTTCGGGGCGGATCTGCCGTCTGATGGTTTCCAGCCCCTCCCGGCGATTGCCGATCTGCTGCATATCGCCCTTCACATCCATAATTTTTTCTTCCAGCTGCTGCTGGCGGATTTTTTCTTCCTGGATCCAGCCCAGCACCGTTTTCTGATAAGCGGCCAGATAGCGATCGATTTCCGTATCGATGGCGGCGCCCACCTGATCGATATAGCTGTTCAGCTGGGCCTGGGCCCCATCCACCACTTCATCAAAGTATTTTTTCAGCGGTTCCTCCAGCCGCAGCCGGGTATTCTTTTTCATTTCATCCACATTGATGCCCGCCTTGCCGGCCCCGAAGAGACCGCCCACAAAGCCGATGGCCGCCCCGATCACGGTGCCCACCCCGGGGGCCATCATGGTACCGATGGCTGCGCCTGTGGCTGCGCCGCCCCCTGCCCAGCGATTCTCCTTTTTCACCATATCCTGTGTGTATACCCCCGCCAGATCGATTTCCCGGATCTTGGGCTGCTCGATCACGGGCAGGATGGTATCCACCTGAATATCGCCGGGCTTTATGCATTTCAGATCCTTGAAATGCAGCCGGAAGGCCCGCTGGAAATCCTGCATCCGGCGGCGGAAGGTGCCCACGGCGTCATTCTTATCCCCCGCATATGGACGGAAGACCTCCAGGATCATCTCCGCCTGTTTCTTGCAATCGGCGGTGATGGTATCGTGCATATAGTGATTAAGATTATCGGTGCTGCTCTGCTGATCCAGTGCATCCAGGATCGCCTGCCGGGCATCCAGGGACAGATCTTCATCCTCCGCTTCCTGCTGGATCCGGCTGCGGTATTCCGCCACCCCTTCTTCATAGAACCGGGCCTGCAGCCGCTTCTGGGCGGCCACAAAATCCGTCAGATCCATCTGCTGGGTATTGCGCAGCACCTGCAGCCTTTCCTCCAGATCGGCGGTCATCTCCTCCATGCTGCCGGAAATGGCGCCGTAGATGCCGTCCATCAGGGAAAGCAGCTTCTTGGCCTGGGCGGCAGCCCGCTGACGGGCGGTATGCTCCATCAGCTTCCCTTCATTTTCTATGGAAAGGGCGGGATCCTGGGGATATTTGCCCGCCTCAAATGCTTCCGGGGCGAAGGTGCGCATTACATCCAGGGAGGCATAGGAAAGCACCAGGGGATTTCCCAGGGAAAACCGGGCCCGGGCCGTTTTTTCCACAAATTTCAGCATCATTTTCTGCTCCCTGGGGGGAATCAGATCCACCTTGGTCACCACGAAGACGCACTGCTCCAGAATGGATTCCATCTGATTGCTGATAAATGTGCACAGGGAATCGGGCAGGGGACGCACCGCATCCACCAGAATGATGGAAAGATCGGATACCTCCTGCAGGGTACGGATGGTGGCCTGCTGATGCCAATGGGTGGTGGCGTCCAGGCCGGGGGTATCGATGATGCGAAGATTGTGCTTCAGCAGGGTATGGGAAGGCAGCGTCACCATCAGCTGGCTGAGCCCCTCCGCCTCCTCATTCCAGGCGGCCAGGGCATTCAGCTTTTCCTTCAGGGCGGCAAGATCGGGAAAGATGAATTTTTCCTCCCTGCCATCCTGCCACAGGGCCGAAAAGCCGTATTCCGGGCCGTATTCCATGATGGTGGAGGCCACCGTGGTGCCCTGCAGCACCCCGGCCTCCAGCAGGTTCATCCGCAGCAGCGCATTGATAAACGTGCTTTTGCCGCTGCTGAATTCCCCCACCACGGAAATATTCAGCCGCTTATCCCCCTGCTTTTCCCGGATTTTCTGCAGCCGGGCCCGGAAATCCATCTCCACCGCCTGCTCCCACTGATATTTTTCAATCAGGCAGGAGGCAAAATCCAGATGATCCTCCAGATGGGCCAGCTCGCTGATATTTTCCCAGGAGAAATAAGCGGTATCATTCATCATTGGTATTTCATCCCTTCACAAGATCAAAAATCAGTTCATCCAGCTGGATGCTCAGGGCCTTGATCTCCTCTTCACACCGGCTGATCACCTGTTCCCGCCGGGCCATATTTTCTTTGCCCTGCTCCATTTCGGCGATGATGATTTTCATCTGGGCATTCACATTGCCGATTTCCGCATCCAGGCCGGAAACCACCGCCTGGGCGATTTCATTGAATTTTTCCGTTACCTTTTCGGATACCTCATCGGCGGATTTTTCTGCTTCCTCCGCCAGGCGGCCAACCAGGTTTTCCGTCAGCCCGGCCTTCAGCTTTTTCATGGCGTTGCTCTGGCTCTTATTCATATTAAAGAGGAACACGCCCACCAGCATGGCGCAGATGGTGAAGGGATTGAACAGCCCCAGCACCCCCAGCAGCGCCCCGGCGCCCAATTCGATGGCGGCGGTTTTCGCCAATTCCATGCTCAGGCCATTGATGCCGGCGGAGGCGGCCAGGCCCACATCGCCCATCAGCAGGCCCCCTGCGGCCCCCACGATCCGCTGCCAGGTGGGCACCGGATCCGCCTGATAGGCGCCGTCGCTAAGATTCATCTGAATTTCATCCACCTCCGCCAGAATGGCGGCGGCGTCCGCCTCGGCCGATTCAAAAACGGCGGCGGATTTTTCTTCGATCAGAGGGGTCAGCACATCCTTTCGCCAGGCGCGCTGATGCTCTTCCACCTTTTCTGTAATATATTCGGAAATTTCCTTTACAATGACCTCTGTTTTTTCCTTGTTGGGGATCAGGCCGAACTGATTCTTGGGTTCGTATTCCTCAATCCAGGCGGTTACCTGATCGCTCAGATCCAGGATATTCCGCCGGGCCGTCCGGCGCAGATCCTGCTTGCACTGCTCGATACGCAGGGCCATTTTGCTTTCCAATTGATCCTTCCGGGCGGTCAGATCCTGCAGCAGAGGCTTTACCTGCTCATAGCGCAGCTTCATTTCATTCAGATCGGTGCTGAGCATTTTGCGCTGCATGGGGATCACCTTGAACAGCGCCTCTGCATTGAGGATTCGCTTGAGTTCCCGGGCGGGCTGGGCCAGCTTCATTTTGCCCTTCTGGCCGGTAAGGAACCGGGACAGCCGCTGCTCAAATTCCATCATGCCGGAGGCCTCGAATTTGGCCGGATCGCCCTCCATCTTTCCGTCCAGGGCGTCCAGGGCAGATACAAAATGGATACCGGAGGCGCCGAAGCTGGTATAATTCTTCAGCTTCATCTGGGCGAACTTTTTCACCATTTCCTGCTCCCGCCGGGGGATGCAGTCAAACCGGTTCACCACAAAGAAAGGATCATCAAAGCCCTGGCCCTTGAGATCATGGATGACAAAATCCATTTCGCTTTCCGAGCAAAGGGCCTGGGCATTGAGCACCATCAGGATGGCGTCCGCCCGGGACAGATAATCCATGGTCACCCGGGTGCGGGTGGCATGCTCATTGAGGCCGGGGGAATCGATGATTTCCACCCCGTTTTTCAGCAGCTCCAGGGGCCAGAATAATTCCACCTTCTCATAGGGGCTTTCCAGCAGCATTTCGCTGGCGTCCATGCCCATGGGAATGACCACATAATCCTCAATTTCATCATAGGGAATTTCCAGGGGGGGCACATTCTGCATCTGATGGGCCTGCATGTGCTCAAGGGCCCGGGGGGATAATTCCTGGGGCAGCACTTCCGGCAAGGGATTGCGGAAATGCAGGATGGCCCGCTTTTCTTCCCCGTATTTCACCTCATTGATCACCGCCGTGCAGGGAATGGAATAGGCCGGCAGCACCTCATCCCCCAGGAAGGAATTGATAAAGGTGGATTTTCCGTTCTTGAAGGTGCCAACCACCATAATCTTAAAGGAATCGTTATGCACCTTATCCTGCAGCACATCCAGATTTTCCTGATATTTATCCATATTCAGCCGGGCGATCACCTGGGAGGACCGGCCCAGCAGACCGGCCATTTCCTGCCGCTGGCCGGCAAAGATCTGATACGCCTGGTGATTGGCATTGGAAGTCATGATGGTATCTCCTTCTGTTATTGTATTGCTTTACGCCTGCAGGGCATCCAGATGCTGCTGCAGGGATTTCATTTGTTCCTTCAGGGCCTGCATATCCTTGCTTCCCTGGGGATCAAGGCTGTTTTCCAGGGCCTGATGCTGGGCATCCAGCCACAGCTGCTGCTGCTGCCTGGCCTGGCCGATCATTTCATCATAGATGGCCTTGATGCGCCTGCTGCTGTTGGAAAGGGAAGATTCCACCAATTCCGGTACATTCGCCCGGATGGCGGCCTTGATTTCTTCCCGCTGCTTTTCGATGCGGCCCTTGAATACCTGTTCGGAAATGAGGGAGGATCCGGTGCCGATGCCCATGGTGGCGGCCAGGGTGAAGCCCCCCAGGGAGGTGCACAGCATGGCCCCGGCAATGGTGAGCACCGTGGTACCCGCCCGGGTGATCATCCGCTGCCTGTCGATATTGGATAGTTTCACGTCCTTCCGGGCAGTGAAGCCGGAAAATTCCTCTTTATCGGTGATGGGGGCAGGGGCCACATCGATCCTGCCCTTTACCTGCTGCTCCAGCACCGCATTGAGCCATTTGCTGTCGCCTGCAATCTGGCGGGATACCCCCTGCTCCATGGCGGAGGCCATATTGGTCAATTCAATCTTCATCCGGTAGGGATAGCTTTCCTGCCACCATTTCTGCAGATTGCCCGCCATGGCGGCCTCATATTCCAGCCGCTCGGCAATGCGGTCGGCGCTTTCATCCGCCTTTTCCCGGATCCAATCCAGGCACTGGCCGCACCGGGAAAGCATCTCCACTTCCACCTTGCCCATGGCCACGCCTGCATGGCTGAGGGCGCTCTTTTTCTTGCGGATTTTTTCCTGCCGCTGCTGATCATCCCCCTCCAGCAGGGCCTGTTTTTCCTTCAGGGCATCCATGGCCGTGGAAAGGATGGCGCTGAGCCGGCCCTTCAGCCATTCCTGGGTAAGGGCCTGACGTTCGGGATGCTGCATCCAGGCGATCAGCTGCCCCTGCACCTTCTCCATACCCATGATATCCTGATACCGGTCATCCGGCATTTCCACCTGATAGGGCAGGTAAACGGGGATATCCATGCCCCACAGCTTCAGCTTATTCTTAACATATTCCACCACCATGGGCCGCTCCTTCATGGGAATCTGATCCATCTTGGTCAGGATCAGCATCAGGAAGGGGGTTTTTCTGGCGATGAGCCGCTGCTCGATGAACAATTTTTCGCTCTCGCTCAGGGCGGCAGTGGCACTGACGGCAATGATGGCGCCGTCCGCAGAAAGCAGGGCCTCCCCGATCGTCCGGGCCCGCTCCTGATCCAGATCGCCTGCGCCGGGGGTATCCATCAGCTCCATATGGGTTTTTTCCAGGAAGGGATGGGGAATGCCCACCAGGGCGCTGCCCTCGGGGCCGTTGCCGTCGATGGGATCGGCGATCAGCCCGTCCCATGCCTTTTCATCCAGGGGCATGGATCGCTTGCCCCCCCTGCCGTCGGCATAGACCAGCACCGGCTTTTCATGATAGCGGATGCGGGTGAGCAGGGCGGTGGTGGGCAGATTGCCCACCGGCAGCACTTCATTGCCCAGGAAAGCATTGAGGAAGGTGCTCTTGCCCCGGCTGAATTCCCCGGCCACCGCCACGGTGAACCGTTCCTTTTCCGCCTGGGCCCGGGCCTGCTCTGCCGCCCTGGCCAGGGCATCCATGCCCATTTCCCGGAGCAGATAGATGGCGCGGCGCACCTGCTGGCTCATCTGATAATCCAATTGCACGGGGGCGGTATCCACTTCCGGCAATTCCGTTTTTTCTTCCGAGGCCGCCGCCGGAATGGGGGCAGGGGCCGCCTGGGGAGCTGCCTGGCTGGCTGGCAGCTCCTCCTTATTCTTAAAGAAATTGGCATTCCGAACGATCTTGGCCATTGTATCCTCCTTATTCTGCCAGGTACTTGCCGTAGAAATCCTGATCCAGGGCCTGATAGAGGGGATAGAGGGAAGGCTCCATAATGATCTGCATCAGCCGGCGCATATGGGCCTCATCTTCCTGGGTGTATTCCGCCCCCTCCAGCAGGGCAGCGGCCACCTTATCATACTGATCCAGCAGTTCATCCCGCATGGCCCGGTATTCCGCCTTCTTCATATGCTTCACCGCATCGTGGCGGAAAAAGCCGATGGCCTTGGAAAAATCCACCTGGGCAAAGGCGGGATCATAAGAAAGATTGGAAAAGCCGATCATTTTCTTTTCCGGCCAGGTCATGGTGACCGTGTAGCGGATGGGATATACCAGCGTCTGATCCGGCTGACCGGTGACCTTGTATTTCAGAAAGGGCACCTGCAGGCACAATTCATCATGGATGATTTTGAGAATGGGCAGCCCCGGCACATAGCCCAGGGGCATATTGCAATGGAGCACGAAATCATGGGTATTGATATGCTGAACGGTTTCACGGATTGACAGCTTGCTCATTTTCATTTCCTCCTTCATCAGTGGCACAGGATCATCTGATGATCCCCGTCGGCCCAGGCATCTTCAAATACATCCAGGGGCACCAATTCGCCGCAGCCATCGGGGTGGCCGGAATCATTGAGGATCACCATGGGATTTTCGGGATCGGTGCGGTCAATACCGATGACCTGCACCGCATGATCGGCGCCGTCCACAGGGGCAAAGGCATTATCGGATTCCCCTTCCCAGATTTCGCCGCTATCCACGCTGACGATCACCTTGCCGCCCTCATTCAGGCACTGCTCGATATCATCAATCTGGCCATGAAAGCTCATTTCATTATCGATACCGTGATAATCCAGCATCTTATTCATGTTCAGGGCGGTGGCGCCCCCTTCTTCGGTAAACCAGCCGTTTTCCTCAGCGGTATCGGCGAAATCCTCGATATCCACTTCCTCGCCGGTCAGCTCTTCAATGACGAATTTCTGGGAATAGAGGGTGCAGCGGTTGGTAGCCTCCTGGAATTCCCAGTTTTCCATGGAGGAGGCAGGATCGCCGGCCACGGCCTCGGGATCGGCGGCCTCGGGATCGAAATTGGGCATCTGGGGCACTTCGTATTCCACGTCATACAGGCCCTCTGCGGCAATCAGTTCCAGGGAATTGGTTTCCGGATTGTTGGCATAGGCCTCTCCCCCGTCATATTGCTGATCCCCGTCGGTATCCACCTGAACGGAATAGAAATCTGCATTACCGTCCCCATCAGCATCGGCGATCACTTCTTCTTCCATGAAATCGATCTGCTGATCGCCGTCAAAATCATAGCGGGTGGTGGCGGTGGTCACACCGTCCTCGGTCACAATCTGGGATGCGGTATCAAACTGGCCGTCCCCATCTGTATCGCCGTAGACGTGGGCGGAATCCACCACGCCGTCCTGATCGTAATCATTGGCCCGTACCAGCTGATCCACGATGCCGTCCCCGTCCACATCCACTTCGGCAGCGAAATTATCCATCACGCCGTTGTGATCGGTATCCATGGCGGCCACGTCCTCAATGCCGTCCCCATCCAGATCGGCTACCACCATATCTATGATCCCGTCGCCCTCCTGATCCAGGGCGGTCACATCGGTATATCCGTCCCCATCCAGATCCACATTCACCAGATCGGTGACGCCGTCCCCGTCGCTGTCCAGGGCCACGGCAGTGCCGTCTTCATATCCATCCCCATCCAGATCCAGGGGCATTGCGGTGGCATCCACGATGCCGTCGCCGTCAAAATCGAATTCAACCGGTTCAAAATCGTACATTGTAAAATCCTCCTTTATGATTGATCAAATGAATTGCTGTATTGCCTGGTGGATCCTCCGGGGATCAGCTTTCCTCCTTGCAGGGATATCATAATCCATTCAAGGGGCTTTCCGGTCGCCAGAGGGGCGACAAAGCACATTTTTTTAAATGACAATTTATCTGATAAAATTCTTCAGCATTTTCCCGCTTCCTTCCTTTTACAGACAAATTTTTATTTTCTTCACAAATTTTTTCCAGGAATGCTTGCATCGGAAAAATATCGTGCTATAATAAGCCCCGTGTGTGTCAAAATGATGGCAAAAGAAGGGTTTATTCATGGATCTTGGCAAGTATCACCTGCATCTGCACATCGGCCAGCGCAATATCAAAACCGCCCTGGCAGCCACCCTGTGCGCACTTACCTATTTCATCTTCGGCCGTAATCCCACCTTCGCCTGCATCGGGGCCATCTTCGGCCTGGGCAGCGATATGGCCTCCTCCCGGCTCAATGGGGGCAATCGCTTTTTCGGCACCCTCATCGGCGGGGTGCTGGGGATGGGGCTGTTCCGGCTGTATATTATTTTTTATCCGGAGGGCGGCATCCATTTCCCGCTGCTGCTTTTCCTGTTCATCGGGGTGGTCATTCTGATCGTGGTCAGCCAGGTATGCCACTGGCCGGGGGCCATCCAGCCCGGGGGCGTGGTGCTGTGCATTCTGCTTTTCAATACCCCGGTGGAAACCTATCTTTCCTATTCCATTGCCCGCATTCTGGATACCGGCATCGGCGTGCTTTTTGCGCTGCTGGTCAATTTCCTTCTGCCAAGGGAAAAAGTGATCCGCTTTTTGGAAAAGCTGCATATGAAGCATTGCGCGCCCCTGGAAAAACACCTCTGAGCAAACAAAAAATGCTGCCCCTCCACCGGAAATACCGGGGAAAGGCAGCATTTTTTATACGATCAATCGTTGGTATAATTATCGAAATAGCCCTGGATATAGACGATGGGGGTGCCCTTATCGCCGGATCCGCTGGTCAGATCGCACAGGGAGCCGATCAGATCGGTGAGGCGGCGGGGAGTGGTGCCCTGGGCGGCCATCTGGCCCACCAGGCTGGATCCATCCTTATGCTGGATGGCGCTGCGGATGGCGTCCCTGAGGGCCTCACCGGAAAGGGAGGCATAATCATTATCCGCCAGATATTTCAGCTTCAGTTCGTTGGGGGTGCCCTCCAGGCCCAGGGTATAGGCGGGGGACACTACCGGATCGGCCAGTTCCCAGATCTTGCCCACCGGATCCTTGAAGGCGCCGTCACCGTAGACCATCACCTCAATATGCTTGCCGGTCAGCTTCAGCAGCCGGGCCTGCACATCATCCACCAGATCCTGGCATTCCCGGGGGAAGAGCTTCACCGTTTCTTCCGTGGCCTTATTGGAGCCCAGCAGGCCGTAGCTGGCATTATAGCCGCTTCCGTCCACAGGGGCGTTCATGATTTCATCCAGGCCGAAAATTCTTTCCCCGCCAGCGGCCTTCAGCAGGCGGCTGGTGCGCTTGCGGGTATGAATATCGCAATGAAGCACATTCTTTGTATAGGCAAGGATGGCCCTAGGATCATTGGCGAATACGATTTCCACCTCAGCGCCGCATTCCCGGATCAGATTGCTGTAATATTCCACATAATCCACGCCGGTGAAGGGATGCTTGATGTAGCCAAACAGCTCCCGGTATTTTTCTTCGGAAAGCACATCCTTGTAAGGATCCACATGATGGTGATCCATCATATCCCAATCGATAAGATGATTGCCCACTTCATCGGCAGGATAAGAAAGCATCAGCACCACTTTTTTGCAGCCCATGGCGATACCCTTAAGGCAGATGGCAAAGCGATTGCGGCTGAGGATGGGGAAAATCACGCCCACCGTTTCGCCGCCCAGCTTTTCCTTCACATCCCGGGCGATCTGATCCACCGTCACATAATTGCCCTGGGCACGGGCCACAATGGCCTCAGTCATGGCCACCACATCCCGATCCCGGGGGATAATGCTGCCTTCCTTCATGGCGGCATGAATGGAATCAGTCACGATCTGGGCCAGATCATCCCCCTCGCGGATAATGGGGGCGCGCACGCCCATGGATACGGTGCCCAGCATTCTGCTCATCATCATACACTCCTCTATGTTCACGGAAAGTGCCGTTTTTTGTATGTGCCTTTTACTGCAATATTATACAGCAAGTTTTCACTTTGGAAAAGAGAAATTTTGAAATTCACGGCATTTTTTTCGTGTTTTTATCCATTTCCCCCCAGCCAGGAAAAAATCCCCTCCGTTAATCACGGAGGGGAGGGATGAGCCAAGGATCACAGAATCCTCAGCCCGTCGGCCGGCAGGAAGCCCTGGGCCGTATGTACGCCGGTGCTGTCCTGCACGGTGTATTCGCAGTATACCCATTCCCTGGCCTCATTGAGGAATGCCAGGGGGGTCACCGTAATATTGGCGGTAATGGTGGTGCCCACTTCCTCCAGGCTGGCGTCGGGATCATCGGTGACGGTGAGATACCGGGTGGTCATGGCGGTCAGGTTTTCGGCGAAATGGATATTCTGCACCCGCATCAGATCGGATGCGGGAATGCAGGAAGAGGGGGCCCAGGCATAGCGATAGCCGCTGTTGGAATCGCTGGGATAGCGGATCAGGATCCATCCGTCCCGCTTGCCGTAGATACGCAGGTTTTTATCATTCTGCCCGGTATAGGCATAATCCCCGATGGAGGGAATATACCGCCGCCAGTAATGCCGGCCCGGCCCGCCGTAAACATAGGTATGGCTTTGAATGCAGGGCACCCCGTCAAAATACTGCATCACCGGCAGCAAGCCCACCATCAGGGCAAAATCCTCATCATGGCCGGCATAGCAATAGGCATTGCCGTAATAATCGGCGCAGATATACCGCGCCCGGTCAATGATATTGAAGGCAGGGCGCCGGGTGGGGGCAGGGGTGGGGGTAACAGGCACCGGGACGGGGGTAGGCGCAGCGCCACGGTATTGGCCAGATGATCCACATGGATATATCCCCTGGCCCATTTATTCTCCTCCCGGTATTCGCACAGGGCCCAATTTCCCTCCACGCCGAATACCCGGACGGAGGCATTCTTGCCCACCGATTTTCTGCGGGCGGCATACTGTTCGCCGGGGCCGTAATAGGCCTTGCTGCCAGCCGTCAGGGTATCCTCCGTATAATCGGGGCTTTCCCAGGGAATAAAGCCAGATGCATTTACCCGCTTTTTGCCGGTATAGGTGCGGTATAATTTGCTGTTCAGGGTGAATTCCACCTGATACCAGATCGTTCCCCCGGTTTCAATCTGGGCAACGACGGTGATCGGCGTGGATTGGGACAGAGTGCCCAGTTCCTCGGTATATTTGGTGCCGGGGCCTGAGCGGGTGGCCATTTTCTGATTCAGATAGGCGGATACATTCGCCAGGCCTGCTTCCGGGATCAGCAGCATCAAGGCAAGCAAAATCAGGGCTATTCTTTTTTTCATGGTTCTTCTCTCCCTTTCCCCGTCATTCTATAACGGGATGCATGAATACTTCGGTAAAAACGCCCTTTTTCCCTGCGTGAAACAAGATTTCTTTTCTCCACAAAAAACAGAGGATGCAAAAAATGCATCCCCTGTCTTCATTGAATCAGCATCAATCCATGATGGTCAGGCTGCCCTGGCCCACGGCATTGCCGCTTTGCTGATCAAAGAGCATCAGCTGATCGCCGTTGGCAGAAAGGCTGATGGGCATATCCACAGGATAGTCCACATTGCCGAATACCACGCTGGTGAGCATGGTATCCCCGCAGGTTACCTTCACAGTGGTTTCCATGCCGGTGGGCAGGGTGGAATATACATGGCCTTTCACCGCACCGCCATCCTGGATGGGCAAGAATTCCGGGCGAACGCCCAGCACGGCCTTTTCGCCCAGGTTTTCCACATTATCCCGGGCCTGGAACAGGGCCTTCTTGCCCAGCATGGTCAGCTCTACCCTGTTTCCCTCCAGCTTTACTACATCGGCAGGGATGAAATTCATGGTGGGATTGCCCACGAATTCCGCCACGAACAGATTGGCCGGGCCACCGTAAATCTTCAGCGGCGGATCATACTGCTGCAGCAATCCGTTATTCATCAGGCAAACCTGAGTGGAAAGGGTCATGGCCTCCAGCTGGTCATGGGTTACATAGACGAAGGTGGAATTGGTATCGGAATGGAGCCTCTTGAGCTCAGTGCGCATTTCCTGGCGCAGCTTGGCATCCAGATTGGAAAGGGGCTCATCCATGAAGAGCACCTTGGGGCTGGGGGCCAGGGTGCGGGCGATGGCCACGCGCTGCTGCTGGCCGCCGGAAAGCTCGGAAGGATAGCGCTTGACGAACTGTTCGATCTTGAGCAGCGCCAGCATTTCCTCCACCCGGCTCTTGATCTTTTTCTTTTCCCACTTCAGGTTTTCCAGGCCGAAAGCGATATTCTGGTATACCGTCATATGGGGCCAGAGGGCATAATTCTGGAAAAGGAAGCCCACATCCCGCTTGTTAGGGGGCACATTGATGCCCTTTTCAGCGGAAAACACCGTTTCCCCATCGATGAGGATTTCGCCCTCGGTGGGGGTTTCCAGGCCAGCGATCATGCGCAGGGTAGTGGTTTTACCGCAGCCGGAGGGGCCCAGCAGGGTGATAAAAGATCGATCGGCAATATACAGATCCAGATTATCCACCGCCACGAATTTCCCGAAGCGCTTGGTTACATTCTTTAAGATAATCTCAGGCATGCTTTAACCTCCTACGCCTTTATCGATGGATGCGCCGGTGACCTTGTTGACCAGGAAATTGACCAGCAGCACCACAATGATGATCATCAGATTGATGGCGTTGCCAAACTGGGCCCAGCCCTTTTCCGAATACTGCATGAGCATGGTGGTAAGCAGGGTGTTGCTGGTGGGCACCAGCAGTACGAACAGGGATAATTCACGCATGCAGGATACCATGGGCAGCAGATAACCGGAAAGGAAGCTGCTCTTCTGGATGGGGAAAAGGATGCGGATCATCCGCTTATACCAGGGTACGCCCACAATCACTGCCGCTTCCTCAATTTCACCGGATAGCTGCAGCATGGCATTCACACCGGAGCGGGAGGCAAAGGGCAGATATTTCACCGATCCGATCAGCGCCAGCACCGCAAAGCCCTGCAGCCCGGGCACCCGGGTGCTCATGGCCAGATAGATGGCACCAAAGGCCAGGGAAGGCATCAGATAGGGGAAGAAGGAAAGATTGCTCACCAGGGTGGAAAGCTTGCTGCCCCGGCGCTTGACAATACCATAGCCCACCAGCACGCCGCTGGTGCCCGCAACCACAGAGCAGGTGATGGCCAACAGCAGGCTGTAGCCCAGGGCCTTAAGCACCTTGGCGCTGAGCAGAATGCCCGTAGAATCCCCCTGATCCAGATAATTCAGGTTCCGCCCGATCCAGAAATCCAGCGTCATATTGGAAAGGCTGTAATCCCCGGCCTTGATGATCACCGATTCCAAGGCGAAAGTGATCAAGGGCACCACGGCTACCAGGATCATCAGCACCGTCAGAATGATGGCGATGGGCCAATTGCCTCCCCGCAGATTGACCAGCGAAATCTGGGAAGATTTACCCGTTACGGTGGTATAGCTCTTTCTGCTGCCGGTAATCTTCTGATTGACGGCCAGAATGCTCACGCCGAAAATGATCATCACTGCCGCAATGATATAGCCCTGACCGGGGAAGTTATTGATCAGCGACATCATCTTGGTGGAAAGCACATAATAGCGCACAGGGCTGCCCAGGAAGATGGGCACAGAATAGGCGCTCATGGCGCTGGAGAACACCAGCAGCAGCGTGGAAAGCAGCGCAGGCTTTACAATGGGCAGGGTAATGCGCATCATCATCCGCCAGCGCCTGGTTTTCAGGATGGTGGCCGCTTCTTCCAGATTGGCGTCCATATTCCGCAGGATGCCGCCGATGAGAATATAGGCAAAGGGCGCATAATGCAGCCCCAGCACCAGGGAAATGGGGAAATAGCCATACACAAACCATTCCGGCATATAGATGCCGAATACCGCGGCCATGATGCCGTTGGATGTGCCGGCGCCAACATTCACATTCTTAAAGAAAGTGGCCCAGAAGGTGGCCAGCGTCCAGGCCGGCATGATATAGGGAAATACAAATACGGAGGAAATGAATTTTTTACATTTCAGATTGGTGCGGGTGATCAGCCAGGCCACCCCGCCACCAAAGAGAATGGCAATCAAAGAAGCGGTTAGAGCCACGGCCAGAGTATTGAACAGGGGCTGATAGAATGTCAGCTGGCTGTAATTGAATCTGGAGGTGGCGAAGATGTTTTTCAGGCTGTAGAGGGTAAAGCTGCCGCGGGGAAGCTTGATGCTGGTCACTTCCTTGCCCGCATGAACGGTCACGGTTTCAAGAAGCAGCAGAATCAGCGGATAGAGCGTCAGCACAGACAGCACAGCGCAGAAGGCCACCAGGATGATATTGGCCGGTTTTCCAAAAAAAGCCCGCACCCGGGCGCGCTGCCTGGCAGAGAACGGGTTCAGCATAGGTTCACCTCAGCTTCTGCAGAATGGAGAAGAAAAGGGGCTGTAAAGCCTTTGCTCTACAGCCCCCAAGGCGTTGATTGATAGGATCAGGCGCTGCTTTGGGGCAGCAGCGATCCGAGACTTACTGCAGGAACATATTCACAAAGAAGTATACATCCTCGTAATTTGCAAGAATGTAAGCGGGGTCTTCCATAACCAGAGAGGCCTTCCAATCAGCCAGGGGCAGGTCGCCTTCCAGGGGAGCGATTTCGGCATTACCGGAGTAAGCACCGATGCTCTTGCCCCAGGGCTTGAAGCCATCAGCACCCATCAGATATTCGATGAACAGCATGGCGGTGTAGGGCCGGGAAGCATTGGAAGACAACATGGCATACATGGGATACATGAAGCCGGAGAAGGGCTCGATAGCCACGCCGGTTTCGGCGGCCTGATACTGGCCCACGGTCAGGTTTTCAGTCAGCACGGAAGAGGAGCGCAGCTTGCTCAGCACGAACAGGCCGATCTTGCCCTGGGCGGTTTCCTGGGAAACTTCTTCCGCCAGGGTGGTATCAGAATTGCCGAATACGCAGTTGCCCAGGAATTCAGCGATCCACTTGTAGCCAGCGTTGGGATATTCGCCCAGATCGATTTCCTTGCCGTAGAGGTTCTTATAAGCGGTGGCCAGCTTGCCGGACCATTCTTCGTTGGTGAGCATCACCAGGAAGTTCATATTGACCTGTTCGGCATCGGGGGACTTGAACACGATGTTGCCCTTGAACTGGGGCTCAGTCAGCTGCCATACGTTGGTGATGGCGGGCACGTTTTCGCCCTTGTTGTTCCAGATGAAGGTCTTGTTGATGAACTGCTGGATCAGGGGATTCTGATCAGCTTCAGCCACATTGGCCTTCACGGAGGCGGGGACGAAATTGACCAGATAGCCATTAGCAATGGCAATGCTCTGCAGGGAAGCGCCATCCTGGATCATAACCATATCGGCGCCCTTGGATTTGCCTTCGATTTCGGTGGACAGCTTGGTATAGATTTCGGCGTCCTTCAGGTTGCTGCCTTCAAAGGCGATGCCGTAGAGAGCGCTGAAGTTTTCAGCGGCGGTAACAATGCGGCTGGTGTTGCCGTATACCACGAAGGTGCCTTCTTCGGCCAGGGCCTTTTCCACCAGTTCTTCATGGGTCATGGATTCGGCAGCCTTGGCCAGATCGGCCACAGATTCAGCCATAGCAGCGGGAACCAGGCACAGCACCATCAGCAGAGCCAGGGCCAGAGACAGGAACCGTTTCATAGAGCATTCCTCCCATAGTTTGTTCTGTTGTGTAATTTCTTTGCAGGCAAACCGGCCCGCAAAGTATACCTGTTCATATTATACGAATGAGTTTCATCAATGTCAATATAATATCTGGAAATATCCTTCCATCCGGCAGCCGTCATGCCCCATGATTGCCGGAGGGAAAGGCGTCATTTTCATCGCCCTCAGTAAATGGTGCTGAGGATAATCCCTTCATAGATGCCAAAGATCACCGCGAAAATCACAGCGGCAATGATCACCCATTTGACGCCGTTTTTGTATTTTTCGTTCTCTTCTTTTTTGCGGTTCTGCTCTGCCCTGAAATCCCGGGCAAGGATCTGCTCTTTCTCCTGCAGAATGGCATCCCTGTAATGGGGATTGTAGGGGGAAATCATCATATTTCCCGGCTGGTTTACCATCATGGGGGCAGAATATTTCACCATCAGTTCTTCATTTTCTTCCACTGTGACGGTGGTTTCAGCAAAACCGATATAGGTATCATACCCATAATATTTCCCCTCCCAAGTATAAAATCTGAAAAGATTATAGCATTTTTTCCTTATTTCGGCAAACATACATCCTTTTTCCGGCTGAAAGCAGTATTCCTTTTCCGAAAAAACGGCCTGCCAGATATGGCAGACCGCAGGATATGATCAATCCCATCAGGATTCCTTGTCCCCATAGCGGCAGACGTAGCCCTCCTTCCGGCACCATTCTTCAGCGAAAGAGCCGCGCTCAACCGAAATTTCATCCAGGGAGGAGCATCCCCGGAATGCACGGAATTCGATAGCGGTGACGCTTGCGGGAATGTACACAGAGGATAGTTTTTCGCAATTGTTGAATGTATTGACATCAATGGTGCTGACGCCGCCGGGAATGACGATGGCGGGCAGGGCCTCGCAATTGCTGAAAGCGGCGCTGCCGATGACCGTGACGCTTTCAGGAAGGGTTACGGCTGTCAGCGCAGAGCAGAAGGAAAAGGCGCAATCCCCGATGGAGGTGACGCCGTCGGGGATCTCAATGCCCTGCAGCGCAGTGCAGTAAGAAAATGCGCTTTCCCCAATAGAAAGGAGGCTTTCGGGAAGAACCACCTTTTCAAGCCGGGAGCAGAAAGGGAACGCATTATTCCCGATGGAAGTGACGCCCTCTGGAATCATCACTTCAGCGAGGGAGGAATTGTAGAAGAAGGCCTGATAACCGATGGAGGTGACAGGGTATCCGTCAAGCTCCTGCGGGATTTCCAGGCTTTCTGCACGGCCGCGATAGCGGGTGATCTCCGCCATGCCATCCTCCAGCAGGATATAATCATAATCGCCGCCGGTGTGGGGAATATTTCCTGCCTCCGCCAGCGCACAGACCGGCAGGCTTGCCAGCAGCAGAATCAACAGCAGAATCATTGTATTTTTCATAGGATAAACCTCCTTTTCTGTAATGATTGTATCATCAAAAAAATGGAAATTCAAGAAGGTTTAGCAGATTGGATCCCCCGTGCACAGTGCCCGCAGGATCAAGTGCCCCGCATTCCATCCATATAAAACCCCCTCTTCCCTTTGGCAAAACCATCGGAAAGAGGGGGGAATGCGATTTACATTTTATACTTGCGGAATGGTTTGATTAGGCCAGTTCAGCGAAGTACTTGATGGTGCGAACCATCTGAGAGGTGTAGCTGTTTTCGTTGTCGTACCAGGACACAACCTGTACCTGATAGGTATCATCGTCGATCTTGGCAACCATGGTCTGGGTGGCATCGAACAGGGAGCCATACTTCATGCCGATCACGTCGGAAGAAACGATGGGTTCCACGTTGTAGCCGAAGGAAGCGGAGGCCTGGGCCTTCATGGCTTCGTTCACGGATTCAACGGTCACATCCTGACCCTTCACAACGGCAACCAGGATGGTGGTGGAGCCGGTGCATACGGGCACGCGCTGGGCGGAACCGATGAGCTTCTTGTTCAGTTCGGGGATAACCAGACCGATGGCCTTGGCGGCGCCGGTGGAGTTGGGAACGATGTTCTGGGCGCCAGCGCGGGCACGACGGAGATCGCCCTTGCGATGGGGGCCGTCCAGGATCATCTGGTCGCCGGTGTAGGCATGAACGGTGGTCATGATGCCGCTCTGGATGGCATACTTATCGTTCAGGGCCTTAGCCATGGGGGCCAGGCAGTTGGTGGTGCAGGAAGCGGCAGAGATGATCTGATCTTCTTTGGTCAGGGTGTTTTCGTTAACAGAGAACACGATGGTCTTCAGATCGTTGCCGGCGGGGGCAGAAATAACAACCTTCTTGGCGCCAGCGGTGATATGGGCCATGGACTTTTCCTTGGAGCAGTAGAAGCCGGTGCATTCCAGAACCACGTCTACATCCAGTTCGCCCCAGGGGCAATCGGCGGCATTCTTTTCGGCATAGATCTTGATTTCCTTGCCGTCAACGATGATGGAATTTTCAGTGGCTTCGACGGTGTGCTTGCCTTCGCCGATCGCGCCGCAGTAAGAGCCCTGGGCGGTATCATACTTGAGCAGATGGGCCAGCATAGCGGGGCTGGTCAGGTCATTGATGGCCACGATTTCGTAACCTTCGGCACCGAACATCTGACGGAAAGCAAGACGGCCAATACGACCGAAACCATTGATAGCAACCTTCACCATAGGAATCTCCTCCTTTAACATTAAACAGGTGTCATGCGGTGAACCATTCTTCACCAACTATTATTATACCGAATAATCTGTATTTTGGCAAGGCCTGGAATGGGACGATTTCCGCCCGCTGTAACACTTTTCGCCCGGATCGGATGCGCCGGAGAATTCTGTTTGACATGGTTCCGTCTTTCCGTTACAATAGGAAAAAATATCCCCTCAATATTCCATAAAGGAGCATCCGCCATGTCCAATCCTCCTTATGATCCCTCTGCCCGCTATTGCCCCGGCTGCGGCGCCCCCGCCGGGGAGGAGGCCCGCTTCTGCAGATCCTGCGGAAGGGAGCTGCCTCCCATGTCCCCGCCCCAGTATCCCATGCAGTATCAGGCGCCCTGCCCGCCCCCGTATCAGCCCCGGTATCAGCCGGAATATGCCCCCATTCCCGAATATAATGTGCCTCAAGAGCCGCCTGCCGGCACCGGCCCTGCCCTGGCCGGGCTGTTCATCGGCCTTATTTCCTTCCTGCCCCTGCTTCTTGCGGCCATGTTCCTGCCCTCCACCGGCATCAATCTGCTGCTGGCCTGCCTGCTGTGCCTGGCCATGAGCATCATCGGTACGGTGCTCAGCCACAAGGGCAAGCGGGGCTTTGCCCGGGTGGTGTGCGTCTTTGGCATGATCATCAGCATCACCATGATCGTCATCTGGTCCATTCTGCTGCTCGTTGCCGGCATCGGCCTGGCCCTTGGCACCACGCTGATCGGCCTGCAGGATTTTTTCGGATAATCTGTTTCTCTTCCCGCCATCAGGATGCCGTTTTGCCCGGCATCCTTTTTTTGATGAGAATTTCATTAGAAATTCACAATATCGCTTGACATATAATACTATGTGTTATATAGTATTTTCAGGAGGTGATCCCCATGGATGCACAGCTGAAGCGGGGCCTGATCGAAATCTGCATTTTATCCCTTCTTTCCCGGGGGGATTCCTACGGCTATCAATTGATCAAGGATATCGAGCCCGTCCTGAGCATATCCGAATCCACCCTGTATCCGGTGCTGCGGCGGCTGGAGGGGGCCGATTGCCTCACCGTATATTCGGTGGAGCATAACAGCCGGCTGCGGAAATACTACGCCATTACCCCTCAGGGCCGCCAAAAAATCGCCGATTTTCAGCAGGAATGGGCCGAAATGAACAAAGTATACCAATTCATCATGGATGGGGCCGCCGGCCCCTGCAAGGAGGGAGATAACCCATGACCCGGGATCAATATCTGGAACAGCTTGCCGCCGCCCTGGATTTTATGGAGGAAGAGGCCCGGGCTGCCGCCCTTTCCTTCTATGCCGAAATGCTGGATGACCGGATGGAGGACGGCATGGAAGAGGAAGCCGCCGTGGCCGCCATGGATGATATCCAGGCCATTGCCCAGCGGCTGAAGCATGAGCAGCCCAAAGCAAAAGAGGATATCTTCACCATCGTCGCCGAGCAGACCCGTGAAGTGGCCCAGGAGGCCCTGAAGGCCGCCGAAGGGGTGGTCAACAGCGTCAATACCTTCGCCAATGCCGCCGTAGGCCGGGCAGAGGGCGCCTACAATGCCATCCGAGATGAAATCCAAAAGGGCGAAGAAGGGGAATATGATCAGCATCAGTTCACCTGCCCTGCAGCGGGCATCCGCAGCATCTCCCTCACCGCCCAGGATCTGCCCATCCGCATCTTCCCCAGCCCCGATGATCAGATCCATCTCACCTATTACAGCTGTGAAAACGACGTCTATACTGCGTTCGTGGAAAACGGGGCGCTCACCCTGTCCCATCTGGGCGGCAGCCGGAAAAAGGGCTTCCATTTTTCCCTGTTCAATTGGGGGCAGATGAAAATCCTGTGGCATCAATCCTCCCCCACCATTGAACTGGCCCTGCCCCCCGACAGCCTGTGCGATCTTGCCGCCGCCACATCCAACGGCTCCATCCGGGCAGAGGGGATGAACGCCCTGTGCGATACCATTCTGAGAACCAGCAACAGCCGCATCTCCCTGGAGCGCACCCAATGCAAATCCCTGGATATGCAGACCAGCAATGCCCGGCTGATCCTGGATCATGTGCAGTGCAAATCCTTTATCCTGGGCAGAACCAGCAACGGCCGCATTGAGGGCAGCTGCATCCATGCCGCCGGGGAAATAACGCTGGTCACCTCCAACGGCCGCATCCAGATGGAGCATTGCGCCGCCCGCGCCCCCCTTTCCCTGATCACCTCCAACGGCGCTATCGAGGTCCATGGCGTTACCGGCCCGAATGTGACGCTGCGCACCTCCAACGGCGCCATCCGGGGCACGCTCCCCGGCCCCATCACCGATTGGCAAATCGACAGCGCCACCTCCAACGGCCGCAATTCCCTGCCCGGCTACCAGCCGGGGAATAAACCCCTGTCCGTCCGCACCGCCAACGGAAACATTGATATTTCATTCGAATAATAAACCCACTTAAGCGAAAGGGCCGTCCCATGATGGGGACGGCCTTTTTTCAACGCACTCTCCAAAAACAAAAATCCTCCCCAAGGGAAGGTGTTGATGGACGAACGATCCAAAGCAGTTTTCTTTGGGAGAGCGCGAGAGGGGCTTTCTTTTTCAAAAGAAAGCCCCTCTCGCAAAAATCTTTCCCCCGTCCCCTCCGTCACTCGCCCAGGAAGGCCTGCTTGTTCAGGGGAATGAGGGCGGCCTTGCGACCGGTGAAAACCTTTTCGAAAACATGGAAAACAGATTCGATGGAAACCACGCCGGTATTGCGCACCACTTCCCCCAGCATTACCATATTGGCCACCTTATCATTGCCCAGGGCAGCGGCACGGCCGGCGATATCGATAGCATAGGCGTCGATATCATCCCGGTTCTGATCCCTTTCGATCAGGGATTTATTGTAGAACAGCTTGCCGCCCTTTTTCAGCATGGGCTCAAATTTATCCATGGAGGGCAGATTCATGGCCACCGCAATATCCGCCTCATAAATAATGGGGCAGGAAACGGGCTTATCGGATACCACCACGGTGCAATTGGCGGTGCCGCCCCGCATTTCAGGGCCGTAGGAGGGCAGGAAGGTGGCTTCCTTGCCTTCCAGCATGGCGGCATAGGTGACAATCTGGCCCATCATGAGGACGCCCTGGCCGCCGGAGCCGGCAAAGAACATTTTATAGGTGCTCATTCTTTTTCATCCTCCTTCGGCTCCCGCATAACGCCCAGGGGATAATAGGGCATCACCTTTTCCCGCACCCATTCCAGGGCCTTGACGGGGGTCATGCCCCAGTTGGTGGGGCAGGTGGAAAGGAATTCGATGAGGGTAAAGCCCAGGCCCTTCTGCTGAATTTCAAAGGCCTTCCGCACGGCCTTTTTCGCAGCCCGCACATGGGCGGGGGAATCCAGGGCCACCCGCTCGATATACACGGCGCCGTCAATGGTAGAAAGCATTTCACTCATCTTCAGGGGCATGCCGTTTGCTTCCTTGCTGCGGCCGTCCTGGGAGGTGGTGCTCTTCTGCCCGATGAGGGTGGTGGGGGCCATCTGGCCGCCGGTCATGCCGTAAATGCCGTTATTGATAAAGAAGGTGGTGATTTTTTCACCGCGGACAGCGGCATGGACGATTTCGGCGGTGCCGATGGAGGCCAAATCGCCGTCCCCCTGATAGGTGAAGACGATCTTATCGGGATGCACCCTGCGGATACCGCTGGCAACGGCGGGGGCACGGCCGTGGGCGGCCTCGCACATATCCACATTCATATACTGATGGGCCATCACGGAGCAGCCGATGGGGGCCACGCCGATGGCCTTGCCCAGCATGCCCATTTCATCCAGCACTTCCATGATGATCCGGTGGGCGATGCCATGGGTGCAGCCGGGGCAGTAATGGGCGGAGGCCCGGGTCATGCCCTTGGTATATTCAAATACTGGCTTCATTTCAATCCCTCCAATACTGCCTTGGCCCTGGCCGCCACTTCGGGGGAAGTGGGCACCATGCCGCCGGTGCGGTGGGCAAGGAATGCGGGCAGACGGCCGTTCAGGGCGATCTGCACATCGGTGATCATCTGGCCCATGGAAAGCTCGGCGGAGATGACGGCCTTGGTGGTCTTATAATCGATTTCGTCAAAGGCCTTGTTGGGGAAGGGCCACAGGCTGATGGGCCGGATCAGGCCCGCCTTGATGCCCTGGGCAGCCAGGATTTCAATGGCCTCCCGGGTGATGCGGGCGGTGGTTCCGAAGGCGACGAAGACCACTCCTGCGCCCTCCAGATTTTCCGTTTCATAGCGGCACAGCTCTTTTTCCGCCCGGGCATATTTTTCAAACAGGTATTCCACATGCTCTTCCAGCTTTTCGGGCTGCATGCGAAGGGATTTCACCACCCGGCGGTTTTCTGCGCCGCCCCGATCATCAAAGCCGGTGCAGGCCCAATCCCGGTGGGCAGCAATTTCATCAGGGGTCAATACCTTCTTATATTCGGGCAGACGCACGGGCTCCATCATCTGGGCGATCATGCCGTCCGCCAGGATCATGATGGGATTCTGCCATTTCTGGGCCAGCTCCGTGCCCTCATAGAGCAGATCCACCGCTTCCTGGATGTTGCTGGGGGCAAAGACGGGAATGCGGTAATCGCCGTTGCCGCCGCCCCGGGTCACCTGATAATAGTCCGCCTGGCCGGGCTGGATGCCGCCGATGCCGGGGCCGCCACGGGATACATTGAGGGCAAGCAGCGGCACTTCCGCAGAGCACAGGAAGCTCATCCCCTCCTGCATCAGCGCAATGCCGGGGGAAGAGGAAGAAATAAATACCGTGCCGCCTGCAGCGCCGGCGCCGTAGGCCATATTGATGGCACCCAGCTCGCTTTCCGCCTGAACGAAGGCGCCGCCCACTTTGGGCAGCTCCCGGCTCATATATTCGGGCACTTCGCTCTGGGGGGTGATGGGATAACCAAAATACAGCCGTGCGCCGCCGCGAATGGCCGCTTCAGCAAAGGCCTCATTGCCCTTCATGAGCACTTTATCGGTGATCATTGGTCGCCCTCCTCCTTGAGATAAATTTCAATGGCCCCATCGGGACACATCAGTGCACAGCTCTGGCAGCCGATGCACTTTTCCTCTTCCAGGGCACAGGCAGGATGATAGCCCTTCAGATTCACCTGGGGCGCCATGCCGATGACGCCCTTGGGGCATACGGATTTGCACAGCTCGCAGCCCTTGCACCGTTCGGGATGAAAAACAAGCTTAAATGCCCGCATCATTGGTTCGCTCCTTTCAAGCAAGTAAAAAATCACATTATTTATCCAGATAGGCAGGCCGCATATACAGCTGCAGCGGCATCAGGGGTGAAATGCCCTTGAGATCCCCTGCATCAATGACGCCCGCAGGATAGCAGGTAAACAGGAGGGGCTTATCCATGGCAAGGGCTAAAGCCTTCGCCTTTTCATGGCCCTCCAGGATGATTTCCTCCGTGGTTTCCCGGAGGAGATGGGTGTTATTGACAAGGCCGGTCACCGGCATCTCCAGTTCCCTTTCGATGGCCTCCACATGGGCCCGGGCATCCAACACATCCCGGGTTTCATACCGCCGGAAATTGACCACTGCCCACAGGGCATGCTCATCCCCTTCAAAATACTTCCTGAACTGGCGCAGCACCCTGGCCCCGGCGTCATTGCCCCCCAGGTCAATGATCACCTGGCAATCAGGATTTTCCAGCGGCGCCCTGAGGGAAGCCGTCAAGGCCGGCAATTCCGCCGCTTGCATGCCCCCGAAGGTATCCGCATGCACGGTGATTCCCGCCTTTTCCAGCATATCCCGCTTTTCACGGGAACGGAAATAGGGATTGGCCACATCCAGATCCACCAGGGAAAGCTGGCGCCAGGGACGGCCCTGCTCCTTTGCCAATTGCATGGCCAGGCTGACGGAAAGCTCCGTTTTGCCGCTGCCGTAATGCCCGGCGATCACAATGATCCGCTTCACGGCCTGCCCCCTTTCCCCGCAATCATGACGGAAATGCTTTCTAAAAATTATCCTCTCTTCTTGCGAAAATGTCAATGCCCAATGATTGTATTTCTATTGTATAGAGATAGAAAAATTTGTTTTCCCTGCCTTGACAAGCCCTGCTGCCTTTGATACACTATTGCTAATTTCATAATCAAAGGCGATGACGGAGAGGGCGGGGCTTTTTCCAATCACAGAGAGCCGGCGGTTGCTGAAAGCCGGCAGCGGAGAAACCTGATGCTGTAGCTTCTGAGCCGGGGCCCTGAAATCAGATCAGTAGGGGCTTCCCGAGTACGCTGCGTCAGTGCGAAGGGCTTTATAGAGCCTGAAGAGGCGTATAGAATACGCAATTTGAGTGGTACCGCGGGTTGAATTTCAGCTCGTCTCAAAGAAAATTTGCTTTGAGGCGGGCTTTTTTCTTCGCCTCTCACTGGAAAAGGAGGTTTTTTGCATGGCTGCTTCCAATCAGGCCCCGGCAATGCTTCGGGATGTGGCCGCCCGTATTCATGATCTGAGGGAAATTTCCGGCTATTCCATCGGCGAACTGGCCAGGCTCACCGATGTGACCGAGCAGGACTGCGCCCGGTATGAAGCCGGTGCGGCGGAAATGCCCTTTACCTTTGTGCATAAATGCGCCCTGGCCTTCGGGGTAGATATTGTGGAATTGATCGAGGGCACCAGCCCCCGGCTTTCTTCCTATACCGTCACCCGCAAGGGCCAGGGGGAAGTGACCACCGATATCAAGGGCGTGGAAATGCGCAATCTGGCCCCCTTCTTCCGCAAGAAGATTGTGGAGCCCTATTTCACCCGCTATTCCTACGATCCCACCCTGCAGGCCGCTCCCATCCATACCATCACCCACTCCGGCCAGGAATTTGACTATATCCTCTCCGGCGTGCTACGGGTGCAGGTGGGCGATCATACGGAAACCCTCCGGGAAGGGGATTCCATCTATTTCGACTCCTCCACCCCCCACGGCATGATTGCCGCCGAGGGCCAGGATTGCCTGTTCATGGCCATCGTTATCCCCGGGGAAGAAACCGAGGCCCCCGCCCATCATGAGGCCATCGCCGCCCTGCCGCCCCATGAGGCGCTGGTATGCGATCCCTATATCGATCGGGTGGAGGATGATCGGGGCGCCCTCAAATCCATCCGCTATCACGATATTGATTCCTTCAATTTCGCCTTCGATATCATCGATAAGCTGGCGGAGGAAAAGGGCGATCAGCTGGCCATGCTGCACTTGGATGTGCACAGGGCGGAGCGGCGCTTCACCTTTGCCGATCTGAGGGCCCAATCCAATAAAGCGGCCAATTATTTCCGCTCCCTGGGCATCAAAAAGGGGGATCGGGTGATGCTGGTGCTGCGGCGGCAGTATCATTTCTGGATCGCCATGCTGGCCCTGGAAAAGCTGGGGGCCGTGGTCATCCCCGCCACCGATCAGCTGCTTTGCAAGGATTATATCTATCGCTTCAAAACTGCCGGGGTCAGCGCCGTATTGTGCACCAGCCACGGCAGCGCCGCCAGTGAAATCGAGGCCGCCCTGAAGGAATACGAGGGCATGGCAAACCGCATCTACTGCGGCGGCAGCCGCCCCGGCTGGCATGATTATGACGCCGAGGTGCAGTTTTTCTCCCCCTCCTATTTGCGCACGGAAGAGGCCCCCTGCGGGGATGATCCATTGCTTATGTTCTTTACCAGCGGCACCACCGGCTATCCCAAGCTGGTATGCCACAATCACAAATATCCCCTGGGCCATTTCATCACCGCAAAATACTGGCACTGCGTGGCCCCCGGCCAATTGCATCTCACCCTGTCCGATACCGGCTGGGCCAAGGCCCTCTGGGGGAAGATGTTCGGCCAGTGGCTGTGCGAGGCCGCCATCTTCGTATACGATATGGATCGCTTCCATGCCGCCGATATCATGCCCCTGTTCAAGCAGTATAATATCAAAACCTTCTGCGCCCCGCCCACCATGTACCGCATGCTGATCAAGGAAGACCTTTCCAAATATGATCTTTCCTCCATCCGCCATGCCACCACCGCCGGGGAAGCCCTCAATCCAGAGGTATTCCTGAAATTCAAGGAAGCCACCGGCGTATCCATCATGGAAGGCTTCGGCCAGAGCGAATCCACCCTGATTGCAGGTACCCTGGCTGGCATGAGCCCCAAGGTGGGCTCCATGGGCCGGCCCACCCCCCTCTACGATGTGGATATTGTGGATCCCGACGGCAATCCGGTGCCCATCGGCGAAACCGGCGAAATCGTCATCCGCACCGAAAATGGGCCTGTCTGCGGCCTGCTCACCGGCTATTATGGCAGCAGCGACCGGAATGTGATGGGCAACTGGCATGACGGCCTCTATCATACCGGCGATACCGCCTGGCGGGATGAGGACGGCTACTTCTGGTATGTGGGAAGGGTAGATGATCTGATCAAATCCAGCGGCTACCGCATCGGGCCCTTCGAAATCGAATCGGTGATCATGGAACTGCCCTATGTGTTGGAGTGCGGCGTCTCCGCCGCCCCCGATCCTGTCCGCGGTCAGGTAGTAAAGGCATCCATCGTGCTGGTAAAGGGCAAGGAAGGCACGGAAGAGCTGAAGAAGGAAATCCAGAATTACGTCAAGCAGCGCACTGCCCCCTACAAGTATCCCCGCATCGTGGTCTTCAGGGAAGAGCTTCCCAAGACCACCAGCGGCAAAATCCAGCGGGCACTGCTGTAACACCCCAACGCAGAATGAGGCTCCCTTTCAAATCTGAACAGAACCAGTAAAAACGAACAATAGACAAAAAGCCCCCTGAAGTAGGATAATAGAACTACGTCAGGGGGTAACTTTATGGAGAAACGAAAATGGACAGATATCTCAAAGTATAGCGAAGTTATAGAGCAGTTGCG
>JAFQOD010000050.1 GCA_017395685.1 Clostridia bacterium
ATGCCTTTGTTCGATTAGGACTACCAATTCTTCTATCTTTGTGTACTCTCTTGACATGTAAAACACCTCCTGGCGTAGTTTCCATTCTACAACAGGAGGCGTCTTTTTTCTATTGTCCGTTATTCAGGGAACAGTCCAAAATGCTTCCGGAGGGATATCTTTTTTATTAATATGTCTGCTGCAGGGCGCTTTCTTCAATCCATACCCGGCGGCGTTTGCCCATCGTTCCATCCAGGAAATCAAACTGGGCATAGCCGTTTTCCCTTCCCCAGAGGGTGCCCTGGGTGCCGGCGGGGATGGGATCGCCCAGCTGGGCGTAGGTATTGCCCGGGCCGTTCCAGGGCTGGGCTTGCCGGGTGAGGAGGGCGCTGCCCTGGGATTGCTCCACCGGCAGGGAGGAAATATCCCCGTTGATCCGCTGGGCGCCGGTATAGGCCCGGCGCATTACGCCCCGATAGGTAAATTCCGCCTGCACCCACCAGATCTCATTGCGGCTGTCGTAATACCGGGAGATCAGGCGGATTTCATCCCCTGCCTTGAGGAAGGTGCCGAATTCATTATAGCCGGTGCTGGGCCCGGAGCGGGTGGAAAGGGGCCGGTTCAGGGTGAAGGCGGGCTGCCAGGAGGGCTGGGAAGGGATGGGGGTGTAAACGGGGTACTGGCTGCCCTGGCTGCCCGTCACCTGCACATCGGTGATGCAGATGATTTCGCTGCCCTCCCGGCCGTTGATCCAGCTTTCCAGGGTCACATCGATCCGGGTCACATTGGCATGGATCTGGGGCAGCTGCAGCCGCTGATAGCCATTCTGCCAGGCGGCGGACTGGGTGGAAAAATCGTATCGATCCTCCATCAGGAACCGGTATTGGCTCTGGCCCCCGGCATGATGAAGGGCGATGCGGATGATCTGGGGCCGGGCATAGAGAGAATAGCCTGCTTCATTCATACACAGGCCGTTGCGGATCCACAGCCCATCCACGGAACATTCCCCCAGCTGAAGGGTGAAATCCACCCCCGTCTGCCCGGCCCATTGATCATTCTGGCCGGGGGTGCGCTGGAAGAAGGTCCATATCTGTTGATCCAGCAGGGCGTTGCCGTCGGTGCCGGTGCAATAGCTGGTGATGGATTGGATGGGCAGGGGGCTGCCGGCGGCGGCCTGGGGATCGGAAAGCAGGGTGGCTGCATGGGCAGGCAGGGCAAGGGCCGTCAGCAGCAGCCAGGCAATAATGCATTTCATCCGTTTCATGGGGGTTCATCCTCTCTCCTTTGATACTGATAGAACGATCAAAAAAGGATGCTTCTTCCATGAAAATGGAAAATTCCCCATAAAAAATTCCCTGCTTTTTCAGCAGGGAAGTGCATTTTGCTCAGCCGATATCCGGCAGGCTGGCGGCGGCCACGCTCTGGCCCACCCGGCGGGATGCCTCATCGGGGATATGCAGGGTGATTTTTTCGGAAAGCTCCGGATATACCTGATGAAGCACCCTCTGCGCCTCCTGCAGCAGCAGCGCGCCCCCCTCCCCGGAGGTGACCCGGCCCATGATCAGCACATGATCGATATCGTAGAAGCGGGCATACCAGGCGATGGCATGGCCGAAATACACGCCGATGGATTGATAAATTTTCGCGGCTTCAGGATTGCCCGCCGCCATTTCCTTCTGCACGATCTTCAGCTTTTCGGCGGGGGAGAGGCCCTCATCCAATTGAATGCCTGCGGCAGGGGCCAGCTTGATCACCCCATCCTGGGAAAAATATTTCACGCCGCAGCCGATATCGCCGCTCCATTCATCCGCCATGGCGTCGGGGCTGAAATCCACCGGGGCGAAGGCCAGCTCATTGAGCCAGCCGGTGATATTCATATCCTTGTCCACATAGCCGCCGGCCTCGCTGGTGCCCATGGCGATGCCCAGCACATTGCCCCGGTTCAATTCCATGGCCCCGGCCAGGGCGGTCACATCCCCGTCGTTGGCCACCTCCAGGGGGGCGCCGATTTCTTTGGCGATATCGATATACATGGTCTTGGCCCGGCGGGCAAAATCTTCCCTGCTCAATTTCAGGAATAGGGAGGCCACCATGATCTTGTTATCGATATAGACCCCGGCGGAGGAAACGCCGATGGCGTCCACCCGGGGCATATGGGCGGCGGCTTCCTTCATGGCGGAAAGGATGCCGTCGTAATGATACTGGGGATCGGAATTGATCTTGGGGAACCAGACCACTTCCTCGGAATATACCGCTTCCCCGTCAATGACGGCGGATACCTTCCGGTCGCTGCCGCCGGCGTCAAAACCGATGCGGCAGCCCTTGAGATGCCGGCCCACATTGCTTGCGGAGGAGCGGGATACCTTCACATCCTCCACGCTGTCCGCCCAGATTACCTGGAAGGGCTGTTCATACACCCCGGCCATGAAATCGGCGTCGAAAAAGCGGGCGCCGTCCTCCCGGTAGGCATCCTTTAGATGATCATATACTGCCCTGCTGCCGGCTACGATGATCTGATATCCGCCCCGGGACCAGAGCATGAATTTCACCAGCCGGTCCAGAAGGGGAATGGTGCGCGCATCCTCCCCATCCGGGAAAATATCCATGCAGTAAAAATCGCAATAGCCCTGATTGCGCACAATGCATACCCCGAAGGGCACGCCCCGGCCGGATGCGGCCACATCCCTTTCATAGGCACGGGCAACCGCCTCCAGGGGCTGGAAGGAAGGATCCAGGGGGGGAAGGATGGTGGTAAGCATAAAAATCCTCCTATTGTTTCAACATATGCTTCGCCATTACTGATGCCTGGTTTTCTCTTGAATATCACTGGGAAAACAGTTGATCCTGTGGCGATTGGCATCATCCAGAAGCAGTTTTTCTTGGGGTGGGTGCGGGAGGGGTGTTCTTTTTTCAAAAAGAACACCCCTCCCGCCATACCCTCACTTTGTATACTTGCACACGCCTCTTACAATCGTCTTATATACTTCGCAGTCCTCATCCATCAGGATGATATCGGCGTCCTTGCCGGGGGTGAGGGAGCCCTTGAAGGAATCCACCCCTGCGGAGGCGGCGGCATTGAGGGAGGCGGCGCGGACAGCCTGATGCATGGGGATGCAGGCATGATCCCGCAGGTTTTTCACCCCATGATTGAAGCGCAGCACGCTGCCCGCAATGGTGCCGTCCAGCAGGCGGCATTCAATGCCCTTGAGCACGAATACCTGGCCGCCGTTTTCATATTCCCCGTCCGGCATGCCGGCGGAGCGCAGGGCATCGGTAATCAGCACCAGATGATCGCCCTTCATCCTGTGCATCAGGGGGAAGAGGGCCTTATTCACATGGAAGGTATCGGGGATCAATTCGCAATACACCGAATCATCGGTGAGCGCAGCGCCCACCACCCCGGGATCCCGGTGCATCAGGGGGGTCATGGCATTGAAGGTATGGGTGGATCGGCTCACCCCCAGGCGGAATGCGGCCTGGGCCTGATCGAAACTGGCGCCGGTATGGCCGATGGAGATGCAGATATCCGTTTCCTTTTTCAGGGTGGATACGAAGGCATCGCCCCCCTCCATTTCCGGGGCGCAGGTGATCACCCGGATGATATCCGCAAGGGGCAGCACCTTTGCGGCATCCGGCTTCAGGATATAATTTTCATTCTGTGCGCCCTTCTTGGAGGGATTGATGAAGGGGCCCTCCATATGCATGCCCAGGATCTGGGCGCCCATGAATCCGGGCTGTTCGCTTTCCTGGCGCAGCTGGCGCAGGGAGCAGCAGATGCTTTCCAGGGTATCCCAATCCACGGTGAGGGTGGTGGGCAGGAAAGAGGTGACCCCGTTTTCCAGCAGGCCCCGGGCCATATTCCGCACCCCATCGGGATCATCATCGGATACATCGGCCCCCTGATAGCCATGGATATGGGTATCCACCAGGCCGGGGGCGATATACAGGCCCTGGGCGTCCATGATTTCATCCGCCTGCGCCCGGGCAGCGGCCTCATCCACAACGCCGATAATTTTTTCATCATATAAAAGGGCCTTGCCCCGGATTTCTGTATCAGGCATCAGAATGCGCCCGTTTACGATGGCTTTCATAGGGGATTACACGCTCCTTTTTAATCGATTTTAATTCCTAAACCCATTATAAAATATATTTTGCGGATTTTCAATAGAAATCCGCTATATTGTGCAGGGGAATTTTGATTGACAAGGGGGAGGGGAAATGATACCATAAACGCAAGGGAAAAAATATAGTACAGTGAACTTTCCAGATACAGGAGGCGTTTTTATGATACCCATCAGTGTGCAGACCGGCGGCGTGACCGAGGTATGGGGGATGGACGAAGGCTATCGGATGATCAAAGAGGCGGGCTTTGACGGGGTGGACGCCAATCTGGATCATCTTCTGACCCATGACGCCATCATCCGCCGGGAAAGGGCGGATTTTGTCACCGCCGGGGATTTTCTGCAGTATTTCAGGCCCTGGAAGGATGCTGCGGAAAAGCACGGGCTGCAGAATTTCCAGGCCCATGCCCCCTTCCCCTGCGTAGTGCCCGGGGGCGGGGAATACAATGATTATCTGATGGAGGCCCTCCGGCGCATCATTGCGGGCTGCCGTTATATCGGCTGCAGCCGGCTGGTCATCCATCCCTTTTTCTTTCCCTATGATCATCAGATGGATAAGAAAACGGAATGGGAAATGAATATTGAAAAATATGCCTCGCTGATAGATATCGCCCGGGAAAATGACGTCACCATCTGCCTGGAAAATATGTTCGGCCGCTACCGGGGCAAGATCTATGCCGCCATCTGCTCGGATCTGGAGGAGGCATGCCGGTATGTGGATACCCTCAATGATCTGGCCGGGGAAAGGCGGTTTGCCTTCTGCCTGGATACGGGGCATCTGCTGCTGCTGGGGCTGGATGTGAAAAATGCCATCCTGAAGCTGGGGAACCGGATTGAAACCCTGCATGTCCATGATAACAACGGCATCGGCGATCAGCATCTGGCCCCCTATATGGGCATCCTGGATTGGGGCCGCTTTACGGAGGGGCTGAAGGAGATCGGCTATCGCAAGCCCCTGAGTTTCGAAACATTCAATGCCATGAATGTATTCGATCGGGAGCTGGCCCCGGATCTGCTTTCCCTCATCGCCCGGACCGGCCGGATATTCGCCCGGCGGATTGAGGGATGAGCGGCTGAACCGGGGTTAAACCGGGACTGAGCCGGGGTTAACCGGGGCAGGGGCCTCTGCGGCCCCCGTACCCCTGCACCAGGGATTTCATCCCTGGACCCGTATTCCGGATGGTTGATGACAGATCTGCAAACAATGTGCCGGTGAGGCAAGAAGATATTTTCTGCTTCCACGGGCAAAGTGAAAATGAGAAAACGCCGTGGGAGAAAGCTCGCTTTCTCCTCCGGCGTTTCTTCATTTTCCCGGATGCTGCGCATCCGGCGGGCGGCAGGATGCCGCCTGCCCGTGGACGTGCACACGATTCATTTCCTCAGCGGCACACGCACACAAGATGGGGGATGTATGGCAGCAGCATCGTGAATTGCGGGGTGCAGGGGGATCATCCCCCTGCCCGCCGGAGGCCGTAACCTTAAGCATCACACGCACACAAGATGATTGAAAGCAATTTCAGAAAAATCGTGGATGCCGGTCCAGGGGGCACAGAGCCCCCTGCCCGGTTATCTTTATACCCTTACGAATTTATCCTTGCCCTGATGGCAGATGGGGCATTCATCCGGGGGATTTTCCCCGGTATGCACATGGCCGCACACGGTGCAGCGCCACTGGGGCAGATCGGATTTTGTTTCCGGGGCAGCCTGGAAAGAGGATGCCTTGGGGGGCGTGGCGCCCTTTTTGACGGCGTGATAATAGGCATAGGTCATGGGGGTGCCAAAGCCGGTCTTGACGGCGTCGGTGAGCAGGCCCACAAAGATGATATGGGTGCCCACATCCAGCTTGCCCGTCACCTTGCAGGTGAGCACAGCGCTGACCTCCCGGCTGGTGAGCAGCATGGGATCGCCGTACAGGGAGGGGGTAACCTCCATCCCGGCGAATTTTTCGATATCCCGGCCGGATTTGAAGCCCATCCGGCCGATGAATTCCATGTGTGCATCCTCGGTGAGCACATTCACGGCGAAATGCCCGCTCTTTTCGATCAGCTGGCAGGTGAGATTATCCTTATTGACGGTGACGGCCACCTGATTGGGGGTATTGGTCACCTGGCAGGCAGTATTGATGATGCAGCCGTTTTCCTTGCCCTCATGGCTGGCGGTAACCAGATACAGGCCGTAGGAAAGCTGAAACAGAGCGGTGATATCCATGTCATTCATTCCTTTCTATCTTTACAGTGATTATATACCCGGTATGGGGCCCCTTCAAACGGATTGATAGATTTCCATCATGGCTTTTGCATCCTCGGCCATGGTGCCCCTGGATTCGCAGATCACCCGGGGCTGATATCCCCTTTCCTTCAGCAGGGGCGCCAGATGATGGAACCGGGGCCCGTAATCCAGATCGGCAAAGGTGCGGTGGCGGCGTTCCCCGGCGGCGGTATATTCCACGGTGGAAAAATGAATATGCAATTGCCGGGCCCTTTCCAGGCCCAGGGCGCCTTCCAATTGATTGAGCACTTCGGCAAAATCCTCCGCCCGGTTCAGCGCCCCCTGGCCCCGGGCATGGAGATGGGCAAAATCGATGCAGGGGATGAAGCGATCATCCATCTGGCAGAAGGCAAGGGTCTGGCCCAGATCGCCGATCTGGTTTTTCTTGCCCATGGTTTCGGGGCACAGATGAATGTGGGAAAGCCCCAGATCATCCAGCCGCCGGTAGGCTTCCTTCAGCCCCTGGGCACAGTTTTTCAGCGCCTCTTCCTCGGTCAGCTTCATCATGGCCCCCACATGCACCACCACCCGATCGCCCCCCATGGCGGTGACCAGCCGGGCGCTATCCTCAATATAGCGGATGGAATTTTCCCGCTTTTCCGGATCCGGATTGGAAAAATTGATGAAATAAGGGGCATGGGCGCTGACGGCGATACCATGGGCCTGTGCCGCCCCGGCGATCTTTTCCGCCATCTCCATGGATAGGCTGATTCCCCGGCCGAAGGAATATTCATAAGCAGAAAGCCCCATGGAATGCAGCCATTCCGGGGCCTGAAGACTGGATTTATAGCCTTGGGCATAGAAGGATTCAGAATTGCCGGCAGGGCCGAAGCGGATCATGGGAACACCTCGTTAGAATTCGGAATTCGAAATTCGGAATTCGGAATTACAGAATGTCGTGAATGTTTTTTTCGAATGGTAAGCAGAAAGAATGCTTCTTGCTGTAAAAAGCAGCAGTGGAATTTATAGCGGAATTCATTACGATTATTCATTTATCAAACTATAATTCCGAATTTCGCATTCCGAATTCCGCATTATCTTGAATACACTCCCGTCATGATTTCCTTACGGAAGGCGTCGGCATTGACCAATCCGGCCTTTTCCGCCTTATCGGTATCCATAAGGGCGCGTTTGCGGTCATAGGGCAGGGTGACCATGGCGATATCCAGGGGCGCCTTTTTTTCGCCCCCCAATTCCCCCCGGAGAATGGCATACTGCACCATGGGCGCCCCCAGGCCGTTGCCCACGCTGCCGGTATTGAAGAGGATGCGCCCTCCATCCAGCACCCTTTGCCCCTGTCTGTGCACATCCGCAAAGCCCAGGATATCGATATCCGGCTGAAAATAGGGCAGCAGGAAGCTTTTATCCAGATGCACATGATAGGGGCCGGGCATAATGGGCCGGCCGTGGAACAGGCGCATCTTCCGGCCGGAGATCATGCAGATATGCTCCATGGAAAAGGAGAGCAGCCCCTGCATCCTTTTTTCCCCCAGCTGGGCGTAATAAAATTCATCCTTGGGAAAGCGGCGGGCGCCGATGCCCTCATCCCAATTGCCCATCAGGATGATTTCGCAGTTTTCCACCGCCCAATCATAGGTTTCGGCGGAGGAAGGGCCCTTGCCCACCAGATCCCCCAGGCACCAGATTTTTTTGATGCCCCGGGCCTTGATATCCTTGTCCAGGGCCTCCACAGCGGGCAGATTGCCGTGCAGATCGGCCACCAGGGCGATTTCGGTCATTGCTTCCCTCCGCAGGCAGAAACGAAGGCGTTGAAGAGGGCCTGGGCGTCGGGGGCATAATCGGAAAGAGATTCGGGATGCCACTGGATGCTGACCACGAATTTCTTTCCGGGCACCTCAATGCCCTCGATCAGCCCATCGGTGGCCCGGGCGGATACGATGGCGCCCTGGCCTGCTTCCTTCACCGCCTGGTGATGGCGGCTGTTTACCTTCAGGGAGGAAAGGCCGGTGATCTGATGCAGCTTTGTATCCTTTTCCACCACCACTTCATGCACCTGATCCCGGGGCACTTCATAGCGGGGGTGCTTCAGCTCTTCACTGTACTGGGTGGCGATATCCTGATAGAGGGTGCCGCCCAGGGCGCAATTGAGCACCTGATGCCCCCGGCAGATGGCCAGAATGGGCAGATCCATTTCCAGGGCCTTTTTGCACAGGAAAAATTCCATCTGATCCCGGCGGGGGGATGTTTCACCGCAGCAGGGCAGCGTTTCCTCGCCGTAATATTCCGGGCCCACATCCGCGCCGCCGGAGAGCAGCAGCCCATCGATCCGCTGCAGTATTTCCTCCATCTGGGCCTCATCATCGGTCAGGGGCAGCACCACGGGCAGGCCCCCTGCCCGGATCACCGCCTGCAGATAATCCTCATTGATAATCAGCCGGCCGGGGGTATCGGAGAGGGCGGGGGTAACGCCAATCATTTTCATAATAAAGGGCCTTCCTTCCTTATCATTTGCTTATTTTTCCCGCAGAATCAGATCGGTGCAGCCGGGATTGACGGCCTTCAGCCCCTTCACCTTGGGATGGGCGCCGTATTGCTGCACCAGCTCCTTGAGCATTTCGCCCTGATGAAAGCCGTGGATGGCCCGGATGCGATAAACGGATGCATCCGCCCGTTTCAGCAGGCTGTCCAGGGCAATTTTCGCCTGATAGACATTCTTGCCGTGCAGATCAATTTCCACAATGGCTGGCATGGGCATGGCTGATCGCTCCTTCCGCGTGCTTTCATGATAAAGGGAAAGGAAGGGCCTGTCAAGCAGGAAAAGAAAAATATGCCGCCCCGGCAGGGAGAATGGATTGCAAAATGGGGGCAGATCCACTATAATGAAAGAAACCCATGATTTGCTGATCCGGAAAGGAGAAACGAATATGAAAAAATTGCTTGCGCTGTTACTGGCCCTGCTGATGCTGGCGCCCTGCCTGGCCCTGGGGGAAAGCTATACCCTGCGGGAGGCGGCGGTGCCCTGCGCGTATAACGCCGGCTGGCTTTCCGCATCCCCCTCCGGCGCCTATCTGATCGGGCTGAATCATGATGCGGATGATCTGCAGCAGACGGTGCTTTTGTATGAAACGGAAACCGGGGCATGCACGCCCCTGCCCATTGAGGTGGAGGAGGGCAGCGACGCCCATAAGGCGATCCAGAGGATGCTGGCAAGCCCTGCCAATCTCAAGGCCCTTCAGGTGATCTGGGCGCCGGATGAAATGCATTTTGTATTCACCTATACGGAAACGCTGATGCGGCTGCAGGGCTTGAATGGCCTGCATGTGGGCAGCATCCGGGAAAAGAAGATCACCACCCCTGCCTCCTGGCTGGGCAAAGCCACCAAGGCCGGCGGCGGATTGATGGCCCATGCGGGCTTCTCTGCCGATTCTGCCGCCCTGTATTATATGGTGTATGGCAAGGCCTATGAAAGCCAGTATCAGATGATGAAATATGATCTGGCGACCGGCCGGCATACCCCCCTCTTTTCCTGCATGGATGAGATGGATGGGGAAAGGATTTCCTATGTTTTCCGGGCGCTGATCGGAGTGAATGATGATCTGTTCATCCTTGATCTGTCCAGCAGAAGCGGCGGCTTTGCCATTCTGCGCAGGGAAAATGGGGAATGGCAGCGGCAGCTTTTTCTCCAGGAGGGCAATCAGACCGTTCAGCGGCTGGAATATTCCCCGGAATCCGGCTACGGCATGGTGCTGACCCGCAGCAATCAGGCAAATCCCTATGCCGCCTATGTATTCCGGATGGATGAGGCGGGGAATCTGCTCTCCATGGAGCAGTTCCTCCTGGATCAGGAGAAGGAACCGTTCCTCCAGGATAAGGTGATCAATTTTGCCCTGGCCCGGGATGGGCAGCATGCCATGCTGGCGATTCAGGAAAGGGGCATTGCGGGCAGGATTGAGATGCTGAAGCTGGATGATCTGTCCCTGACGCCTGTATCCGTGCCTGAGGAGATTGAAAGCAATGTTCAGACATGGGGCTTTAATCTTCCCACTGCCCCCGTCAGCGTCGGATATTCCTGGGGCGGGGAATATGTGATCGGCGGGCTGGGACGGAGCAGTGCATTGCTGAAGTTTACCGGCGTGGATGAAAAGAAGGCGCCGGCTACGGGCCTGGAGGGCTTCTATACGTCGGTCTATGCGGAAAATAACGGTGAACGGATGAATCTGGAGGGAACCCAAGCCCATTCCACCATTGATATCAGGAAAGACGGCAGCTTTGCCATGACCTTTGGCGAGGATCGGGATCAGGGCACCTGGTTTATGACCCAATCTGAAGGGCAAACCATCCTGATGCTCACCATAGAGGATGAAACGGTTTCCGCCGTGGTCGAGAATGATTTCAATGCCATCCGGTTGAACTTTGGGGCTGGGATGTTTATTTATTATGAACGGCAGCAATGATATTGCCGCAAAAAAATGGCCCGGTGCAGATCATGCACCGGGCCGCTTTTATTGACAGGATTACTTATCGTAGTTGACAACCAGGGAGAAATCGGGGGCCTTGAGGGAAGCGCCGCCGATGAGGCCGCCGTCGATTTCGGGCTGGGCCATCAGGCCTTTTACATTCTTGGGATTCATGCTGCCGCCGTACTGGATGCGGATGCAATCGGATACTTCCTTGCCATACTTGCGGCAGATGGCGGCACGGATGACGCCGATGGTTTCATTGGCCTGCTCATCGGTGGCGGTGAGGCCGGTGCCGATGGCCCATACGGGCTCGTAAGCGATGACCACATTCTTGATTTCCTCTTCGGTCAGGCCGTTGAGGGCGATCAGGGTCTGATATTCCACCAGGGCGTTGGTGTAGCCCGCTTCACGCTCTTCCTTGCGTTCGCCCACGCATACGATGGGGGTCAGGCCGGCCTTCACGGCGGCCAGGGTGCGCAGATTTACGGTGGCGTCGGTTTCGCCGAAATACTGACGGCGTTCGCTGTGGCCGATGATCACGTATTCCACGCCCAGCTCCTTCAGCATGGCGGCGGAAATTTCACCGGTGTAAGCGCCGGATTCCTTGAAATGCACGTTCTGGGCGCCTACGTGGATGTTGGTGCCTTCCACGGCCTTGAGCACGGGGCACAGATCCACAAAAGGCACGCAGACCACTACGGTGGCGGCGGCGTCGGCCACCAGGGGCTTGAGCTCATTTACCAGTTCCTTGGCTTCGGCAGGGGTCTTATTCATTTTCCAGTTGCCGGCGATGATGGGAGTGCGCATGATTTTTTTCCTCCATGTTTATGCAGGGGAAACCGCTTTTGAAGGCAAAAGCGGTTTCCCCTGCACCCCTTCCGAAAACCTATACGGGATGAAAGGGAAATTGGCTTTTGCTTGTGTTTTCCCCGTGTTAATTTCTAAATTAAGGCTTTTCCCAAGTATCACTGGGAAATCAGTTGATAGAAAGGCAATCAAGAAATATCCAGTAACAGTTTTCTTTGGGAGAGCGCGAGAGGGCCTTTCTTTTTCAAAAGAAAGGTCCTCTCGCAATATTCCCACAAAAAACTTACTTATCGTTCAGAGCAGCCACGCCGGGCAGTTCCTTGCCTTCCAGGAATTCCAGGGAGGCGCCGCCGCCGGTGGAAACATGGGTCACCTTATCGGCGAAGCCCAGCTTCTGGATAGCAGCCGCACTGTCGCCGCCGCCGATGATGGTGATGCCGGGGTTATTGGCCACGGCTTCCGCCACGGCGCGGGTGCCGGCAGCGAAGGTGGGGAATTCGGAAACGCCCATGGGGCCGTTCCAGATGATGGTGTGGGCGCGCTTTACTTCATTGACGAACATATTGCGGGTAACGGGGCCGATATCCATGCCTTCGAAACCATCGGGGATTTCCTGGGAATGGACGGTGATATGCAGGCAGTCATCCTTGAAATCATCGCCGGCTTCGTTATCCACGGGCAGCACGATGCGCTTGCCCTTGTAAGCGGCCTTGGCCAGCAGTTCCTTGGCCAGATCCATCTTATCATCTTCGCACAGGGAATTGCCGATCTTGCCGCCCATGGCCTTCTGGAAGGTGTAGGCCATGCCGCCGCCGATGATCAGCACATCAACCTTTTCCAGCAGGTTGTTGATCACGCCGATCTTATCGGATACCTTGGCGCCGCCAAGGATGGCCAGGAAGGGACGATCGGGATTTTCCAGAGCGCCGCCCATGATGCGCAGTTCCTTTTCGATCAGGTAACCGCAAACGGCGGGCAGATAGTGGGCCACGCCTTCAGTGGAGGCATGGGCGCGGTGAGCGGTGCCGAAGGCATCATTCACATACAGTTCGCCGAAGGAAGCCAGCTGTTCGGCGAAAGCGGGATCATTCTTTTCTTCTTCGGCATGGAAGCGCAGATTTTCCAGCACCAGCACCTGGCCGGGCTTGAGGGAAGCGGCCTTCTGCTTGGCATCCTCACCCACGGTATCCTTGGCCATGAGCACTTCCTGGCCCAGGTGTTCGGAGAGGCGCTTGGCAACGGGGGCCAGAGAGAATTTCACGATATCGCCCTTGGCCTTTTCCAGGGCAGCGGCGGTGGCGGCTTCCTGCTCTTCTTCGGGCAGGGCAGCGATCTTGGCCTTTTCCTTCTTGTTGAGCTTCAGGGAATCATTGAACACATTGTGGGGCTTGCCCATATGGCTGCACAGCACAACCTTGCATTCATTTTCCACCAGATACTTGATGGTGGGCAGGGCGCCAACGATGCGGTTTTCATCGGTGATCTTGTCTCCATCCATGGGCACGTTGAAGTCAACGCGAACCAGAACGCGCTTACCTTTTACGACGACGTCTTCAATGGACTTCTTGTTCATGATGGGCACTCCTTTAAATTTTTATTATTGGGTGTTGTATGCCAAGGGCTAAAAGCCCGTGGAATCAAATCAATGCGGAATTCGAAATGCGGAATGCGGAATTACAGATGGTTGATCAGTGATTGGGATTTGCTGCCGGTCTTTGCAGATGGCAGCATGGGAAAGAATTTTAGAAAGCATATAGCATTCCGAATTTCGAATTTCGAATTCCCAATTCAGAATTACTTCCCCGCCCCCTGCAGCAGGGATACAATCCTCTGCGCTGCCGCTTCATCGGTGATCAGGGAATTATGCTTTTCATGGCGGGTGGCGGCGATGATGGCCTCCGCCTTTCGTTCCCCGGCGGCCACGGCCACCACCGGGCATTCCTTATGCAGCTTATTCAGCCCCAGGGAAACTGTGCTGGTCTGCAGCACGGTGCGGCCCTCAAAATCGAAGAAATCGCCGAAAGCCTCGCCCACAGCCTGCTTCTTTTTCAGGGTTTCCAGGGCCTCTGCGGAAAGATGCCGCTTTTTCGCCATCACATCCGCACGGCCGACCCCGTGCACCACCAGATCAGCCCGCTGCAAAAGCTCCACCGTTTCCCGCACCTCAGGCAGCTTCATCATTTCCTGCAGGGCAGCTGCCTCCAGGGAATCGGGCAGATGCATCACCCTGTGATGCCCCCCCACCCGGCGGGCAATTTCCGCCGCCACGGCATTGGCCTGGGTTTCCACATGGGATCCCATGCCGCCCCGGGCGGGCACCACCATCACATTCATGGGGGTGGCGGATTGCATGCCGTGGGCCATTTCGCTCATGGTCTGGCCCCCGGCCACTGCCAGGGTCATGCCCGACTGCATCAGCTTATGCACCCGATGGGCGGCGGCCCGGCCCACTTCCCTGAGCACCTGGGCATCCCCATCGGCGTTGCCGGCCACTACCACCACATAGGGCACATTAAGCAGCCGGGACAGGGCCTGCTCCAGCCGGGTGAGGCCGAACATAGCCCGGCTCAGATCCCGGGCGCCGGAAAGCACCTCAATGGCCTGGGGGGTCAGCTGCATGCCGGCGGCGTCCATGGTGATCAGCCCCTGCTCCTTCAGAGCGGCGGCCGCGGTACGCACTTCCCTCTCGGGCAGATTCAGCCGGGCGGCCAGGGCGCGCCTGCCCACCGGCTGCATGGATTCTATGCTGGATAATACCTGGGCCCTTCTTCCAATATCTGCCATCAGATCGGGCGCCATGCGATTGAGAAATTTCAGTTCATCCTGCATGCACAGGCCCCCTTTCTTTCTTGGACAAACATTGCCCCAGTGGGCGAATTGTGACCCACTTAAAAGTATACCATATTCTGCCCCGGATGTAAAGAAAAAATCAGGGAATTTCATAATATTAAGGGAAATTTCATATCCTGCGGCGGATGGCGGCGGCATGGTTGACCGGGCGGATTTTTCCATGCTATAATGGGATGGAAAGAAATGGACGGGAGAATATGAAATATGAAAAAAGCAGCCGTGATCCGGGGAATTTTTCTTTGGCTGATTTTCCTCTGCCTTTCCGGCATTGCCCAGGGGGAGGAGGCAGGGCTTTCCTTCAGCCATGCAAGCGGCTTTTACAAGCGGGGCTTTGAATTGGAAATCACCTGCCCGGTGCCGGGGGCCCAGATTTATTATACGCTGGATGGCTGCGCCCCGGATGAATTCTGCGATCTGTATGAGGAGCCCCTCTCCCTGAGCATGACGGTGGGGGTAGCCGATCCCCTGAGCCAGCGGATCGGGGTGAACATTGAAGAAAATTTCATCCCCATGCAGGATTTTCCCACCGGCCATGTGATCCGTGCCCGAGCGCTGCTGCCCGACGGGGAATGGACGGCGGAAAAGGGGGGCACCTATTTTATCGGCTATGACCGTGAGGAATTATACGGCGATCTGCCCGTCATTTCCATCATGGCGGATGAAAGGGATCTGTTCGATTACGAATACGGCATTTATGTGCTGGGCCAGGTATTTGAGGATTGGGACGCCCAGCAGACCGAGTATTACGAGCCCTGGGAAATCACCGCCAATTTCACCTCCCGCGGAAGGGATTGGGAAAGGGAAGTGATGGTGGATTTCATGATGGGCGAGGGGAATGATTTTTCCCAGGTGATGGGCCTGCGCATCAAGGGCGGCGCCAACCGGGGCGGCACCCAGAAGAGCCTGCGCCTCATCGCCCGGGAGGAATACGGCAAAAAGAATATGATCTATCCCTTCTTCCCCGATAACCGGGATGAGGAGGGGAAGCTGATTGAAAAATACAAATCCATCACCCTCAGGGCCGGGGGCAACGATCGGGATTTCGGCCGCATCCGGGATCCCCTGATTACCAATCTTTCGGCAGGGCTTTCCCTGGAAACGGCAAAGAACCGGCCGGCCATCGCCTTTATCAACGGGGAATTCTGGGGGGTATACACCCTCAATGAGGAATACAGCGATCACCACATCCAGAATCACTACGGCATCGATAACGATTATGTGATCACCTGGAAGGTATACCGGGTGGATGACGGGCAGGAGGGGGATGAACGGTATTACTGGGGGATGCATCGGTTCATCACCCAGAATGATATGGCCGATCCCGCCCTCTATGCCCGGGCATGTGAAATGCTGGATATGCAGTCCTTTGCGGATCTGGTGGCGCTGCATCTGTATATCTACAATCAGGATGGATTATTTGAATCCAATAACTGGCAGATGTGGCGGGTGCGGGAGCCGGGCCGGGGAAACAGCCCCTATGCCGACGGCAAATGGCGCATGATGCTCTATGACAGCGATTATTCCTCCGGGGTTTATGATAACGGCCAGAATTACAGGGTGAATAATATCAAGGATTCCCTGGAAAAGGAATATGATGAGGGGCATCCCGCCCTGATGGTGCAGTCGCTGCTGAAAAATGAGGAATTCAAAAAAATGCTGATTCTTTCCTTCAGCGATATCCGCAGCCTGTATTTCACCAACCGGCGGGTGAGCGATATGCTTTCCCATATGCGGGAGGAATATTCCCCCTATATTCCCATGACCTACAGGCGCTTTGGGCCCCAGTGGGTGGCCCAGTGGGATCCGGAAAGGCATATGAACAGCAATATGAACGCCATTTCCGCCTTCTTCAGCGGCCGGGCAAACAATTTTGCTTCCCTGATGCGCTCCGCCTTCCATCTGAAGAATGCGGTCACCATCACCGTCAAAACCAAAGGGGAGGGGCATGTGCTGATCAACGGCCGGGAGATCCCCATTTCCGGCAGCCAGAAGATTTTCTATTTCCCCGAATATCCCATCTCCGTTACCGCCGTGCCGGGGGAGGGAATGGCCTTTACCGGCTGGGAAATCAATCAAAAAAACGGGCAGCTGGCGGATGCCGCTGCGGCCCATACCTCCCTTTCCTTCACCGATTCTGTCACCCTCACCGCCTGCTTCCAGAGGGCAAAATAAAAAACCCAATCCTCTCTTTCTGCCTGCAGGAGACTGCGGGCAGATTTTTTACATTTGGGGTGCATTTCCCCGCCCGGCTTTCTTGCCCTGCCCGGAAAATGCTGATATAATAGAAATGATATAAATTTTTAAGAAACAGGAGATGAAGCAACCATGTTCCGGGGCAGGCGTCATGATGTGGATATGACCAGCGGGCCGCTTTTCCCCCAGCTGATCCGGTTTTCCCTGCCGCTGATGGCCACCAGCCTTCTGCAGCTTTTGTATAACGCCGCCGATATGGTGGTCATCGGCCAGTTTGCCAGCGCCCAGTCCCTGGCGGCGGTCAGCTCCACCGGGGCGCTGATCAATCTGCTTACCAATCTGTTTGTGGGCTTTTCCCTGGGCGCCAATGTGGTGATCGCCCACGCCAATGGGGCGGGGGATCACAAGGCGGTATCCCGGGCCACCCATACCTCCCTGATGGTGGCCCTTATTTCCGGCGTATTTCTGATGGCGGTGGGGCTGGTGGCTTCCCGTCCGCTGCTGAAGCTGATGGATAGCCCGGATAACGTGATTGATCTGGCCACCCTGTATATGAAGATTTTCTTCCTGGGGATGCCGGCCAATCTGGTGTATAATTTCGGCGCGGGCATCATGCGCGCCATGGGCGATACCAAGCGGCCCCTGTATTATCTTTCCGTTTCAGGGCTTGTGAATGTGCTGCTCAATCTGCTGCTGGTGATCGTATTCCATATGGATGTGGCGGGGGTAGCTATTGCCACCGTTACCAGCCAGGTGCTCAGCGCCGTATTTGTGGTATTGCATCTTTTGCATACCGATAAGCCCATCCGTCTCAATCTCCGGGCGCTGAAGCTGGATATGAAATGCGTGGGCCAGATCGTGCGCATCGGCCTGCCCGCCGGTATCCAGGGATCGCTGTTCAGCCTGTCTAATGTGATCATCCAGTCCGCCATCAATTTCAAGGGCGATCTGTGGATGGCCGGAAACGGGGCGTCCAGCAATATCGAGGGCTTTGTCTATGTATCCATGAATTCCATCGCCCAGGGCACTGTTACCCTGGCCAGCACCAACCGGGGGGCCAAGCAGTATGCCCGGGTGCGAAAAACGCTGTGGGTATCCCTGCTGGTCGCCGGGGTGGTGGGCCTGGGGGTGGGCATGATTGCCTATGCCTTCGGGGAGCCGCTGCTTTCCCTCTATAATGATAACCGGGAAGTGATCGAAAGGGGCATGGTGCGCATGGGCATTATCCTGCCCACCTATTTCCTGTGCGGGCTGATGGATGTGGCCGCCTCCCAGATGCGGGGCATGGGCTATTCCATTGCGCCCATGCTGGTCAGCCTGTCCGGGGCCTGCGCCCTCCGGCTGATCTGGGTGTATACCGTTTTCGCCATGGACCCCAGGATGGAAACGCTGTATATTTCCTATCCCATCTCCTGGATCATCACCTTCCTTGCCCATATGTGCTGCTATCTGGCGGTGGCCCGGCGGAAAAATCTGGCGGCGGAGCGGGCACTGATGAAGGCATAAACCGAATTTTGATAAGGGGGCGTTTTCAATGGCCTGCGGTATCTGGGTGCGCATGATGCGCAAAAACAGAATTGAAAAGGATATCACCATTCCCTGCGCCATCGAGGATTGGCAGGATGCCCTGGAAAAGGCCTGCCATGATCTGGATGTGCCCCGGCCCATGATCCTGCCCCGGCATGAAAGGGACTGGGATGAATTTTCCCAGGCCCGGTTTCTGAAGGATCATTTTGTGGAGGATCTGCCCTTCGACCGGATGGAAGTGGAATTTATCGATCCCGACCGGAAAAAGAAAGATAACCCCCTGTACTATTAAAGGAGGACGGCATGAAAAAGCTGCTGTTTGCGCTGCTGTTTATGCTGCTGGCTGCCCCGGCCTGCGCCGAATTGATCATCAATGAGGTGATGGCCTCCAACGGCGTCTATAAAAACGGGGAGGCCTATGACTGGATTGAAATTTACAACAGCGGCAAAAAGACGGTGAATCTTTCCGGCAGCTATCTTTCCGACAGCGCAAAGAATGTGAAAAAATGGGCCTTCCCGGATAAAACCACCCTGAAGGCAGGGGGATATCTGCTGGTCTATTGCACCGGGGAGGATGTGAGCCCCGGAAAGGGCAGCACCTTCTATGCCAATTTCAAAATTTCCGCCTCCGGGGATAAGGTGATTTTAACCGACAAGGACGGGGAAACCACCCTTTCCTCCCTGGCGATTCTGCCCCAGTACGGCAATGTTTCCTGGGGCTTGCCCCTGGGCGGCAGCGAATACGGCTTCTTTGAGGAGGCTACCCCCGGCGCAAAGAATGGAAAGACCGCCCATCCCGCCCGGCTTTCCGCCCCCCGCATCCTCACCCCCGGCGGATTTTATGGGGAGGGGATTATCGTCACCGCAGAGGGGCCGGAAAATGCCGCCCTCCGCTATACCCTGGATGGCACCACCCCCACGGAAAAATCCAAGGCCTTCCCGGAAAAGGGGCTGGCCATCCAGAAGACCCAGGTGCTGCGCATCCGGGCCTTTGCTGACAATCGGGTGCCCTCGGAAACGGTATCCGCCTCCTTCTTTATCGGGGAGGAGCAGCCCGTGCCTGTGGTTTCCCTGATCACCGATGAAAAATATCTTTTCGATAAAAAGACCGGCGCCCTGGTAAAGGGCAATAATCCGGATTATCCCAATTACGAAAAGGAATGGGAATATCCCGCCAATATTGAATTTTTCAATGCAGAGGGCCTGTGCGAAATCAATCAGCTGGGCACCTTCACCGCCTCCGGCCATTCCGCCCGGCAGAATGCCCAGAAATCCATCGCCCTCTATGCCCGGAAGGCCTATGGCCCCGACAGGTTCTATTTCAATCCCTTCCCCAACCGGGATTATGAAAGCTATAAATCCCTGCTGCTCCGGGGCGCCAATTCTGATGCCTTTTCCACAAGGCTCAGGGACGTGGTGATTTCCTCCCTGGCGGAGCCCCTGGATATCATCTATCAGGATGCGCTGGTGATTGAGGTATATATCAACGGCCAATTCTGGGGGCATTATAACCTGAGGGAAAAGATCAACAAGCATTTCATCGCCCAGTGGGAGGGCGTCACCGATGAGGACGCCGTGGACGCCATCGATATCCTGGCCCGCACCGGACGGGATGAATTTTTGCAGAACGGCGATAATACCGATTGGCTTGCCTTATGCGATTTTTGCAAAAAAAAGGATCTGAATGATCCGGAAAATCTGGATTATGTGCTGGCCAATCTGGATGTGGACAGCCTCTTTACCCACGCCGCCTTTGAAATCATCATCGGGAATGATGATTTCACCAATGTGCGGGTATACCGGGTGCCCGGAGGGAAATGGAAATATCTGCTCTTCGATGTGGAGGCGGGCTTCCTTTCCCTGGATAAGGCGCCCATGAATTATTATCTGAAAAAGGTAAGCGATAAAATCCAGGGCTTCCGCCATGAGCCCCTGGCTGCCCTGCTCAATGTGCCGGAAATGAAAGAAAAGTTCCTTGCCCGGTTTGCGGAAATTCTGCAGCTTTCCTTCCAGTGGCCCTTTGTGGAGGAAAAATTCCTTGCCATGGAGGAGCAATTGGAAATCCTTCTGCCCCGGCATCTGGATCGATGGCCCCATTTCACCATGAAGGAATGGCGGCAGAATGTGAATGCGGTGAAATATTACGCAAGGATCAGGCCAACGAAGATCGTATCCCTTTTGCAAAAGCATATGAAGCTCACCGATGCGGAAGTGGATCAGTATTTCGGTGAAGTGCAATCCCTGCTGGAAAGCACCAACATACAATAAAAGGAGGGCTCCCCTTATGAAGCTGTACGCCTTTGCCGATGAGGCATCCCCCCTGCTGAAAAATCAGATTGCCGCCATGCATAGAAACGGCCTGCAGGGCCTGGAAATCCGCAATACGGATTTCGGCAATGTATCCACCATCACCCCTGCCCAGGCCGGGGAGATCAGAAAAATGATGGATGATGCGGGGCTGACGGTCTGGTCCTGCGGTTCCCCCATCGGCAAGATCGCCATCGACGGGGATTTCAAAGGCCATCTGGAGGTTTTCCGCCGCACCCTGGAGGTGACGAATATCCTGGGGGCGCAGAATATGCGCATGTTCTCCTTCTATATGCCGGGGGAAAAGGATCCCGCCGCCTACCGGAATCAGGTGATGGATTATCTGGGCCAGCTTTTGCATATCGCCGATGGCACGGGCATTGATCTGTGCCACGAAAATGAAAAGGGCATCTATGGGGATATCGCCCCCCGCTGCCGGGAAATTTTCGATGCACTGCCCGCCCTCAAATGCGTATTCGATCCCGCCAATTTCATCCAGTCGGGCCAGGAAACCCTTTCCGCCTGGGAAATGCTGAAGCCCTTCGTCAAATACATGCATGTGAAGGATGCCCTGCCCTCCGGCCAGGTGGTGCCCGCCGGCAAGGGCGCAGGGCATCTTCCGGAAATCCTTTCCGATTTCAAGGCCATGGGCGGGGAGCATCTGTCGGTAGAGCCCCATCTGAAGGTATTTTCCGGCCTGGAAAATCTGGAGCATGGGGAAAAGACGGTGATGGATGATTTCGCCTATCCCACCTCCGATATCGCCTTTGACGCCGCCTGCAGCGCCCTGAAGGCCCTGCTGTAACGCCCGGTCAAATGATGAAAGCTGCCGTGAAATGCGGCGGCTTTTTCATTTTCCCTGTCCGGCGCTGCATATACTGCCCCGGAGGTGAGGGCATGCTGCAATTTCTGTATTGGCTGTTCAAGGACGCCCTGTTTTTCTTCGGCATGGTATCGGGGAGGGGCAGCTTCCCCCGGCCCCTTTCCCGGGAGGAGGAGGCGAAATGCATTGCTGCCATGCAGCAGGGGGATGAGGAGGCCCGGCTGCAGCTGATCGAGCATAATCTGCGGCTGGTATCCCATATCGTGCGCAAATATACTGTGCCGGGCTATACCCAGGATGATCTGGTATCGGTGGGATCCCTGGGGCTGATCAAGGCGGTGAACACCTTCCGGCCGGAAACGGGATCCCAGCTATCCAGCTATGCCGCCCGGTGCATTGAAAATGAGGTGCTGATGCTGCTTCGGGCCTCCCGGAAGCATAAGGGGGATGTATCCCTTTCCGATCCCATCGGCACTGATGGGGAGGGCAATGATATTTCCTTCATCGATATCCTGGGCACCGAGGGGGATGCGGTGGAGGAAGAGGTGGTCAGGAAGGTATCCCTCTCCCGGGTGCGGCATCTGGTGAAGGAGCTGCCCAGAAAGGAACGGCTGGTGATCGAAATGCGCTATGGCCTGCTGGACGGCAGAATGCATCCCCAGCATGAGGTAGCCGCAGTGCTGGGCATTTCCCGCTCCTACGTATCCCGGATGGAAAAGCGGGCCATTGAAATGCTGCGCAAAGGGATGGGGGAAGGGGAAGCGCCTTGATAAGAGCACAGGGAAAAATCCCCCCGGCCCTTTCCAGGGATAAAAAATGCGCCGGTATCCCTGCCCAGGGATACCGGCGCGGATTGGATGAAAGGTGAAAATCAGATCTGATTGCCGTCCTTATCCACGTAACCGTTGAAGCCGCCTTCGACCATTGTGATACCGGTTACGTCAGCGGCGATGGTATGATCATCCACATAGCCGTCCACTTCCAGCAAGATGTCTTCGAAAGTGCCGCCATTGATGGTCACATAGGAGCGACCAGCGGGCTCCTTGTTGTAAGCGGTGTCATTCTTGCTCCAGATGTAGGTCGCGGTACGATCGGAATTGGTCTTGAAGGTGCCGCCGTTGATGGTCAGGCTGGTGTTGCCACCAGCGGCAATGGGCCAGCAGCGGATGATGTTGGGGCAGCGGCTGCCGGATACGGCGAAGGTGCCGCCGATCAGCGCCTCCGCCGAATCAAAAATCCGTCCCTGTGCTTCCTTCACGGGCATCCCTCCCTGTGCCGTTTTTCTTTCTGGATTATATGTCAGCGGGGGATTGATTGTCAATTGATGCCTGCCAACAAGAATAACAAAAAAATCCCCGCCCTCCGGATGGAGAACGGGGAAGGAAAGCAATGATTACTCAGGAATAACAGTATACCAGACATCGCCGTTTTCCTGGGTTTCAGAAACGACCTTATAGCCATCCATCACCTTGATATTATTGGGATCATCACCGCCGGTGGAAGGATCAAAGTTTACAAACGTGCCGCCGTAAATATTAATGAAACCGGTGCCTCTGTTGGCGTTCGCAACATTAACGGGACGACTTTCCCAATCGCTATGGAAAAATCCGTCGTAGATATCAATTATGCCACCGCTGGAGTAGATCATTTCCTCATCATTACCGCTCTTGCTCGAAGTGAACTTGCCCCCGTTGATCGTAACCTTGGCACCGTTACCTGCCCATACAGGGACACCGGAAACAGCGTGATATTCGCCGCCGTTAATAACGATCTCGCTGGGGCCCTGGGCGTAGAAGATGCTCACATGGCCATCCGTATTTTCAGAGTAGATGGAGCCGCCTTCACCGTTGACAGTCAGCTTGCCATTGTAAGCAGTCGTAAAGAGATAGGTATAGCCTGTATTTTTTTCATCCTGATAAGAGGTGTTATGATTTACCTTATGTCCGTTCAGATTGAATGTAACATCGGTGCCTGCCGCTCTGAGGGCATACTCCCTGTTGCTGCTCCAATGGTTCTGAGCATCAGCAGTGTTATAATCTGCGTTCAAAATAACCGTACCGCTTTTTCCGGATTTATCAAACGAACTAAAAGCTTCGTATGCCTGATCGGCAGTATCTACCAAGACGGGAATAGAGGGGGTATCTTCATCATGCCAGGGATGATCGGTGCCGAAAGCAGCATTCAGGGCAGTTTCAGCATTGGGGAAGTTGATGGTCTGCACAGCCTGAGAGAATACCAGGATGTTATACAGGCCGTCGCCGTTACCATCGATGGCCTTCACATCATCGTTGGTGGCGGTGGGCATCATGTACACCTGCAGCAGGCTGGGATAGGAAGTATCGCCAGCGGCCAGAATGCCGGTGGGATTGGACTTGGGGCCTGTGTAGGTAGCGTATGCAACTACATACTTGTTGTCGCCAATTTCGACATCGTTGGCCACAGTTTTCCAAGCCCAGTGATCCGCATCGCCGTTGGTTTTGATGATGTTTTCGAATTTATCACCAGCTACGCTGCCCTGTTCGAAAGCAAACCAGGTGCGCACGTAGGCATCAGAAGCGCCGGTGTTCTTGACAAACACAAACTTGTCCATAGCGCCCTTCACGCTGTCGTCAAACAGCTGATTGGAGCCGGGGGCATCAATCTGCTTCCAGGACTGCTGATGGGAATCAATACGGTCATCCCACTTGATATCGCCATCGGCGAAATAGGCGGGATACAGGGGCTTGGCCTGCTTGAATCCTTCGAGCTTATCAGGGGTGTAGCTATATGTGTCGGTTTCGCCGGTGGATACCCAAGCGCCGTTTTCCACAACACGCTGGTATTCCAGCTGTTCGATGTCCACATTACCCAGCGTCATCACGTTGACATCGCTATCGGTATCGGACAGATAGGCGATGCTGCCGGTGATGGCCATGCTCAGGGCGAGCACCATCACGATCGACAGAAGTACCGTCTTTTTCATGTTCTTTCCTTCCTTTCCTTTTTGCATAACAAAAGAAATGCATTTGTCTGCTAACTTATATTATAATGGAATCTGTTATGAAACGCAAGATGTATTTAGCAATATATGGAAGTTTTTATTTAAGCAGGGCTTCTATGCCGCGGCATACAAGCCGCCAAACTTCGCCGGGGGAAGATATGTCATGCGATTCCGTGATTTTTTCCACTTGACAATCCGGACAATCTGAGATATGATAAAACTACTGAAACGTTAAAGTGAATGAACAATCGCCAAAGGAGCAGCTGTATGAAGCGTGTGAGCATCAAGGATGTGGCCAGGGAAGCGGGGGTTTCGGCAACCACTGTCAGCTATGTGCTGAATCGTACGCCCTCCGAAACGATCAGCTCCGAAACCACCCAGCGGGTATTGGAGGCGGCAAGAAAGCTGAATTACGTCCCCAATCTGAATGCCCGCAGCCTCTCCAGCCGCAAGAGCAATCTGATTGGCGTATTGATTCCTCAGACTGAGCCGGGAAAGGAATTGATGTTTTCCAATCCCTTCTACGGGGAATTGCTTTCCTCCATCGAATATCACGCCCGCCAGAATGGGTATCATCTGCTGCTGTCCGGCACCCAGGAGGATCAGGATTATGTGAATATCGCCCGCAATCGCGGCGTTGACGGCATCATTATTGTGGGCACCTATCCAGGCAGGAATCTGGAGGCCCTCAAGGCCATCGACGCTCCCATCGTTCTGGTGGATAGCTATGTGAAGGATACCTCCTTTCATACCATCGGCATCGAAGACCGGGAGGGCGCGCGGATCGCAACGGAATACCTCATCAGGATGGGGCACCGGGATATCGCCTTCATCAGCGGCTCCCTGCGGGAGCATGGGGTCAACAGCAAGCGCTACCAGGGCTACTGCGATGCATTGCAGGCCGCCGGCATTCCCCTGGATGAGCAGGCCATCTATTCCGGAACGGTTGATTATGAATACGGCATTGAAGCCGCCTATGAATATATGCGCCGGGGGCAGAAGCAAACAGCGGCATTTGTCACTGCCGATGTGATTTCCATGGGTCTGATCAAGGGGGCCCTGGAGCAGAATCTGCGCATTCCGGAGGATGTATCCATCGTCAGCTTTGATGACGTCTATCTGGCGCAGATGAGCTATCCCTCCTTGACCACCATCCATCAGAATATCCCGGAAAAGGGGGCAATGGCCGTTCAGCTGATTCTGGATGCCGTTCAATCCGGCAGGAAGGAGCATACCGAGTGTATCCTGCCCCTGCGGCTGATTGAGCGGGATTCCGTCAAAAGGAGGGGTGGGGATGCTTAAACATTTACCGGAGGGCCTGACGCCGTTTCAGGATTGCGGCTTTGCCCGTCATCCCTTTCTGCCCCTGGAGGGGGAGCCTGTGCAGGTATATTGCAGGGCGGAGGAAGCGCCGGTGCTGAAGCTATGGATCAATGAAAGGGAAAAAGTGCTTGCCCCCGTCAGGCAGGATGAACGCCATTTCCGGTTTGATCTGGGTTGCTTTGCATGGGGGGATCAGATCCGCTATCAATTGTGCACAGATCGTGAAACCAGCCCCCTTTTCTCCTTTGAACCCCAGCGCGAAATGGAATGCAGACAGGCTGAAGCAGTGATGGCCGGCGATGGGGCCCTGTGCATGGTATTTGATGGGTTTCACCTTCTGTTTCAGATGGGGCCGGAGCTGACCGTGAGCGCAATGACCGGTACGCCGCCGGCCATGCCGGTCTGTGAAAAAAGCAGCTTTCCTCTCAAAGAGGGCTTTTCGCTGTCCGTTGGAAATGGGCCGTATGTTTGGGAACTTAAACGTTTCAGTAATCAACCGGTATTGCAGATTGAAGGCTATCGCATCCGCTATGGCAAGGGGAAGGGCATTACAGAAATTGAGCAGCTGGGGCGCCTTCATTGCCGGCATGTATGGGGAACGGGCGAACGCTTTCATCAGGTGGATCAAATGGGAAGCGGCAGCAATGGCAGGGTGGTGGAAAAATTCACCCGGCAGGGGGATCAGACCTATCTGCCCATTCCCTTTTTCATGACGGAGGCAGGCTTCGGCTGCTTCAGGGACAGCGCTGTGCCTGCCCGGATGGGCTTTGGAAAAACCTTCTCAGTAAAGCAGCAGATATGCGGCAATCCTCTTTTCCGTGATATTTACTTTTTCGGCGCTCCGGCGCAGGTGCTTGGGCAGTTTATTTTCCATACAGGGCAGCCGGTGCTGCCGCCTGACTGGGCCTTCGGCCTGTGGATCAGCGCCAATGGCTGGAATTGCGATGAGGAGGTGGATAGGCAGCTGGATGCCCTGAAGCGGTATCGGTATCCCGCGGATGTGATGGTGCTGGAGGCATGGAGCGACGAGCGAACCTTCTATCGCTGGAATGATCATGCCCATTGGAAAAATCCTGCCAAGACAGTAAAGCGCATCCGGGAGGCAGGATTGCATCTGATCCTATGGCAGATTCCCATTATCAAATATGAATGGGATGGGGAGCCGGGGGATGCGCTGCTTGCGGATGAAAAGGAGGCCATCGAAAAGGGCTATTGCATTTTCAATCAGGATGGCACCCCCTACCGGATCACAGAAAACTGGTTTCATCACAGCCTTCTGCCGGATTTTACCAATCCCGAAGCCATCCGGTGGTGGTTCGGCAAGCGGCAGTATCTATTGGATATGGGGGTGGAGGGCTTCAAGACAGACGGCGGTGAATTTCTGTTTGATTCTGCGGCCCGCCTGTTCAACGGCATGACCGGCCTGGAGGCGCATAATCTGTACCCCGGGCAATATGTGGATGCCTATCATCGCTTCATGAGGGAAAATGGCGTTAACGGCGTTACCTTCAGCCGTGCGGATTACACCGGCGCCCATACCCGCCCGCTGCATTGGGCGGGGGATCAGCTCAGCACATGGAGCGAACTTAAATCGCAGCTGACTGCCGGCCTGAGCGCGGGATTATCCGGCGTGCTGTTCTGGGGATTTGATATCGGCGGATTTGCAGGGGAATTGCCAACGGCGGAGCTGTACCTGCGTGCCAGCGCCATGGCCTGCTTCAGCGCCATTATGCAATGGCATGCGGAGCCGCGCAGCGGCCAATTTTACGCCACCCATGAGGATGGCTTTATCAACGACCGCAGCCCATGGAATCTGGCGGATAAGCTGGGGGATGAAAGCATCCTGCATATCAGCGTCTATTTTGCCAATCTCCGCCGCCGGATGAAAGGCTATCTGGTAAAGGAAGCCGCATTCTGCGTTGAAAAGGGGCGGCCGATGATGGCCCATCTGTGCATCGATTTCCCGGAGGATGAAAGGGCCTGTGCCTGCTGTGATCAGTATATGCTGGGGCGGAAGCTGCTGGTTGCGCCCATTGTGCATCAGGGGCAGCGGGAGCGGAGCGTATATCTGCCTGAAGGGAAATGGCGGCAGGTATTTACCGGGGAAGAATATACGGGCGGGCAAACCATTCGGGCATGCTGCGCCCTGGATCAGATCGCTGTATATGAAAGGCGGAAGGAAGATGGGTGACGTCCGGATCAAACCTTGGAGCATTGAGTACTCCGGTCCTGTGACGGATTATACTCAAAGCATTTTCACCATTGGCAACGGATACATTGGCGTCCGCGGCTTTTCCACCCAGGAAAAAAAGAAAACCCCCTGCTGCCATGCCATCTTCCGTGCCGGTCTCTATGAACAGGTAAAATCGGGCATTACCGATCTGGTACAGCTGCCGGATGTGCTGCATTTTCCAGTGGGGCAGGGCGATGTGACGGAGCAAAGCCTTAATCTGCAGAATGGCGTTCTCACCCAATCCTGGCAGAATGTCCGGTGCGAACGCATGGCCAGCATGGCGGATCCCCAGCTACTGTGCGTCCGGTGGACCATTGATGGAGGAGATGCCATTCCGGCAGAAATCCAATGGGATGACAAGGTGCGGAATCTGCCGGTGCATGATGATCAGATGGTGGATTCGACGGAGACGGTTCAGCTGCTGGAAACGGTATCCATTCATCCCCAGGCCCTTTCCATGCAGACCGTTCACAGCCATAGGCGGATCACCTTTATGCAGGAGCTGCTGCTGGATGGGCAGATGCTGGAGGGGGGCATGATCCAGCCGCCCTGTGTGCTGGAAAAGCGCATCCGCATCCTGATGGATGATGAAAAGGCCAATCCCTCCGCTGCTGATCCGTGGGCCGAAAACCAGAGGGCCTGGCAGGCGCTCTGGCGGGATTGCGATATCCGCCTGGAAGCGGCGGATGAATGGCAGGGGGCCCTGAGATATAACATTTTCCAGCTGCTTTGCAGCAATGCGGCGGGGGATCCCCATGTATCCATCGGCGCCAGGGGCTTGACCCACGGCCGGTATAAGGGCAATACCTTCTGGGATACGGATATTTTTCTCTTTCCGTTTTACTGCTGGCACCGCCCGGAAGCCGCAAAGAATCTGGCCCTGTATCGCCTCAATCGGCTGGAGGATGCAAAAGCGCTTGCAAAGAAGCAGAATCTTTCCGGCGCTCGGTTCCCTTGGATGTGCTCCACCGACGGTCTGGAGCAATGCGAAAGCTGGGATATCGGCTTTTGCGAAGCCCACATTACGGCGGATGTGGCCTATGCCATCCATCGCTATACGGAAATCACCGGGGCGATTGTAACGCCGCAGATGCAGGAGCTGTTTTGCGAAACCGCCCGCTTTTGGCAAAGCCGGTTCACCTGGGAGGAAGGAAAGCAGCAGTATTCCACGTTCTTTGTGAAGGGGCCGGATGAGTATTGCGGCGCTGCCGTCAACAACACCTATACCAATTACATGGCCAGGCACAATGTCCATCTGGCGCTCCGGTATACCGCCGATGCATCGCTGCAGCATTTTGCGGATCATATTGCATTGCTGTATGATCCGGACAGGCAGCTCTATCTGCAGGATGAATTGTTTGAGCGGCTGGAGCCGCTGCCCCTCCGGCATGGGGGCGGGCAGCCCTTGTACAAGACCATTTGCTTTGATAGGATGCAGCGCTACCGGGCGCTGAAGCAGGCCGATCTGGTGCAGCTGATGGTGCTGCATCCCCATGCTTTCACTCCGGAACAGAAGCGGGCGGTATGGGATTGCTATGAGCCCCTTACGGTTCATGACAGCACCCTCAGCTTTGGGGTGCATGCCCATCTGGCGTTCCAGCTGGGACTGATGAAGGAAGGCTGGGACTATTTTGAAAAATCGCTGTTCCTTGATCTGCGGGATGTATTGGGCAATACAGGCCGCGAGGGAATCCATATGGCGGCGCTGGGGGCAAGCTGGCAGGCGCTGATATACGGCGCCCTGGGATTGTGGACCGAAAATGGGCAGCTCAGCGTGAAGCCCCATCTCCCCCGGGAGATCCGCTCCCTTTCCCTGTGCCTGTATCATCAGGGCCAAAGACTGCGCATCACCGCAACCCATCAGGCAGTGAGCATCGAAAAGGAGGCGTAGGGCATGTATCTTCCCAATCAGGCGGGCCGTCGGCGGGCAACGGTCATTTTTCTGCTGCCGTCGGTGATCGGCGTGCTGGTTTTTTGCCTTTTGCCGATTCTGGCTTCGGCAGTATTCAGTTTTACGGATTATGATCTGCTCATGCCCATGAACACCATGAATTTTGTGGGGCTGGGCAATTACCGCCGCATTCTTACCGGCAGCGAATTCCCCAAGGTGCTTGCCCATACCTTTACCTATCTGATTTTGTATCTTCCGCTGATTCTGCTTACCTCCCTGTGCGAAGCGCTGATCCTGAATAAATCCTTCAGAGGACACGGCCTTTTCCGAACCATCACCTACACGCCCGTTATCACCTCCTGGGTGGCGGCGGCGGTTGTATGGCAGTGGGTTCTCAGCGGCAAGTACGGCCTGCTCAATCAGCTGCTGGCGGCCATCGGCATTACGGGGCCGGCATGGCTGAACAGCAAGGAATGGGCAATGCCCGGCGTGGTGCTGGCAGCGGTATGGAAGGATACGGGCTATTATGCCCTGATGGTGCTTGCGGCCCTTAAATCCATCGATCCTGCATATTATGAGGCGGCATCCATCGACGGCGCGGGGGGCTTCAAACGGCTTACCGCCATCACCCTTCCCCTGATTTCGCCCACATTGTTTCTTCTGATCGTCATCAATATCATTTATGGGCTGCAGGTTTTTGATTCGGTGCTTATCATGACCAACGGCGGCCCCGGGGGCGCAACCACGGTATTCCTTGAACGGATTTACAAATATGCCTTCAAGCAATACAAAATGGGGCTGGCCAGCGCCTATTCATGGATTCTGTTTGCCCTGATTCTGATATTCACAGCCATCCAGTTCTGGCTGCAAAAGAAGTGGGTGAATTATGATGCATAAGAATCTGAAGCTGCAAAGGATTTTCAAGGGAACGCTGTTTTATCTGATGCTGTGCATCATCGTTGGGGTGACCATCCTTCCCTTTCTGTGGATGGTATCCTCCTCCTTCAAGGGATCAGAGGCGATCCGCACCATCCCCATCCGGTGGATTCCCGAGCATCCTTCCGTGGAAGGCTATGTGCGTGTGTTCAACATGCAGGGCTTTTCCTTCATCCGGGCCACCCTGAACAGCCTGATCCTTTCCATTGCCTGCACCCTTGTGGCAGTGGGCTCGGCATCCATGGCGGCATTTGTATTTGCCAAGCTGCCCTTCAGGGGAAGCGGCAAGCTCTTTGGGCTTTATCTTGCCACCATGATGATCCCCGGCACAGTAACCATGGTGCCCAATTATATCATCCTGCGCATGCTGAATTTGCTGGATACGTATACCGGATTGATTCTGCCCTCCCTGGCCAATGCCTTTGGCGTTTTCCTGATGCGGCAGAGCATGATGAGCGTCAACGACGCCTATCTGGAATCCGCTCATCTGGATGGGGCAAGCCTGTACCGGATCTTTTTCCAGATCATGCTTCCCATGGTGCTGCCCACCTTATCCACGATGGTGCTGCTTTCCTTCATGGGCAGCTGGAACAGCTATCTGTGGCCCCTGATTGTGCTTACCTCCACCGATAAGCAGACCCTGCAGGTGGCCCTTGGCAATATGAACGGCATGTACAAAAATAATGAGCATGTGCTCATGGCAGGCGCAGTGCTCACCATTCTGCCAATTCTGGCAGTATACCTGATTTCACAGAAATATGTGGATCAGGGCATCAGCCTTGGCGGGCTCAAATAAGAAATCTAAACGCGGCGCGCACGTTTAGACCATAAATATTTCAAGAGGAGGAACCCTACATGAAAAAACTGCTCTCGTTGGTTTTGGCATTGGTTCTCACGCTCAGCCTCTGCGCCTCTGCGCTGGCTGAACCCGTAACCATCACTTACGCCCATTTCTCCGGCGCCGGTGCCCAGGAAGAAACCCTCAAAAAGATGATCGCTGTATTTGAAGAAAAGAATCCCGATATCAAAGTCGATCTTCAGATCACCGGTTATGATGATTACTTCACCAAGCTGGCCACTGTCATCGGCGGCAAAAACCCCCCCGATGTATTCGAAATGAATATGGAAAACTTCCTGGCGTACATGCTGCGCAATGCCTGTGCGGATCTGAACGGCCTTGTGGATGCTTCCAGCTACTCCGAAGGCACGCTGGCCGCTGTTTCCTCCGACGGCAAGCTGTATGCCGTTCCCATGAGCTTCTCCACCTGTGTGCTCATCTACAACAAGGCTTTGTTTGATCAGGCCGGTATCGCTTATCCCAATGACCAATGGACCTGGGCTGATGTGCAGATTGCTGCTGAAGCCATCAAGGCCCTGGGGGATGATATCTGGGGCATCTACCAGCCCATTACCTATAATGAATTCTACAAGTCTGTCAAGAGCAACGGCGGCAGCCTGCTCAATGAGGATTATACCGCCTTTACCGTCAATTCCGCCGAAAATGTGGCTGTTCTGGAAGCGATGGTCAAGCGCGTCCGGGGCGAAGGCCATGTGCAGCCCACCGCTGAGGATATGGCCGGCCGGGGCGACTGGGATCTGTTCCAGGAAGGCAAGCTGGGCATGATCATCACCGGTATCTGGGCATTCCCCACCTTTACCGAAAAGTGCTCCTTTGATTGGAATATCATCGTTGAGCCCGGCTATGCCACCAAATCCACTTTCTTCTTTGCCAATGTAAACTGCGTTTCTCCTTCCAGCGAAAAGAAGGAAGCGGCCGCCAGGTTTGCCGATGCCATGGGCTCCGATCCCGATATCGTCCAGCTGCGTCTGGATGCCAGCTGGGAGCTGCCCACCATCGCCGATCAGAGTAAGCTGAGCCAGTATGTTGAAGTCACCCCTCCCGCCAACCGCAAGGCCGTATTTGACAGCATGGATTTTGCTGCCGCTCCGCCCGCGCTGAAGGAATCCGGCGCTGCCAGCGAAATCATCAACAATGTGCTGAGCACCCTTGAAATGAATGACATTTCTGCCCAGGAAGCGCTGGATGATATTCAGCAGCAGCTGGAGGATGCCGGTCTTCTTTAATCTCTGGGGAATCATTCAGAAGGGGAGGGCCCGTGCGCCTTCCCCTTCGCTTCATCAGGAGGGCCCATATGAAGGCATATCAGGTGACAGGGAATGAATATGTTTCACTGCCGACCATTCGTGAAGAGGATGGCGCCATTGAAGGGATCAGCTGCTTGTATATGCAGCTGAAAGGCATGCTGGAGCTGAAGGGAAAGCATGGCCTGATTTCGCCCTATCTCACAATCGATGGGCAGCAGATTGATCTGGCCCCGGTCTGGGATCGGGCGCATGATTGGATTCCGGCGTTTCAATCAGATGGGCAGGGGATGCTGTTTCGCTGCTCGTATCTGGCGCCTGTGGGGGAGCGGGGCTTTATCATCCATCTGGAAGGGGAAAATCACACCGAACAACCCCATCGCCTTTCAATCGGCGTCAGGGGCAGCTGGGATGAAACCCTTCATACGGTGAATGAGAGCATTCCCCTGGAGGCAGGAAAGCAGGTGAAGCTTTCCGGCTGGAATCATATGTTCGTCTTTCAGCAGGTACCGGGTATGCCCATGATTGCCCTGGCGCCCATTGTCGGCGATGATCAGCCGTTCAGCGAAATTGATCAGGGCGCTCAGTGGCGGCAGGATGGATTCCAATATGATATATATAAAGAAGAAATGTTGCTCAGCGGGCAGAAATTTCATTTGGATGTATATTGGGGGCTTGGTTATGAGGAAGTTGCCGCCGCTGCTTCCGCAAAGGAATTGCTGCGGCAGGGCTATCCCGCTTTGCTGGAGCGTACCATGCAATGGCTCTCTGCACGGGAAACCGCCTGTGAGGACAGCCATATCCGGAAGCTGCTGAATACCAATCGTTTTTTTGCCTTTTTCTTTGCTTCCGGCCGCACGATTGATACCGAAGAATTATGCATGATGACGTCGCGCAGCCCCCGGTATTATGTTTCCGCTGCGTATTGGGATCGGGATAGCCTGCTATGGGCATTTCCTGCCATTGTGCAGGCGGATCCTTTGTATGCCCGGGAATTGCTGATGGCTGTTTTTCATCGCCAGGCCAGGCATTTTGGCATTCACAGCCGTTATATCGACGGCACGGTGCTGGAGCCCGGATTTGAATTGGATGAATTGTGCGCGCCTGTGATCGCCCTGGAACGGTATATCCATCTTTCACAGGATCGGACGATTCTCAAGGAAGCGGATATTGCATCTGCGCTGGGAAGCATTCTTTCCCGCCTTCGCTCCCGCAGGCATCCGGATACGGCGCTGTATTCAACCTTTCTTCAGCCTACGGATGATATGCACAATTACCCGTATCTGACCTATGATAACGTGTTGGTATGGAAGGCGATGGGGCTGCTTGGGGAATGGCTGGATCGCCCGGAGCTGATGGATGAAGCCGCCCGGATCCGGGAAGCTATCAAAGCGCATTGCATCTTTGAGCATCAGGGAAAAGGGATCTATGCATGGTCCATCGATCTGGAGGGCCGCCGGGATATCTATGATGAGCCGCCGGGAAGCCTGCAGCTTTTGCCCTTCTATGGCTTTTGCGGTATGGATGATCCTGTATGGAGGAACACCGTATCGCAAATCCGCAGCCAGGATTATGAATTATCCTTTGCGGGGCATGCCATTGCCGAAATTGGCTGCAGGCATGCTCCCCATCCCTGGATTCTATCGATCTGCAACAGCCTGCTCAGCGGGAATAAGGAGGCGGCGCTGAGGCATCTTCAGCATACCTCCATGGATCATGGCGTGGCCTGTGAAAGTGTGCATGAGGATACCGGTGAATGTACAACCGGCGCTGCCTTTGCCACCTGTGCCGGCTTCCTGGCATTTGCGCTGACGGAAGCGGTATGCTGATTCCTTGCGGGGATACAATCCCTCCACCGCTAAAGCGGTCCCCCTCCCTTTCACAAGGGAGGCAGCAATCCCTCCGGCCTTTCAGGCCACCTCCCTTTCACAAGGGAGGCTTTTCACAGGAAATTCCGCATAAAAAAAGAACCGCATTGCTGCGGTGCTTCAGACTGTCAAAAAACCCCTGGGATGCGTCGAAGGGCCGCAGCCCTTCGACTTTGAATCCGCAGCCGGCGACATGGGCGCCGGCGAGGAGCAAAAGGATTTTGCTTCCTATATCAATTTACGACCGTAAAAATAGGTTTTTCAGCTCCAAATCTGGGGCTGAAAAACCATTTTTACAGTAAATGTGATGGATCGAATGAAAAACTGCTTCAGCAGATTTTC
>JAFQOD010000051.1 GCA_017395685.1 Clostridia bacterium
ATAGATACATCCATTTTTACAATCATGAGCGCATCCAGCTAAAAACTGGCATGCCTCCTCTCTCGCTTCGGCACGCCAGGTAAGCACTTCTCCTACTCAGGGGCTTTTTTGTGCAGTCCGTATATTCTGGGGCAGTTCAATTTTTGCCGGGGCTTTTAAGTGGAGAAAAGCGAGGGGAGAATCCCCATCGCCTTTTTTCTTATTCTTTCGATATGGTTAATTCTGCTACACAGCAGGGCGGCAGATTGATTTTCAGTTGATCATTTTCAATCTTGAAATCGGAGAAGGGGAGAAGCTGCAGTTTCGTATCGCCGAAATCGTTGAAATCATGGGGTTTTCCTGCAAGAATGCGTCCCACTACAGCGCCGGGAGCGCAACCGATCGTGGAAACAGAAATGTGCGCATGAACGCATTCGCTGATATTGGCGCAGGTAAGGGTAATCACACCATCATTTTCAGAAGCCGCTGCAGTGATCTGAGGAAGCTGCCACTTGTCAACACCGACATTTTCAGCTTCCACATGGCAATCAACGGCTTTTGCATTCTGATGGGCTTTGTAAAGATCAAATACGTGATAGGTGGGGGTGAGCACCATCTGATCCCCTTCAGTGAGGATAACGCTTTGCAGCACATTCACGGTCTGGGCAATATTTGCCATTACAACGCGGTCACAGTGACCGGCAAAGATATTGAAGGTAATTGCGGCAACAAGGGCGTCACGCATGGTATTTTGCTGATAGAGGAAGCCTGGATTGGTACCGGGCTCCACATTATGCCAGGTACCCCACTCATCCACGATCAGGCCAACTCTATGATTGGGATCATATCGATCCATGATCTGAAGATGCTTTGTAATTAGCTCATCCATGTATGCGGATTTGTAGAGCGTCTTATAATATTGTTCTTTAGTAAACTCAGTGGCGCTGCCTTTATCGGCCCATTCTTCAGTTACTGTATAATAATGCAGCGTTAAAGCGTCCATATAATGGCCGGCGTTGCGCATCAGCACTTCCGTCCATCTATAGTCATCTACATTGGGGCCACAGGCGATACGGTAAAGCTTGTTATTTCCGTAATTACGGCAATAGGTCTGATAACGGCGGTATTCATCAGCATAATACTCAGGGCGCATGTTGCCGCCGCAGCCCCAGTTTTCGTTGCCAACGCCCCAGAATTTCACATTCCAAGCATCCTTCCGGCCGTTTTCCCAGCGGCGTTTGACCACCGTGGAATCGCCGTCACTGTTGATATACTCCACCCATTCGGACATTTCACGGATGGTGCCGGAGCCGACATTGGCATTGATATAGGGTTCGCAGCCAATCTGACTGCACAATTCAAGAAATTCATGGGTACCAAAGGAATTATCTTCCACCACGCCGCCCCAATGGGTGTTTACCATGCGCTTTCGGGCCTCCTGCGGGCCGATACCATCTTCCCAATGATATTCATCGGCAAAACAGCCGCCGGGCCAGCGGAGAACGGGGGCCTTGATATTCCTCAGGGCATCCACAACGTCTTTGCGCATGCCATTTACATTGGGAATAGGGCTATCCTTGCCCACAAAAATGCCCTGGTAGATGCAGCGGCCCAGATGCTCAGAAAAATGTCCGAAAAGGTTTTTGTTAATGGTTCCTTTGCAGCGGCCGGGATGCAGTGTAATTTTGGCCATACGGATGCTTCCTTTCATTTTGAGATGAATTATCGACGGATCCAGACTGTCATATCGCCCTTGCCGCGATTTCCCCAGGAATAATAGGGAATAAAGGTAAGAGGAACTTCCCGGGCTTCGGGAGATACGGGAGAATACAGGGAAAGAACGGGCAGCTCACGGATCCCCATTCCCTCAATCTTCATAATACCGCCAAGCAGCTGCTCATCCCACACCGGGGTAAGCAGCTGATCGTTCAGGGAGAGCGCCCATAATTGTGCGCCGTTATCTTTTTCTTCCAGGCAATAGACCAGCGGCCCCCGGGTGACAGCGAATTTACCGGCATAATCAGGGGAGAAGAGGGTAGCCTGCATTTTTTCTATGGGCATGGGGAAGGTCAGATGGATAGCATCGCCCTTTTCAAACTTTCCGGAAAGAAGCAGATATCCATTTTCTACTGCAGCAGGTTCCATTTCGCCATTAACTGTTAATGTATAATTCCTCGCCCAGCCTGGAAGACGCATATAGAGATGCAGGAAATCATTAGGAGCATCCTTTACCGTAATAGATACTTCGCCCTGCCAGGGGAACTGAGAATCAATGGTAAGAGAGAACTTACCGCTCTTCATGAAGGCACAAAGATCGGAGGAAATATACTGATCGATATAAAGGCTCTTTTCATCATGGCCGCCCAAATAAGTGCTCAGCCCGGTCAAAGTACGCAGTACGTTGGGCGGGCAGCAAGCACAGCCAAACCATCCCTGGCGTTCTCCGTCGATGTGCAGATCATTGCGATGGGTCACCCGATCTTGCCATACTTCCAGCGGATTCATATAGAAATATTTGGTACCATCCAGCGATACGCCGGAAAGAATGCCATTAAACAAGGCCTTTTCAATCACATCACCGTATTTTCCATGAGGATGAATTCGATTGAGCCGGATAGCAGTCATGATCAGGGCGATGGAGGCGCAGGTTTCAGTATAGCAGCGATCGGCAGGAAGATCGTAATTGAAGGAGAACGATTCGCCAATGTGGGTGGAACCAACACCGCCGGTAATATACATTTGTTTTTCGATAATATTATGGAATACCCGATCAGCAGCTTCGATCAGGGAATCATCCCCGGAAAGAGCCCCGACTTCGGCCATGGCAGCCAGCATATAGCACTGGCGAACGGAGTGACCGATGGCTTCTTTTTGATCCCGAACCGGAAGATGAGCTTGATGATAGCAATAGGGAAGTTCCAATGGCCTATGAGAGTGCGGCGGCGGATTTTCGCCCCGGTTTTTCGATTCCTGATCGTAATAGTAAGGCTGGTGTCCCCGTACATCCAGGAAATACTTGGCCAGGTTCAGATAACGCTTTTCTCCAGTCACCTGATAAAGACGCGCAAGACCGATTTCCACTTCCTGATGACCGGGATAACCATGACATTGATCTTCCTTAGGACCGAAATGACGATCCAGGCAATCGGCCAGACGGCAGGCAACTTCAAGCAGATTTTTCTTGCCTGTGGCAGCATACCACGCACAGGCTGCTTCCATCAGATGACCGGCAATATACAACTCATGATGATCACGGAGATTGGTAAACCGTTTTAATTTCTTTACGATATAGAAAGTATCAAGATATCCATCTTCTTGCTGGGCGCGTTTGGCCAGATTGATTGCAAAATCCACCTGAGCTTCCAGGTCGGAGTCAGGATGGGAAGCCAGGGAATAAGCGGCGCCTTCTACCCATTTCCACATGTCGCTATCCTGCCAGGGGAAACCGATATATTCACCTTCCTTTTCACCGGTAACCAGCTGAAAATTATGGATGCAGCCGCTGGGGGGGACACCGGGGATCTGATCATTCAGGGCATTCCACATATAAGGAATGGCAATTTTTCGTGCAGTTTCGATTCTTGCAGAAAAGAAATTATCATGAATGAAAACATCGGCCAATTGGAATGATTTCAGCATAAGGCCCTCCTGTATAAAATTACTATCTTCAGTATATTAACATGGGGTATATTGACTGTCAAGAAAGAATATGGCCTCTCCGGATGGAAAGGCCATAAGGCTTATTCAATGATATTGCTTGTGATGTAATTGACGCCCCATTTGGAAAGCCGCTCGGCATCCTCCAAATCATCCACTGTCCAAACATTGATTTCAATGCCGGCGGCGTGCAGGGAATGAATATTTTCTTCTGTAAGGCTGCGATAATAGATATCCAGATCCAGATGATGTTCTCTCAGGGTATCTTCTAGCCATTCGGGATAATCGCCAATCAGGAATTGAAGCTTTTGAGCAGGCAGCTTATTCCGCATATTGATCATATTAGGAAGATCGAAAGAAATGAAGATTGTCCTTTCCAGCCATTTTTCCTTCCGGATGATCTCAATGATCTGATCCAGATCTTCAGGTTCAAAATGATTCTTTAATTCCAGGACGCTGATTTTTTCATATTTTTTGCAAATCTGGATGTATTCCTGCAGGGAAGGAAGTATCAGATCCTTCCGGCCTCGTTTGCCATCCTTATCGCAAAGATGCAAAGAGCGAAGGGTTTCATAGGTACTTTCCTCAATCACCAGATGATCCATGGCAACACGCCGGGTGTCGTCATCATGAATGATGATAAATTTTCCATCGGCAGTGCGATGCACATCGGTTTCAATACCAAAGTAAGTGCGATTGCCGGCAGCAACGAAGGCGGAGGCAGTGTTTTCAAGCTCCAGACCGCTCAGACCGCGATGAGCAATCATCTTGGGCTTGGGTGAATTCAGATGCAGTGTGTCCATGGACAGCTTCCTTTCTGATATCAGCGAATCATTTCATAAATTTCTGCAATATCCTGGCAGGTATAGGTGGGCTTGATTTCGCTCTTCTCCCAATCTTCTCGGGTGGTTTCACCGCTGAAAACCAATACCGTAGTAATTCCGGCATTTACGCCGCAGGCAATATCCGTGTAGATGCGATCACCGATCAGCACAGCATCTTCCGGCTTACAGCCTGCCTTTTCGATTGCCAGAAGGGCAATGGCAGGCTCTGGCTTGCCAATGAAATAAGGCATCCGCTTGGTAGCATTAAACAGCATTTGGCTGACAGAACCGCAATCCGGAACAAAACCATAAGCGGTAGGGCATACCCAATCAGGATTGGTGGCTAGGTATTCCACGCCGCGGCCAAGCAGAATACAGGCATCCTCCAGCTTTTGAAAGGTCAGTTCGGTATCAAATCCCATGAGAAGGCAATCGATATCATCTTCAAGTTTATCGGTAATGGGAAAGCCAGCGCTGCGCAACTGTTCCTTGAAGGAAGCAGTGCCAAGAGCATAGATTTTATTTCCGTGATAGTTATTTCTCAGATATACACAGGCGGCATCGGTGGAGGTGAAGAATTCATCTTTTACTGCGGGAATTTGAATGCGGGCCATTTTTTCCACGTATTTCTCTACCGATTTTGAGGAATTATTGGTAATATACAGATATTTTCCGCCCTGCGCCTTTACAGCGTTGAGAAAATCCAGGCAATGGTCAAACACATGCTCATCCAGATATAACGTACCGTCCATATCCAGCAAAAATAACTTTTTACTGCGCAGGGTTTCTTTCATATCATGCATAAAAGTGCACCCCTTACATTTCTTTTGTGGCAATGATGTTGGCATCCGTGCCGGCAGGATGGGGAAGAACCACCTGGCCAATGGATACAGGAGCGGTAAGCTCAACCTGATTGAGAAGGGTGACGATTTCCATCAGTTTGCCCTTTGGAACGGCAATATCACTCTTTACAGGGCACCGGCGATAGAGACCACCCTGAACCTTCACGGTAGAGGTGAGCACACGGGTGGGATTTTTGATCTCATTGTGGCCATATACGGCACCGCGAGGACAGGCATTGCCGGTAACAGCATAATCATTTTCCACATCTACCTGAAGGCGGCAGCCTTTGGGACATACGATACAAACCAGTTCCTTCATGATTATTCTGCCTCCTTCGCAGATACGGTAATGGTATCGCCGGCAACTTTGTCCAATTGTGCACGGGTAAGCAGGATATGTTCCATTTCGCCGGGGGCCATGTGATCCCGCTTGTAGGAAGCGATGATCTTTTCCCCGTCGGATACTTCAATTACGCTTTTTTTATATACCTGGCGTACACGGAAGAAAACGTCTGCAATTTTATCGATGCGATTTACACGGATCTGCTGAGGTACGGTATAACTCACACCGAAACCATTGGAAAGACGGATGGGCGTTTCAGCTTCGGTTTCGCCCAATACAAATTGGGCAGCTGCAGCGCCTGCACGTTCACTTTCTGCAGATACATAGTCAACCAGATCGTGAACATGCACCACATTGCCGCAGGCAAAGATACCGGGCACGCTGGTTTCCATATTCTCATATACGATAGCGCCGTTGGTGCGATTATCCATCTGGATACCGGCACTGCGGGTCAATTCATTTTCCGGAATCAGGCCGACAGAAAGCAGAACGGTATCGCAGTCAAATTCCATTTCACTGCCAGGGATGGGATTGCGCATATCATCCACTTTAGAAACCGTTACATGGGATACACGCCCGTTTTCAGCCTTAATATCGGTTATGGTATGAGACAAATAAAGAGGAATATCCCAATCTTCCAGGCATTGAACAATATTGCGTATAAGACCGCCGGAATACGGCATTACTTCTACACAAGCCAGCACTTTTGCGCCTTCCAGGGTCATACGGCGGGCCATGATCAGGCCGATATCACCGCTGCCAAGGATGATCACCCGTTTGCCCACCATATAGCCTTCCATGTTCAGATAGCGCTGGGCGCTTCCGGCAGTGAATACGCCGGCCGGACGATCGCCGGGGATGGCAATGGCACCGCGGGTACGTTCCCGGCAGCCCATTGCAAGCACGATGGATTTGGCCTGCAATACCTGATACCCATTCTCAGTGCTGATGACGTGCACTTCACGATTCTTGTTAATATCCAGCACCATGGTGTCAAGCATAACCTGCACGTGGGTATCTTTCAGCATTTCAATGAACCGTCCGGCATATTCGGGGCCGGTCAGTTCTTCCTTAAAGCGATGAAGGCCAAAGCCGTTGTGGATGCACTGATTAAGAATGCCGCCCAGTTCCTTATCCCGTTCCACGATCAGGATATTCTTCAGCCCTTTTTGCCAGGCGCTATGGGCGGCCGCAAGACCGGCGGGACCGCCGCCGACGACGATCAGATCATACATTACGCATCCGCCTCCTTCTTGGTTTCAGAAAGCAGGATATGGCTGCCTTTGCCATCCTGCAGAATTTCCATGGGGTTCTTATTTAACTCACGAGCAAGGATATCTACAACACGAGGGCCGCAGAAACCGCCCTGGCAACGCCCCATGCCGGTACCCGCCCGTCGTTTTACGCCATCAACACTGCAGGGGGGGATGGGTGAATGGATGGCATCAACGATTTCGCCCTCGGTGATGGTTTCGCAGCGGCAAATCACACGGCCATAGAGCGGATTTTTCTGGATTGCAGCTTGTTTTTGCTTATCAGTAAGGCCGCGGAAGCGAATCTTTTTCCGTGTAGTAATAGGATTTTCTTTTTCAACAAGATGTAAGCCGCATTCTTTCAGAAGTTTCACTGCTTCCAAAGCGATAGCGGGAGCAGAGGAAAGCCCGGGAGATTTGATGCCAGCAAGATCGATGAAATTTTGGGCAGCAATACCGATCTGGAATTCATCCTGATCGGGATTGGCGCGTACGCCGGAGAAATTGCGAATGGAATTACGGAAATTAATCGTGGGAACAGATTTAAGCGCTTTCTCTCGCACAAAAGCCATGCCGGAAGCGGTATTATTGACACAGGAGGAATCAACAACCCCTTCGGCATTGGGCCCAACGATCAGGTTGCCGCCGGTAGTAGGGGATACCAAAACGCCTTTACCGTCTTTGTTTGGGCATTGGAATAATACATGATTGGCGCGTTCGATTTCACATTTGTCCATCAGATAATACTCGCCGCGGTTGGGCAAAATGGAAAAGGTTTTCTCGGCAACCATTTCATGTACCTTATCGCTTTCAACACCGGCAGCATTGATGATATACTGGGCTTCTACATCACCCTGATTGGTATGGATTACGTAGTGATCTTCTGCATTTTCAATTCCGGTCACGCAAGTATTCAGCTTGACTTCTGCGCCATTACGCACAGCAGTTTCAGCGAAGGCTAGCGTATAATCCCAAGGATTGATAATGCCGGCAGAAGGCGCCCAAAGAGCACCGACTACCTTATCACTGATCTGGGGCTCCATTTCACGGATCTTATCCGGCATAATAACTTCCACGCCGGGTACGCCATTTTTTATACCCCGGTCATAAAGATCCCATACAGTTTCCATTTCTTCGCCAGAGAAGGCAAGAACAAGGGAACCGATCCTGCTGAAGGGGACAGAAAGATCGCGGCAAAGATCTTCCGCCATACGATTTCCTTCCACATTTAATCTCGCCATCAGGGTGCCGGGCTTTGGATCGTATCCTGCATGAATAATGGCACTGTTGGCGCGGGAGGCCCCCATGGCCACATCATTTTCCTTTTCCAGAATGGCAAGATCCAGTTTGAATTTACTCAATTCAAATGCAGCGGCGGCGCCAATGACACCACAGCCGATAATCACCACATCATACATGGAACAACGCCCCTCTTTCATGAAGTTATGAGTGAAATAAAGCGCATAGAAACACGCTTTTCAATTTTTTGCTTCTATATCATACCATTTTTCAGTAAATGGTGCAAGGGCAATAAGTAAATCTTGTAAGTTGCAATTTTTGATTCATGTATTAAAACTAAATCGATAGAATTTTCAAAAATATAGTTGACAAAACAAGAATTAATGGATATAATAATACTCGCTGCCTGGCAGCCTGATCATGCGGTCGTGGCGGAATTGGCATACGCGCACGTTTGAGGGGCGTGTTCTTAACCGAGTACGGGTTCAAGTCCCGTCGACCGCACCAGAGAAGCACTTGATATCTCAAGTGCTTTTTTATTTCTAAAATGATTTATTACTTTCTTGACATACAAAAGCCTCCTGTCATAGTTTCAATTCTACAACAGGAGGCGATTTTTTTGTCTGTTTCATTCAGAAGAGTTTATTAGAATTCAGCGCTGCCGGTAGTACGGGGGAAGGGAAGTACATCGCGGATGTTGGAAATGCCGGTAAGATACATGATCAGACGTTCGAAGCCCAGGCCGAATCCGGCATGAGGAGTGGTGCCATATTTACGCAGTTCCAGATACCACCAATAGGCTTCCTTATCCAGGCCCAGTTCTTCAATACGCTTTTCCAGAACATCCAGGCGCTCTTCACGCTGACTGCCGCCGATCAATTCGCCGATACCGGGCACCAGCACGTCCACGGCGGCAACGGTCTTGCCGTCGTCATTCTGACGCATGTAGAAGGCTTTGATTTCCTTGGGATAGTTGTAAACGCATACGGGGCAGCCAAAGTGCTCTTCGGCCAGATAGCGTTCATGTTCGGTCTGGATATCCATTCCCCAGTGGACGGGATATTCAAATTTCTTATCCGCTTTCTCCAGGATATCAATGGCTTCAGTGTAGGAAACACGGGCAAATTTGCTGTTCACTACATGGGTCAGGCGTTCGATGAGGCCCTTATCCACAAACTGATTGAGGAAAGCCATTTCCTCCGGCGCCTTATCCATCACATCAGCGATGACATATTTCAGCATGTCTTCCGCCAGTTCCATATCATCTTCCAGATCGGCAAAGGCAATTTCAGGCTCGATCATCCAGAATTCTGCTGCATGACGGGGAGTATAGGATTTTTCGGCGCGGAAGGTGGGGCCGAAGGTGTAGATATTGCGGAAAGCCTGAGCATAGCATTCGCCGTTCAGCTGTCCGGATACAGTCAGATTGGCAGGTTTACCGAAGAAATCATCGTTTTCCTTCAGGTTGCCCTTATCATCCTTGGGAAGATTGTTCAGATCCAGAGTGGTGACACGGAACATTTCGCCGGCACCCTCGCAGTCGCTGGCGGTAATCAGGGGAGTATGCACATACACGAAGCTGCGGCTGGCAAAGAAGGAATGAATGGCCTGGGCGGCCAGGGAACGAATACGGAAAACGGCAGAGAAGGTGTTGGTGCGGGGACGAAGATGCGCCTGTGTGCGAAGGTATTCAAAGGTATGGCGCTTCTTCTGCAAGGGATAATCGGGGGCGCTGAGGCCAACAATTTCCACGCTCTGGGCCTTGATTTCGAAGGGCTGCTTCATTTCGGGCGTATGGATAAGTACACCGGTAACGGCAATGGCACTGCCAAGCGTAGTCTTCACTACCTCTTTGAAGTTTTCAAGAGCTTCTTCGCAAACGATCTGTACGTTCTTGAAAAAGGTACCATCGTTTAATTCAATGAATGCAAATACTTTGCTGTCACGTAGGGTGCGCACCCATCCGGAAACAGTTACGATGCTGCCATCGGCAGGGGTTTCGCGGAAAAGCTGACGAACGGTAGTATATTTCATGGTAATTCTTCCTCTCAATTCTTCTTATTTACCCAGCATGGCGGCGCCGATGATGCCGGCTTCATTGCCCAGATGGGCAAGCTCGATCTTAGGGGCGGGGATGGCCTTGAACATAATATAGCGGGGCAGCTGCTCCCGGATGGGATTGATCAGCATTTCTCCGGCATGGCTTACACCGCCACCGATGACGATCATTTCAGGATCAAAGAACGCGGTGATAGTGTTGATCATCATGGTGAGATATTTGGAATATTCATTAAAAATGCGGACTGCCACGGGATCGCCTGCCTTGGCGGCGTCAATAACGGTCTTGGCAGAAATCCGTTCCACATCGCCGCCGCACAGGCGCATGATTTCGCATTCGGGATAGCCCATGCATGCCTGTTTCCCCATACGGATCAGAGCGGTGGCAGAACAATAACGCTCAACGCAGCCGTTATTACCGCAGGTGCAGGGAACGCCGTCGGGGATAAGATTCATATGTCCGATTTCACCGGCACGGCCATGAGCGCCGCCCCAGGGCTTGCCATCGATGACTACGCCGCCGCCAACACCGGTGCCAAGGGTGATGAATACACTGCTCTTGCAGCCGGCGCTGACACCAGCATAGTTTTCAGCCAGAGCAGCAACATTAGCATCATTATCGATGTAAACGGGTTTATTGATATATTTCTGAAGTTCATCACGAAGGGGAATATTGGCCCAGCCAAGATTGGTGCAGAAAATCACAACGCCGGTTTCCTGATTGGCAACGCCGGGAATCCCAATGCCGATGGAAGCCACATCTTCTTCCTTGAAATTGCCTTTATCCAGTGCCATATGGATGCAGCGGCCCATATCCCGGATAATTTCCTGCCAGGGACGGTTGGCAAGGGTTTTTACGGAAGCTTCGGAAAGAATTTTTCCGGCTTCATCTACTACGCCGACAGCGATATTCGTACCGCCAAGATCAACACCAATATAAATCATGATTTGCCTCCTAAGTTATTAATCATGCTGTTTCATAGCATTATTCATCATTTCGTTTAAGCGACGATCAAGTTCCTTCGCAGCGGAATATCCCATATGCTTCAAGGAGAAATTCCGTGCAGCTACCTCAATAATAATAGCAAGATTCCGACCGGGGCGGACAGGAAGCACAACCTGCGGAATTCTTACATCCATAATGGTAGTAAAATCATCAGAGAGGCCAAGCCTGTCGTACGCTTTTTTCTCTTTCCAAGCTTCCAGATGAATGACCAGATCAATGGATTTGCTCATCAGCACGGCACCGACACCATACATGGCTTTGATATCGATAATACCGATACCGCGGATTTCCATGAAATGACGAACGGTTTCGGGTGATTCACCGGTAAGCCGATTGTCATTCACCTTACAGACATCAACGACGTCATCCGCAACCAACTGATGGCCGCGTTTTACCAATTCAAGAGCGGCTTCGCTCTTGCCGACGCCGCTTTCACCGGTAATTAGCACGCCAACGCCATAAACATCCACCAGCACGCCGTGCAATGTGGCCCGGGGAGCAAGGCAGCGGTTAAGATAATTCATGGCGTTACCAAAGAAACGTGTGGTAACCTGATCAGTTTTCAGCAGCGCCACATCATGGGCGGCAGCCAATTCCAGCATATCTTCGGTAGGCTTCATGCCGCGGCAGAGAATTACGCAGGGAATGGGATAGGAAAAATATGCCTCCAACCGTTCACGGCGCAATTCATCCGGCAAGGATTCCAGATAAGCCATTTCAGTAAGACCAACAACCTGAGGCCGCTCATAAGCAAAATGCTCATAAAAGCCAACAAATTGCAGGCCGGGACGATTAAGTTCTGCGGAGGTCAGATCCCATTCTTTTCGTGAAGATGAACTGAGCACTTGCAGCGAGAGGGATTTGATAAAATCCTGAGCGTTAATCATTTGAATGCCTCCAAAAGATTTCTGCTAATTGAATGCATTATTTCGCAGGAACGAATTCCTGGATGGCGCCGATACCTTCCACATAGGGTTTCAGCTTCAGACGCTTTACATCGTATTGAATTGCTTTGATTACTTCATCGGCTTCTTCCCCGCTTACGGGATGAGGCTGGAAATCATTGTATTCTTCTGAGCCCGAAACATGGCAGGGAATGATATTGAGCTGATGGCCAAGATATTGATTGTTTTCATCGAAGGAGAGGGTGAATTGGGCGATAAAAGTATTCATTGTGCGAATCTGTGTATTGCCGCCAAAGGAGAAATTGCCAAGGCTCCACATGGTGGTAATGCCATTTTCAACCCGTAACCCTTGAATGGTATGGGGATGATGCCCGATTACCAGATCGGCGCCATATTTTATGAAACGATCAGCCATTCGTTCCTGATTGGTATCATGACGGGTATCATATTCAACACCGCCATGAATGCAGGCGATGATCATTGTGCAGCCGGCATTCTTCAATTCAGCAAAGGAAGCCTTGATTTTATCAACCGCACCGGCAGACCACCAATAAGAAATATTGGCAGCGACAAAACCAATCTTAATATCATCTTTTTCGTAGATAAATGTTTTGGCTGCGTATTCATTATTGGCAAACCAGGCGATGTTTCTGCTTTCCAGCGCGGCAATGGTAGATTCCTGGCCGGCGCGGCCATAATCCAGGGCGTGATTATTGCCCATGGAAACAGCTTCTACACTTCCCAAAGTAAGAATATCTGCAAAGGAGGTAGGAGCACGGAAGGTATAGGTCTTGTTGGCCCGATTGGCTTCATAATCGTAAAACGTGCCTTCCAGATTCACAACAGTCAGATCATCTTTTTCAAAGATGCTTCGCACTTTTGCAAAGGGGTATTCAAAGCCGTTTTCATTAATCCGTGCTTCAAAATTCTTTTCATCATACTCCCGGGAATGGGGAGTGCAACCAAGGGTGCAATCACCGGCAAAAGAGATGACAATCTGCTTGGGAGCCTGATAAATTTCGGCAGGTACGATTTCACCCTGCGCCGCAAAAGCACCAGGGCATAATCCAAAGCAAAGGACTAGTGTCAGAACGAATGCTGTGATTCGCATGATTGCCTCCTCGGATAAAAATTCCTACAAATAATACTATATCGCAACAAAGCCATGCTGTCAATGCATGGAATGGGCAGAATCTGCTGTGTTGCCCTCAAAAATCGTATAAAAAGCCGGCAGAATACTTAAACAATCAGTCTGAATGTAATGTTCTATTCCGGGTTAACTCTATTGCCTCTTTTCCGGTCATGTGATGAATTTGCAGCCTCAGGATGTTGGTACGCACAATGCTGCCATCGATTTCTTTTTTCAGGGATTCTTCCCTGCCGGGAGCATATTTTTCCCCCAGGATATAAAGAATTTTCTCTTTTTCCATGCGATCTGTTATGCATGAAATGTAGCCAAATGCAATCACGCTTCTGAAATGCGTTGTAAATGTTTCGGGCATGATAATATCCTGATCCACAACACAGAACGAAGCATGAGGATTCGCCGCTATCAGATCGATTTTATGTCCGATCATCGCACAATGGAAATAAATGGCGTTATTGAAATATACATAACTCATGGGAACTGCATAGGGAAAACCCTCCTGATCAGAAAGTGCCAATACACCATGGGTACAGCGTTTGAGAACAGAGAGACTTTCTGCATCGGATAACATTTGTCTGCTCCTGCGCATCGGAATGACTTTCATGGCAATACCTCGCAATTGCGTTTGAAGAATTATGAAGAATATAGCACGGAAAGCGGAGAATTGCAATCAAATGATAAATGGGATGATATCCAAAAAGGAAATTTAAAAATTTACGATCTGATTATTACAATTCCATTGCAATTCTGGACAAAATCCGTTACAATATAAGATATACTATTGCAAATGAAAGGAGTGGGGTGGATCATGGAATTCCTTGATAACCTCGCTGCGAATCTGGTAGATTTTCTGGTATATCTGGCAATCGGTTTGGTTGTCCTGATCGGTATTTTCAAGTGCGTCATCCCTGTACGCCGCAGCGCACATCGGCTGCGCAGGGCTATTCATCTGCTGGAAACGTCATCCGGTGAAGGCCGCCCTGTATGGCAAGATGTATTATTCCTGGGCAAAGGGATGCAGGTGGCCTGGCGGCGCTTTCTGGTAAATGCTGAGCAGCTGGATGCCAGAGGGCTCAATTGCAATGTGGAAGATTATGTGAATGATGATACTGCCATTTATTCTGTAGGGCACAGCCAGCTGGCAGAAGTGGTGCCAAGTTTGCTGACCAGTCTTGGTATTTTGGGTACTTTTATCGGTCTGATGCGCGGTCTGGGCGGTCTGGATGTGAGCGACGCTGCAAAAACCATGGAAAGTATTCCCCAGATGATTGGTGGCATGACGTTTGCGTTCATGACCTCTATTGCAGGTATTGCGTGTTCCCTGGTATTTAATATGCTCAATCGCATGGCTTATGGAAGCGCCACACGCGCTATTGACGAATTCAATGATGCTTTTACCGATCTGGTCATGCAGAAGCCGCTGGAAGATAATGTGCAGATGATCTGTCAGCAGGAAGATCGTGCCGCTTTGCTCCGCCGTATCTCTGCCGATATGGGAGCGCGGGTCAGCGAAGGTATTCTTTCTTCTGTAGAAAAATCACTTACGCCAGTTGCCCTCAGCATGAATCAGTTCATCATGGGGCAGACTCAAACCCAGATTGATGGTTTAAAAGGTATTGTCAATCAGTTTGTGGGCCAGATGAATCAAGCAATGGGAAATCAGTTTGCTCAGCTTGGCCAGACCTTGTCTCAGGTTAATCAAGCCCAGGTAATCTCCTTTGAATCCATGGAGAGGACCATGGCTGCTGCGGATGAGATTCTGAACGGCATGAAACAAGTGCAAAATCTCACCGGCCGTGTAATGGAACGATTTGAAAACTATATTGGCGCTATGGACCAGGCACAGGAAAACACCAATGCGTTTATTTCTCACGGTTCCCAGGTGTTGTCAGGCATGATCAGCGCATCTCAGGAACAGGTTGATTTCATTGGGGAGATTAAAGCGTCCCAGGCCGAACTGAAAAAATCCATGAAAGAATATGCTGAATGGAGCAGCCGTGTTCTCAATGCCGTGCAGGATCAGGCAAATGGTGCGCTCAGCGTGACAGGCGATATGGCGTTGAAGATGGATGAAGCCAGTCATCACCTGTCGGAGAGTTACTCTGAATTCGTGGATAATATTACCGGCGGTTTCTCCAAGGCGCTTGGGATGTTTGACGAAAACATTCATAGTGTACTTCATGTGATGGGCGAGAAACTGGATCAGTATCGGACGGTGTCTGCAGTACCCGAATTTGCTGATCGTTATCATCACGAAACTGAGAAATGTATCTCTTCTCTTTCGAAATTGCAATTGGCTATTACGGATATGACAAAAGTGATGACCGAATGTGCCCCTTCCCAGAAGGAGAACCAGTAACATGAAAATGCGAAAGAGAACCGGACGCGGACCGCGCGGCGGAGACAGCGGGGCCCATTGGATTTCGTATTCCGATATGATGGCATCGCTGCTGCTGGTATTTGTGCTGGCTGTTGTATATAGCGTGTATCAATATTACAGCATGCTGGAACTCAAGACACAGCAGCTGAATGATCAGAAAGCTGAGCTGGACCGGGCAACCATTACCCTGGTTCAACGGGAAGAGGAACTGGAAGCCGCCAATGTAACCCTGATGGGAAAACAGGAAGAACTGGCTGCTATCCAGATTCAGTTGGATCAGCAGGAAAATGATCTGTTTGCTGCTCAAAGCGCATTGAAAACGAAAGAAGAAGAGCAAGCACTTTTGCAATTGCAGCTTGCTGAACAGGCAGATAAGCTGGCTGCAATGTCTACTGTGCTGGAATCCCAGAAGGCTGAAATGCTTACTCAGCAAAAGCGGCTGGATGATTTGCTTGGCGTACGTACAGAGATTATCCAGGAACTGAGCCAAGAACTGAACCGATCCAATCTGAAAGCAACAGTTGATACCGCAACCGGGGATATTGTTCTGGATAGTGCCATCTTTTTCGCATCCAATTCCAGTAATATTAAAGATGAAGGCTACGATCTTCTCGCCCGGTTTGTTCCAGTATACCTGGGTGTATTAATGCGGCCTGAATATGTGGATTTTGTCGGAGAAATTATCATTGAAGGCCATACCGATACCGCGGGATCTTACATGGTCAATTTGAAACTTTCTCAGAATCGTGCTCTCTCTGTTGCTGAATACTGCCTGGAGCTGCCTTCCTTGACGTATTCCCAGAGGAATCTCCTTCAGGATCTGATGACGGCAAAGGGCAGAAGCTATTCTGATCCTGTTTACAATGCGGATGGAACCGTGAATATGGATCAATCCCGCCGTGTTGAATTCAAATTTCGCCTGAAGGATTCCGAAATGATACAGGAAATGAACCGGATTCTTTCACAAATGCATTAATAGGAGGCGCAGCGTTTTGAAAACGGCTGCAATTGTTCTTGTCATATTGGTTCTGGTTGTCGGCGGTTTATTCGGATATGGTTTGTTTAATACATCGCTGCAAATAACAGGAAAAAATCTGCAGACTTTTTCTGCTCTGGAAAGGCAGGATGAGTTTAATTCATTGCGCATTGCTATGGAGCAAAACAGCCTGCTTGGAACTGTCCTGCATCATGGTGCTTTGGGCAGCCCGGATGAATACAGCTATTATGTATATACGCTTCGGCTGGAGAATCCCGGCTTGATTGATGCTGAAATGGTAGAAATACAGATTGCGCCTATCTCACAGGATGTATTGTTCTATGGGCCGACTGAGGAAATTATCATTCCCGCCGGTCAAACCAGGGATATCTGGTGTGTGCTGCTTACAAAAGGCGCTCCGCATGTGGTGCGTGATCTGCATATTACCTACTACCTGTGGGGCCATGATCATGAAATCAAGTATACCTACAATCAGGGATACTGAAATGGGGAGAAATCAATGGATTTCCTTACGGTATTATGTGGCAGAAACAAACAAAGTGAAATTCCAAAGCCCACATATGAATTGCCCGATGAATTTTGCTATGCACACGATGTAATTGATGATATTGTGCTGGATATACGATATGCAGGCAAGCATAATTTTGTCGGTGATATCATCGATGGCTATTTGGCCCCATACGCTGTTATGACTATTCACGCTGCCGAAGGTTTGAAAAAGGTGGCTGAAGAATTCAAAAAAATGGGGCTGCGCATCCTGATATTTGATGCCTATCGCCCTCAGGCAGCTGTTGATCATTTCGTCCGCTGGGCTAACGATGAAACGGATATGCGGATGAAGAATGAATTCTATCCTGAAATTAAACAAAAAACGCTTATGTTAACCCAAGGCTATATCGCCCCTGATTCCAGCCATTGCCGGGGAAGTGTGGTGGATCTTACACTGACAGATAGTAAGGGTAAATCTTTAGACATGGGAACTGGATTTGATTATTTTGGAAAAAGGGCATGGCATGGGGCAGAGGGGCTTTCAAGGGAGCAGGAAAGTAATCGTTTACTGCTGCGAACTTGCATGGAAAAGCATGGTTTTTCTGCATATGAAAAGGAATGGTGGCACTATAAACTGATCGATGAGCCCTTCAAACAAAATCCTTTTAATTTTCCGGTAAGATAGAGGAAAGAGCCTTTGGCAACAAGGCTTTTTTTCTGTAATTTTTTTTATGTTGAAGAGAAGGAAAAAAGAAATAATTGGCGAATAGAAAGAAATAGGGCAAAAATGGTTATCCTCTTTTGAGGATAATAGCCTGATCTAATATCAATCATTTTAATTTATAGGAGGCCTTCAAATGAGCAAGCTGAGTCTGGATTACCTGGGCATCATCAATCCTTCCGAACTTTACCGGAACCTGACCCCCGCACAGCTGACCGAGCATGCCCTTCGCCGCGGTGAAGGCACGCTGAGCAACACCGGTGCTCTGGTGGTCAAGACCGGCAAATATACCGGCCGCAGCGCCAATGATAAGTTTATCGTGGATACTCCTTCTGTTCATGATGAAATCGCCTGGGGCAAGGTAAACCGTCCCATTACCAAGGAAAAGTATGACGCTATTTACAATAAGGTTGTCGCCTATCTGCAGAATCGTGAAATCTTCGTTTTTGACGGATTTGCCGGCGCTGATGAAAAGTATATGAAGGGCTTCCGCATTGTAAATGAACTGGCCAGCCAGAATCTGTTTATCCATCAGCTGCTGCGCCGTCCCACCAAGGAACAGCTTGATAATTTCACTGCTGATTTCACTATTATTGCTGCCCCCGGCTTCAAGTGCATTCCCGAAATCGACGGCACCCGCTCTGAAGCTGCTATCCTTGTAAACTATGAGGAAAAGATGGTTGTGATCTGCGGTTCCCAGTATGCCGGCGAAATCAAGAAGAGCGTATTCTCCGTAATGAACTATATCCTGCCCAAGATGGGCGTGTTCCCCATGCATTGCTCTGCCAATATTGGCAAGGATGGCGACAGCGCCGTTTTCTTTGGTCTTTCCGGCACCGGCAAGACCACCCTCTCTGCCGATCCCAACCGCATGCTGATCGGCGATGACGAACATGGCTGGGCTGATGATTCCGTGTTTAACTTCGAAGGCGGCTGCTATGCCAAGTGCATCAATCTGTCTGCCGAAAAGGAACCTGATATCTACAACGCCATCAAGTTCGGTGCTCTGGTTGAAAACGTAGTAATGGATCCCGAAACCCGTGAATTCGATTTTGACGATGCTTCCCTGGCCGAAAACAGCCGCGTTGGCTATCCTGTGGAATACATCAACAACGCCAAGCTGGATGGCGTCGGCACCACCCCCAAGACCGTTATCTTCCTGACCGCTGATGCTTACGGCGTGCTGCCTCCCATCTCCAAGCTGGATAAGAATCAGGCTATGTATTATTTCGTCTCCGGCTTCACTTCCAAGCTGGCTGGCACCGAAATCGGCATCACTTCTCCTGTGCCCACCTTCTCCACCTGCTTTGGCGAGCCCTTCCTGCCTCTGGATCCTTCTGTATACGCTGCCATGCTGGCTGAAAAGATCGAAAAATCCGGCGCCAATGTTTACCTGGTCAATACCGGCTGGAATGGAACCGGCAAGCGCATGAAGCTCTCCTATACCCGCGCCATGGTTACCGCCGCCCTGAACGGCAGCCTGGAAAATGCTGAATTCGTGAAGGATCCCTTCTTCGGCGTTTCTGTGCCCACCACTTGCGAAGGCGTTCCCTCTGAACTGATGATTCCCGAAAACACCTGGGAAGATAAGGAAGCCTATGCTGCCAAGGCCAAGGAGTTGGCCAAGAGCTTCGTGGAAAACTTCAAGAAGTATACCCACATGAGCGAAGAAGTGGTTGCTGCCGGCCCTAAGGCTGAATAAGGAAACTTATATTTCGCCCCGTCCGCTAAGGATGGGGCGATTTTCTTTATTGTTGTAATACGATTGACAAATAAATTTTCAAACACTAAAATAAGATTACATGATATTGTGAAAGGGGAAATATGGCATGCCTGAAATATACCTTCTGTTTCCCGAAGGAAAATGTAAAGCGCTGACACTCAGTTATGATGACGGGGTGGAGCAGGATGTGCGTCTGATGCAGATTCTTGATCAACATGGATTGAAATGCACATTCAATATCAACAGTAATTTATATGCACCCGAGGGAACGAAATACCCGGAAGGACAAGTCCACCGCCGTATGACTAAATCGCAGGTCATGGCACTATATCCTGATTCCGGTCATGAAATCGCCGTACATGCTGCACAGCATGCGGATCTGACCGCAATTCCATCTTCTTCTGTTGTGTGGGAAGTGATCAAGGATAAGCAGCAGCTTGAAACCCAGTTTGGGCGTATTATTCGCGGCATGGCTTATCCCTTTGGCAGGTTTTCCGATGATGTGGTCAGTGCATTGCGCAGCTGCGGCATTGCTTATGCCCGCACGGTTCATTCTACCTGTCAATTTGATATACCCATCGATTGGCTTCGTCTTCCTGCTACCTGCCATCACAATCATCCTCAACTGATGGATCTGGCCCGGCGTTTCGCTGAGCAGAAACCTGTTTTTCAGCCCTGGCTCTTTTATTTATGGGGGCACAGCTATGAATTTGAGGCTGATCACAACTGGCATGTAATTGAAGAATTTGCTGAATATCTGGGCGGACGAGAGGATATATGGTACGCTACCAATATAGAAATCTATGATTATGTAGAGGCATGGCGCAGCCTGATTACCAGCGCTGACGGATTGAGGATCTATAATCCTACCTGCAAGAAATTATGGATTCGCTGGCATCAAAAGGTATATACCATTGAGCCGGGCCAGGAAATTAAAATGCAATAAGAAAAAGGGACGTTTCTAAAACGTCCCTTTTCCATACCATATTCTACGATAAATCATTCTATTTCTTCTGGTAGCTAATCAATTGCTGTACAGACGGTGATTGAGCATTATTGGGGGTAAAGCTTATGAAGCCGTCTTTCATTTCAATGATACCGGTAGATCCCTTTACTTGGCCTTTTTCAAGAATCAGCCCTGCCAGTTTTGCATTCAATGCAGGTCCGCCGCCGCGGGTCAGGCAATCCTTCCATAGCGTGAAATGACATCCGTCCCGCCAGGCGCTGCAGCCAAAAGCTTTCGAATTCTCCTGAACTGGTTTTCCGCACATAGGGCATTTCGCACCCGGTAAGACGGTGGTAGATGCATTTTTTTTGCCGTTTTTTCCGCGTCTGCGCATTTCTTCCGGGAAGGAAGCTTCTATTTTGGTTTCTTTTGCAAAATCAATGAGGAATGTTGTAAGATTACGGATTCCCTGCATGAAGCGATCGGCATCTCCTTGGTTTTTTGCGATCTTATCCAAGGCTAATTCCCATTTTCCGGTGGTTTCTGGGGAGGCAATTTCCTGCGGGGCAATTCCGATGAGGGATACCCCCTTTTCTGTTGCATTGATTGCTTTACCGCGCCTGGCTGCATACCCGACCTGAATCAACCGTTCAATGATGGCCGCTCTGGTTGCGGGCGTTCCAAGGCCGGATCCTTTCATTTGCTCCCTCAGCTGTTCATCCTCCAGATCCCTTCCGGCATTCTCCATTGCTGCAAGAAGCGATGCATCAGTATGAGGAAGCGGCGGTTTTGTGGCATCCTTTTTCACAGAGGCTTTTGCAACCATCCTGCCGTCGCCTTCCAACAGGTTCGGAAGTGTTTCATCATCCTTTTCTTCGGTGGGATATACATCCCTCCAGCCATTTTGTCGAATTACTTTGCCAGAAGTTTTGAAGGCATGGCCTTCGGATATGGTAATCACTTTGATCGCATTATACTCGTAGGCAGGATAGAAAACGGAAATGCTTCTTCTGGCAATCATATCGAAAAGCTTTGCCGCATCCGGGGGAAGTTTTTCCAATGGTGCAGTTTGAGGGGTGGGGATGATTGCATGATGATCGGATACCTTTGCATTATCCACGATGCGTTTGGAAATGGGCAATCTGCCGTCTTCCTTAAAAGGGATATTTTCAACATATTCCTGATAGGCTTTCGGAAGCTTTTGCAGCGTTTGCTTTACTCTGGGGACCATATCGAGGGGAAGATAGCGGCTGTCTGTGCGGGGATAGGTGATAGCCTTCCATTTTTCGTAAAGCTCCTGTGCCACCTTCAGTGTCTTATCTGCTGTGAAACCCAGTTTTCTGTTCGCCTCACGCTGCAGGGAAGTCAAATCGTATAATTGTGGGGAGAGCTCTTTTTTTATTTCGGATGTTATGCTTCTTATCCGTGCCGGCTTCCCCTTTATTGCTTTTACAATCTGATCGGCCGTCTCTTTATCGGGAATCCGCGCCGATTTTTTTTCATCGTCTGCCTTTTCATTGAACCATTGGCCGCTGTAATCACCAAAATTGGCAGTGACCGTGTAATAGTCTTCCGGCTTGAAATTGGCAATTTCATGATAACGCTTCACTAAAATAGCAAGCGTTGGTGTTTGAACACGCCCAATAGACAGCAGCGCATCAAACCGGAGGGTAAATGCCCGGCTTGCATTCATTCCTACAAGCCAATCTGCCTGGGCTCGGCATTGGGCGCTGCGATAAAGCCCGTCATATTCCAGGGAGGACTTGAGAGAAGCGAAACCTTCACGGATGGCTTCGTCCGTCATGGAGGAAATCCACAGCCTGTCCACGGGTTTTTTGCATTTCGCCTGATGATAGATTAGACGGAAGATCAATTCCCCCTCACGCCCGGCATCAGTGGCACAGATAATCTTTTCTGTATCTGGTGCATTGATCAGCTTTTTAATGATTGTATATTGGGATCTTGTTTTCGATATTACTTTCGTGGGAATATTTTCGGGAAGAATTGGCAGATCATTCATCCGCCATTTTTTATAGTTATCGTTGATTTCATCTGGCTCGCAGAGGGTGACCAAATGGCCAATAGCCCATGTGACGATATAGTTTTCACCCTGCAAAAAGCCCTCATCTTTTTTGGTGCATTTCAATACCCGCCCTATATCCCGGCCTACGCTTGGCTTTTCGGCAACGACAACGATCATGGCCAATCCTCCTTCTTCCAGCATATCATATCACAAATGAAATAAAAAGAAAAGTAAACACATTTTAGATGTAACAAATACAATCAAATTAACGAATAAACAGGATTTGCCATGGACAAATTGAAGAAAATATGATACTCTTTGAGTGAAAAAGTATACTTAATTTTTTGATTTGGAGGCAAGGCTGATGCACACACGCAACGCCACTAAACAAAAGATAATTACATTATTGCTCTCCCTTATTTTGATGTGTTCCCTTATTCCTGGCGGGCAGGCTGCGGAAACGCTGCGGTCTGCGCCTTTGACGTATGGTAATACGCAAAACGGGATGGTGCGAGTAAATTTATCCTCTCTTGGGAATCCATCTACGCTGAATCTGACCGTTTATGGAAGCTATACTGTAAATGGAAAATCGACCAAAAGTATTTCCAGCGGTTCTTCTGTAAAGGTAAATTTCAACAGCAACACCGGCGCCCTTTCTATGACCATGAACGGCGTCACTACTGATATGGGAAGCGCATTCAAGCTGCGCCGCCATGAAACAAGTGGAACAAATGGTATCAAGATTGCCCAGGGCAGGGTGCCCTCCAATTTGTATCCCGGCGATTTTTATTTTGTTGTACGCGCCTCTGGAAGCGGATATAAACTTTATACCATTGCCTATATCTATATCGAGGATTATCTTTATGGTGTGCTCCCTTATGAAATGGGCAATTCTTCTGGTCTGGAGGCTTTGAAGGCACAGGCGGTAACTGCCCGTACTTATACCGTACGCGCCATGAGCGCCGCTTCCTCCAATCTCTATGATGTGGTGGATACCACGTCAGATCAGGTGTATTCCGGTACTCCTTCGGGCAATGCCAATTGTAAAGCTGCTGTTGATGCGACGAAAGGCATTGTTGCAAAGAACGGCAGCGCCTTTACAGCTACCTATTACACGGCTTCCAATGGCGGCCAGGTAGAGGCGGTTAAAAATGCATGGGGTTCCAACACCTATACCTATCTGCGTGTAAAAGATGATCCTTATGATCTTGCAAATCCTGCCTCCAAAAAGAATTCTTTCTATGTCGCAGCGACTGGCCAACAAAGTACCACCGGCCTGCAGACAATCCTGGATAATAAAGCCGCTTCTGCCTTCGGTTCGGGCGCAAAAGTAGTTGGCGTACGGAATATTACGCCCCATACTCCCAAATATGCTTCTCCCAGCCGCCTTTATACAAAAATGGATTTTGATGTGACCTACACATTGAATGGGGCGACAAAATACGGCACGATCACTTTCGATATCTTCAATGAGTTGGAAGTGTACTTTGGCATGAGCATAAACAGCGGGAAGAATGAGCTTTGGTCTGTATCCAAAACGTCTTCCGGATTCACTGTTTATGCCCGCCGCTATGGTCATGGCGTTGGCATGAGCCAGCGGGGCGCCATGTATATGGCTCAGCTGGGATATACGTATGATCAGATTCTGGCTTTCTATTTCGAAGGCTGCTCCCGTGTACAGTATACCTTCACCCGCTCCATCCTCAGCGCTGTTGTGGAAGGGCAGGATAGTCAGGAGCAGGTAATCCCTGAAACGCCGGCTGATCTGGAACAAGCCAAAGATGGAACGGCGCTTGTTATTTTATCTAGCGTAAATGCCACATTGCCCCTTCGTGTATCCACGGCTGTGAATGCCAATGTCATTACCAACTTGCCTCATGGAGCAACGGTCACTGTTTATGCTGCTGTCGGAAATGACTGTCTGGTAGGGTATGGCAGTTTAAGGGGATATGTAAGCCGCGCCAATCTGTCCATCACCGGTGCAATTCCTTCCTCCACAACTGCTACGCCGACAATTCCTGTGGCCTATGCCAAAGTTGTCAATTCCGATGCCCTCAATTTGCGTAGCAGCGCTTCCAAGAGCGGCTCTGTGCTGACAACCGTCCCCCGAAATACCGTTTTGCCCGTTTTGAGAATGGAAGGGGACTGGGTATACACCCAATATGGTTTGCGTACCGGCTATGTCTCAAAGGATTATCTGAGCATCAGCCAGAATGATGCTTCCACTGATATTCCCGAAGGCCCCAAGGCATTCATTGTAAACCAGTCCTGGATGCGGGTTACCGCCAATACCAATGGATATGTGGTGACATCGCTTCCTGCCGGAACGGAAGTCGCTTTGATTTCCAGTGATGGCGCCTGGTCTTTGGTGCGTTACAATAAGCAAACTGGCTATGTGCAGGCATCCAGTGTAAACCATGTTGGCGGGCAGACTGCCCAGAGCGCTGATGATACTGTTGCCAGTGGTGAAACCTATGCTATCGTTACCACCAATTCCACCCTGAATCTTCGTTCCGCTCCCAGTAAGGAAGGAACGCTGATGGATGAAATGCCTACCGGCACCCGAATTATCGTGGAAAAATACGGTTCTGAATGGTGCACGGTTCGTTTCCGTGGTATCCGTGGCTATGTAATGACCCAGTATATTGCCCTGCAGTCTACCCCTGTTGCCCCCACTCAGCTGCCCGGCCAGGCTGTGTATCAGGCACGGGTAACTACCGCTCAGGGATCGTTGAATCTGAGAGCGTCTGCTTCAGGCACCGGCAAGGTTATTGACCAGATTCCTCAGAATACGATTATTACCCTGCAAACCAAGGGCAGCACCTGGTGCCAGACTACCTATAATGGCCGTACCGGGTTCGTTATGACCAAATACCTTACCTTTATCAATTCTCCTGCGGTCACCCCTACAAACGCTCCTGCTTCTACGCCTACAGCTGCTCCCGCTGTGCCGCAGCAGTTGTATGCACGGGTGACTACTGCATCCGGATCTTTGAATCTTCGGGCAACTGCCGGCGGTATGGTGCTGCGCTCCATCCCTCAGAATGTGGTAATTCCCATTCTTGAAAGAGGAAATGTATGGTGTAAAACGACATATGGTGGTGTTACTGGCTTTGTAATGACGGAATATCTTACATTCCTTGCTTCTCAACCTACTGCTACTCCGTATGTTACTCCCACTGCCCCTCCTGCACAAAATCCCGGCAGCAACAATTCTGTTGTTTATGCCCGCGTTGACACGGTTAGCGGTTCTCTGAATCTGCGTGAATTCCCTGACAGTGATGCGACTGTACTGAGAAATATTCCTCAATACACGATTATTCAGATTCAGGAGCGGGGGAGTGTTTGGTGCAAAACTGCCTATGATGGCAAGACCGGTTATGTTATGACCAGCTTCCTGACTTTCCTTAGCGGATCTGCTACACAGAAGCCTCTTCCCGTATATACGACCACTCCTGCACCGCAGCCCACGATGCAGCCCTCCTACAGCAATCAATATGCCAGGGTAACCACTGCCAAGGGCTCTCTGAACCTGCGTTCCCTTCCTTCTGAGGGGGCTATGGTACTGGACACCATCCCACAATATGCCGTTGTTACCGTATTGCAGAGCAATTCTTCCTGGGCTCAGGTGCTGTATAATGGAAAAACGGGCTACGCGATGACGAAATTCCTTACTTTCATCAGTGGCAATCCAGTTGCATCTACTCCTACGCCTACCCCTACAGCGACTCCTGTTCCTTTCCAGCCCCAGACATTGTATGCCAGGGTTGATACGGCTTCCGGGTCGCTGAACATGAGAAGTGCCGCAGATAAAGATGCAATTGTACTGAAGACCATTCCGCAATATGCTTATGTAACCGTATTAAGCTGGGGCGGTGAATGGAGCCGTGTTACCTATGGCGCGTATACCGGCTATGTAATGAGCAAATTCTTGACCGGTGTGTCCTCCATTCCGACGCCTACTATAGCTCCTACTCCGACGAAAGCACCTTCCTATTCCGGATTGGGGGATGGCATGTATGCCAAGATCACCACAGTGGAAGGATCGCTGAATATGCGTTCTGAGCCTCGTACCGGTTTGAATATCCTTTGCACAATTCCTCAGTACGAAGTGGTGCCTGTCATTACAAAGGGCTCCATCTGGTGCAAGGTGAGCTATAACGGCTATTCCGGTTATGTTAAGACGGAATTCCTCACATTCCAAAATACTGGGGAGGGCAGCGGCATTCCTGTTGGCGGTGGTTCTGGGTCTGGCTCTTCTTCCGGTGGAACCACACAAGCGCAGTATAATGCCATGAGAGACGTCACCATGAAGATGCTGCAGACACCTGTGTTGGGCCAGGTAAAGCCGGGCTATGATACTGTTGTAAAGCTCTATGTTGGCTGCTCTGGCAATGCAACTGTGGTTGATAACATGAATAGCAATGAATATGTTGTTATCAAGGCAGTTGGGAATGAATGGTGCCAGGTGCTGTATGAGGATACAACCGGGTATTGCCTGAGGAATAAGTTGGAGTTTGAAACCTATGAATAATCCTTCTGATTTTCTGATGCCGGGGGAGAGGCTGGATGATCTGCAGCTATGCGGTATGCGGATCATCCAGTCCCCCAATGCATTCCGCTTCAGTATGGATTCCGTCTTGCTGGCAGATTTTGCACGGGTCAGAGATGGTATGAAGGTTTGCGATCTGGGAACAGGTACGGGAATACTGCCTCTTCTGCTTTACGGAAGGGCCCAGCGTATCACATGCGACGCAGTTGAAATACAAAAGGATGCCGCAGAAAGAGCGCAAAGAACCATGCGTCTCAATGAAGTGGATCATCGTATTTGGGTTTATTGCCAGGATCTGAGAAATGTGCGGCAATTTCTGCCTCATGGGAAATATGATCTTGTGATCTGCAATCCACCTTATACACCGGAAAAATCTGCATTACTCAGCCCAAATCCCGCCTTGAGCACTGCCCGGCAGGAAACTGATTGCACGCTGGATGATATTGCAGCGGCCGCTGCATGGCTTTTAAAAAGCCGTTCACGCTTTGTGTTGATGCTGCCTACGGCCCGTCTTGCTGAAGCTTTTGAAACACTAAGGCAACACAGGCTGGAACCGAAGCGGCTCCGATTCGTACATGCGACAGAAAAACGTCCTGCAAGGCTGGCATTGATTGAGGCCATGCTGGACGTGCACTCCGGATTAATCGTTGAAAGTCCCCTGATTGTTAAAGATGATGAAGGAAACGATACAGAGGAAGTAAAGCAGATCTATCATCAGATTTGATTCACAATGATGCCGTCTTATGTGAGACGGCATTTTTTTCTTGCATCCATCCTGTCAGGCTGCTATAATCATCTGGAGGAGTGAGGAACATGGAATTTTTCGCCACTGCGGCCTTTGGTTTGGAAGGCCTGGTTAAAAAGGAATTAAATAAATTGGGATTGGAAGCTAAGGGCGAAACCGGAGGAGCTCGATTTGAGGCCACCCCAGCCCAAGCTTTTTCTGCCAATCTGTGGCTGCGTACCGCTGATCGTGTACTTTTGATTGTGGGCGAAAAGAAGGTGTTGTCCTTTGAGGAATTGTTTCAATTCGTAAAATCATTGCCCTGGGAAAAATATCTGCCGAAGGATGCACGGTTTCCAGTAAACGGAAAATGTGCCCGTAGTCAATTGATGAGTGTCCGTGATTGCCAGGCTATTACGAAGAAGGCAATCGTTGAAAGGCTTAAAGAACGATATAAAACCCAATGGTTCAGCGAATCTGGCGCCGAATATCCGATAGACATTTCTATTCATGGGGATATTGCGCGTCTTACTATCGATACCAGCGGTGTTGCGCTTAACCGAAGGGGATATCGCACCTGGAACGGTGAAGCCCCTCTCCGGGAAACGCTGGCGGCTGCGCTGGTTATGCTTTCTCCTTTGCGTGCTGATACTCCGCTGTGGGATCCATGCTGCGGAACAGGAACGCTGCTGATTGAGGCCGCCTATATTCGTTCACATCGCGCACCGGGGCTTACCCGTGAATTTGCTTGTGAAAAATGGCCTATATTTCCAAAAAAAGAAATGGAATTGATTCGTGAAGAAGCGAGAGCACGTTTTGATCCGTCTTTGATCGGATGCATTGGCGGCAGCGACATAGATCCTGAGGCATTGGTTCTGTGCAAACGGCACTTGAAGCAGGCGGGAATCGGCGGAAAAGTAACGGTAATGGAAAAAGATTTGCGGGATTTACAATTGGATTTGGAAAATCCTCTATTCCTGATCAATCCGCCATATGGGGAGCGTTTAAGCGATCGTAAGGGCTGCGAAATGCTGTATCGCCATTTAAGAAAATTAAGCGATCGTCATCCCAGAAGTCAGATGGGCGTCATTACGGCACATACCGGATTTGAGCGCTGTTATGGGAAACGGGCGGATCATAAAAGGCGTTTATATAACGGCCGGCTTGAGTGTGAATTCTTGCAATACAATAATCGATAATAGCAGCTGCACTTCGGCACAGCTTTGCAATTTAAAACCGCGGAAGATACATCCGCGGTTCATTTATTTATCGTCTCTTGCTCCGTGCGATGGCACGAATCAGTCCCCTAATTCCTCTTGGAGCGCGCATACAAATGATATGAATTGCCACATGATCCCTCCTCAATGACGAATTAATAAAAGCCCGGCAAGAATCAGTAATGCCCCAAGAAAAGCTATCCATGCCCAGAATGGAACGCAGATCAGAATTAACAGGATGCCAAGGCCAATTAAAACAAAACCAATAATACGCAAAATCGAACTTTTTCCGCTTGGATAGCTTTGCTTTCGCACCTCGCACTGATTCTGCCAAGGCATAAAAATCACCTCCCGCTTTCAATCTATGATCAAAAACGGGAGGCTATGTATCAATTGGGATTATCAGATATTATTAGCCTTTGGCATTGCGTTCGATAGCTTCCCAGAGGCCGGAAAGATAAGTGGCGCCCAGGGCGCGATCATACAAGCCATAGCCAGGCATGGCCACTTCGCCCCAGATCAGGCGGCCGTGGTCAGGACGAATAGGCCCATCAAACCCGGTTTCGTACAATGCTTTCATAATAGCATACATGTCGAGAGAGCCAAGGCTGGTAGGATGGGGCGCTTCGTCAAACTTACCAGGGGCAAGGTGATTTACATTACGAACATGAGCGAAATGAATGCGGCCTTTAAAAGCGCGGATCATATCCGGAATGTCATTCTTGGGATTGGAACCAAGAGAACCGGTGCACAGGGTCAGGCCGTTTTCCTTATCAGGAACGGCATTGAGAAGCCTGAGGATCTTTTCCTTCCCGGTAATAATGCGGGGGAGATTAAATACAGGCCAAGCAGGATCGTCAGGATGAATGGCCATATTAATGCCGTACTTTTTGCAGGTGGGCATGATCGCTTTGAGGAAATAGACCAGATTCTGGAACAGCTTTTCCTCATCGACATCCTTATACAGTTCAAACAGTTCCTTTACACGGGCCATGCGCTCAGGTTCCCAGCCAGGAAGTACGAACCCATCGGAGTTGGCTTCCATATCGGAAAGCATATGCTCAAAATCCATTTTATCCACCAATTCCTGATCGTAAGAAAGGCAGGAGGAACCATCGGGAAGAGGCTTTTTCAGATCAGAACGAGTCCAATCGAAAACAGGCATAAAATTATAGCAAACCATGTGTACATCGGCTTTGCCAAGACGTTCCAGGGTCTGAATGTAGTTATCAATATACTGATCACGGGTGGGGAGACCTACCTTGATATCATCATGAATGTTGACACTTTCGATACCGGAAAGACGAAGTCCTGCCGCCTCTACTTCCGCTTTCATGGCGTCAATCCGCTCCTGCGGCCATACCTGGCCAGGAGTAGTATCATACAGAGTAGTGATAACGCCTTTGACCATGGGGATCTGACGAATCTGCTGCAGAGATACGCTGTCAAAACCGGTGCCGTACCAACGAAGTGTCATTTTCATAGGAATCCCCTCATCTTTCTATCTTATCCTATATTCTTTTTGCTTTGAAGCCATTGTAGGAATGCCTGAACGGATCTTTCGGGCAATCTCAGCATGAATTCTCTTTCCTGAATATCCCCCAGATAATGGGCATCTGAGGAATGAAGCACATGTCTTCCATCCTGCGCATCCAAGGGGCAGGGAAGATGCCGCCACACTTCAACAGTCGGGAAGGATTCATCAGCAGGCATCATGCCCAGATTAATCAAAAGGCCGTTTGAACCACGATTGATATGGGCCGGAACCGGAACACCTCCGGCATCTCGGACCATCTGTGCACACTGGGATAGGGACAAATCTGTTGCGCCAATTAGCAAAGCATCTTCATAAGCAACGATTTCATCATCCTCATTCATGATGCGTTGTTCACCAAACAGAGATGGCTTATTCTTCCGTTTGGGGAGATGCCGTCTTAGGCTCTCACCAAATTCAACAGCGACATCTACGCTGGGAAAGTATCCTAGCATATGTACTTCTTCCCGTGTCGTTATCTCGATGGCAGGAATCAACAAAACTCCATATGCTTCGGCGATTAATTGCGCGGCAGGCAAATTCAGGGCGCTGTTATGATCGGCAATTGCCACCATATCCAGGCCTTTTACCACAGCCATACCCAGGATATTGCCCGGCGTCATCTCATCATCGCCGCAAGGGGAAAGGCAGGAGTGAATATGTAAATCCGCAAACAACTCCATCATTTTATTGCGGACTGGCGGGGATGCCGGCGGAGGTCATCCTGCCGCAGATTTCGAAGGCAGTCAAGGGGCTTTTCAGCACACACAGCCCCTCATCGGCTGCTTTGCCAATACTATCGATATCCATATCGATATTCTCCGGTAAAATGACACATGCCATATCTGCCAGAACAGCAACAGCAATCACATTCATGTGAGTTTGTACTGTTACCCACGCCATTCCTTCTTCACCATGGGCCATTACCCAAGAAAGCAAATCACATGTATAACCGCAGGAAACTTCACGGTCTGTAGAGAGCGCGGGGGTCTGCAACGTTGCATCCAGCAGACCGATCAGATCAGCAACTTTCATAGTATCCTCCCAAATATCTGTTATTCACGTTTTGTCTGCGCCAATTCGACCATTTGCTGTGCCATGACCTTTAACTGATCTTTCAGTTTATGGATACATCCCATCTCACTGCAATATCCGCGTACTACATCCTCAGCGAAAGTGCGGCAGGTGGGGGAGCCGCAGGAACCGCAGTCGTATCCGGGCAGACTTTCAAGAATGGCATTCATCCTTTCCATCTTCTGCATGGCAACGACCAGATTATCATCTAATTTCATGACGCTATTGGCTTCAATGGGCTGATCAAAATATAAAGGATATTTTGTCAACATAGAAGCGGGAACATCATCCACAGGATGGCGCTTGGACGCTGTATTGGATAGTTTTCGGATGGCACGCTTCCCCAGATAATTATTCTCGAATGCAAGCGGACCACCAACACAGCCGCATAGGCAAGCCGAGCCTTCGAAAAAAGTGAGATCATTCAGACGGTTATTTTCAATTTCTTCCAGTACGCGGATAACATTCTGGATACCATCTACAGCAAGGGAATTTTCAGGGCAGACTACATTCGCTTCGCCGCTTCCGGCTGCCCAGCGGATACCGTAATAGGTAGCGGTGGTTTCTGTAGGATTATTTTGAAGCGCTGCAACATGCGGCAAAAGAAGGCCGTAGATTTCCATCATGGAAATGGCGCCGTCTACGGCAGACTTTTCCTGGCCGATGGGATTGCGGATGGCGGTCATCTTGGCAGGGCAAGGGGTGATAAAGAAAACACCCACATCCTCAGGCGGACAATCATGCTTGCGGCAAAATTCTTGCCTTGCAATCATGGCGGCCACTTCCATCGGCTGACGTACATCCACGATATGGGGAATAAGATCAGGAAAACGTTCCTGGATCAGACGTACAACAGCGGGACATGCGGAAGAAATCAGCGGACGGGGGAGGCCGGGCTCTCTTAACTTTTCGCGGACGGCACGACTGACGATATCCGCACCGCGAGCTACTTCAAACACATCATCGAAACCGATCTTCTTTAATGCTTCCAGTACAGGACCGAAGGATTTCAAATTTTTGAATTGTCCGTACAAGGAGGGGGCGGGCAGTGCAATGGCATATTTATAGCCGTGAATTACACTGATATCGTCAGTGATGGCAACCTTGGCATGATAATCGCAAATTCGGATGCATTCGCCGCAATCAATACAACGTTCATCAATAATATGAGCGCGGCCATTACGGACACGAATAGCCTCGGTGGGACAATGCTTCAAGCAATTCGTACATCCCTTGCAGCGGGTTTTATCCAATCGAACGGAATGATAACGTTTCATTTGTTCCATGAAATCAAGCCTGCTTTCTTAACATTAAACCAGATTGAAGCGCATACTGATTCGCGTGCCTTTACCGAGCTCACTGTCAATCTCGAATCCATCTGCATTGCGCTTCATGTTGGGAAGACCCATACCAGCGCCAAAGCCTAGGGAACGGGCTTCTTCATTAGCGGTGGAATATCCTTCCTTCATTGCCATAGATATATCGGGAATACCAGGGCCCACATCCTGTGAGGTAAGGCTGATACCTTTTTCATCAACCTCAAGAATCAGTTCGCCACCCATGGAGTGAATGACCAGATTCAATTCCACTTCATAAGAGGCCACGGCAACCCGGCGTAATACCATGCTGGCCACTCCTAGCTGCTTTAGCTTTCGTTTGATATCAGCAGAGGCCTCACCGGCTCTGGTATAATCACCGGATGCAACCGGATAAACTGTATGAATAAAAGCACTCATGTTTGTTTATCCTCCTGCGGCCATGTAATGGACACACCCTTTAAACCGGTTTCATACAAACGTCCGCAAGTTGTAAAAGCGGTCTCGCGGGTGGAAATGACGGTCATGCCCAAATCTTTAGCATCTTCCAGAATTGCGGCGGTCGGTACCTTTCCGCGGCAGAATACAATACATTTTAGATCCAGCATATCTGCGGTTCTGATTACATGGGGATTTACAAGGCCTGTAATCAATACAGTTCTATCACTAACGAAGGCCAATACATCGCTCATTAAATCTGAACAAAAGGCGGAAAATACCGGTGTTTCCAGTTTGTCTTCTCCACAGAGCACTTTGGCCCGCAAAAGATCTACCATATCCTGAATCGTCATAGACATCCCCCAATAATCTGCATATATTCTTATTGAATACTATACATGTTTTAGGACGTTCTGTCAACCTAGATAGATTGGCAGAAGCCATTTACATTGAAAATTTGGCCAATTATTCTATAAAAAGATGCAAAAAAGGAGGCGTACGCCTCCATAATTGAATTAAACTGAAAGTCAAAGAATTACTTCATGTCCGGTACGGGCCGATTCATAAATACCATCCAGAATTCTCATCAGGGTTACGCCGTCTTCAGCAGGGTTGCGACATGGAATGCCATCTGTCACACAATCAACGAAATGATTGATCTCATTTTCGAACAATCCGCCGAAGCTGAGTGCGGTTGGCACGGTTAACTCAACATTGGTCATGTAATTACTCATTGTGGAATAAATCTTTAATTCCGGGCTGAGTTTGGCGCCTGCTTTGGTACCGAAGAATTCGATGTCACCCCGATCCTTCTCCAGATTCAGGGAAAAGCTGGCTTCAACAGAAATAACGCTGCCATTATCAAAACGGATCAAAGCTGTAACGGCATCTTCCACGTTGCAAACATCGTCTTGGCCTGCAGAAACGGATTTATATCCGCAGCTACCTTTGATCTCTTTGCGATTATAAAGCTTCTGGAAAGTGGCGCCATATACAGAAACCGGTTTATGGTTACCCATTAGATAACGAGTCAGATCGATCACATGAACGCCCAGATCGATAAGCGGACCGCCGCCCGACCGATCCTTATCTCCGAACCAGCCGCCCGGATTGCCGTTGCGGCGAAGATATGTGGCCTTCGCATAGTAAATTTCGCCAAACTGATCATCGGCAATCAGATCGCTGAGAATAGCACAATCATTACCAAAGCGTCGAACAAATCCAATCATCAGCAGCTTTCCGGCTTCTTTTGCCGCAGTCATCATCTTTTCTGCCTCAATAGCATTCATGGCCATGGGCTTTTCACAAAGCACATGTTTTCCGGCTTTTAGTGCAGCGATTGTGCAGGGAGCGTGTGCGCTATTCCAGGTACAAACGGAGACAGCGTCAATTTCCGGCAGTTCCTTCAGCATGGTTTCGCAATCCAGGTAACGGCGATTGACACCGTATTCTTCGCCGCGCTTATTTACCTGTTTTTCATCAATATCACAAAGAGCATAAATTTCTACCTTTGGATTTTTCTGATATGCATCCAGATGAACCTGGGAAATGCCGCCACATCCGATTACAGCCACCTTTATTTTTTCCATGATTAAATCCTTTCTTTCAAAAAGTTCACAGCCAAGGCGATATCATCTGCAGGGCAAGGGCCTACTTCACGTTCAATGGTCAAAAATCCTTTGTAACCGATCGCTTCCAAGGCATCCAGGTAGGGAACAAAGGGAACGCTGCCTTTACCCAGCGGCACTTCTTCAAAACAGGGGCCATTCTCGGTTTCATTGGTACCATTGGTAAGCCCATAAACCACTTCGGGATCTGGGGTGTGCAGCATAACGCCATCTTTGGCGTGGGTATGAACGATATAAGGCGCCAGATTATGTACGGCCTGCACGGGATCATCCCCGGTTACCATTACCAGGTTGGCAGGATCCAGATTGACGGCAACCCCGGTGGAGTGCAGCCCGTCCAAGAAAGAGCGGAGCGTAGCAGACCTTTCGGGGCCGGTTTCGATTGCAAAATGAGCATTCATTGCATCGGCATAAGCAGCAAGCTGGCCGCAGGCATCCTGCATAATGGTATATCGCGGATGAGATTTGGAAGAGGGAACGACACCGATATGGGTGGTTACAATATCTGTTTCTAGTTCTTTAGCAAGGTCAAGAATTTTTTTGGATTTTTCAATTAATTCAGGATTGAGATCAGCATTGCCAAATCCACGCCCGAGATCCCCACAAAGTGCGGAAATAACCAGACCGTGATCCTTCACCATTTTCAGGAAGTCTTTACGTTTCTGGCCTACCAGGTTTTCAGGGCTCATTTCACCCTTTGTAGCGTATAACTGAATCCCCTGTGCTCCAAGCGTACGGGTCATGGCCAAAGCTTCCGGAAAGGGAAGGCGAAAGGAATCGAGAATCACACCGATGGAGAATCTGCTCATGCCATTACACTCCTTATGTCATAGGATTAATGGAAAAATTACATAAGTTATAATTATTCAGACCATGGCTTGATCAATACTTTGATAGATTCGGCACTCATTTGCATATGAATTGCCTGTTCAACCTGCTCAAGCGGATAACAATGAGTAATAAGAGGCTCAATAATCAGCCGGTTATTATTCAGAAGGGCAACTGCACGGGCGTGCGTATCCGGGTTTACCATGGATCCGCGGATGGTCAATTCCTTCTTGAAAATATCAAACAGCGGCAATTGAAGCGTATCTTTTACACCGGGAACACTGAACAGCATCAGCATTGCCCCTTTGGCTGCGGCATTGATGGCTTGCTGAACGGCAATGGGTTTTCCAACGCATTCGATGATTACTTCAGCTCCGTCAAAACCGGTTAATTCCATGAAGCGGGTTTTAACATCCTCGTGGATAGGATCAATAACTCCATCGGCGCCAATCTCCAGGGCAATCTTGCGCCGCATTTCAATGGGTTCGCTAACAATTACACTAGCAGCACCCGAGAGACGTGCCAGTTGCGCCATTATCAGACCGATGGCTCCTCCACCGATGACAAGTACATGGTGACCGGGCTTGATTTCAGCGAGATCAATCCCGTGGAGACAGCATGCAATAGGTTCTGCCATTGCGCCGACTTCAAAAGGAAGGTGTTTGGCCAGTTTGAAGCACTGCCTCTCAGGAACAACACTGTATTCGGAAAAGCCACCGTCAAAATTAACGCCAACAGCCACCATGTTGTTACACAACTGCTTTTTCCCTGCTCGGCAGAAATCGCATTGTCCGCAATACATATTGGGATCTACGGTTACATGATCGCCGACTTGTACTGCAGTCACATTCTCGCCAATCGCCTCAACTATGCCAGAATATTCATGCCCTAAAATAACAGGCGGTGTTACGGCAGCGGAACCTTCTTCACAGTGATAGATATGTACATCCGTACCGCATATACCGGCGGCCATATTGCGGATAAACACATCATGGGGACCAACTATTTTTTTGTCTGTTTCTTTCGTAATGAATTGTTTATTGCCGAGGAAATATGTGCCTTTCATGGCGCTTAAACTCCTTCAAAGAGATTCATTATGCAATAATAAAATATCACTATTTTCATTATCAGTCAACAAAAAATAATTTTACATTGTCAAGGAAAAACACTTGACAATCTGTTTAAAGCGTGTATAATACATAGAGGTGTCAAGTAATACCCCTTGACGGAGGTTTGAGATGGAGCGCGGGATGGAACAGGCAATGAAGAAAAAAGTTTCGCTCTCCTGGCTGTTGGCTTTCTACGGCGAAATGCTTACAGAAAACCAAAGGGAAATGAGCCGCCTACACTGGGAAGAGGATTTGACACTAACCGAAATTGCGCAGCAGTTTTCCATCAGCCGGCAAAGTGTGCATGATACGATTACGCGTACCGAGAAGCAACTGGAAGGGTTGGAAGGAAAACTTGGCTTGCTTCGCAGGTTCCAGGCCGTGGAAGAGGGTCTGAAAGCCTGTGATAAGGAACTGGCAATGGTTGTCCCCGCCAATGAAACGGGGGAGCATCTGGATGCTGCGCGTCGCTGGATTAAAGCACTTCTTGATCAGGAGGAACAATAAATGGCTTTTGAAGGGCTTTCGGATAAGCTGCAAAATGCTTTTAAAAAGCTTACCGGTAAAGGCAAGCTGACCGAACAGAATATTAAGGAAGCCATGCGGGAAGTGCGTATGGCCCTGCTGGAAGCTGACGTAAACTATATTGTAGTAAAAGATTTTATCAAAAAGGTGACTGAGCGCTGCATTGGCGCCGAAATTCTGGCCAACCTGAATGCTGGCCAGCAGGTAATCAAAATCGTCAATGAAGAGCTGACAAGCCTGATGGGCGGCTCCAATGCGAAGCTTACCTGGTCTCCTTCAGTTCCTACGATTTACATGCTTTGCGGCCTGCAGGGCGCCGGTAAAACCACCATGGCAGCCAAGCTTGCCGGCATGCTCACCAAACAGGGCAAGAAGCCCATGCTCGCTGCCTGCGATATTTATCGCCCTGCTGCTATCAAGCAGCTGCAGGTGGTTGGCGAACAGGTTGGCGTACCGGTATTTGAAAAAGGCACTCAGAATCCTGTTCAGACTGCGAAAGAGGCAATTGAATATGCACGTTACTATGGCCGTGACGTGCTGATCGTCGATACTGCCGGCCGTCTGCACATTGATGAAGGCCTGATGCAGGAACTGCAGGATGTAAAATCTGCCATCCGTCCTCAGGAAATCTTGTTGGTTGTGGATGCCATGACCGGTCAAGATGCTGTAAACGTGGCAAAATCCTTCGATGAGAAGCTTACCATCGACGGTGTTATCATCACAAAGCTGGATGGTGATACCCGCGGCGGCGCTGCGCTTTCCGTCCGTGCTGTAACCGGAAAGCCCATCAAGTTTGCCGGCACCGGCGAAAAGCTTTCTGATATTGAGCCTTTCCATCCAGATCGTATGGCATCCCGGATTCTGGGGATGGGCGACGTGCTCACCCTGATTGAAAAAGCGACGGAAGCTGCAGATCTGAAAGTTGCCGAAAAGCTGGCCAGCAAGAAGAACCCTGCCGATTTTGATTTGAACGATTTCCTGGATCAGATGCATCAGATCAAAAAGATGGGGCCGCTTCAGAATGTGCTGGGTATGCTGCCTGGAATCGGCAATAAACTGAAGAACGTGGAAGTGGACGAGAATGCCCTCAAGAAGCCGGAGGCCATAATCTGCTCCATGACGCTCAAAGAAAGAAAGAATCCTTCCATCCTCAATGCTTCCCGCCGCAAGCGCATTGCAGCAGGTGCTGGGGTTACTGTGCAGGATGTGAACGCCCTCATTCGTCAGTTTGAACAGATGCAGAAGATGGTCAAGCAGATGATGGGCAACAAACGAGGCGCCCTTCGCGCCATGCGGAATATGAATATTCGTTAATTCCGCATCTATTCATTCAGCGGTTATCATATAAAGTATGATTACCATAGATCACTTAAAATCAGGGAGGAATAATCACCATGGCCGTTAAGATCCGTCTCAAGAGAATGGGTATGAAAAAGCATCCCTTCTACCGCATCGTTGTTGCCGATGTACGCAGCCCCCGTGATGGCCGCTTCATCGAAGAAATCGGTTACTACAATCCCATGACCCAGCCCGCCGAAATCAAGGTTGATAACGAAAAGGCTGTTCAGTGGATGAAGAACGGCGCCCAGCCCACCGAAACCGTACGGGTGCTGCTCAAGAAGTCCGGCGCCATCGAAGGCTAAGCCTATCTGCGCGTCGTAAGCAAAGAAAGGGTATCCCATGAAGGAACTTGTCCAATTTCTGGCAAAATCCTTGGTCGATCAGCCGGATGCCGTTCAGGTTATGGAAACCGAAGGCCCCGAGGCCATCATCCTGGAATTGAGCGTTGCTCCGGAAGATATGGGTAAGGTAATCGGTAAGCATGGCCGCATTGCCAAGGCTATCCGCACAGTTGTAAAAGCTGCTACGGATATTCATGCCAAGCCGGTGTATGTGGACATCCAGAAGTAATGAAAACGGGCGGTCTTTTGCCGCCCGTTTTTTCATCATCAATTTCCCTGTCAGAAAAATTTGAAAGGATAATATCATGCTTTCTGAATACTTGCTCATTGGCCAGATACTGCGCCCTCAAGGCATTAAAGGAATGGTTAAAGTGCGTCCGGATACCGATGATCCCTGGCGCTTTGAAGAACTGGAATATGTATATCTGGAAAACAACAAAAAATATGAAAAAGCTTCTATCCAGGATGTATCCGTTCGTGATGATGGAGTATATCTGCGGCTGAATGGTGTTTCTGATCGTGATCAGGCTGAAAAGCAGCGTGGTCTCATGCTTTACATCGATCGTGCCCATGCACGAAAGCTGGAAGAGAATGAAACGTTCATCTGCGATTTGATTGGCTGCCACGCAGTTACATTGGAGGGGAAGGAAATCGGCATTGTGACCGATGTACTGCAGCCTGGCGGAAATGATGTATATGTGATCAAAACCCCGAAGGGGGAAATGCTGCTGCCCGCTCTGCGCCATGTGGTTCCTGAAATTGATGTAGAAAAGGCTATTATGAAAATCGATGCGGCAAGGCTTCATGAAGTTGCAGTTTGCAGTTGGGAATAAGATGAAATATACGTTATTAACAAAAAAAGCGATGCAGATTGCATATAATGCGCATCATGGGCAATTCGATTATAATGGTGTGCCCTATATTTATCATCCCATACACCTTGCGGAGCAAATGGATGATGAAATATGCTGTGCCGCAGCGCTTCTGCATGATGTGGTTGAAGACACGGAAATCACCCTGGATGAACTGAGTAAAGAATTCCCGGAGGAGATTATTCGCATTGTTTCTTTGCTTACCCATGATGAAAATGAGGATTACTTTGATTATATCAAAAGAATAAAGGATCATCCGGCGGCCAGAAAAATAAAGCTGGCAGATCTGGAGCATAATTCGGATCAAAGCAGAAGTATCGGTTCGGATCTATCGCCAGAAAGAATGGAGTACTGGAAAGAAAAATATCAGAGGGCAAGAGACATTCTTTACGAAGGTTAAAATCCGATAGGTACTAGTTTATATCGGTGGTGTCAAGATTTTCTTGGAAAATCAATGTGCATCTCTTGAATTTCCATATTCAAAAGATTTAGCTCATATGCGATTGCTATTATAGCAGCGTAATATGAATAGCTATTGATCGCAAATATTTCAAATTAATTCAGAATATACCGGATTGTAACCGGGAGGTACTTATGACCATTGATATCCTGACTATTTTCCCCGAAATGTTCGATAGTTTTCTGAATACCAGCATTATAGGTCGGGCGCGGGAAAAGGGACTTATTACCATTGAAGCTACCGATATTCGCCCGTTTTCGGCCTCCAAACATAAGAATACGGATGATTATCCATTTGGGGGAGGAGCAGGTATGCTGATGATGGCTCAGCCGATTGCCGACGCCATCAAAGCAGTATGTGCGAAGCGTGACATCGCTTGCAGAGATAACACCGCTTTTCCCGCCGATTCAATGGAAGAATCCGGTATGGATGGCGAAAGAGAAGGAGAAAATCAGAAAAAACGTGTGCGTAGAATCTACATGTCGCCGCGCGGCGTTCCTCTGACTCAAAAACTGGCCCAGGAATTATCCAAAGATGATGAGCTGATTTTGCTTTGCGGTCACTACGAGGGTGTGGATCAGCGGGTGCTGGATAAGTATATCGATATGGAAATATCCATCGGTGATTATGTGCTCACTGGCGGCGAAATGGCGGCCATGGTAGTTGCTGATTGTGTGTCCAGACTCATTCCAGGGGTGCTTGGGAGCGAAGAAAGTTCACAGGATGAAAGTTTTTCTGATGAAGGATTGCTGGAATATCCACAATATACGCGTCCCAGGGTTTTTGAAGGGATGGAAGTTCCGCAAGTTCTATTGGATGGAAATCATGCAAAAATCAATGAATGGCGTCGAATGAAAGCAATCGAAACTACCTTGGAGCGTCGACCAGAGTTGATTGAAAAAGCGAATCTGACAGAAAAAGAGAAAAAAGTATTTGGTTTATGACATATAAGCTCCTGCAGTCTTTAAATGACCGCAGGAGTTTTCTTTTATTGGAATTATGTAGAAAGATTTGATAATGTATTCTATGAAGAATATTTAATTTAAAAACAAACTCAAATTGCAGACTTCAGATTATATAAACAAACAAACGATTTCAAAACATACATCGGTATGCATAATGCAGAATTGAGTATGTATAAAGTGAAGCATACTACATTCTATACCCATTGGCATAAATTCTATCAATTAAAGAAGCCAGCAAAATGCTGGCGTAAAAAAATTAACTGTTTGATAAATTATAAGCGACACATGAGCATCATTTTATTTCTAATTTCCTGATAATTCAGATCACGTTCAATAGACAAATTCATCAATTCTGCGAAATCATTTGGATCAAATGGGGGATTTTCAGGACTAAGGTTATTCTTTTTAGCAATTGCGCGATAATCTCCCAGCAGCCAATTCAAGATTCTTTTCGCATCTCTGGTCCGAGCGTATGCGGCATCAAAACATGCTAATAGTTGACGATTATTGGCCAGAATCGATGCTTGATTTGATTTCATGTTTGGAATTGTTATTAGGCGCAATAAAGTTTCTTCTGGCAAAATTGGCAGAGATTTCTTGCATTGATGAATGAAATCTTCTGATATGAAAAGCGGAAGTAAATCAGGTTCAGGAAGATAGCGGTAGTCAATGGCATTTCCTTTTTCACGGAGTGGTTCTGAAAAGCCGCCCTTTTCATCCCAACGTCTGGTTTCGGAAAGTGGCTTTATTCCATCGTCCAGCAGTTTTTTCTGTCTTTCTCCTTCATGATCGATTGCCATACGTACGGCACGAAAGCTGGACAGATTTTTCATTTCCGTGCGGTACATACCCGAATTTGAATTGACATTTCCGAGCGACACATTTACATCCACCCTCAGGGCACCTTCCTGCATTTTTCCCGTTGTTACACCAGAACAGACCAAGGTATCACGCAAAAGACTGAGAAATTCGTAGGCTTGATCGCCGTTTTCAATGACTGGCTTTGTTACAATTTCAAGAAGGGGAATACCGCATCGATTCAGATTTATATAGCTTGAATCGGTATCATGAACCAGCTTACCGGAATCCTCTTCCAGATGCATTTCTTCAAGTTCGATTCTTTTCCCGCTTTCCGGGAGCGTAAGCCATCCTCCTAAACATAAAGGATGAAAATGCTGGGTTATCTGATAGCCCTTGGGCATGTCAGGATAGAAATATTGCTTACGATCGAACGAAGAATAGGGCTGTATCTCTGAATGAAGCGCTGCTCCGGCAATGACGCCCAGGCGTACAACCTCCTCATTAAGTAATGGCAACGTTCCTGGCAAGCCCATACAGATTGGGCAGCATTGGCTACCTGCAGGTGCGCCAAATCGCGTTCCGCAGCTGCAAAACATTTTGCTGTTTGTTTTTAGCTCTACGTGGATCTCCAGTCCAACAATTAACTGCATCATTTTTCCTCATTTATTCATCAGTATTTCTGCAGCATCAAGCAGCCATTCATCTTTACCAATCGGCGCAATGCATTGAATGGCTATCGGGCCGCCTGGTATGTTATGGGCCAAAGGAATTGCTATTGCCGGTAGCCCCGCAAGATTGGCGCAGGTCGTAAATTCATTTACAGCAAGAGGCTCCTTTATCAAGCGAAAATTACCTGTATTAACGGAGCAAGTCGATGGAAAGACTGGGGTAATGATCAGACGATGGATTTCAAAAATCTGCCGAAAATATTCGCAAATCTTCTTTTTTACAGCCAAGGCCTTCAAATAATACTGATTATAATTTTCTTTTTGAAGAAAAAATGCGCCTGCTGTTATACGATTTTTTATTTCTTTTCCGAGCTGGTTTCTGGAAGAACGATACCAATCATTCCATGTGATATCATTTGGCGCTGTTGCTGCAAATAAGGGCGTAATCCGGGCAAGACTGGCACTTATTTCTGCACACGAAAGCACATAATATGCAGCAGCTGCCTCTGCAAATGGAAATTCGACTTGCTGAACCAAATAACCTTGATTTGCAAAAAGGCATTCAGCATTTTGGAGCGCTTCGCTCATTGGATGAGTTGCTGAGGAAGATTCACCAGCAAAAACTGCAATTTTTCCTTCAGAATCACTGAAGGATAATACATGATTTTCCAATCCCATATGCGTTGCATCCATGGGATCCTTTTTTGATGAAAGGCAGCGATGAGCAGCTCGCAGTAATGGAATATCCTTGCTGATCAGCCCAATTTGCTCTATAGAAGGGGAAAGAGACGTCAGACCGAAGCGGCTGTATGCGCGATAGCTTGGTTTCATTCCGATCACTCCATGGCAGGCGCTTGACATGCGAGTACCGCCACCTGCATCAGAGGCAATGGCCAAGGGAACATAATCTGATGCCACCAGCGCCGCAGCCCCTGAAACACTTGCATCAGAATAATATTTCATCATGTCCGGTTTTGTAACATTTTCGGTCGCTTTGCAAGAACCTGCACCTTCAAGACCGAATTCCTCTAAATTTACAGTGCATACCGGAACGGCTCCTTCTGATTTTAACCATTCAATAACTGTTGCACTATAAGGAGATACATAGTTTGAAAGCGTATTAGAGCCGCAAGTAAGCTTTGCTCCGGCAATGCAGATATTATTTTGTACTGCAAATGGCACACCATCTAATAAACCTCCCGACTTGGCTTGCGCATCCTGTTCTTTCAGTACTTCAATTATTGTATGCTTTAGTACATCATTATTAATTTTTCCATAGTCCGATTTCATTACTTTTTTTCACCTGCCATAGGCAAAATACGCGATATCTTAATTCCCTTTTCCTGCATCATAGGAAAAGAATGCTGTAATTCTTGGAAAGAAACAAACTGCATTTCTTCATCGGGCCTTAATGCAGTGGATAGGGATGGATTTTCTTTTCCTTCTGCATTGATATCTGTAAGTATTCTCGTTACTGCATTTAGAGCAGCGTTTAATTCCTCCTTATGGATATCCTCCAGCAATACCTGCTGCAAGAGAACAGAAAAATCATTCATTTGCTATTCACCTCTTTCTTCATGATAAGCAATTAAGGAAAATATGTCAATCCGCAATGAAAAAAAGGATTTATGCCCTGATATGTTGTATATAGCATCATCAGGAAAAGGAGGCGCTGATCCATGAACATTCGCGCAGAATTGGAAGCCCGGGAAAGACAATTTCTTTCGCCCTATGCAGTATGCAGTGCAGATACAAAGGGGCGGGAGTATCCCATTTCCGCTTGTGAAATGCGCACAGAATTCCAGCGGGATCGTGACAGGATTGTACACTGCAAAAGCTTCCGGCGCCTGAAATTCAAAACCCAGGTTTTTATTGCACCAGAGGGCGATCATTATCGCACCCGGCTTACCCATACACTGGAAGTCGCACAGGTGGCAAGAACGCTTGCCCGGGCTTTAAGGCTGAACGAGGATCTCGCCGAGGCCATTGCCATGGGACACGATCTTGGCCACACCCCCTTTGGCCATAGCGGCGAAAGGGCGCTTGATAAGTTGACGCAGGGCGGTTTCCGACACAATGAGCAGAGCCTTCGAATGGTAGAAACCCTGGAAGGCGGCGAGGGGCTTAATCTCACCTGGGAAGTGCGGGATGGCATCCTGAACCATTCGGGGAAACTGAAGCCTGCCACCTTGGAAGGGGCATGCGTCGCAAGAGCCGATAGAATTGCCTACATCAATCACGATATCGACGATGCCATCCGTGCCGGAGTGTTAAGAGAATTTGAAATTCCTCATGAATTACTGCGCATCTTGGGGGAGACTCACGGCCAGCGTATTGATACCATGATAGGCGATATTGTGAATATCAGCCGTGATCAACCCTTCGTAAAAATGAGTCCTCGTATCCAGGACGCCTGCGACGAAATGAGGCGTTTCCTGTTTGAAAAAGTTTATCTGGATGAATGGCGCACCGGTGAAGAAAGACGCTGTGATCATGTAATTACCTCTCTTTTTGAGTATTTCAGTGAGCACCCCAGTGAAATGCCTCTGGAGTACGTACAGATTTCTTATCGTGATGGAACGGAACGGGCTGTAACCGATTATCTTGCCTGCATGACCGATCGATATGCTTTACGCACCTATCAGCAAATTTTCGTTCCATCTTCCTATCCTGTGATTTAAGAGCAGGAAAATTCTGATTTTTTGCAGGAAATTGTCCTTTTATCTCGAATTGAACACGTGCGAAAGGAGAGGAGGAAATGGCAGGGAGAATCCCATCTGCCTGGATGGATGAACTGTATGCCCGGACCGATATTGTTTCTGTCGTTTCCAATTACGTTTCGCTGAAAAAGGATGGCAGGCGTTATTGGGGCCTGTGTCCATTTCATAACGAAAAAACCGCTTCCTTTTCTGTAAATGCAGATCTGAATCTGTATCATTGCTTCGGCTGCAAGGCCGGGGGCACTGTGGTTCAGTTTGTGATGGAGATGGAAAGGCTTCCTTTCATTGACGCAGTAAAATTCCTGGCGGAACGCGCCCACCTTCCGCTTCCTGAATTGCAGGAAGATCCGGACTATGAAAGAAAGCGCAGCCAGCGAGAAAGGCTCTGGAATGCAAATCGAGATGCCGCGCGCTTCTACCATGATAAACTTTGGCAGCCTGAAGGGAAAGCAGTGCTGGATTATCTTCACAAGCGCGGCCTGGATGACGGAATCATCCGCAAATTTGGTCTTGGCGCATCTGTAGATCGCTGGGATGATCTGACAAAGTATTTGCTCGGGAAGGGATACACGCAGGATGAATTGGGCCAAGCAGGTCTATCCGTTATAAAAGGTGATCATGCCTTTGATATGTTCCGCAATCGGGCTATGTTTCCCATAATTGACCAACATGGAAATGTGCTGGGCTTTGGCGGAAGGGCAATGGGCGATGCGAAACCCAAGTATCTGAATACATCGGATACACCTGTTTTTAATAAGCGCAAAGGCGTGTATGCTATCAATCTGCTGCGAAAGATCCGTGATTTAAAGCGAATCCTGCTGGTAGAAGGATATATGGATGTCGTCGCAATTACGCAGGCGGGAGTGGCCGGTGCTGTCGCTACGCTCGGCACTGCACTGACCAATGAACAGGCCCGTCTTCTCAAGCGTTATGCACCGGAAATCTGGCTTGCCTATGATGGGGATGAAGCTGGACAACATGCAATTGAAAGGGCATTGGATATTTTCGAAACAGAGAATGTTCCGGCCAAAGTACTTTATTTTCCAGACAAGCTGGATCCTGATGAATTCATTCGTCAGCGTGGTCTACAGGCGTTTACGAGTATGAAGCCCATGTCTGCCATTGCCTATAAAATGCAAAGGCTTCGTCTTCAGCATGATCTTGAAAACCAGGATGGGCGCACTGAATATGCAAAGGCATGCGCTGAAATCCTGAAAAAAGTAAAAGAGCCAGTAGAATTGGAAAATTATCTGGAACTTTTACATGTTCAAACCGGTTTTTCAAAGGATGTATTGTTGGCCCAGATCGGCGTTTCCGCTCAGGAGATGGGGCAGAATAATCCGACGCAAAAAAGGGAACAATTTTTTGTAAAGCGGATGCGTCAGCCCGAGGGATACCGAACGGAACAAACTTTGCTGGCGCTGCTTGCGACTATGAAATTACCAGCGGGAATGGTCAAAGAAGAAGATTTTTCCGATGAGCTTCTTCAGGAAATTGCCGGAAAGCTTTTGACCGGGACACCGCCGACCGAAATCATTGCTCAGGCTGAAAATGAAATGCTGCGCCAGGCTGCTGGGGAGGCATTTAACATGCTGGATGAAGCCCAGCGGGAAAATGCTGCTGCCGTTGCAGAGGATTGCCTGAGAAATTTGCAAATTTTTCGACTGCAGCAAGAAATCAACGCCGTTACCCAAATGATGCGTGATGCCCAGACGCCGGAAAAACGGGCAGATGCATTAAAGGAGATTTCGGCGCTTTCCAAAGAATTGGCTCGTTTAAAGCAGGGACGCTGAGGGTAAGAGAGGAGTGGAGCCATTGAGCACAAACATTGACGCCAAGCAGGCAAAGCTGAATGAACTTTACGAACTGGGGAAAAGCAAAGGGGTATTGACTTATGATGAAATCATCTCCAAGCTTTCTTCCTATGAAATTGATCCTGAACAATTTGACAATATCCTGGAAACATTTGAAGCCATGGGCGTCACTGTAACCAGGGATGCCGAAAGCATTCCTGCCCAACCGGAACCGCTGCCTGAAGATCTGGATTTATCTATGCCCGAAGGGATCAGCATCGATGATCCAGTACGCATGTATCTGAAGGAAATCGGCCGGGTGCCTCTTCTTACGGCTGATGAAGAAATTGAAATTGCCCAGCGAATGGAACAGGGCGACGAAGAAGCAAAGAAAAAGCTGGCAGAAGCCAATCTGCGCCTTGTGGTTTCCATCGCCAAGCGCTATGTGGGCCGCGGCATGCTGTTCTTGGATCTGATTCAAGAAGGCAATCTGGGCCTGATCAAAGCCGTTGAAAAGTTTGATTACCGCAAGGGCTATAAATTCTCCACTTATGCGACCTGGTGGATTCGTCAGGCAATAACCCGTGCCATTGCCGATCAGGCCCGTACCATCCGCATCCCTGTTCATATGGTGGAAACGATCAATAAGCTGATCCGTGTTTCCCGCCAGTTGCTACAGGAATATGGCCGTGAGCCCAGCCCCGATGAAATTGCCAAGGCTATGGGAATCAGCGAAGGTAAAGTGCGTGAAATTATCAAGATTGCACAGGAGCCCGTCTCCCTTGAAACTCCCATCGGTGAAGAAGAGGACAGCCATCTTGGCGACTTCATCGAAGATGACAATGCCCCCGCCCCTGCTGAAGCCGCGTCCCACGCCCTGATGAAAGAACAGCTTTGGGATGTGCTGGATACCCTGACTCCTCGTGAAGAAAAGGTTCTGCGGCTGCGTTTCGGCCTTGATGACGGCCATCAGCGCACCCTGGAAGAAGTGGGCAAGGAATTCAAGGTTACCCGTGAGCGCATCCGCCAGATCGAGGCCAAGGCACTGCGCAAGCTTCGCCATCCCAGCCGCAGCAAGAAGCTGAAGGATTATCTGGATTAAATGAATATTCCCTCCCTGGATGATCGTTTATCCCGGGCTGCCGCCCTCTTTCCCGCCTGTGAATACGGGGCCGATATCGGCGCCGATCACGGGCGGTTATCATGTGTCCTGTTGGCCAGGGGCATCTGTGAAAGAATGTGTGTAGCTGATATCAGCGCGGAATCATTGGAAAAAGCAAGAAAATTACTGACAGACTGGAATCTGCTGTCCCGCGCAGATGTTTCCGTTGGCGATGGCTTGCATGCCATGCCGCATCCTGCCAATGCAATTGCAATTCTCGGCATGGGTGGACATACAATCTGCGATATATTGGAAAGCGGAAAACATTTGCTCAATGGTGCGTCCCTGATTCTTTCTGCCCATACCCAGATTCATCTGCTAAGAAAGAAACTGATGGATGTCAATTATCGAATTGATTGCGAAGAAATCGCATATGCTGCCGGCAGATTTTATGTGGTGCTTCGGGCGATTCCCGGGGGAGAAATCCTGGATGAGAAAAAATGTTTTCTTGGGCCCAGGCTGATGGAAACGCGCTGCCAGCATTATAGCCAATATCTTGATTGGCGGATTGAGTATACCAAAAAAGAACGCACAATAGAAGGTGCAAAGCGCCTTGACTGGCTGAAGGAGGAGAAGAATCGTGTCTGTAACGGTACATGACATTTATCAAATGATTCAGGAAATTGCCCCCTTCGAAACTGCGGAGGCTTTTGATAACGTCGGGCTGATTATCGGCAGGGGAGACCGTGAGGTAAACCGCATCCTGATTGCCCTTGATGTAACAATGGATGTTGTGAAGGAAGCGATTTCTCTTGGCGCAGAATTGATTATATCCCATCATCCCTTGCTTTTCAGGGCCAGAAAGAATCTAGTGGAAGAAGATCCGGAAGGGCAAATTCTGTGCGAGATGGTGCGGCATCATCTGTGTTTGATCAGCGCGCATACCAATCTTGACCGCACCGCTATGAGTGGCAGTGCCTGTTGTGCCAGGATGCTGGGACTCGAAAACCTGCGTCAGGAAGGGGATTTTCTGTTCCTTGGCGATTTTGAAAAAGCAATAACAGGAACTGAACTTAAGAAGCTGATCTCCAATGTGCTTGGTATAGAGGCCCGCCTTTACGGGAATGAAGAAATGGTGATTTCTACTCTGGCAATTGCCGGTGGCGCTTATGATGAGGGCTGGCATTCTGCGCAGTTATCCGGCGCACAGGCACTCCTCACTGGTGAGGTACGTCACCATAATGCCCTTTCTGCTTCTATGAGTGGTTTTCTGCTATATGACGGCGGGCATTATGCCACAGAAGCCCCCCTTGTGTCAAATCTGGCAAGCTATTTACAAAATCGTCTGGATGATGTAAAATATAATGTACGGGTTTATCCGTCTCAGTGCACGCCTTTTCCTGGCGTTTAAATAAAGGAGGTCTCTATCATGGATCAATTGCACCTTTTATGGGAATATCAGCTGGCTGATGTGGAAGCCGATAAGATGGAAGCATCCATCAAGCGTTCTCCCACCCGGCAAAAGCTTGTAAAATATCGGGATTATCTGCTGGAACAGCAAAATGTGATGAAGCGGATCGAAGGGGAAGTATATACCATGGCGGATCGCCTGGAAGCCCTGAAGGATGCCATCAAAATGACAGAAGAACAGCTGCGCTCCCTCCAGAACAAGCTGGAAAGTGATGCACCCAGCACCAGCGAAGGAATGCAGCAGTATATTTCCGACGCCAAGCGTTTTATGAATAATATTAACGCTTACGAACAGGAAATCAAGCGCATCCGCAAGGATGCCAGCGACCGCGAACGTCAGCAGCATGATGTAAAGGTTCGCGCTGCCAAGGCCAAATCTGAATTCGATAAGCTGAAGGTGGCTTACGATACGGAATATAAGGAAAAGAGCAAGGAACTGGAGGCGCTGAAAGCAGTAGCTGCTGAAAAGGCGAAACCAGTGGCGCCTGAGTTTATGGAGCGATATAAGACCATTAAGCAGCATAGCGTGCCTCCGCTGGCCCGTCTCTTTGGAGATCAGTGCGGTGGATGTAATATGTCGCTGCCCTCCGCCATTTCCCGCAGGATCAAGGCAGGAGAATTGGTAGAATGCGAAACCTGCGGACGGCTGCTGATCATCATCTGATGATTTGATCCTCCGCATAATGGCTTCAAATATTTGTAGGTGAAAGGGGATATGTTTTATGTCTAAAAAAATAGAATCGGTGGTAATCCTGGAATAATTCCATATCCCGGGCGCAGATGACGGTCATGTGGCCGCTTGTTTGCAATGCCCTTTCCTGTAACCTGACGTGCATTTGATGGAAAGCCCATGAATCGGCCGTAAGGCTGCTTTGTGGGCTTTTTTCTTTGTTCACAGGGTGAAGCTATTCAAATTATCAGGAGGAATTAACATTGGGTGAATCTTTATCTGCACGCGTTATCGCTGTTCATCGTGAGCGATTTGCACTTCAATCTGATATCCATGGAGAATTCTATGCCCAGTTGAAATCTTCTGTCTTCTATCAGGAGAGTGATGAATTTTTTCCAACTGCAGGCGATCTGGTGGAATATTTGTACAATCCATGTGGCGATAGCCTGATCACACACACGCTTCCTAGAAAAAGCTACTTTGCCCGCTATGATGCGTTTTCCGCGCGCAAGGAACAAGCCGTTGCTGCAAACTTTGATATGGTCTTTTTGCTCACATCGGCAAATCATGATTTTAATCCGAAGCGGCTGCACAGATATCTTACCGTGGCACGCTCCAGCCATTCTGCCTATGCTATTATCATTACCAAAGCAGACCTGGCAGAAAACATCGATTATTACATCGATAAAGCGCAAGAAGCCTCAGGGGAAAATTGTCCCATATACGCAATCAGCACGGTTACGGGGCAGGGGCTTGACATTATTCGTAATTACATATTGCCTGAAAGAGTAATTGTTTTCTTGGGATCCTCGGGCGTCGGCAAATCGACGCTTGTAAATGCCTTGGCTGGAAAAAATATCATGGATGTAAATGGTATTCGGGAAGATGACAGCAAAGGACGTCACACTACAACCCATCGGCAAATGGTTACTTTGGATAATGGCGCCATGATCCTGGATACCCCCGGTATGCGGGAGCTGGGGCTGATTGATGCAGAAGACGGCTTAAAAGAAACTTTTTCAGATGTTGAAAGCTTGGCAAGAGAATGCCGTTTTGTAAATTGTAAACATCAGAATGAACCCGGCTGCGCTATCCGAGCTGCTCTGCAATCGGGTGCTTTATCACATTCGAGAATGGATGAGTATCTGATGCTCCAAAAAGAAGCGATGCGGCATACCCCTCAAGGAAGAGAGGAACGGAATAAACGGCAAAAAGCCATTTCAAAATTCTCACGCCAGTTTAAGGGGGGAAAGGGAAAAGACGAACGGGGATTTTAATTTTCTGGGTTGACGAAAATAGGGGAAAAGGGTATAATACCCCTCGTGATAAAGGCAGCTGAATGGCCGCGTGTCGTAAGGCATGAGGAAAGTCCGGGCACCGCAGGGCAGGATGCCAGCTAACGGCTGGTGGAGGCGACTCCAAGGCAAGTGCAACAGAGAGATACCGCCGGAAGCAATTCCGGTAAGGGTGGAAAGGTGCGGTAAGAGCGCACCGGCGGCCTGGCGACTGTGCCGTCATGTAAACCCCATTCGGTGCAAGATGAAGGGAACGCATAGGGCTGCCCGTCCTGTTCCCGTAGTATCGCTAAAACGCACTGGCGACTTTGCGTTTAGATAGATGGCCATTTTTAACAGAACCCGGCTTACAGGCTGCGCTTTTTCACAAATTTTCAAAAGAAAACAGGGAGGCCGATTGGCTTCCCTGTATTTCTTTCAAATAATCAGATTCTTCCTTTGATGGTATTGGGATTGGAATAGGAACGATACACCGCCGTTACTTTTCCGAGAATGGTCACTGCCCGAGCATAGAATGGACGCATACGAGGATTTTCCGGCTGCAGACGAATGCGGTCAGGCTCCTTAAAATAACGTTTGCAGGTTGCCTCATCATCGATCATGGCGATTACGATATCACCATTCTGGGCAGTTTGCTGGCGCTTGACAACAACAAAATCACCGTGCATGATACCAGCAGAGATCATACTTTCGCCGCGGATCTCCAGCACAAAATGATCACCGCTGCCGCCGATGATGCTATCCGGCAATTGAATGAAGCCTTCAGCATTTTCTTCAGCCAGAATTGGAACGCCAGCCGCAACCTTGCCAAGCAAAGGCAGTTTTACCATCTGCGGCTTATCCTCACGGGTAACATCAATAGTGCGCGGCTTCATGGCTTCGCGATGCAATAATCCTTTTTTTTCGAGCCGGTTGAGATGGCCGTGGACGGTGGAGGTGGATTTAAGCTCCACAGCCTGGCCAATTTCGCGCACAGAGGGCGGATACCCATTGACTTCAATGAAATTTTCGATATAATCAAGTATGCGTTGTTGAGTATCCCCGTTGGGCCGCCTCGGCATTTCGCACACCATCCTTTTCTCAGTCTTTAGTTCATTATAACAGGCAAACGTGTGTTTGGCAAGAGGAAAATGGAAACAAACGTTTGAAAATGGGGGAGATTAACATGGATAAATGCGTTTTGTATGATCGTTTTTGCATCGAATGCGGCGAATGCGATCGCTGTGATCTGGATCCTTCAAAAATCTGCGATAATTGCATGCAATGCGTAAAAGGAAACGATGATTATCGCGGCATTCTGATTGATGAAATCGAGAATCCAGAGGATTCCAAAGGGAATCATCTGCATTAATCATCGGATTGCGCCCTTTCATCATCTGTTTTTCGATTGTCTGCAGATTCACTTTCAGGCAGCAACACTTTTGTTGCTGCTTTTCTTTTGCGCTCGTCGGTCATAGCGGCATAATGGCGGCGGGTCGTATTTACATCTGAATGCCCAAGCACATCAGCAACAAGATAAATATCGCCCGTTGCCTGATAAAGATTTGTGCCGAATGTACTGCGCAATTTATGGGGGCTAATACGTTTTTTTAAGGGTGCTGCTACCATAGCATACTTCTTGACCAGATTCTGTACTGCACGCTGGGTAATTCTGCGTTTCTGAAGAGAGAGGAACAAAGCGTCCTCATGCCCATCCAAAGGAACGATTTGATTTCGATGCTGCAGGTATTCCTGTAAGGCATCAGCAACTTGCTGCGGAAAATACAGGATTGTCTGATCGCCGCCTTTTCGAGTAACAAGAAAAGCGTTGTTTTCAAAATCAATATCTCCGATATTCAATCCAACGCATTCGCTGACACGAATTCCGGTTCCCAGAAACAGAAGCAGCATAGCCATATCTCTGCTACGGTTGGTTTCCAGAAGCTTTTGCTGCCGTTCGGTCAGCCCATCGCCGCTGGAAACGGTATCGAGCATTCGCTGCATTTCATCCGCATCAAGGCGCAAAATGGGCTTATCATGAATCTTAGGTAAAGTAATCAGTTCAGCAATATTGCCATCGATATAGCCATTCTGAAACAGATAATCAAATAGCGAGCGCAAGGAGCTTAATTTGCGCATAATTCCCAATTCGTGATTTCGAACCATCTGCGAAACGCCGGATTCCTCATCAGTGTTGAAATACTGTGTCAGATAATCCTGGAATCCAACAAAATCACGTTTCTTGATTCGCTTGAAATCGGAATCTTCCCAGATACCGGGCTCTTTATCAGAAAATACCGGATTCTCTTTATATAAATATTGAAAAAAAAGCCTGAAATCGTAAGCGTAGGCGAGACGGGTTAATGTGCTGGTTGTAAAGGCGATGGAGCGAAAAAAATCTGTACAGAGCGGCGGAAGATCCCGCTGCAGTTGCCGAAGCTTTTCCATTCGCTGTGCATCCAGTTTTGCACGATAATCCATGTTGTCAGCCATAATTCACAATTCTCCAATTAAAAATAAAGGATTTTTGCATCGTATGAAATCGCCGAATCGATCAGCGCAGAAGCTGCTTCTCATCAATTAAGCGATTCCTCTTTCAATATTATATCAAATCCTCCCCTTAATGTCCATACTATTCGTAAAAGTTTTCTTTTGCGAATAGTTATATAAAGGATATATGCTTAATGATTTGTATTGCCGGCTACTCCCTATCAAGCTATATACGATTATTTTAAACGGTAACATCTATGTGGTTGTATTCCCCATCAGATTCATTAATGCATGTCGGTCAATAGGATTTTCATTTCAAATTAGAAATCTCAGAATCACTTGATGAAAAACATCTTTTGATTAAAAATTCTTGATATTACAAATCTCCTCGTTATCATTTGCTTATTTGCTTTTTCTCTCCCCCGGTTATAGAACGATTGTGCTTTATCTATCTTGTGGATACCAATAATCCCCTACGCTCTCTACACATTCCGCACGGCTGATCCGTGGAGCGATATCATCTTCCACCTTTTTCATCATAGGCCCGCAAAACAATGTATCCTGACAGGCAATCAACCGGCAATTACGCCATGTTCCTCGATCCCCGGCAGTATAAACAGCCACCGCCTGGCCGACAATCCTTCCGTCACCAGCATCATTCCGGATCGTGAGATTCTCGCATTTTACATCATTTCCTGTTACAATCATGGAGAATGAGAGAAAAGTGCCCCGTTCGGTTCCATCAGGCTTCAGATCCTTTGCACATCCTGAATATGTGATAATCGTCTTATCCCGATCTTCACCGATCATGGAAACGTAATCCTTATTCAAAATTAAACGTTCATGATAAATACCTTTCTTTATATATAAAGTAAATGGCTCCTCTGCCCTATCCGGAACTGCATCAATAGCTTCCTGAATTGAAATGAAATCGCCCTTTCCATCTTTTGAAACGATATACATATTTCATTCTCCTTGTAAAATTTACTGTGTAATTCTCTTTAAAATAAAGAATTCCTTCCGTTTAAATATTTTCATATAATGAACCGTCCGATTTATTATGATCGGACGGCGTTCATTAATCCTGGGAATGCACAATATGAATATTCTCTGGATCGCCCAGATCAGGATTGCGAGCCAGATACTGCTTGATCGCATCCCGCGCCAGGGCATCGCAGCGAATGTTTTCCGGGTGATCAGCATGGCCCTTTACCTTATTGAAAACCATAACATGATTCTTTTTTCTGATGGTAAGAAGTAGCAGCCGCCAAAGATCCTGATTTTCCACTGGCTTCCCTTCGCTATTTTTCCAGTCCCGACGCTGCCAGTTATCAATCCAATGCTGATTGAAGGCGTTTACAAGATAAGCTGAATCGGAATGGATAGTTACATGGCAGCGGGTCTTCAATTTGCCAAGCGCGCTGATAACGGCAAACACTTCCATGCGATTGTTGGTCGTCTGCGGCATACTGCCACTGATTTCCATTTCATGCTGTCCATATCTGAGGATAGCTGCCCATCCGCCCGGGCCAGGATTGCCGGAGCAAGCGCCATCCGTAAAAATGTCTACTGCCTTCAGATTTTCACTCATAGGGTAAAAATCCTCCCATTCTGGATAAGATGCTCAGTTACTATACCATATCTTGTGTTGAATTGCAATTATTATCTTTATTTTTCAGCATGTGTATGCCAGTTTTCACATATGATGAAGCGCAAGGAGGCGGATTATATGATTAAAAGGCTTGAAGTATCGGATAAGGAAAATAAAACATCCGAAAAAAGTGCAGGATTAAACTATTTGCCGGAGGCAAAAAAAATATCATTTGGAGAAAGGCTCACCCGTAATCTTGCATTGGCCGGCATGATGATTCTTACAATTACTGCTGTTCGTAATGCAAAACTGCCGGACGGAAAAACGGTATTGACAGCTATCCAGAATACAGTTGATCAGCAATGGGATGACAATCTTGGAAAAATCAGCTTTGTAAGCAACTTGTTTCCTGAAGCAGTATCGGTATTTTTTGCCGAGAGCCCGAATTTACCACTTGTTGCACCGTGCTTTGGGGTCATTTCTCATCCCTGGAGCGTTACTATGCCCTATTTATCTTACACCTCGGATGATAGGAAAGTTTATTCAGTTGCATCAGGTCAGGTTATGGGCCTTGGTCATGGATTAAACGAGGAAAAGATCGTCAGAATACGGTATGCGGATGGCATTGAAGCGCTGTATTATCAGCTGGCAGATCTAAATGTTTCTGAAGGTGATTTTGTAGATGTGAATACATGCATCGGAGAATGCTTGGAGGATGGGCAAACGATGATAGAAATCAGAAAGGATGGGCTTCCCATAGATCCAACAGAATGGATGAAGCCCCGCATTTCAAATCAGTTATGACACTGCGTATTGGTAGCATCCGTTTGAAATTCCATTTTTTACTTCTGATTCTATGGAGCATCTCAATCGTTACGGGAAGCGGATTACAATTTCTTGCGACCTTTCTTTCCCTGATGCTGCACGAAAGCGGACATATGCTGATGGCATGGAAACTGAAAATTGAAGTTACAGAAGTTGAAATAACGCCCCACGGCGGCCTGATTCTGATCGACAATGAAGATGCACTTTCTCCCCTTCATGCATTCTTATTAGCCGTCTCAGGGCCTCTGAGCAGCTTTCTTGGCTGTTTAATAGCCGGATGGCTTTATAAGATGCAAATATTTGATTTTTCTTTCCTGGAAAGCTTGTTTAGAAGCAATCTTTTACTTCTGATTGTGAATCTTTTTCCGGCGCTTCCGCTGGATGGCGGCAGGATCGTCGGCGCGGTTCTTTCTCATTATCTTCCTTGGAAGAAGGCGTCACGTATTCTCACCACATTTGGATATATCCTTGGCGCCTGCTTGTTCGTTTTTTCGATATTCTATGCATTTCAGGGGAAGATGATATTCGCTCCTGCGTTTTCTGGCTTATACATCATTTATGCTGCTGCAGTCGAGAAAAAATCCAGCGCATTCAGATACCTATCTGCTTTGATTGGAAGAAGAAATAAACTGGATCGACAAGATACATTGGCCGTAGAAGGGATTGCTGTGAGTAAATCAATCACCCTTCAAAAGCTGATCCCCAAGCTGAAATTGGGAAAATACAATGTGATATATATTCTATCAGATGATGGAACAAAGCTGCTTACTACAATGAATGAAAGCGTTATATGTGAGAATATCCTATCAAGCAATCTGAATGCACCGCTTTCAGAGATCATCAAAATCGAAAAATGAGCCTTTCCGAAGAAAGGCCCTCTAAATTATTGCCTCGTAAAAATATAGAAATTGGTAAACTGTGCATAGCGAATGTTCTTATCTGTGAGAGCCACCAGCCCTGGCTGTATAATTTCCAGCCTCCTGCTGTTTTTCGTTTTGTAAGTCGTGCGATACAGGGGATCCAGCACATAAAGCTTACCTTCATAGTAGTTGGCAAGAAATACGTAATGACCTGTATTCGTAAATACACCGCCAGCTGCAGCCAAAGCAACCACAGCATTCCCTTTTTCCATCTCCTCCAAGGCCTGATCAAAATCATGAATAATCGTCATATCAAGGCCGTAGAGATTGGCAACTTCTTTCATGTAGGCACTGTTTGTGCCCGCCGTTGCGGACCGGCTATAAGTGCCGTTTATATTATTCCCCGCTGCATAATCGCCAAAGACAAGAGGAAGAAAGCGAACAAAATCCCGTTGTGAAGTAATGATATATCGCGCATGATCCCTGATGCATCTGCTTTTGTTGAGAGAACAGGAGCAAATTGAAAAATCATTTTTCGCTGCCTGTTCAATCAAACCCATCTCCTCGATCGGAATCATTTTCGCAATAGCCATGGCAAGAGAAGAAGGGCTGCATCCTGAGTCCCGGAAAGGCCGTCTGCTCTTTATATCATGCTTTTCATAGCATAAAGCGCCCCATAAGGGATCATTCTGCGCATAATAGCGCATCTCCCCCATTCCAGGCACCTGGATCATGCCGGAATATCCTTCCGGTGCAGCAAAGTGTGATTCCACCAGCGTTAGATCATCGGCGTAAGCAAAATGCGCGTTTTCCATCAGAAAAACGCACATGCAAAAAAGCATCGCCATTCTTTTGAGGAAAACGCGCATCTTATTTCCTTTCCTGTTTCAGAAGAAATCAGTCTTCGCTTTCTTCTTCGGGCAGTTCGGCATTATGATATACTTCGGTAACGTCATCGTTGTCATCCAGCATATCCAGCAGCTTCTGAATCTTTGCCAGGGTATCAGGATCGGTAACGGCGACAGTATTCTGGGGAATCATCTGCTTATCAGCGGACAGGAAGGCGTAACCGGCCTTTTCCAGGCTTTCCCGCACGGCAGAGAAATCGTTGGGGGCAGTATAGATTTCAAATACGTCTTCTTCTGCCTTCATATCTTCTGCGCCGGCGTCCAGAGCGGTCATCATCATTTCGTCTTCATCCATGCCAGGTTCACGCTCGATGACGATAACGCCCTTATTGTCAAACATATAGTTTACAGAGCCGGGAGTGCCAAGAGATCCGCCGTTCTTATCGAAGATGTGGCGAACATCGCTGGAGGTGCGGTTGCGGTTATCGGTTACGATCTGGCAAATGATAGCCACGCCGCCAGGGGCATAGCCTTCATACATCATTTCTTCGTAGGTAGCGCCGGTGCCTTCGCCGGCAGCCTTACGAATGGAACGCTGAATGTTATCATTGGGCATATTATTGGCCTTGGCCTTGGCAATGATATCCTTCAGTTTGCCGTTGCTTTCAGGGTTGGGGCCGCCTTCGCGAACAGCGATAGCGATTTCACGGCCGATCTTGGTAAAAATCTTACCGCGTGCAGCGTCAGTCTTGCCCTTCTTCGCCTGAATATTGTGCCACTTAGAATGTCCAGACATAAAAAATCCCTCCCATAGGATGATCTCATAATAATAACGGCTTATTATAGCATATAAATCTCTATCCGTCAAATATAGGAACAGATAAATCATTCGTTTTTACCTTTTCAAGAATTTTATTGCAAATCAAAAATCTTCCTTGACAATGAAACGGGTTTATGGTATTATAGATAAGCTTTCGTGAGGAAGCATTTGCGCCCGTAGCTCAGTTGGATAGAGTGTCAGACTCCGACTCTGAAGGCCGCGCGTTCGAGTCGCGCCGAGCGCACCAGACAATCCCTTGTTTTCAAGGGATTGTTTTTTTCTGTACTGTTCTTTCGCAGATTCATCAAATTTTGATTGCTTGTAATTTCCATTTGTGTATGTTATTATACTTACAGATTAAAATAACGGTTATATAAAGGAGATTTATAATGAAACAGCAGGTTTTCAATCCCTATCTTCCCAGCTGGGAATATATCCCTGATGGGGAGCCCCGTGTCTTTGATGGGCGGCTGTATATTTACGGAAGCCATGATTGCTTCAATGGAAAAGTTTACTGTCAGAACGACTATGTATGCTGGTCTGCGCCAGAAGATGATCTTTCTGACTGGCACTATGAAGGGGTCATTTTCCGAAAGGAACAGGATCCACGCAATCCCGATGGCGCCCATGCCCTCTGGGCTCCTGACGTATGTCAAGGCAACGATGGAAAATACTATCTCTATTATTGCCTTGATTTCCTGAAAGAAATCGGTGTCGCAGTTGCTGATACCCCAGTCGGCCCCTTTGAATTTCTTGATTTTGTGCGTTATCCCAATGGCGATATTCTGGGGGCACGTCCTGATGAAATCCGTCAGTTTGATCCTGGTATTTTTATCGATGATGACAAGAGAATCTATCTGTTTTCCGGAAACAGCCCCCGTTACAAACAAACACCTACAGATAAAGACAGCCTGAAAATGGAATTGGAACAGGATATGATCACCGTAAAAGACGGCCCTTATCATAACCTGCCAATCATCAATGATGCCGACGGTACTGAATATGAAGCCCATCCTTTCTTTGAAGCCAGCTCCATCCGAAAAATAAACGGCAAGTATTATTTCATTTATTCATCCACCTGGATGCATGAGCTGTGCTGGGCTGTGGCTGATTCTCCCCTTGGTGATTACCATTTCGGCGGCGTACTGGTTTCCAATGCTGATATCGGCGTCAATGGCAATACTGAAGCCTTGAATTATCGCGGTAATACCCATGGATCCGTTGCTCTCGTAAACGGAAAATGGTATGTATTCTATCATCGGCAGACAAATCGTCATTTCTTCTCCCGTCAGGCCTGTGCTGAAGAGGTATACTTTGATGGCGAAGCCTTCCATCAGGCAGAGATTACCTCCTGCGGCCTCAATGGCGGGCCTCTGAAGGATCAGGGGACATATGAAGCACGTATTGCCTGCCATCTTTATTCCAAGAACGGCACTACAGAGAGCCAGCCTGATCAGCAGGATGGCAATCATCCTGCATTTACTCAGGATGGTGAAGACCGGATGGATTGTCCGAATCAATATATCAATAATATAGTTGACGGTGCAACTGCAGGATATCGCTATTTTAATTTTTCTGATGCAAAAAAGATTTCCGTAGAAGTACGCGGAACGGCAGAAGGTGTTTTTATTGTAAGAGATGGCCGTGATGGAAAAATTGTCGCCCGCATCCCCGTATCTCCAAGCAAGGAATGGAAATTCTTCTCTGCTCCGCTGAATATTGAAAGAGGGAAAAAGCCTTTATATTTCACTTTTGAGGGCCAGGGAGCTGCTGATTTCATCCATTTCCGTTTTGATTGATGCAATTTTCGATTTTAGCCGCAAATTCTGCATGACTGCTGATTTGCGGTTTTTTGATGAGATTTATATTGTTAAACAAAAAAACATTGACGTAATATGGAAATAATGTTAACCTATGAAGAAGAGGCGCATAATTCACATAACAATAAATTCAGGAGGTAACTGGAATGAAATATGGTTATTTCAATGATCAGGCACGGGAGTATGTGATCACCACTCCCCGCACGCCCTATCCCTGGATCAATTACTTGGGCTGTGAAAACTTTTTCGGAATTATAAGCAATACCGCCGGCGGTTATTGCTTCTATCGTGATGCCCGGCTCCGGCGCATTACCCGCTATCGTTACAATAATATCCCTGTGGATAATGGCGGCCGTTATTTCTATATCAATGACAATGGCACTGTGTGGAATCCCGGCTGGGCCCCTGTCAAAACGGAACTGGATCGTTATGAATGCCGCCACGGCATGGGCTATACGGTGATTACCGGAAAGAAGAATGGCCTTTCTGCCCAGCAGCTTTCTTTTGTTCCCATGGGTATCAATGCCGAAGTGCATCAGATCACCCTGAAAAATGAATCAGAAGAAGCCAAGGATATCATCCTCACTTCCTTTGTGGAATTCTGTCTTTGGAATGCTCAGGATGATATGCTGAATTTCCAGCGTAATTTCTCCACCGGTGAAGTGGAAGTGGAAGGCAGCGTCATTTACCACAAGACCGAATATCGTGAACGCCGGAATCATTATGCTTTCTACGCGGTCAATGCTGAAATTGATGGCTTTGATACGGACATGGAGAAATTCCTGGGCATATATAATGGCTATGATCGCCCTCAGGCCGTGATGAACGGCCAGATGAGCAATTCGATTGCTTCCGGCTGGCAGCCCATGGCAGCCCATCAGCTGAAAGTACATCTTGAAAAGGACGAGCAAAAACGCTTTAATTTCGTACTCGGTTATGTGGAAGTTCCCCAGGAAGAAAAGTTCGTAGCTCCCTTTGTTATCAATAAAGCCCCTGCCAAAGAATTGCTTGAAAAGCTGACCACTGATGAGCAGATTGAGAAAGCATTCTCCGAATTGAAAGCACACTGGGATCATTTGCTCAGCGCTTATGTACTCAAGACCGAAGATGATAAGCTCTCCCGTATGGTGAATATCTGGAATCCCTATCAGTGCATGGTCACTTTCAACATGAGCCGCTCTGCATCCCTGTTCGAAAGCGGCGTCGGCCGCGGCCTGGGTTTCCGCGATTCTTCCCAGGATTTGCTGGGCTTTGTACACCAGATTCCTGAGCGTGCCCGGGAGCGCATCCTGGATATCGCTGCTACTCAGTTCCGGGACGGCGGCTGTTATCATCAATTCCAGCCTCTCACCAAGAAGGGCAATAATGATATCGGCGGCGGCTTCAACGATGATCCCCTCTGGCTGATTGCCGGTGCAGCAGCATACATCAAAGAGACGGGTGACTTTGGCATTCTGGATGAAAAGACGCCCTATGATTGCAATCCTGATGACTTTGGCACTCTGCTTGAGCATCTGGAAGCCAGCTTCTATCATGTCGTCAATAACAAAGGCCCCCATGGTCTGCCGCTGATCGGCCGTGCCGACTGGAATGACTGCCTGAATCTCAACTGTTTCTCTGATGAGCCTTCCGAGAGCTTCCAGACTTTCTCCAACCCCAATGCCCCCGATGACAGGGTGGCTGAATCCGTGCTGATCGCCGGTATGTTTGTGGCTATTGGCCCTGATCTGGTAGATATTCTGCGAATCAAAGGGCTTTGTGATAAAGCCGATTCAGCCCAGAAAGAAATTGATCTGATGCGGGAAGCAATCCTGAGCCATGGCTGGGATGGTGAGTGGTTTGTCCGTGCATATGATGCCTTTGGCAACAAAATCGGCTCCCACGAATGCGATGATGGCAAGATCTTTATTGAAAGTCAGGGCTATTGCATCATGGCCGGTATCGGCGTTGAAGATGGAAAAGCAGAAAAAGCACTGAAATCCGTTGAAAAGTGGCTGGAAACGGAACATGGCATTGTGCTTCTTCAGCCCGCTTACAAAACCTATCATCTTGAACTTGGCGAAGTAAGCTCCTATCCCCCCGGATATAAGGAAAATGCCGGCATCTTCTGCCATAATAATCCATGGATTATGGCTGCTGAAACGGTTGTCGGTCATGGCGATCGCTCTTTTGCCCTGTATTCCAAGATTGCCCCTGCCTGGCGGGAGGAGATTTCTGATCTTCACAAAACTGAGCCCTATGTATACAGCCAGATGATTGCCGGCAAGGATGCCGTACACTTTGGCCAGGCGAAAAACAGTTGGCTCACCGGTACCGCCGCCTGGAATTTCTACGTAATTAGCAACTACATCCTTGGTATTAAGCCTGATTGGAACGGCCTGAAAATCGATCCCTGCATTCCTCATGGCTGGGATAGTTACGAAATCAGCCGCCGTTTCCGCGGTGCCACTTATTTGATTGCTATCGAAAATCCCGATCACGTCTGCCGTGGTATTCGTAAGATCTCTGTTGACGGAAATGATATTGCAGGCAATGTCCTTCCCATCTTCTGCGATGGTAAAGAACATCACGTGAAAGTTATTCTGGGCTAAGGCCTTTCCCCTGCTTCTGACATGAGGCAGGGGAATTTCTCTTTTATTTTCATGCCTCTCTTTACTCCTGCACTTTTCAAATATTGACATATAGAACGAAAGAATCTATAATAATAGCGATAACCATCATGAAAGGTTGAGCATTTTATGAAAAAGGCCCTTATTTTTGTAATTTCGTTCTTGCTTTTAGCAAGCTGCATCGTTTTTCCTGCAAGTGCCCAGGTTGAGAAATCTCCTCTTCTGGATGCCGCATTTTCCCTGATTGAAAAGGATAATATTTTTCTTCGCCGTTACAATGAGATTACTGGTTCAGAAGTAGAAGCCATGTTTGAGCATGGTGTTCCTTATATCTTTGGGGGGAAGGGCGATGATCTGTTCCTTTCTCAGTATCCCAATTTTTCCAAGCGTAAATGCTGGGAAACTACGAAATTCTATCGGAAGAATTCTGTCTATATTTACGGTTTGGATTGCTCCGGCTATACCAATTGGATTCGCAGGCAAGTTGGATTGACTGAGCATGATTCTCTTTCCAATATGATTCTGAAATACGAATACGAACGTAATGGAAATCATCTTTTCAATCATCGTAAGGGCCATGAAATGCCCCCTTATAATGAACTGAAGGATCATCTGATTGTTGGCGATTTTCTGGTTGCCAAGAATGGCGCACGCCATATCATGATGTATATCGGCACCCTCAACGATTATGGCTTCACCGCTGAAGAAGTACCCGAATTGGCAGAATATCTTGATTATCCGCTGGTAATTCATTGCGGTCCCAGCCCCGTATACGGAAAGGTTTATGAGCAGTTTATTGCCGAAAACCCGGAATTGTACGGCAACTGCAAAACAACCAATGGCGGCGTAGAGGTATCTATTATTGGTGTGCCTTTGGAAAAAGCGCCCATCACGGAGCACGTGCAGATTGATGATTTCTACTATTTTATGATTGATGATGGCAATTATCCCTTGACGATCTGGGATTTGCCCTCCTGCACATCTTTCTGCTGGTTCCGCATGTAATGCATAAATTTAGGCTGCCTGGGCAGCCTTTTTTATATCTAAATTTTTTGGGGGATCCATATGCTGCAAAATGAAACGCATATTGAAAAGGTACAAAGAAAATTTGAAAAGAAGCGCCGTTTGATACGCGTGGCCGCCGGCCAGGAAAAGGCCGATCTCGTTCTTAAGAATGCAACCTATCTCAATGTATTCAGCAATGAATTCTGCCATGGAGATATTGCCGTGGCAGAGGGCCTGATTGTGGGGATGGGCAACTATCATGGTGCTATTGAAATTGATGCAGGTGCCCTTATTGTTTGCCCCGGCTTTATTGATGCGCATATTCACTTGGAAAGTTCTTTGGTAACGCCATGGGAATTTTCCAAGGCCGTTCTCCCCCACGGCACAACCACCGTGATCACTGATCCTCATGAAATAACCAATGTAATGGGGTTACAGGGCATCGATTACATGATGGCAGCCAGCGCCAATCTTCCTGTTGATGTGCATTTTATGCTTCCCTCCTGCGTTCCCGCAACGCCTCAGGACGAAAGCGGTGCAACGCTTGATTATCAGGCTATCGACTCCTATTTCGATCATCCCAGGGTGCTGGGATTGGCTGAAATGATGAATTATGTTGGTATCATTAATCAGGAAAGAGATCCTGTAGAGAAGATTCTCTGTTCCCAGGCGCATCATAAAAAGATTGACGGCCATGCCCCCGGCCTTTCCGGGCATGCTCTAAATGCCTATATTTCTGCAGGGGTCTATTCTGATCACGAATGTTTTAATTTCCAGAATGCTCTGGAAAAACTGCAGAAGGGGCAATTTATTATGATCAGAGAAGGCACTGCCGCCAAGAATCTGAAGGCGCTGCTTCCTTTGCTGAATCAGCAATATTATTCCCGTGTTATGTTTGCTACTGATGACAAACATCCTAATGATTTATTGTATGGCGGACATATTGACTATATTATCAAAGAGGCAATTAGCATGGGTGTTGATCCCATTATCGCTATAAAGGTTGCCAGTCATCATGCTGCCAGATATTTTTTGATGAATAATAAGGGGGCTATTGCTCCTGGGTATCTTGCTGATTTTGTTCTGATAGATAATTTCAGGAATTTTGATATCAAAATGGTGATTAAAAAGGGAAAAATCGTCTTCGAAGAAGGAAAGCAAATTGATTTTTCCGCCCCAAAGGTTCCCACGGATTTAGATATCAGCGCACGGAATACCATGCATTTAAACCAGATTACCTCTTCCGATCTTTTCTGTGACCGTCCTCTTGGCCATCTTTCATTAATTCCCGGGGAATTAATTACCCAAAATCACGGCATGGCGAAAGGAATCGATGTTCATAAGGATATTTTAAAGGTCTGTGTCTTTGAACGGCATCATTATACCGGGCATATCGGTATGGGTTATCTGAGCGGTTATGGCCTGAAAAAAGGCGCTGTCGCCACCAGTATTGCCCATGATTCTCATAACATCATTGCTGTAGGAACGAATGATACAGATATTGCAGCGGCCGTTAACACAATTAAAGCCATGTCAGGCGGTATAACAGTCGTATTGGACGGAAAATCCATTGCGTCTCTACCCCTTCCTATTGCCGGTCTGATCAGTGATCAACCTTTGCACCAGGTCAATCGCCTGCTGGAGGAGGCAAAATCAGCTGCCCGCAGTCTTGGCGTTCCTAAAAGCGTAGATCCGTTTATGACGCTATCGTTTATGAGTCTTCCGGTTATTCCTACACTTCGGGTTACAACAAAAGGCGTTTTCGACGTAGAAAGCCAGAAATATATATCACAATAAGACAATCCGCCAGTAAAAACTGGCGGATTTCAATTTTATTTTGTTTCAAAGGATTTTGCGCGGCGAATAGCTGCTTCTACTGCCTCTATTGCTGCATAACGGAATCCATTCTTTTCTAACGCTGCAACGCCTTCTATAGTTGCTCCGGCAGGTGAAGTAACCATATCCTTTAATTCACCGGGATGTTTACCGGTTTCAAGCAGCATTTTTGCACTGCCAAGCAATGTTTGTGCAGCAAATTCCAATGCCATTTTCCGGGTCAATCCGCCGCGTACTCCGCCATCTGCCAAAGCTTCCATGAACAGAAATGCGAATGCAGGGCCGCAGCCGCTGACACCGGTAACCGCTTCCATCAAATTCTCAGAAACCTCGCGCGCAAGTCCCATACAGGAAAGCATTTCCATCGTTTTATCCCATTGCTCTTTAGAAACATATTCATTCCTGCATGCGGCCAGCACGCCTTCTCCAACCAGCGCCGGTGTATTTGGCATAACACGCACAATCGATGCCTTTGGGAGTTCCAGAATCTGTGTAAGCAACTGAAGATCAAAGCTCATCACGATGGAGATGAACAGCGTATTTTCACTTATGCAATCTTTTATTTCGCTTGCTACACTGCGCAGAAACTGAGGCTTAACTGCAAGAAAAAGGATCTCAGCTTTTGCGGCTTCACGATTATCGTCAGTTACATTTACTCCCCAATCCTTTGCCCATTGATTTCTGACATCCGCATTCTTATCAGAAATAATTACGTTTTCAGGCTGAAACAGGCCTGTGCTCAGCATTTTTTTCAGCATTGCGCCGCCCATATTACCGCATCCAATAAAACCCAATTGATACATTTCGTCTTTCTCCTTTCGGTCATTCAAGCGTATGCGCTTCATTTGGCCATCCAATCTGCTGAATTTTTCCATTTTCCAAGAGATATCCTTCACCGAAAATTGTTGCTTTTCCATCGTGCTGTAATATGAAGCATCCATCCGGCAGTAAAACAAATCTATTTCCAATACTATCCGGAATCGCCAGATCTTCAATCATCCGCTTTCCGTCTACCCTTACCTGTTTCAGCCATTGATAATGAGGGATCACCTGAATATTGGTCAGCCCGAGCCCCGGGAAAAAGCGCTGATAATCAGGATCAATCGCTTCGCCCTCCAATTCCGGAATGGAATAAACTATTCTGGCGCAATTCATTGTACCTGCGCTGATCCCGGCAATAATTCCATGATATCCTGACAATTTATCTTTTAAGCCAATTCTTTCCAAAAATGCATGCTGTGTCGGAACATGCCCGCCAAGCAATAGGATAAAATCATAAGCATGTAATTCTTCCCTGCTGATATCCGATGCTCGGTCATCCAGAATATCCCATCTGGAAAATGGGAGACCACTCATGATAAATGATTGTTGAAAAACCTGGCTGTGTACATCATTCTGCGCTATTTCATCCGGATGATTTGCAATCATCAGACAGCGGAAATTTGGATTCCATAATGCTTTTAGTTGCCCCAGAAAGCCATTTTCCTCCAGAAGCATTTCAGGAAAGATCTCATCCTGAATGTGCAAATGCCCGCCAATATGGCTTGTAAGAAATAAATGCATATTATTGCCCCTTTCCCTATTATCATATATGAAATCAGCACTTACGTAAAGCATTGAATCGTTTATTTTTGGTATTCTTTCTTATTCCGTGGTTATTTTCCTGAAAAATGATTCACTTTATTTATTAAGGGTTATAATCTTTATGAATGATCTTCTATCTTTTGAAAGGAAGCGACATCCATGAATATAGAAAAAATGAAATGTCCTGGCTGCGGCAAGCACTGCCCACTATCCGCCCCCAGATGTAAATTTGGCAGGCATTACCTTGAGAAAATGAAAGAAAAGCCATCTGCTGATTTTGAAAAAAATACAAAGAAGAAAAAATGGGAAACATATGTAAAACCAGGAGAGGCAATCTGGGCTTTTTTATCTGTTTCATGTCAAATCAAAAAAGCCCTCTGCAAACAAAAAGTTACAGAGAATCAATTGCTTTCCGAATTTTCTAAAGACGAGATAGAAACAATGATTTCATTAATTAAAAAATTTACTGTCAAATGATATTGCATCTATTGAAAAAAAGGGTATAATATAAGCAAATAAATTCTCATAGGGGGAAATCGTCATGTTGGATGCTAAAGTACGTGAATTGCTCAATCAGCAGATCAATAAGGAATTCTATTCTGCCTACTTGTATCTGGATTTTTCCAACTACTATTATGATCAGGAACTGAATGGCTTTGGTAATTGGTATATGATTCAGGCGCAGGAAGAAAGGGATCATGCTTTGCTCTTCCTGAAATATCTTCAGAATAACGGCGAAAAGGTAGAATTGGATGCCATCGATAAGCCTGCCGTTGAATTAAGCTGTAATAAGGCTCCTCTTGAAGAAGGCCTAAAGCATGAACGCTATGTAACCAGCCTGATCCATACTATCTATGAAGCTGCTCACGCTGCCAAGGATTTCCGCACCATGCAGTTCCTCGATTGGTTTGTGAAAGAACAGGGCGAAGAAGAAAAGAACGCCGAAAGCATGGTCAAGAAGTTTGAACTGTACGGCAACGACCCTCGCAGCCTGTATATGCTGGATAATGAAATGGCTGCCAGGATATATACCGCTCCCTCTCTCGTTCTTTAATCTGCATAAAATTGCCTCCTGACGCAATTGGTCAGGAGGCAATTTTTTATTTCCAAAGAATATTTTCTGCTTCGTTTGCAGATGCAAATGGTCCCGGAATTGTTCTCAGGCCGCGATGATTTCCATAATAATCCCGATCAAAAGTGATAGCGGATCCGTCGGGATTTTCAAAGCGTTGATCCGGCTCAAAAGCCTTTCCAAGGATATCGCTATCGATGATTCCATCTTCAAATTCCTTTAGGAAATCATATACATTGGTTTTTAGATGATACCCCTTTTCATCTGCAATCAATTCAACAAAAGCCTTAGCATCCTCATTTACAAGGCAATGTTTTTCGTGCTTCCAGGCTTTTGCACCAGCCAGATAAGCGTTCCCGTCACACCATACAGGCAAATGCCGGCGTTCGTGATATTCAGCAAGCTTACCCATGTCCGGCCTCTTCACATCCAGATCGAACCAGGAAATCCATTCATCATAGGTGGGATAATCATCAAAACACCAAGTGCCTACCACCCGTTCATGTGCCTCTGGGCCGCCTTCCTTCACCGGTTCATCTTCAGGCCGTCCCTGTACAAAGATATTATTATAGAATCTATCATCGCCGTGGAGAATGGTCATAAAACCGGCAACCTCAGTGCGGTGGCGAATGTGATACGGCGTATAGCGTGAGCCGGTCCCGCCGCCTACCTTTACCAACGGGCCCATAATCAGATTATGAACCATGGCAACGCCTTCCGTAGCAATATTCAGAGAAACCTGAGAAAGAAGAATATTATTGTCAATTAGTGTGGGGCCATGCCCAACCTCCACAAAAATATCCTGGCTGAACATGCCGCCGGGTGCCCAATCACAGAAGGCAGGCCTCTCGTTATGATGCATCAGATTCTGGGTAATACGTGCGCCCTGGGCCTCCCAGTCACACCAGATGCCCATCGTTGAATGATGGATATGATTGCGACGAATGGTTACATCAATTGCTGCATGCAGCTTGATGCCCGAAATTTCTGCGCCGCCCAATTCCTGCATGTTGTTGATATGATGGATGTGATTATCCTCAATGATAGAGAAAACAGCGCCCATGCGCCCAACAATGCCCGTTTGTTCACAATGATGAATATGGCAGCGGCGCACGATATGCGAGCCTACCTTTTCCTTCAGCCAGCCATGATATTGGCCGCGGCATACGGCGTCACGTTCCATCTGTGTAGGGCTCTTCAGATGCTTCGTTGTGAAATAATGATCATTTTCAGGATCATAATACTTTCCCAAAGAGATACCGCAGCATTTGCTGTTGCTGATGTCGCAATCCTCGATAATCCATCCCTTGGACCAATGAGGGCCGATCATACCATCCTGAAAAGCAGCCGGAGGTGCCCAGGTCGTAGCGGCCTTTTCAACTTTGAAACCGCTGAAAGTGATATATCCCTTCCCTGTTTCTTCCGGGAAGAAGCAACGGCGGCGCACATTGATTTCAACTTTCTCGCTATTGGGATCCTTATCCTGGAAATTGGCATAGATCACCGTATTATTTTCTTCCTGCACAGCCAGCCATTTATAGATGGAGTATTCAGGTTCCCAGGAAGGGGTATGAATTTTCCCTTCAATCAATTCTTCCATGGTTTCTGCTTCATACAAGGCCCTGTCATTCAGATAAACACAGCCTGTATGACGAACAGTAGGAGCAAAATACCAATCCCCATATACTTCCGTGGTATAGGGATTATAGGCACCGAAAACACCGTTATCAATCCGCACTTTCCAGATCTTATCCTGTACTTTTTCCCAGCCGGTTACAATCTCTGCGCCTGTAATCACTGCGCCAAGAGGCTCTACTGAGCGGTATGTGATCCGCATTTCCTCAGTACCGCCATTCCGGGGCGCCACATATTCACGATAAACACCTGGATATACCAGTACCTCATCGCCTGGAACAGCAATCCTTGCAGCATCGTTAATCGCTTTGAATGGCCTTTCTTTGGTGCCATTTCCCTCTCGCGGTGCTTTTTGGTCGACATAGTAAATCATTTTTTCACCCTCCAGTTTTTATTTTCATACTTTATGATTTATTCCGGTGAAACAAATGGCCAAAGGGACAATCCTTCAATGAAGTAACTGCCCTTCAGCCTTTTTCTCTATATTCTTTTTTCCAGATATCGATCAATAAGAAATGCTTCGAGCGCAGATTCATTCCACACTTCGGCAGCAGATGTATCTGCAAAATTCATCCTCATGGGTTCTCTATTATTCAGCGCAGGCCAGGGCGGCAGTGCCTTTCCCTGACTATCCAGGCCGTTGGGATCGCCGCTGCGAATGAAATTTACCCAATAATCGCACATCTGCCTGGCAAGATCATAATGCTTTCCGGTAAAAGGCCGCCAGCATTTGGCCAGTGTTTCAAAAAAGAACCAAAGATCTACAGAGTGAAATGTTCCCGGATTATCCCATCCAGGAATTTCAGCATCGAATAAATAATTATACAGCGGATACCGAATTCCAAACTTTTCATTCATCCTGGCAGCCATACGGACTGCAAAGCTGATAGCGTTCAGCTTTCCTTCTTTTGCAATAGTATTTTCTGTTGCAGGATGAGAGAAGTGAGAAAGAAATTCCTCCTGATGCTCAGGAAAAACACGATTGGCAAAATCACTCAATGCCGTCTCCGAATCTGCATCCGGCACAGCAAAAAATTCATTGCTGGTATGTCCAAGCAGCACAGGGCATTGTACTCTCTCAGGATGCAGATACCATTCGTTGCTGGCATAAAGGCTGAATACCCCATCCACTGTTTCTCCCCAGCAGCCCCACGGCCATTGCAGCGACATATTTTCGATGGTGCGGGCATCCAGTGCCCTTGCTTCTTCTAATGTTTTCACACCGAGTGCATCAAAGAAGCGAATGCCTTGCTCCTCAGCTTCCTTCATATTGCCTTTAAACAGCCCTAATTTAGCGCCATAGGGCTGAGCAAAAGTACCGCTTTCTACAATGGCACGCTGAAATAGCCCTTCATTTTGAGGGCATGTCATCTGTGCACATACACTCATGCCGCCAGCTGATTGGCCGCCGATGGTGATATTTTCAGGATCACCGCCGAATGCTGCAATATTTCGCTTTACCCAACGGGTAGCACATTGCTGATCCAGGAAACCGAAATTTGCAGGTGCTTCAGGGCTTTCAGTAGTGATTTCCGGATGGCACAAAAAGCCGAATACATTGAGGCGATATCCAACGGTAACCACTACAATACCTCGGCGGGCAATGCGCTCCCCATCGAATTCCATTTCTGTCGTATTACCAACCTGCAGACCGCCGCCGAAATACCAGACATAGACGGGCATATTCTTTCTGCCGTCAGCAGGGGCCCATACATTCAGATAAAGGCAATCCTCACTCATTGGCAGCTCAGCATCTACGGCCCATTCCCTGGCATAGATATCCTTTGCCGGATCACCGGCGCAATTTGCCTGCATAGCAATGGGGCCGAAATCAGCAGCAAATAATTCCCCTTCCCAATCAGGGCAGGGCTGCGGCGCACGCCAGCGGTTTTTGCCAATGGGTTTATCCGCAAAAGGAATCCCTTTATAGCTGGTGATCCTGGGATCAGCGGCAGGAAGACCGCGTACCCATCCATTTTCTACCTTAACGCGGCGAATCATATTGTTTCCTCCAATGGTTAATAGGGACTCTCAAACTGTGCCTCAGCTTTTGCAACCGCATCTTCCAGCGTCATTCCGGTAAAATACGGTGCATTCAGGAATCTGCCGGATTTCTTATCATCTACAAAGGCGGCGACAACGATTCCGGGAATGGCGCTTTCCGGTGCATTGGGGGCATGGGGGCCGCCAAGATCCGTCCTGCACCAGCCGGGATCGGTCAGATTGATCATCACATCCGACCCCTGTACTTTGCTGCCCAGATCGATTGTTATCTTATCCAGAGCTGCTTTGCTGGCGGAATATCCTGCTTGCTGCGGATCAAGGCGAATGCCGCTGGTCGTATTGACAATACGCCCGAAGCCGCGCTCCATCATGCCCGGAAGGAAATGATAGCAAATCATGGCAGGAGCAATGGTATTGATCTTGAAGGATTCGGTATAATCTTCAACAGGTGTCTTCAGATATTCCGTACGATAGGCAATCTGCATCCCTGCGTTATTGAGAACAATATCTACCTGCGTGCCTTTTTTATCTATTTCCTGCAGCATCTTTTCTACTGCATCCAGATCAGATAGCTCCGCTTCTACGGCATATGCTTCCACGCCCAATGCCAGCACTTCAGAAAGCACCTTTTCTGTATGTTCCTTCTTTCTGCTGTGCAGAATCAGATTGGCGCCCTTTTCGGCCATGAATTTTGCCGTAAGATAACCGATACCGCGGGCAGCGCCTGTAATCAGGCACCAGCGTCCATGCATATCAACCATTTTTCACCCGCTCCTTCGCTTCTTCCATAGCAGCAATTACCCGATCACACCACTGATCGAATTCCGGATCTTCCGTCTGAAGTGCAGGGGTATTGAGCATGTGCTGAACAGTTTTCCGAAGCCCCTGATCCGCACGAACAGTGCAGGTAAACCCAGGAACCGCGCGCTTTACTTTGCTATTATCGAAAACGACTGTATTTGCCTTATCACCCAACAGAGCGCCATTGAAATCATATGGCCCGACACTGGCCAGGAATTCGGAAGGCACATGATAGGCATTGAGTTTCACACCCAGTTCATCCGCAATCACAGAATAAATCTGATTCCAGGTAACAGATTCTTCGGTAGTGATATGATAGGCTTCGCCAATGGCATGAATATTCCCCATCAAGCCAATAAAAGCCTTTGCAAAATCAGAATTATGGGTAATCGTCCACAAGGAAGAACCATCTCCATGAATGATCACAGGCTTACCTTCCATCATGCGCTTGAGAATCTGCCAGGAGCCTTTTGCGCCATGGGCCCCCAGAGGAACATTCCGCTCATCGTAGGTGTGGCTGGGGCGAATGATGGTAATGGGGAAACCCTCTTCCCGATATTGCTTCATCAGATATTCTTCGCAGGCAATCTTATTGCGGGAGTATTCCCAATAGGGATTATAAAGAGGGGTGCTTTCTGTAATCTTATAATCGGAAAGCGGCTTCTGATAAGCGGATGCAGAGGAAATGAACATAAACTGTTTTGTTTTCCCCTTAAACAGACGATAATCCCGTTCCAACTGACCGGGGACAAACGCAATGAAATCGCAAACACAATCAAATGTCATGCCTTCCAATGCAGCGGCTGCCTGCGCTTCATTGTTGATGTCTGCAGTAATGGTTTTTATCCCTTCGGGCAATTCTTCTGTTCTGGTGCCACGGTTCAGCAAATACAATTCCCAATCGGGATTTTGTGCCAGCTGCCTGGTAATTGCCATGCTGATGGTACCGGTACCGCCGATAAACAACGCTTTCATTATTGCTTCCTCCCAAATTTACAAAGTCGCTTTGGCAGCAATATGATAAATTGCTGCAACATCATCGCTGGACAGACGCACAAAACCCCAGGTTTTATTTTCACAAAGACCTAATTTTTCCACCAGAAGAGGAATATCTTCTTCTTTCGCTCCAAGTTCCTTGAAATTGATGGGTAAGCCCAGTTCCTTCAGGAAACGACGGAAGCAGCGGATGCCCTCTTTTGCTGTTTCTTCCGGCTTTTCAAAATTCATGGCGCAGCCAAAGACCCGGGTTGCCATTTGAGCAAAACGCATGGGATTGTGAGGCATCACAAATTCCATCCAGGCCGGCATAATAACAGCCAGGCCAGCGCCGTGTGCCACGTCATAGAGGCCGGATAATTCATGCTCAATATTATGGCTGTTCCAATCCTGGCTGCGTCCAACGCCGCAGATGTTGGTATGGGCAACCGTACCTGCCCACATAATATTCGCCCTGGCTTCATAATTGTTGGGATCGGCGATCACTCTGGGCGCCTCTTTCACCATGGTGGAAAGCACTGCCTCGCACAGCCGATCGGTGATTTCCACTTCAGTGGTATTGGTGAAATACCGTTCGAACACATGGGCCATAATGTCAGCAGCGCCGCAAGCCGTCTGAAAAGGCGGAAGGGTGCAGGTGAGTTCGGGATTCATGATAGAGAAGCGGGGGCGCAAAGCATTGCTTCCGGCGCCGCGCTTAAGACCAGTTTTTTCTTGGGTTACCACAGTATCACCGCTGCCTTCACTGCCGGCAGCCGCAATGGTCAATACAGTGCCAACGGGCAGTGCTTTGACAATGGATGCCTTGCCGCTGTAAAAATCCCAGAAATCTCCATCATACAGGGCGCCTGCTGCAATGGCCTTGGCAGAATCAATTACCGAGCCGCCGCCGACGCACAGAATAAAATCGATGCCTTCTTTTTTGCAAAGTTCAATTCCTTCGTACACCAGCGTATCCCGGGGATTGGGTTTTACGCCACCAAGAAGCACATAATCCAGTTTTTCGACGTCTAATGAATCAGTCACACGCTTGAGCAGACCACTTTTCACGGCACTTCCGCCGCCAAAGTGCACCAAGGTCTTTTTCCCGCCGTATTTCTTGATCAGCTGCCCAGCTTCGCATTCCCGATTTTTTCCGAAAACAAACTCCGTGGGGCTGTAGAAATTGAAAGAATCCATATTTCATCCTCCTATTTGCGTGATATACCGGAGCATTCAATTTTATATAATTTTCCATTTCCAGGTTATTATATCATGAATCTCAAAAACGGTAAACCTTAAACATGACCGATAATCTCATTCTTTTCTTGAATATGACCGAACACAAAAAGCAGTGCCTTATTAACAGGCACTGCCATTTTATCGTTCATGGATTGGACAATCTTTCAACGTATTACGAATGCGGTTCAATGCGCGCCCCATCACTTCCTGCTGGTTTTTATCCATGGCATCCGGGGGCTGATGGTTGCTGGATACCACCCGATACTGCATGTGATCCTTAATATTCTGCCGCCAGATGTAGGTAGGCGTATATTCAATCTGATTGAATTTCACTTCGCCATCTGAAGAGCAAGTAATGTTCATATGCATCAGAATGCCGGAAATATCATATCCATTTCTGGATTCGGTCAAAAGCGTGCCCATGGAATAAGCGACCAAAGTTTCATGTCGCCTGCCGCGTTCATCAGTTGTATTCAATATTTCAATCGGCAATACACGGCTTGGGTGGAATCCGATAATTGCATCTGCGCCAAGTTCACAAAGGGCCTGGGCAATGCTTCTCTGTTCTTTTGTGACAACAGTTGCATCTTCCTTCCCCCAATGGAGAAATATCATGATGCAATTTGCGCCCTGCGCTTTTGCTGATTTGATATCGTTGCTTACACGCTCCAGATCATATAGATCCATCAAATTCTGAGCTGCCTGGGATGCAAGAGCATTCTTGCCCTTTGTTGTCAGGCCATCGACATACGTTAGTATGGCAATCTTGGCACCGTTCAGCTGCAGAATCCGGCATTGCTTGGAGGCATCGGTATTAACCCCTCCGCAGGAAAAACCGCGTTCTGTAATTGCTTTTACTGTATTCTCAATTCCCTGTACCCCTTGGTCCAGCACATGCTCGGAATTGAGCAGCAGATCATCAAATCCGGCCGATTTCAGGGCGTCAAGAATCTGTACGGGCGCCAATACATCCGCATATTTTTGATTCTCACCCGTAATGATATGGGGCAGCATGCAGATATTAATATCGGAATTAATCTCAGCACTGATATTCTCAAAAATCGGCTGATACTGCATAGCGCTTTTGCTCTCTGCAGCAATCGAATCCGATACATCGCTGTGAAATCCGGCAATACCGGTAACCGTCATTGTAAACGAATAGAATTCAGGGGCAGGCGTAGCCGTTGGAAGCGGCGTAAACGTAGCAGCGCTCTCAATAGCGGAATACGTCGATTCGTTTTTGGGGGAAATGGTTACCGTAACCGTTTTTACATGATTTTGCGGAACAGGCGTATTTTCATTTTCGGACAGAGCATTGCCAATCACATTCGCCATCTTCTGCGCGCTCATCATCACATCTTCATTATCTGCACGCATTTTGGTAAGCATCACAAAACTGCCCGCCGATACCACAATCGTCAGAAATAAGGCCAGAATTGTGCCAAGGGACAATGCTCTCTTTTGCTTTTTCATTGTTTACTTGCCTTCTACGCGAATCAGACTTTCCACTTTCGCGTCTCCTTGATTTATGGCGTCCAGCGCCTTGTGAATGGCACACTCCCCTGCTTGATGGGTAATCAGCACAATCTGGGCATGCCCGTCCACGGCTTCGCGCTGCATCAGATTACGGATGCTGATCCCTTCTTCACCAAGACAGGAGGTTATATACGCCATAACGCCCGGCTTATCGCTGGCAGTAAGGCGGATATAGAAACTGCAGCGCCAATCATCGGTTACCGTCAGCCCTTCTGCCAGTTTATTCTCATTGCTGAAAGTCGGATGATAGGGCTTTTCCCGATTGGCTGCATACAGCATATCGCTGACGACTGCGCTGGCAGTGGGTGCGCTTCCGGCGCCGCAACCAAATAGCATCATATCCTGGCAAGCGTGCCCATGAAGGAATACTGCATTGAAAGAGCCATGAACAGAAGAAAGAGGATGCTCTCGGGGAATGAAAGTGGGATGTACACGCGCGTCAATTACATTTCCATCCCGTTTGGCAATGGCCAGCAGTTTTAAGGTATAGCCCATTTCCTTGCCATAAGCTATATCCAGCGCATCCACTTTGCTAATTCCTTCACGGTATACCACATCAAAGGGTACACGGGCGTGGAAGGCAAGCGAAGAAAGAATGGAAATCTTATAGGCCGCATCAAACCCTTCCACATCACTGGTGGGATCGGGCTCTGCAAGGCCAAGACGCTGGGCATCGCGAAGCACATCCTGATAAGCGCTTCCTTCCTGGCTCATGCGCGTCAGAATATAATTGGTGGTGCCATTGATGATGCCCATCATCGCTTCAATGCGATTGGCCTGCAAAGAATCAATGGTAGTACGGATGACCGGAATGGCACCGCAAACGGCGGCTTCATAATAAAGCCCCGCATTATTTTTCTGGGCAGTGGCCTGCAGATCGTGCCAATTCAATGCCAGGGCCATTTTATTGGCCGTAACAACCGTTTTGCCATTCTCAAGGGCACGCAGCATATATTGGGTAGCAGGCTCTTCACCGCCCATAAATTCGACCACCATTTCAATTTCGGGGTCATCCGTAATATCTGCGGCGCAAGTAGTCAGCAATTCTTCAGGGATAATCTCATCCCGCTTTTTTTTCATATCCCGAACGAGAATACGCTTCACCTGAAAATTCACATTGCTGCGATGATGAATATCATTTTCAAATTCACTTAGCAGCTTCCAAACGCCGCAGCCAATATTGCCGCAGCCGAGAAAACCCACGATGATATTGCGCATAACAATTCTCCTTCTCGTATCCTTAAATCTTGGGCTGGTTTTTTTCATAAATCAGCCGCAGACCTTTTAAAGTAAGCAAACCGTCAATATGATCGATTACACCGGATTTCTGGGCAATCAATCTGGCCATTCCGCCCGTAGCAATCACTTTGGCGTCGGGGCAACCCATTTCACGCCGGATCTCATTTACCAGATAAATCACCTGGCCTACATAGCCATTGATAACACCGGACTGCAGATTGCCAATGGTGGTCTTTCCAATTACTTTTTCAGGCATGACCAATTCAAAGTGAGGCAGCTTTGCCGTACCAGATACAAGCGCCTCGCTTGTCAACTTGATACCGGGGCAAATAGCACCGCCCAGAAATGCGCCATGGGCATCCAGGGCGCCAAAGGTTGTCGCAGTGCCAAAGTCAATATATACGCAGGGCCCGCCGTACAATGTATAGGCGGCAACGGCATTGCAGATACGGTCGCTCCCCAACTCTCTGGGATTCTCATATTTGATATCAATGCCTGTTTTGATACCAGGGGCAACAAAGAGAGGATCCAGGCCAAAATAATCGCGGCACATGTGTTCCACAGTGAAATTGATCGTTGGCACCACAGAGGAAAGCATGATCCCCGTTACTTTTTTCATATCCAGCCCCTCATGCTGGAAAAGCTGGGTAATCATTACCCCCATCTCATCACTGGTATAGCGCCGGGTAGTGGATAATCGCCAATAATGCACCATTTCAGCACCGTCAAAAAGAGCGGTTTTGATATTTGTATTCCCGATATCCATCGTCAAAAGCATCGTCAGATTCTCCTGTCCGTCTTTATTTCAGTTTCTTAATCAGGCCGGCTTTGCTGAGTGCAATCAGAATGGGCGTGGAAATCAATGCAGCTGCAGCCGCTTCCGGTAATCCCGCAGTCAATGTGATTGTGCCAATTGTTGTCAGCAAGGTGGGATTCTCAATACCCAGCAGCCAATAAAACACAATCATGAAACCGAGATAGAAAATGGTATTAACCAGAGAGCCAACACCCGCAGCAAGCGGTATAGAAATTTTTTCGTTCTCTTTTGCCATCAGTCGGCGTATTCCATGGGCTGCCATGGGCACCAGCAGCCGGGGAACATAGCAAAGAATGATAACCCATAAGATATTCTTCTGTAAAATCGGCGCAACCAGGGCAGACGGTGCACGCAAACCAGTAAACAGGCTAACACTTCCCATACAAATCCCAAGTATTAATCCTGTTTTGAGGCCCAGTGCCAATGTACCGATCAGTACAGGGATGCATAAGAAAGTAATATAGACAACACCTACATTAATAAATCCAATGGGTGTTAATCCAAATAAGAGGATCAGGGCCATCAAAAGGGCGGTTGTCACCATTTGTACCAGTTTTTTTCTGTTGTTCACTTTCTTTTCCTCCGTTCAGGTTCGGAATGATACCCGACGATTTTCAATTTGTACAGATGTCCAGCCCCGATTGGGTACCAGCTAATTCTGCCTCATAATTATAACAAATCGGTTTATCATTGTCAAAAGAACGGCATATAAATACATGATAAATACACAATCCCATCAATCACATCATTAGAATGCATATAAGCATAGGCCCGCCCCATAAAAAGATTGACGATTTTTCAAAAACAATATATAATTTTATAGTCATGTATTAACCAAACATTCATTTCGAGGGGGATTTGATATGTTCGGACGCAGAGTGGACGGTCGTGCATTGAAAAATGTGGACCCGATGGTTGCCATCACTTCATATTTCATGCCTATGCGCTGTGACGCACAGGTTTTTCTTGATTATAAACTGGATTATGAAAAGCTTGCCCGATACATCGTGGAGCAAGGCGCTAAAGGCAATAAATTCACTTTCATGGAATTGCTGATTGCGGCTTATATTCGTGCTGTTGCGAAATATCCTGAAGCCAATCGATTTATCAGCAATAAGCGCATGTATGCCCGCACACAGCTTACTGTATCCTTTGCTATTGTTATGGAGCCGAAGGAAGGCTGTGATGAAATCGAAGAAAACACTGTCAAATGCAAGTTCGATCCCCATGATACGATTTTTGATGTGGCCGAGAAAATCCGTGAAGCAATTGCCGCCAATCGCAAAACGGAGGCCGATAACGCTACACTGAAGCTTGTCCGCATGCTGACCAAGCCGTTAATCGTAACCCCTCTTGTGGGCCTTGTACGGCTGCTGGATCGCTACGGATTGCTTCCCAGGGTCCTCATCGATATTCTGCCCTTCCACACCAGTCTGTTCATCGCTAACATGGCCTCCATCGGAATGCCGCCTGTAAAGCATCATATTTACAATTTCGGCACGACCAGCCTCTTTTTTACCATCGGTGCTGTTGAGCGTACCGTTGCCCTCGGCGATCAGGGAAAAGTGGTTCGCAAGCGCAATCTGCCCATTGGCATTACTGCCGACGAACGCATCTGTGCCGGCGCTGTCTTCGCCCGTGTGGTGGATTATATGATGAGTTTGCTGCGTCAGCCAGAGTTGCTTGAGCTGCCCCCGGAAACTGTAAAATTTGATGAAAACCACGTTTATGGTATAGCCAAAGAACAGCTTAAAGCAGAAAAAAAGGCAAAAAAGAACAAAAAGGGAACCCTTGCCGAATGATTACAGTAGAATGGGCTGATGAAATGTTTCTTCCGCCCTTTTCAAAGAAAAATCCGCCCATCGAAAAATGGGCGGATTTTTTTACTTTACAGGCGCTTCCAGGATTCGTACCGTCTGCCGGTCTGCATCCATTTCACACATGGCCCCAAGGGGCAGCGTCAATTTAGGATTGCAATGCCCTACCCGGATTCCCCGGAGAATGGGCTTATTTTTCGGAAAACCAACTTCATCGAAAATCTGTTCCAGCGTTTGGCCGTATTCAGGGTATTCAATGTTACAATCGGTAAACTCACCCAGCAGAATGCCGGCACACTGATCAAAGGCACCAGCCTGCTTCAGATTTACCAGCATTTCATCCACGCGATAAGTATGTTCGTCTACATCCTCAAGGAAAAGAATCTTCCCGGCGAAATCAGGGGCCCAGGGTGTGCCAAGGCTATGGGTAACCAAGGTAAGATTTCCGCCAGTAAGTGCGCCGCGGGCAATGCCTCCCTGCAGCGTCGTGCGGGGATAGCCTTCAGGATTTACCAATTCATATCCCTCAGATGCTGTCAGCGCCTGCATCAGAGAATTCATGGAGATGGGTGTATTATCATCATCAACAGTAATTTCTCCATTCGGGCCATGGAAGGTGATCAATTGCCCATAGCGGTTAAAGGCAGTGTGCAGCGCAGTAATATCACTATAGCCCACAAAAATCTTGGGATGCTTCCTGATCGTATCATAATCAATCAGAGACATCAGCCTTGCGGCCCCATATCCGCCACGGGTACAGAAGATGGCGTCAATGGCATCATCTGCGAAAAATTGATTGATATCGTTTGCCCGCACCTCATCCGTCCCAGCAAGATGCCCATGCTTGGATGTGCAGCTCTTTCCGATTACGGTTTTATATCCCCTGTCTTCCCAGAATTTCTTCATCCGGGGAAGCACCACATCATTATTCCGGGCTCCGGAAGGGGAAATAATGCCAATTGTCATACCAGGCTTCAGCGCTTTTGGATAATTCATTATTCTTCCTCCATTTCAGCAGAAATTGAAGCAATTTTACCGCCTTGATAATAAATTCTGGGCACACGCCTTCCGATCAGGCCAAGGCATTCATTCCTGTTGAGTTTCCCCCAGGCCGCATATTCCCGAAGATCAATATCATCACCAAGAAGAGTGGCAACATCGCCTGCTTTTACACCAGGAATATTCGTTACATCCACCATCATCTGATCCATACAGATCAGGCCCAATACAGGCGCCCGCATACCGCGGATGGATGCATAACCTTTCTGGGAAAGAACGCGTGGATAGCCATCAATATAACCTGCAGCGATCGTTGCCACCAAAGCATCCTTTTCCAAAGGGGTGTCATCATATCCTACCCCTTCGCCGGCCCTTACCATCCCTACCCTGGTAATTTTCGCCTTGAAAGTAAGCACATTCTTTGCTTCCTGGAATCGTTCCCATGCAGGCGGCACATTACCGTACAGGAATGCTCCGACACGCACTCCATCCAATTGCCATTCAGGATGCCGTGTCAGGCCGATCGAATCTACAAGATGTCGAATGCCAACGTCCATCCCTGCCTTCTTTATTTCCTCCGTCATGGCTAAAAACAATTTGCACTGTTCCAGGGTCTGTTCTCGGTTGCGGAGAGCAAGATGGCTGTAAATCCCTTCAGGCCTGAGCCCCGGCAAATTTTTTATCCGCATTACATCGCTCGTTTTATCAAATCCAAGTCGATGCAGACCTGTATCCAGTTTAATATGAATACGGGCTGTTTTTCCTGATTGCTTGGCAATCGCCGATGCTTTTTCGGCGTCATCCAAGCTGCCGATAGTAAGAGAAATATTCCTTTCAATCAAAACAGGAAGATAACTTTCATCGGCCGGCCCCATCAGCAAAATATGGGCATCAGGCGCGGCACGGCGAGCAGTCAATGCTTCTTCCGGAGCGGCAACAGAAAACCATTCAGCGCCAGCCTTATATAAAGTTTCCACCGTACGGAAGAGGCCAAGGCCGTATGCATTGGCCTTGACCACACAAATAAATGCTGTATCAGGATTGCACAAGGATTTGGCCAGATGGTAGTGATATACCAATGCATCCTCATCCACTTCCGCCCAGGCCCTTGCCATTGCCTTTTCCAAATTCACGGGTTATTCCTCCCCAATGATTTTTCGATAGGCATCCAATTCAGCTTGATTACCGAGTACAAAATGACCGGGTTCGATTTCACACCAAACAGGTTGATCCTGGCTATAGTCATGAACGCTTTCATCATATACAAGCGGCGGCCCATCCTGCCGATGATCAGGCGAAGGCATGGGAACAGCTGAAAGAAGCGCCTTGGTATAGGGATGCAGGGGATGCCGGAACAGGGTTTCTGTATCGGCAAGCTCCATCAGCAAGCCCTTATGAATTACTGCAATACGATCGCAAATGAAACGCATCACAGAAAGATCGTGAGAAATGAACAGGTAAGTAAGACCGCGTTTTTTCTGCAGTTCGGACAGCAGATTCAGCACCTGTGCCCGGATTGAAACATCGAGAGCAGAGATCGGTTCATCAGCAACGATGAATTCCGGCTGCATGATCAATGCCCTGGCAATACCGATGCGCTGCCTCTGACCGCCGGAAAATTCATGAGGAAACCGGCTGGCAAACTCAGGAAGAAGACCGACGTCAGAAAGCGCGGCATCTACTTTTTCTTTTCTCTGCTCTTTCGTCAGATGCTTTTCAACATTATACAGGCCTTCAGATACGATATAATCTACCTTGGCCCTTTCGTTCAGAGAAGCCATAGGATCCTGGAAAATCATCTGCATTTTTCTGGTAACTTCTTTATCCAGTTCCTTGCTGATTTTTCCATTAATCTTCTGTCCTTTAAAGATTACCTCCCCGCCTGCCATTTCATAAATGCGGATAATGGCACGGCCAATGGTCGTTTTTCCGGATCCGGATTCCCCAACCAGACCAAAGGTTTCCCCTTTGTAAATATCAAAACTGACACCCCGAACAGCATGGAAGGGCTTCCTCCGGGAGCCAAAATTTACCTTCATATCTTTTACTGAAAGCAAAAGTTCCTTTTTTTCACTCATCAGACCCCTTCCCCCTTTCTCAGGCGCTGCAGAATCTGGGGCGGATCTACCTTCGGTGCCCGGGGATCGAGGAGCCAGGTGCGTGCCTTATGAGTAGGTGATACATCAAAGAAAGGCGGCCTTTCTTCAAAATCGATTTTCAATGCATGGGGATTACGGGGCGCAAAAGCATCCCCTTTGATCTCCAGGAAGAGATTGGGCGGCGTTCCTTTGATAGAAAACAAATCTTCCCCCTTTACGCCCAGCTGGGGAAGAGAAGAAAGAAGGGCCCAGGTATAGGGATGTCTTGCATCATAGAAAACCTCACGGCTCTCCCCGATTTCGATGATATCCCCTGCATACATCACAGCTACCCGATCTGCCACATTGGCAACCACGCCAAGATCGTGGGTGATATATACGGTGGTCAGATCATATTTTCGTACCAGTTCCCGGATCAGGTGCAAAATCTGCGCCTGAATGGTCACATCCAATGCAGTGGTTGGCTCGTCACAGATCAGAATTTTAGGTTTGCAGGCAATTGCAATGGCAATTACAACCCGCTGCCGCATACCGCCGGAGAATTCATGGGGATATTGCTTGGCGCGCCGTTCAGGATCAGGGATCCCCACGTCCATCAGCGTTTCAATCATCCGCTGGTGGGCAGCCGGGCCTTCCAGGTGTTGATGCAGCTTCAGCGCTTCAATAATCTGTGCGCCAATGGTTTTTAAGGGATTCAGACTGGTCATAGGATCCTGCAGCACCATGGCGATTTCTTTGCCGCGAATGGCAAGCCATTCTTTTTCTGTTTTATACTGGGCAAGATCTTTTCCCTCATACCATATGCTTCCGCTGTCGATCCAGCCGTTTGTATCCATCAGACCCATGAAGGTCTTGGTCAGCACCGATTTTCCAGATCCGGATTCTCCAACAATGGCCAGCGTTTCCCCTTTGTACAGATCGAGAGAAACATCACGGATGGCATGGAGTGTTTTTCCGCGAAGGGAGAATTTTACATTAAGGCCCTGCACAGAAAGAATAGGCGTCTTTTTCACGAATGCTCTCCCTCCTTACAAATGATTTTTGGGATCAGCAGCATCTGCAAAGGAATTGCCGATGATGTAGAAAGAAATCGTGATGATGGAAAGCACGATGGTTGGGAAAACCAGCTGATAGCTTGCAGAGGTCGCCAGTAACTTCCTGCCCACATTGATCAGATTACCCAGAGAAGGAATGCTGACAGGCAATCCCAGACCGATATACGTAATAAATACTTCGCTTCCAATGGCGCCGGGAATGGAAAGGGCCATACGCAGTGTAATCACAGATACCAGATAAGGCAGTAAATTCCGGGAAATGATCCTGAAAGTATTTGTACCCAGGCAGCGGGAAGCCAGGTTATAATCGCGGTCACGGATGATCACGATCTGGTTACGGACAAATCTGGCCATGCCGACCCATCCTGTAATGCTCATGGCAAAAATCAGGGTGGAAATGCCTGGCCGCAGGATATAGGATATCAGGATCAGCACAATCGTAGTGGGAATATTATCAATAACATTATACACTTCCGTCAGCAGGCGATCCAGACACTTCACATAACCCCACAAAACACCAATCAGAATGCCGATTATTGCCTGGCAAAAGGCAACCGCAATACCAATGGTAAGGGATGTGCGGGTGCCGGACCATACCATGGCCCAAAGATCCTGGCCTGCATTATTGGTACCAAAGAGGAATGTACGGGTATCCGGAAGCATGCGCAGTTCCGCTTCCTTAACTGTAACAGCAGTTTTATCATCCAGCATGCTGACAGAGGAGCGCAGCACAAAAAGCTCATTTCCCTTATGGGTCAGCTCGCTGGGGGTGCTATAAATTTTGATAGAGAAATTGGATCTGGCTTCGTAGGGGGTATTTCTGAAATCCTCAGGCAGTTTCAGCTTTGTCGTAAAGTCATTTTTCACATAACCAACGATGCCGTTGTATTCAATTTTGCAATAATCATCGCCATATTCCGTAACGGTAAAATATTTCCGGGAAGGGATAGATGAAAGCACATTGCTTACGGCAATCCATTCCTTACTGGCTTCTGCCCAAGCCTTGCTCACGGTTGCCAGCGCCAGTTCATCCCAAGGGGTAACAGTTAATACAGTATCGCCGGGAACGCGTTCCATCACATTGGACAGACGGGGAGGCTCATTCATCAATTGAATGCTGGAGATGGGGTGGTCGATTACGCGGTTCGCTTCATATTGCCCGGGCAGATAGGGCTGAATGTAGGTAAAGATCAGCAGCAATGCCAATAGGATCAGAAGGCTGAGGGCCACTTTATTCTTCAAAAAACAACGGAAAGTGCTTCCCCAATAGGAGTAATTGGAATAGCCGGCTTTCTCGGCGGCGGCACTATCATACACCGCAAATTCGAATTGGGCATCTTCCAGCTTATGGGAGATATGATCCTTGATGGTTTTCATCAGCGTGCGCCCTCCTTCCTGGTCAGGCTGATCCGAGGATCGATGACGGCCATCAGAATATCCCCCAGCAGCATGCCCACAATACCGATGCAGGAATAGATCATAACGATCGCCTGAACCATGGGATTATCCTGGCGCTGGATTACCTCAACCAGCAAACCGCCCATACCCGGAATGGAATACAGGGATTCAATATAAATGGAACCGCCCACGGTATACAAAAGAGACGTGGGAATATACTGAATCATGGGCACAAATGCATTACGGAATACGTGGCGCATGGTGATTTTCTTGGAATCAACGCCCTTTGCACGCGCAAGACGCACGTAATCCTTATTCATTTCATCCACCATGTAGCGGCGCAGCCACATGGCATAATAAGCAATATTGCCAAGAGACATAGAAAATACGGGAAGAATCCAGGTAACCCACCGGGTCTGATCAAAAAGCATGCCAATCTTTGCAGCCTCTTCTCCTTGGATCAGATGCATGATCATATTAACCAGGCTGGTTCCATAGGATTGAATATAAATATAGTAAACCGCTGCAGGTACAGCGTTAATAAGCACAATAAATAATGTGCCGAACTTATCCCAGAATTTATTTTTACTGCGCGCCATGGCAGCGCCAAGAGGAATGCCCAGAATCAAAGAAACAGCCATCGAAAGCACGCCCAATATGATAGAAATGGGGGCCTTTTCAGCAACAATTTTCGTAATGGGCACGCCCTGGCTGTAACGGGCGGACGTCCCTAAATCTCCCTGCAGCAGATCCAGGAAGAAATCTTTCAACTGCACCAGAATAGGATCATTCAGGCCCATATTATCCAATGTAGCCTTAATGACCGCTTCATCCAGCTTATCAATATTCTCAAAATATCCATCAATGGGCATCTGACGCACCATAATAAATACGACAGTCAGAATGATAAAAAGCGTTAGCAGCGATTGGCCGATGCGCTTGATCAAATATTTTGCCAACTTTATTACATCCTTTGACATTCGTTTGCGGCAGGAGGGAAAAATCCCCCCTGCCGCAATACGATTCAGTTATCTTTAGGAAGATTATTCACTCAGAGCAGCATCCCGTGCAGCTTCATAAGCATCCATGGCATCATAATACTCATCGATATCCATATAATCTTCCAGCTTATACTGGCCCTTATATCGATCGGTGGTGATGCCGAAGGGAGCAATGGGCGCGGAGAAGGGATCAAGCAAGGAAGCGGTATAGCCGCCGGTCCCATATCCGAAGGGGATCACATAGCCATGATTGATCAGGTAGGCTTCGGCCTTGGCGAAGGCTTCATAGCGGGCAGGAATATCATCTGTAATGGCTTTCGCAGCCTCTACCAGAGCATAATATTCATCAATGGATTCGGTATCGGTAGACTTGAAAATGAAGCTATACTTGCTGTCCTTGGCGAAGGGATCGGTATAGGTTTCGGGATCGGCATAGTCAGGGCCCCAGTTGCAGTTCATCATGCCATACATGCCGGTACGGCGGGCAGTGAGATAGCTGGTGGCAGGGCCGGATTCGATCACTACATCCACATAATCGGCGCCCAGCACGCCTTCCAGCTGCTGTTCAACGATTTGGGCTTCTTCAGCAGAGTTACCGGCGGAGCTATTGGGATTATACAGCAGCAGCACTTTTACCGGGAACTTAGCCTTGCCTTCCAGTTCCTTTACGGCCGCTTCCTTATACTGAAGGGCAGCAGAAACATTCAGGGTATCAACGTCCTTGGAGGAAATAGCGGCAAGTTCGCCAATATTGATGTAATCTACGCCGTTGACTTCAGAGAAGGTGGGAGGTGTAATGGTATTATAAAGAAGCGTTTCAGGATTATCGGCATCAATCAGGGTCTTTGCCTTAATGCGGTTAAATGCATTCACGATGGAAAGGCGGAAGTTTTCATTATTCACGGCAACTTTCCAGTTTTCAGGCTCGTGCATAGCATCAAACTGAGGATCAAAGTTAAAGGTGTAGAAATAGCTGTAGTAATTAGTGGTCACACGGGCAGGATGAATCATGCCGGCTTTCTTCTCATCCATCAGCCAGTCAGCGGTCAGCTCGGTGCTCAGGGAAGCACTGTCGATTTCACCATTGAGATACATGGTGGGAGATACAGTGGAAGCTTCCTTGTTATACTTGGCAACCAGGCGATCGATGTGCACATTATCCTTATCCCAGTTTGCAGGATTCTTGCTCATCACGCGAATCTGCTGGGGCTTAAACTCGCTCAAATAGTAAGCGCCGCAATACAGCAGGCTTTCATTATCGGTGGCAATGCCGAAATCGGCGCCCTTCTCATTAAGGAAAGGTTCATACACAGGCATAAAGTTTACGTAAGTAACCATGGAAAGGAAGTAAGGAACGGGCTTGGAAAGGGTATATTCCAGGGTATATTCATCCAGCGCCTTGATGCCTACCGTATCCCAGGGCATTACCGGTGCGGGTTCTGCCCCTTCTTCGGGAATGGCAGTGCCATCATAGTAGGCCTTGGCGCCTTCAATAACGCCATAGAGGATGTTGGCAGTGGAGGAAGCATTCTTGGCATCCAGGATATACTTGGCGGCAGCCACGAAGTCATTGGCAGTTACATTGGCCACCACTTCACCCTTGCCGTTTACCCAAGTGGCATCCTGACGAAGCTTGAACGTCCAGGTCAACCCGTTATTGGTATTTTCCCAGGAAAGGGCCAGAGAGGGCTGCACACGGCCGTACATATCATATTCCACCAAGGTGTCAATGATATTGGCAGCAATAGCGAATTCATTGGTGGAAGAAGTAACCAGGTAGTTCAAAGTTGTAACTTCACTGGAATACAGATAGGTATAGGATACTTCGTCCGCCTTGGGTTCGGCAGGAGTAGCAGTGGGGGCAACCGTGGGCGCAGGCGTGACCTTGGCAGCCTCAGCTTCAGCCTTGGCAGCTTCGGCTTCTGCCTTGGCTGCGGCTTCAGCAGCCTTTGCAGCTTCAAAATCATTGGTAAGAGCCGCTACCTGCGCGCTCAATTCATCAACTTTCTTTTGCAATTCAGCTTTCTGGCTTGCAAAAACTGCGGAAACCACAATCAGAGCAATCACAAGAATCGCAAGAAGAGGGGTGAGAAATTTCTTCATTGAGTGTCATTCTCCTTTCTCATAAATCGAGCATTCATAAGTGAAAATCGGATATGCTTCGATGATAGTAAGGATACCACAGCATGAAGAAAATTGCAAGATGGATACACAAAAAATGCAACGCTTCCGTGAAATTTCCCCTGTTTTTTCTTTGTGCATCATGTTTTATGAATAAATTGCATGTACAAATTTCAATAATTGCAAAAAACATATTTTTACAGTCCTTTTAAATAACAAAAATGACGGAATCGGCTTACCCGCGCCCATTCCGTCGCAATCCATTTGGGTCAATCATTATTCTCATCCATTTACTTCATTGATCCGCGGCTGTATTTGGCCGGCTTTTTTACCAAAGGTGCTGCACATTAATATCCCGGAAATAAGTTTTCACAATTTCTTCAGCATTCTTTCCTGCTTCCGCCAGGCCATATGCGCCCCATTGGGGCATACCAACGCCGTGTCCGTATCCTTTTCCGCGTATCACTACGGTATCGTCCTTCATTTCCAAATGTGTAATCAAGGTAGAACGCATTTTTGTGGAGCCCAATGCGATCCGCAAATTCGGGGCAGATACGGAATTACCGTTAATCAGTATTGTGGTTATTCTTCCGCTCTCCCCTTTTTCTCCGATTTCGACGCTGTCAAGTTCCTCCATTTCCAGCTGTCCTGCTTCTTTTGCTGCCCGCAGAATTTCCTCATGAGTGAAATTTGCCGTCCATTCTTTTGCCTCTTCGGGGGCCTGATCACTCTCCATACCGTCAGTTACCTGCGTATATCCTGGTTCATCGTCCCGGTACGCCAATCCCTCTTTTGCCAGAGCAGTCTTACCTCCGGAATGGGCATGAAACCATGCATATGGCAATTCTCCCTGATAAGAAAGCACCATCCCCCGTGTTTCCTGCACCGCCTGGGATATCCTTTCATTGATTCCGGTCTCGTCATACGCCTGGGCTTCTTCAATATCGGTTGAAATATCTGCCCCTTCATATTTGCTCTCCTTCTCAGTGCAGAATTTCAATACAAAGGTACGCGCCAGAATTGCTTGTGCCTTCAAAGCTTCCATCGGCCAGTCATTTTTCATTTCGCCAGCCAAAACACCCTCCAGATAAGTTTCCAGATCGATTTCAGCGGTTTCCTCTTCATCCAGTTTGTATACTTTCAGGATCGGTATTCCATCCTGATTCAAATTCAGCTTTTCCGGTATTACAGGCTTTTCTATTTTTGCTTCCTTTCGTTCCTGGATGATTTCTTCCTGCTTTTCTGGCCTTTCGCTTCCAATTGCTCGGCACCCGGTCAGAAAAATCCCAAGCACTAAAATCAGAATTACCAATACATTTCTCTTCATCAAAACTCCCCCTTCATGGCGTATCATGGCCTAAATGGCCGCACACCATGCAGGGGGAATTTTTTACTTTATTTCATTTTTTCAAATCAGCCTACAGGAATATCCCACTGAACGCCCAGTGCTTCATTGAGCTTTACAAAGGTCTTCGTGCCCACAATGCCGTCGGGGGTAAGGCCATTCGCGCTCTGGAAGCGCATTACAGCACTCTTGGTCTGATTGCCAAACTTGCCGTCATCGCCGCCGGAGGGCAGGAAGCCCAGCTGAATCAGCTGGCGCTGCAGCTTCTTTACATTGGCACCGGTATCGCCCATTTCAATCCGGCTCACATTAGCGCCGACTGCAGGCTTTTCAGGATCAACCACATCAGGTTCAGCATTGCCGACATTCAGGGTCTTTACGATGGCCCAGGTCTGGGGCCCAACCTTACCATCCTGCTTGAGGCCATAATCCTTCTGCAGGGCGATAACGGCGGCCTTGGTCTTGGGCCCGAAGATGCCGTCAGCGTTGCCAAGCAGATAGCCGGCAGCTTTCAGACGCATCTGCATGTTGGCCACGTCCTTGCCGTAAGAGCCATTCTGCAGGGTGCGATCGGTGTAGGGATCATCGGGAGTGCCCTGATTCTGATTATCCTGCTCGTCTTTATCGTTCACCGTAGTGGGCCACAGATAGCGGCGCACGATGGGGCCGGTGGAGCCATCAGCCTTCAGACCATTGGCGGTCTGGAAAGCCTTTACAGCAGCAACAGTATCAGAACCATAATAGCCGGAGGGCTCAATAGACAGATAATTGAGGGACTTCAGCTTCTGCTGCAGCACATACACGTCATAGCCCCGGGAACCGGAGGACAGGGTGCGGATCGGAATGCCGCCGTTGAAAATCTTGGCAGCACGATTGTAAAGAGCATTATGGGTCTGGCTGCCCACCTTGCCATCCTGGGTAAGGCCGGCAGAAGCCTGGAACCATTTTACCGCACGGGACAATTCAGAACCAAAAACGCCGTCGATTTTGCCGGCATAGTAATAGGCATCACGCAGCTTGCGCTGCAGTTCCTTGACAGCTTCACCGGAAGCACCAATCTGCAGCGTGATAAAGGGATTCTCATCACTCTTGGATACAGCGTTTTCAGAGTACAGCTTGGCCAGAGTGAGCGGGCCGATTCTGCCATCGGCGCCAAGGCCGTTACGGCGCTGGAACTGAATCACAGCAGCACGGGTGCCGGAACCAAAGTTGCCATCAATTGTCTTGGTATAATAGCCCAGTTCCTGAAGCTTGATCTGAGCATACCAAATATCGGTGCCCTTTTGTCCCTTTTGCATGGTACGGGATCCAAGAGCCACTTCAGGCAGGGGATCTTCGGTGCCAGTTGTATCGGCAATTGCGAGCACGGGGAAAATCATGGTCAATACCAACAGCAATGCGAGCAAACGCTTTTTCATTTAATTTGCCTCCTCGTCAAGTGATTTGGGTATGCAAGGATTCCTCTACCCATATCATGCTGCTATTGTATCACAAAGAACTTGAAAATCCTATTCCAGAAGTGTTTCAAATTACATAATTTACATGTAACAACTGTAAAATACTTTGTATTTCTTCACAAATATTCTTAACTTGTATAAAAATTCGTATTATCTTACTAATTTTTGGAAGAAGGCATAAGATCCAGCACTGCCATGGCCTGGGCAACAGTATCAACCCCGTGAAGGGTTACGCCATTCGGCGCTTTGATTCTTCTTGCGCTGTCACGAGGGCACAGGATATGGGTAAAGCCAAGGCGCTGGCATTCTGCAATTCTTCTCTCAAGCTGAGAAATGGCCCGAACCTCGCCTGCTAAGCCCACTTCCCCGATCACCGCCCAATCACCGGGCACAACGCGATCCGTATAAGAGGATGCCACAGCCATGCAAAGTGCCAGATCAGCAGCAGGCTCACTGAGGGATAATCCGCCGGCCACATTGATATAGGCATCCCGGTTATACATTTTCAGGCGTGCCCGCTTTTCCATGACCGCCAGAAGCAGCATAACCCTTGAAGAATCCATACCATTGACCGTACGCCGCGGCACGGCGCCAAAGGATTGTGTCACCAATGCCTGCAAATCAACAAGAACCGGCCGGGAGCCTTCGATCCCACAGAAAACGCAGGAGCCGCTGGCGCCCTTTGCACGCTGGGAAAGCAGCGTTTCCGATGCATTCTGCACAGCCTGCATACCATTTGCAGTCATTTCAAAAATGCCCAGCTCATTAACCGATCCAAAGCGATTTTTTACCGCCCGGAGCAAGCGATATTCATGCTGGCGATCTCCTTCAAAATACAATACCACATCCACCATATGCTCCAGCACCCGTGGACCGGCAAGAGAGCCCTCCTTGGTTACGTGTCCCACAAGAAAAATGGAGCAGCCCGCTGTTTTAGCATAGCGCATCAGCAATGATGTGCTCTCCCTAACCTGGCTTACGCTGCCAGGTGCGCTGCCCATTTCCGGCCGATACATGGTCTGAACCGAATCGATCACGCAAAAATCCGGGACTATTGTGCGTAATTTTTCCTCCACCGCATCCATTGCGTTTTCCGTTAGCACGATCATTTCGCTTTCTTGGGCACCAAGGCGCTCAGCCCGCAGCTTGATCTGCCGTGCACTCTCTTCCCCGCTTACATACAGCACTTTTTTTCCTGCTTTGCTCAGATGATTACACACCTGCAAAAGCAGCGTGGATTTGCCGATACCCGGATCACCGCCGACCAGCATCAGCGCCCCTTCCACAATGCCTCCGCCGAGAACACGATCCAATTCCGGGATACCACTGGGGGTATATACCTGGCTGCCGGTATGAATATCTTTCATGGGCTGGGCAAAACTACCGGTACCGCCCCGCTGTTTATACTGCTTGGGGGCCGGTTCATTTTCCTGCTGTATTACTTCCTCCAGCGTATTCCATGCCCCGCATTCCGGGCATTTTCCGAGCCATCTTGGTGTTTCATAACCGCAGGAAGAGCATAAATAGCTGTTTTTTTTCTTTGCCATGAGGATTCCTCCCAAATAAACAATGGTTTCGCAATCCATATCTTTATTTTCTATACAAAAACTGGTTTGTCAAGCTCAATTCACCCAGTGAGAAGCCTTCGTCAAAAAAGTGTAAATTCCTGCATTGTTGCTGTATTTCGCATTGCAATCACAATCTTTTTCATATATAATGGTAAACAATCCATGGAAAGGAGTTTCCATATGAGACGATATCGTGATCCCCTGTTTTCAAATGATAAACGCAAGCACCCTGCGTTGATTTTATTTTTTGCAATTCTTTTTCTCTTTCTGGCAATTGCCTTTGGTCTTAATCATTTCAATAATTCCAGAGTGGAACTGCTGACAGAAAAGGTAACCGTCCCGCTGCTTCCCTCATCCCTTGAAAACTTCCGCATACTCCATATCAGCGATCTGCATGGCCTTACCTTCGGCGAAAATCAGAAGCGGCTGATCGATGCCTTTGCCAATTCCAAATATGATATTGTTTGCATTACCGGCGATGTATGCGGAAAAGACGGGGATTACATTCCCTTCATTCAATTGCTTTCCTATTTTCAAAACATCAATAAACCTGTTTATTTCATCCCCGGCGATGAAGATCCCAATCCTTTGATCGCTGTTCCCCATGGGAATGATACCGCAAAAGCCGATTATATTGTTGCCGCTGAAAATGCTGGTGCCGTCTATCTGGATGCCCCTGTACAGATCGTAAGAGGAAAAAATGTATTATGGCTGTATCCGGAATGGGCCTATACCATGGATATCGATGCATCAACCGGCATCATGAATACAAGGCTGGCTGAGTTGGAAAAGCAGCCTGATTCCGCAGAGAAAACTGCTGCAATCTCTGCCGTTACCTATCAATTGGATCAGATGGAACGGATCCGTGCCGCACGGCGGGTGACGCTCGAATCAGATATTCACGTTGCTCTGACGCACCATCCTTTAAAACTTTCTGCGCTGGAGGAAATGCTGGCCTTCACCTCATCTGATAACGATAGTTACGTCCGCTATATTTCTCTGGTTCTTGCAGGGCACTATGTAGGCGGGCAATGGAGGCTTCCCGGAATCGGTGCCCTCCGTGCCCCTGCCACATCCGGATTGGGGACTAACGGCTGGTTCCCTGATGATGATCAGGTTATGGGTCTTGCCTCTTTCCTCGGCATTCCCCAGTATATCAGCCCCGGCCTCGGGTCATCGAATGCCATTGGGCTTCCCCCTTTCCGTTTTATGAATACCCCGTCTGTTACGATCGTTACCCTGACATCAAAACTGATCCATTAATGCAAAGGATGCGATATCCATGAGTAAAAAAGCGAAATATGATGTATATAACCGGGAACTGAGCTGGGTACAATTCAACAGCCGCGTGCTGGAGGAAGCCGCCAATCCTGATAATCCCCTTCTGGAAAAAGGAAAGTTTATTTCTATTTGCTCTTCCAACCTTGATGAATTCTTTATGGTGCGTGTAGGTTCTCTTATGCGTGCATTGGATTCCGGCAGCGAAAAAACCGATGCTTCCGGTATGACTGCAAAAGAGCAGCTGGCTGCTATCTTTCCCGTAGTTCGCGAACAGGTTGCAAGACAATATGATTTATTTCTGAATGAATACATTCCTTCCCTGAAACAGGAAGGCGTTTTCCTTCTTTCTGCAAAGGAAATTTCCAATCAGCAGAAAGAATGGCTGTCTTCTTATTTCAATGAGCAGATTATGCCTCTCCTCACCCCAAGAGCCATTGATGATAAGCGTCCCTTCCCCTTGCTTGCCGCACGCTGCCTGCATATTTCCATGCTGCTGCCCCCTGCGGAACGCAATGGAGCCCTGCGCATGGCCCTTGTGCCCATGCCCACCTCCCTTCCCAGAATCATCATGCTGCCCATGGGCAAGGGAGAAGCCAGAGGCATCCTGATGGAAGAAGCAATTGCTCTGTTCGCCCATCGGCTTTTCTCCGGCGTTCAGCCTGTCGCTATTCTTCCCTTCCGTATTACCCGAAATACTGATTTTGTTTATAATGACAGTGATGCAGATGCCCTGATCATGGAAATGCGCAAAAACCTCAAGCGACGCAAATGGGGCAAGATCGTGCGCATGGAAGTGCCCCAGGGCGGTGATAACCGGCTATTGGTCCGGCTGAAGAAATACCTGGATGTGCAGGATGAATCGGTTTTCGCCCTTCCCGGGCCCCTTAATCTGGATTTCTGCATGAAGCAATTGGCGTCGCTTCCTGGTTTTGATCATCTTCGTTTTCCTCCCTTTACTCCCCGGCAAGAGCCTCGATTCAAAGAAGAAGGCTCTATTTTCCGCGCCATCCGCAAGGGAGATATTCTTCTCAATCACCCCTATGACAGTTTTGATCCAGTTGTCCGCTTTATCTGCGAAGCTGCGGAAGATCCAAACGTCATGGCCATTAAGCAGACGCTGTACCGTGTCAGCGGAAAAAGCCCTATCGTCGCCGCTCTTTCCAGGGCAGCCCAGCAGGGCAAGCAGGTCACTGTGCTCATCGAAGTGCGCGCCCGCTTTGATGAAGAGAATAATATCAATTGGTGCCTGGCTTTGGAAAAGGCAGGATGCCATGTATTCTATGGCGTTCCCAAATTGAAAACCCATAGCAAAATCACCCTTGTTGTCCGCCGCGAACCTCAGGGACTGCAGCGCTATGTGCATCTTGGAACCGGGAATTACAATGATGTGACTGCCAAGTTGTATACAGACTTTGGTCTGCTTACCTGCGATGAAACCATCGGCCGGGATGCCGGTGCCTTCTTCAATACCGTTACCGGCTATGGGGAAACAGCGCCCATGGCCAAGCTGATTGCTGCCCCCACGCATCTTCGCAAAACGATCAAGCATCTTATCCAGCGTGAAACGAGAAATGCAGAAAACGGGCTGCCTGCCCGAATCATTGCCAAAATGAATTCTCTGGTAGATCCAAAGATCATCCGGCATCTTACGAAAGCTGCCGATGCAGGGGTTGAAATTGATCTGATTGTCCGTGGGATCTGCTGCCTGAAAACCGGCGGACGTGAAAATCTGCGCGTGCGTTCCATCGTTGGCCGTTTCCTGGAGCATTCAAGAGCATTTGTCTTCGAAAATGCCGGTGAACGAGAAGTATATCTGTCTTCCGCCGACTGGATGCCTAGAAATCTGGATAAGCGGGTGGAATTGATGTTCCCGGTGGAGGATCCCGATCTGCAGGAACGGATCATTGCATCCCTGAATGATGAACTGAAGGATAATCTGAAAGCCTGGGAAATGAAAAAGAGCGGTAAATACCGCCGCGTTCGCCGGGAAGGGGAATTGATCAGTAGCCAGGAAACCCGCATTCTCGGCCCAGCCCTGCCCCAGGGAGCGGAAGATGAGGAATAAACAATCCTGGAGGATGATTCATTGAAACAGAAATTAAAGGCCCTGGATTTTTCTCCCGTTCTTCTCTTCCTTGCCATGATCGATCGCTGGATCATGCTGCATCTCAATATCGGGGGAAGTTTCTTTGGATCCACATATTATAATACCTATACATTACAGGCAATGGCCTGGCGAAGCGGATCGCTCCATCTGCCTTATGATTATCCTGCCCTGGAGCTGGCGATTTTTAAAGGCAATTATTATGTTTCCTTTCCCCCGCTTCCTTCACTGATCCTTTTCCCCTTCACATTCATTTTCGGTTATCAGACACCAGATAATCTTCTGGTAAAAATCTATACTGTTGTTGCTTGTTTTGCCATCTATTTTTCCCTCCGCAATGCAGGCTATAAGCGCCTGTCCGCCGGATTATTTGCCTATTTATTCTGTTTTGCTTCCTCCATGCTGCCCATGACGCTCAACGGCGCTGTATGGTATCATGCCCAGGTGCTGGCCTTTATGATGATCACCCTTTCCATCAGCTTCCTGGCTGCTGATAAACCTACTCCGGCGCTGCTTTTCTATGCCCTTTCCGTGGCGTGCCGGCCTTTTGATGCGATATATGCATTGCCCATTTTCTTTACTTACTATATGCTCAATCGCCGGGCTCACATTCCTTTGAAGCATACGATCCGCAGATTGATCCCTGGCGTAGGGGCAGGATTGATCGTTGCGCTGTGCCTGGCTGTCTATAATTATGCCCGCTTTGGCAATCCATTGGAATTCGGGCATAATTATCTGCCTGAGTTTTCTTTCCAGGGAGGCATCCAATTTTCTCTTTCCCATGTGGTCAATAATCTGAAAACCTTTCTTTTCGACATGCCCCTTGAAAAAGGATTCAATGGCCTGCAATTCAAGCAATTCGGTTATTCCTTCCTTATTGCCTGTCCCATGCTGCTCTTAATGCTGATATGGGCCATTATCGATCTTTTCAAAAAACGGATGAGCTGGGAAAAAGGCATGATTATTTTTGCATTTTTTCTGCATCTGCTCTGCTTGCTTCTGCATCGCACCTTCGGCGGCTATCAGCTGGGTGCGCGCTATACTGTAGACCTGATTCCATATGCATTCCTTTATTTACTTCTGACCCCAGAAAAGAAAAAGATGCATCCTCTGGAAGGGATGCTGCTGATTTCAGGGCTTCTTTTTACCTGCTGGGGAGTAATGCAGGTGCATATCTGACACACATAAAGAGATGAATAAGGAGTTCCTCCGTTTATGAAGCTTACTTATCGTCATACCCGTTATGCCTGTTATCTGGGCTATATTACCCAGGCCATTGTCAACAATCTTTCTCCTCTTCTTTTCCTCATTTTTCAGCAGGAATTTCATGTGTCGCTGACCCAAATCAGCCTGATTATTACATTGAATTTTGCCATTCAGATGACCGTGGATCTGATTGCAGCCAAGTATGTGGATCGGATCGGCTACCGGTTTTCCATTGTCGCCGCCCAGATTTTTGCCACGATCGGTATATTGGGTTTATGTCTGTTCCCGTTTTTCTTGCCAGGCTATCCGGCACTGCTTCTTGCCACAGCCATCAGCGCCATCGGCGGCGGTATTCTGGAAGTGCTGGTAAGTCCCCTGGTCGAGGCCTTGCCAAGTGATCACAAACAAAGTGAAATGAGCCTGCTGCATTCCTTCTATTGTTGGGGACAGATGGGCGTTGTCATCCTGTCCACCGGATTTTTCGTACTATTCGGCAAGGAAAGCTGGCGTATTTTACCTGTCTTCTGGGCGATACTGCCCTTTATGAATGCTTTTCTGTTTCTTAAAGCACCTATCTGCACGCTGGATGAACAAGGCGAAACCACCCCTCTGCGGTCGCTTTTCAAGCAGTCTCTTTTCTGGATTTTCCTGCTGCTGATGCTCTGCGCCGGTTCTTCTGAATTGGCCATGAGCCAATGGGCGTCTCTCTTTTCGGAATTGGGGCTGCAGGTCTCAAAAACAGTAGGCGATTTGCTGGGGCCCTGCTTGTTTGCTGCACTGATGGGGCTTTCCCGTCTTTACTTTGGGAAAGCGCATAACTTTTCTTTGAAAAAAGCACTGATTGCCAGCGGCATACTTTGTGCCTTCAGTTATGCGCTCACCATATTTTCTCCCTGGCCGCTCCTCTCTTTGATCGGCTGCGGTTTATCGGGCCTTGCTGTTGGTCTGATGTGGCCCGGCGTATATTCCCTTGCCGCAGAAAAAATACCCCGCGGCGGCACTGCCATGTTTGCTTTTCTGGCGCTTGCAGGAGATATTGGCTGCTGTTCCGGCCCAAGTCTTGTTGGTGCCGTCAGTGACCAGGTATTGACAAAAGGCCATTCCCTGATTACGGCACTGTTGCCTTTGGCACCGCTGGAACAAGCCGCTTTGAAGACCGGCTTTCTCTATGCCATCATTTTCCCAGTTTTGTTGGTTACAGGAATGATCATGCTGCATCGGATGGATAAACGAAAATTGAGTTAATTGATAATCCCGCCCATCGGTTGACCGGGCGGGATTGTTTATGCTATACTAAAATGAAAAGTATTTTGTAAATGAGCAGGAACGGTTCCTGCACAGGAAAGGAAATCCCCGTGGCATCTACTGAAAATTATCCGATCGGTTTTGAAAGCCTGGATTTATCCAAAGAAATCATGCAGGCCGTGCAGAAAATGGGCTTTCAGAATCCTTCCCCCGTACAGGAAAAAACCATTCCCATCATGATGGAAGGCCATGATGTCATTGCCATCGCCCCTACCGGCACAGGAAAAACCTGCGCCTTTGGCATTCCCATGCTGGAATATATTTCGCTGACCGATAACCGCATTCAGGAATTGGTGCTGGCTCCTACAAGGGAACTGGCAGTACAGATTGGTGAAGAATTGCAGAAATTGGCGGCCTTTATCCCCCAGGTGCGCATCGCCGTACTTTATGGCGGCCAGCCCATTTCCAGGCAGCTGAATCAGCTGAAAAAGAAGCCCCAGATCATCGTTGCCACTCCCGGCCGGATGCTGGATCATATGCATCGGGGCACTGCCCGTCTGGATAATGTGCACACCCTGGTCATCGACGAGGCAGATGAAATGCTGAAAATGGGCTTCGTAAAAGATGTATGCAAGATCATTGAGGCCATTCCTACCACCCGGCAATTTGTTATGTTTTCCGCCACCACCAATCAGGATGTTCTCACCATCTCCTGGAAATATCAGCACGATCCGGTGGAAATCACCATTGCAGCCACCAAGGAAAATAAGCCCCAGATCACCCAGTATGTCATTCCTACTTCCCGGGAAGTTAAATATGATCATCTTCTTTATCTCCTGGATTCCGATGTTTATTCCCGGATCATGATCTTCACCAATACCAAGGATATGTGCCGCAGGCTCAGTGAACGGCTGAATAAGGCCGGCTACAGCACCGATGCCCTTCACGGCGATATTCCCCAGTCCAAACGCAATCAGGTGATGACAGGCTTCAAACGGGGCAAATTTCCCATCCTGGTCTGTACGGATGTTGCCGCCCGCGGTATTGACGTGGACGATGTGGAAGCGGTCATCAATTTCGATCTTCCCACTGAAAATGAATATTATCTGCATCGTATCGGCCGCACCGGCCGTGCGCGGAAGCATGGCGTTGCCTTTACCCTGCTTTGCTTTACCGAGAGCGTTCGCCTGGATGAAATCCTCAAATATATGGAATCCCAGCCCACATATCTGAAATTTGATGATATGGGTGTGCTCCGCAACGAAGAAAAAGAAGCCTTTTTCGAACATATCTGAGGAATAGAAATGGATAATTATCAAAAAATCAATGCAGATACCTGGGATTTATGGGCAAAAAATGGTTGCGAATGGTCGCTCCCCATCAGTAGGGACGAATTCGCCAAGGTGAATGCAGGAAACTATATCGTTTTTCTGACCCCCTGTATCCCCGTTCCCCATGAATGGCTGGGCAATCTGAAGGGAAAGAAATTGCTGGGCCTTGCCAGCGGCGGCGGGCAGCAAATGCCCATTTTTGCTAAGCTCGGGGCGCAATGCACGGTGCTGGATAATTCCCCTGCCCAATTGGAATCCGAACGGATGGTTGCCAAACGGGAAGGATATGATATTCAGATCCTGCAGGGAGATATGACCAAGCCCCTTCCCTTCCCGGATGAAACCTTCGATTTGATCTTTCATCCCGTATCTAATTGCTATGTGGAAGAAATTCTGTCCATCTGGAAGGAATGCTACCGTGTTTTAAAAAAGGGCGGCGAATTGCTGGCTGGTTTTGATAACGGGCTTGCGTTCCTTTTCGAAGGTGACGATCCGCTGCGGGTTGTCAATCCCCTGCCCTTCAATCCCCTGAAAATGCCCAAAGAGCGCCGGGAGCAAATGATTCAAAACGGCGAAGGCATTCAATTCAGTCATTCCCTGGAGGAGCAGATCGGCGGTCAGCTTCAGGCCGGCTTCACTCTCGTCTCCCTTTATGAAGATAGGGACCGGCCAGGCGATTCAATTCTGCGGGAATATATGCCGCAATATATGGCAACCCGTGCACGCAAATAATCCCTGTTAACCCACGCCTACATCTTCATACCTGATCAATATGAAAAAGAGCCCCTGACTGCGATTGGACTGTTCCCTGAATAACGGACAATAGAAAAAAGACGCCTCCTGTTGTAGAATGGAAACTACGCCAGGAGGTGTTTTACATGTCAAGAGAGTACACAAAGATAGAAGAATTGGTAGTCCTAATCGAACAAAGGCATGA
>JAFQOD010000052.1 GCA_017395685.1 Clostridia bacterium
ATGAATTCACTGCCGGGCTGACCATCAGAGCCTTTGTACATCTGCCACAAACGTCGGCCGTTCTCCCACTGATAGTTCCATTCGCCATCGTTCAGAGGATTGCCAATGGCGTCGTAAGTGATGGCAGTACCATTGTAGGAAGTCAGCTTATCCTTCCAAGTAGTATCATAGCCGTAAAGGATGGTTTCCAATGCTGTGGAAGGCAGATCGCCGGTAGTATAGGCATACCGCTTCTTATTGAGAATATTGCCGCCACGATCATATTCATAGGTCCAGGTGGTACCAGCGGCGTCAGAAGTCAGATCGTTCTGATCGTTGACCCGGATCAGTTGGCCCAGCTTATCATAGGTATAAGCGGTGAGCTTGCCATTCTGGGTGACGGAAGCGATATTGCCCACATCATCATAGGTGTAGCTAAAGGATTCGTGAGGCTGTGCCAAATAGGAGATCATACCAGTGGTGTTGCCCTGGCCGCAACTGCCGGCAAGATAGCCATAGGAAGTGGTGCTGGCATTACCGCCCACAGTGAGAGAACGGCTGGTCATACGGCCAATGCCGTCATACTGATAGGTCACCTTATGATTTTCGTCCCCAAAGGCCACCTTGGTGGGCTTGTTATCCTTATTATATTCGAAGGAGGATTGATAGGGAGTACGCCAAACGCCTACCTGTTCTTTGAAAAGGGCCAGACGGTTGTATTCATCATATTCCACTTCACCGGTATACAGATGACTATCTCCCACGGTATGCGTAATGCGCATGGGACGGTTGGCAGTATCGTATTCGCTCTTGCTGACACGATGCAGGAAGTTATCCTTCATTTGCGCGACCTGACCATTGGCACCATATTCATAAGTGTAAAGATCCTTGGGGCGGAAATCAGTCTGAATGGCTTTCAGACGCTTGTAATCGTCATAGGTATAGCGGATTTCCTGAGGATCAGCATCTGTGCTGTTGCCAAAGGTAACCTTCTGCAGCGTGCCATCAGGATTATACACATTGGTGGCCAGCGGCTGAGTGCCCACATAGGTGGTGGTGGGACGACCAGCGCCATCATATTCGAAATTGTATTCCACATCACATTCAGTATTGCTACCAGTATTATGAGCCACCTTCTTGATACGGTCATTTTCGTAGGTATACTCATTCCGATAGGTTTTTCCATCCGCAGTGGTAGATACACTCTTTACACGCTTCAGCTGATCATAGGTGTAATTGACCGTTTGATTCTGCGGATCGGTGACGCTGATGACGGTGCCAAGATTGGGATCCGTGATAGTAGAAACCACTTTGCCGCGGGCGTCCGTCTGGGTCAGGGGATAATTCTTATCCTCGGTATAGGTAGTAGCACTTTCAATCACAAGAGAAGCGGCAGAATTCTTGACCCTGGTTGCCGTCTGATTGCCCTTATCATCATAATCATTTTCGGTTGTGATGTTTTCGGGCGTTTTCATGGTACGCAGCAGATGCTTTTTCTTTTCCGCTTCAGTGGAGCCCCAGGTAAGCGTATACTTTTCAGTAGAAGGCTTGCCAGGCTGCACATAGCTGATCAAATTGTCGTAATCATCGTAATCAGCAGAGCTTTCCATACTTGCCAGATTCTTGACGGAAGTGACATTGCCATCATCATCATAAGCAAAGGTCTTACCGAACTCTTCCTTGTGCAGGAAAAGACCGCCAAATTCAGCATAGTTGATATTCCGTTCATAGTCCACATTGAAACGAATAGAGGAATAGTTACAGGGAGCAACTACAGGACCAGCGGCAAACTGCCAATCCGACCATTCTTCGCTCCATTCGATGGAGGGAGTGTTCTGGCGGGTGGAAGAAGTGCCGGACTTCAGGAAGGCCACGCGGATATTATAACGGAAATCTTCGCCTTTGCGCGGCTTGGAATAGTTGAAAGACCAACCGCCGGCAGAGAATACATCGCCTTCGCTGCCGCTGACAGGAATATCCTGATAAATGCCAGCAAACTTATTTACCCCTGCGCCATACATGCGCATAGTGTTGTTAGACAGACCTTCCGGTTTGGTGCCGGTGCAAGTGGTATATACGATATCGGAAGAGGTATTAGAACTGTTTTTGCTCCAACCGGTAGGATGCGCGTTGGAGTTGAGCGTAAAGTCGCCGTTGACCAGCATATTGTAGCGATTGGCTACCGGACCTTCTTCCAACTGCACGCAATCGAACCAGGCAGAGAAGTATTCGCCCGTATTGGCGCCGGCATATAGAATGATCGTGATCTGATTGGAACTTACATCAGCAGGAACTGTAAAGGTTTGACTCAGACGTGTAAATTCCGTAGTCAACTGAGAACGTAAAGAGGGCTGGTGTGCATACTGCAGAACCCCGGCAGCATCCCGGTAGGTATAGCAAGACCAAATGTCGATGTTGCCAGATTTCTTTGCGTAGAAAGACAGGGTATAGGTTTTGCCAGGAGTGATAGTTACAGTCTGCTGAGCAGAATGATTTCCGGTGGTAGTACCAGTGGTGGTAACCTTCAATGCTTTCGCGCCCATATACTTGGAGTCAGTGGCGTAAGTCATACCACCAGTCAAGGTCCAACCTGAGGTATTCTCAAAACTGTGGTTGTTCAGGAGATTGACTACAGAGCGCTGCATCTTGGAAATCGTCTGCGGATGGTTGACAGGGAGTTCGTCGGAATACTTCGCAAAGCAGGCATAACCCAGATTATCGTTAACAGAAACAACATTACCATAGTCGTTAAAATGATAAATCAAGGATTTACCTTCGCTCAGAAGCGTTCCGTCATCATTGGGAATCAGATCGATTACTTTGGTCATACAGTCGCCATATACATACTTCCGGCCGCTGTATTTGATACCGTTATTGGAAATCTCGACCTGCTTGACTCGATAGGGCTCCCGTTCTTCGTAATACTGATAGGTGACCTTCAAACCATCGAAATTGGTCACGCTTTCCAGCAGGCCTAAGCTATTGTAAGTATAGGTAGAAGTGACAGTGCCATTTTCCCCATCCAGATGCCAGATGCTGGACAAACGGCCGTTTTCATCGTACTCATAGCCACAGAAGCCAGGAGAATTATAACCGGGAGGGCAGATGGAAGAAAGACGAGTTCCATGAGCAAAAGTTGTGCTGCGACCTGCACCATCCTGGGCATTGGTAATCCTGCGGGAGGTATCACTGGTAAGCGTCATCACATTGCCACAAGCGTCAGTAATGGTTTTGAGCATTTTCACATTATTGTAGTTATTATTAAACTCAACAGTGGGCAAATCAAAAACCATTTTAGTATCGCCTTTATCGGTGATGGTTGCAGTAGAGCCGGAGATGGTAAGGGTAAGGTTGAGGCCGCTCAGATCTTTCCATTCACCCAGGATCTGGCGGAAATGATGTCGGGTTCCATCGCCGTCCATATAGACGTAATAAGTCACATTGCCAGTGGAATCTTCCAGGGTTTCGCGGTGCAGCGTCTGCTGGAGGCTCATTTTCCAACCAAGGCCCATACCGAAGGGATCTTCATTCCGATAACAGGAATTGTAATAGTGGGCAGCGGATACGGGCATCAGATTACCATTGGTGGAAAAATCATCATGAGAGAAGATCAGGTTACCATTATACAGACTGACATGACCAGTACCGGCACGGCCGACCGCCTGTTGTTCATAAGCAAGATAGCTTTCCAGACCGGCCAGGCTCACATAATTGATAAGTACATAGGGCTTGATATAGACATAATCACTGCTGTAGAAATCAGCCCAAGTATTACTGGCAGCTTCTAACATAATGCCTTTATTTACGCCAGTATACCATTTTCGAACCAGATTGGAGATATCATATGTAAACCATGAGGGAGGAGGAGCGCTATTTTTGCCGCCAGCAATGTATACATAATCCAAGATCTCTTCGTTGACATCAGGTGCATTGTTATAGGTGATTGTGGAGGAAGACCAGTCTTCTGTAACTTCATGCAAGTTGAACATAGAAGACAAGGTGGGGTTCGCACTGCTCAATCCATATCCATTATTTCCAAGAGGCGTCGTATGGATATAGAAGAAGGCTTTTGTTACGTAGTAGGAGGAATCGATCTCAGGCAACCCGGAATCCAAAAATTTGATAAATGCTTTACTGGTACCCCAAGTGCCGCTTCCTTTAGTAACACGCAGTACTTCCTGATTATAGCTTTGAACTGTGTCGGGATATTTGCTGGTGACAAAGTTGTCTTCGATGGCAGAAGAGTGCTGGGTAGTAATTACTGCAGGGTCCAGAATGACCGGGAAATTCGCCTTGTCGACCCATGCTTCATCAGGAGTATAGATTACATGCCATACATCCGGTTCATCTTCGGAGGGAAGAAGTTCTACGGAAACAGCACCGATTCCATCTTCTTCGACAGCGGTTTTCATGAAGGGCTTGGGCAGAATAAAAGGAGTGGCGCCGGTGGCGGTCAGCAGATGGATGGCGCCATCTTCCTGCAGATCGGGCTGCATGTCAGGGGTATAGAGGCGCAGCACAAGACAGCGTGCAGAATAGCGATTCTTGATTACCCATTCATCCTTGAAGGAACTGCTCTTGATATGACACTTCATATCAATGCCGGGAAGAATCTCTTCATAAATGGCTTCACCATCCAGATGATCCAGTACATACCGACGAAGATCGTCTTCAGCGTGCTGGGGACAGTTGCAAGGAAGAATGCGCGGAGAGACAGACTGTGCGCCTTCCAGGCCCCAGACGATCACTTGGCCATCTTCATTTTCCAACCGCACCATTTCCTTGCTTTCAGAGGAACGGAGCTGCAGCTTCAGTTCGGGATTCATTTTGTTCTGGAAAAACAAGCCTTTTTCATCCTGCTTTTCGAGAAGGGTGTTATCGATTTCACACCAGTTGCCGTCCTGATCTTTAGCATGTACAGCTTCGGGATACATAACGGCCTGATAGAGACCGCGGCCCAGAGAATAGATTTTACTGGACCGGGTGCGCTTAGCCTTTTCCTCATGACCAGGCATGCGATTCATCTGATCCATGGAAAGAGGAGCGTCATGAGGTTTTCTGTGGATTTTTTCGATTTTTCCACGTTCGGGACTCATTTCTTGTTTCATTTTCATGTTCCTTTCGTTTTGTTTTTTTGAGATTAAGCGTGAGGATTACTCCTCATAGGTCTGATTTTGGATAAGATTATCCAGTCGATCCTGAATGTTGTCGATGCCGGATTGGATATTCTTGCTCAGATCATCGATCATGGATTGGTAGCGTTCTTCGCGCTGGGCATTTTCCTTAAGCATTCGGAAAAACAGATAGATATACAGTACAGCCCAGATACCTTGTTCCAGAGCAACTTCCAGGATATTCGTTACATTGGCGTCCATTTCATCACCTCCTTTCAAGCATTGGAGAGGTCATGCGGTTGCTGTGCCATGGCTTCATAGGGTTTCCCGATAAAGATCCGTTTGGCAGTGACTTCAGTTTCAACCTTTCCCTGATGGAGCTGCTGAGTAAGATAGCCCATCACAGTAATTCTCGTCCCAGGTTTCAGAGCAGTTGCAGCCCACTCTGCCAAAGAACTCCACACGTTAATGGTAAATAAATCGTGTTTCAGCTGCTGGTTCCGATTACGATGCGGTACCTGCAGTTGAAGAATCAGATGCTTGGCATCGGCCGAAAAATGAGCGGGAGAAACTACAGAGGCAACCATACCATTCAGAAAAACTTCATTCATGCGCACACCTCCTTTCTTTGAGTTGCCATAGAAGCCACACAAAAAGCGCCATGCGAACATGGCGCCAAGCGGATGAGAAAGGGGCTGCCCGGATTTTCCGGGTAGCCCCCCTAATCTTCTATGGAGTTGTAGTAAACTGCTCAGTATTCCGAAAAAGATGGGGTACTGTGCAGTATAATCGAAATGGCATAGGCCTCTACTCGGTCATGCAGAAACTTACAATTTCGATGATATCAGTTTAGCAGATTTTGAGTCAACTTTCATCCGCGATTTTAGACAGTATTTCTTTCATTAATTGTAATAATTCCTTTGTTCTCCTGATTATCGATAATAAGTGTTAATTTCAAACGGGAAAAGAAAATTATCACTGCTTCTTTGTTTACATAGAAACTATTATTGTAAATGCAATGGAAAACAGTATGTTTACTTCCGGGAGATGAACGTAACCAATTCGCACTATAGTCCTTTTTTTCTTTTGATGTTTCTCTATGGCTTTCAAGAAACAGAGGTTTTTCTTCTTGAAATAGAAAGCCGCTGTCAAGATTGAGTGTATAAGAAGTGTCTTTGTATTTTATATACACAGTCGAAGCTGGGTCATCTTGTGTTACTTCAGCACCTAAGGCAATCATAATTTCCACAAAAGGAAGCATAACATAGTGCCCATGTATACAATCCCATGCATACGCTTTTGCATCAATTCTCTTTTCATTTACAATGATGATATGTTCTTGGGGTTTATCATTCTTTATACTTTCTTCTTCGATGCAAATTGGTGTAGAGGTGCATACTATCAGTGCTGCAATTAGGAAACAAAGCATTTGGTCTAACATCATACTACCTCCGTTATCTACTTACGTAATCATAGATTACCCATTTTGTATTTTCATCTTCCTCCATTCCAATGAATCCATTGCAGAATTCACTGTAGGTCTGGTGGCCTGTTATTCCCCAGGGATTGTTTGTATAGAGCATATTTCGATATATATCAATACCCTTAAGGACAACAATGTGCCCACCACCGAAGTTTACAACGTCTTCATAATAGATATACAGCGGACCATATTGGTCAAGCAAGTCATATAACTGTTTCATACTCAAAAAACCTTGACTTTCATGTACAAGTCTGGGGAAGGTACCATTTGTTGGATATCCGCCGTCATTCCAAGCATCGCCTAGCGAATCTTTAGCAAGTGTAATGGCCGCTTGTAATGCTTCCTCATGTGTGCGCTGAATTTCCGCAAAATAATCTTCCACCATTATCTGACTTACCGCCCAACAAATTCCGAACTCGTATTGACAGTATAAAGGGACATCATAGTAAATGGCAGGATATTTAGGCGCAGGCGTCGTACGAGGAGGGGGCGGAGGAAGAGGGGCTGGTTTAGGAGATTCGTTAGTGGTATGAGTAGCTTCTAAAGACTTAGCGCCCGAAGAGTCATACTTATTTGAGGGAGAGTTTTCACAATAAGAGAATAGGTTGTAAAAGGCAAGAAGTTTGTCTGCATTACAGAATCTTTCCCAATCATGATTATAGAACCTGCTCCTGAGATAATACAACTCCGTTTCTTCATCGTAAATATACCTTGTGAAGGATGGAAACATGAAATTGCTGTGGTATGGACAAGCCATCCCCTCCTTGTTCATTTTAGCATTCATTTTCTGGTACTGTCAATGATTTGCCCAACTGGTACTTGTAAAACTTTAACAGAGCATATGCAGGCTAGGTAGTTGCTGTAGATGGCTACAAGAATCATTTTAACAGCGCCGCATGATTACGAATATACAGTTCATAGTCACCTCCTATTATTCTTCACTAATATAGGTGCATTAGAGTTTAGAAATGCACCAAATACGAAAAAAATAAAGCATCATTTTAACAAATAATGATGCACTCTATCTCGAGTTACTTTAGAGTCATTACCAATATAAAATTCAATTTCAATTAATTGTTGAAAACGTGCCGCTTGTATTGCATTGAACAACAACCATTAGAAGTATTTCAGCCAGGGGAAGTCTCCTTTTTTGCGCTTGCGTTTCAGATCATTTAGGGAAATGATTACGTCCTGACTGCTATCTGCATTTCGTTTGCCAATCAATATCTGATCTACATGCTGTTTGACTAAAGACTTATTTGGTGCTGGGTATTCTTCCGGATTTGGGATTTCTTCAAGAATCTTATTCCATACAACTTCCAGCAACTTGTGGTAATCATATCCACGATAGCCGTTGCATTCGTTTGGATATTGAGAACTGCGAATACAGCGGAAAAGCGGTTTTGGTCCGGATTTGAGCATTTTAATTTGCAGTGTCATAGGATGCTTACAATCAGCACAGAACACCTTATCCTGCAGCCAGTTATCAAAGTTATGCCGATGCACATGTGCGCGACTGCCAAGGATTTGCTGCACACGTTCAAACACTTCCTGCGAAATAATGGGTTCATGCATGTTTTCAACAATAATCTGTTCTTCCTTTGGCACCCTTCTCATTTCTTTTGTTTTATAGCTGATAACTTCATACTTGTGATTAACCATATGCCCCAGATACACTGGATCATGAAGGATTTTTGCCAATGTGCAGGAATTCCAGCAGAATCGATTGTCCCCTTCTTTCCCCAATGATGACGAAAAACGTTTCTCACCTCTCTGCGCTTTATAAACGGAAGGGGAGATGACTTTGGCTTCAGCCAATTCATCTGCTATAGCAGACAATGTTTTACCTTCTAATGCTTTGTTAAAGATTAGACGTACATGATCAGCGACGGCATGATCTACGATTAAGCGATCATGATGTTCGGGATCTACTTGATAACCATATGGCGTCTGAGCTGCAATGTACTTTCCTTTATAGGCCCGCTGGCGCTTTGCTGTTTTGATTTTGCGGGAGATATCTTTTGCATACATATCATTCATGATGTTTTTGAAAGGCGCAATATCGTTGCTGTCGCGCTGCGTATCAATATCATCATTAATTGCAATATAGCGAACGCCCATTTTTTTGAAATAGATATCAATCAGATAACCGGTCATAATATAATCTCTGCCCAGACGACTCAGATCCTTAGTAATGACGAGATCAATCAGACCACCTTCAATATCTTCCATCATGCGCATAAAAGATGGCCGCTCATAAGAAAGACCGGAAAAGCCATCGTCGATATAGTAATCAACGATGGCCAGATGATTGTCGTGACAATATTTTGTTAGCATAATACGTTGGGTTTCGATACTTGCGCTTTCACCAAGTTGTTCGTCATCTTTACTCAGACGACAGTAGATAGCGGTGCGAAAATGGAAAATGCTCGAGATAGTGAATTCACCTCCTTGATGGAGAATGGGCTATCTGGGAATCAATGTATTGCATGATGAGTATACATTCGGTATATCGGTGCCGGTATCCAGATAGCAATCCCACCTTTGATAATATGAGCATAGCAGGTTTAAAGGCAATTTTCATCCGCGATTTTAGACATTTTGGTTGTTGCGCTAACAGCTATATTTTTATCGAGAGAAAAATGCGCAATGTGCTTGACTTAATCCTGGATATGAAAGTTATCAAGAATAAATAAGAGCATCTTTGCTATGTGCTTAATATACTAAAGCCCTGAAGCTCAAAATGGTTTTGAGGTTCAGGGCAAACTACTCCAAGGATATGTAGAATCCAACAATATCGTTACGTATGCTTGTTCTTTGATTTCTTAGAAGTGGAGGGCTTTGGGACCATTCGATCATCATGAGGATAATGAATTATCATTGTTTCAATGCTATCTAAAGCGATGATACAGCGCTCGTAATTACACTCCTTGCTCAAATCCTGGATAATTTCGCCTGAACGATTTTTAACTATTACCTTATCAAGCGCTAAGTAGTTGTCAAATTCTTTTTGGTTATACAGTTGGACACGACCGTGGATTACTTCATCATTTCGAAAGAGGGAAACTTGTCGTCCTTCTTCGAATAGACGACATCCGTCAAGAACAGTATCCTCTTTAGAAGAATGGCCTATCTTTGCAAGGATTTTATCAAAACATTTGGTATCTCTTAAAAGATAGACTAATACTGCTAAGATAATGCCTAATATGGTTCCCAATAAAGAAATGACGTAAAAAGAGTCACTTATTAAAGAGGTAAGAAGGCGAAGAAAAAAACTAATGCATACAGATGCTTGTAAATGGATTTTTTCCGACAGGCTATTTCCTTCGGAGTTAAGAAGGTATTTGAAAACTCCAATTGTTACATAACCAGGGATGAAATAGGTGAGTATATCAGGGATATTGATCTCTTGACTAAGTAATGTAATAGTATCCATAGTTTACCTCCTACCAAGCTTTCTGGTTTTTGTCTTATTTTCATTATCTTTTGTTGAGCTATCTTTTCCAGTTTGTCCACCACCAGTTCCGCGGGGTCGTTTCATGAATACTATATTATGATCATTGACCCATGCACTATATTCTTTATTTTTTCCAAACTGAAAAATTAACTCCCTTCCTGATGGCAGATTTGTTTCACCTACAATACGATAAACTCCAATTATGCCGTTCCGTGGTTGATTATTTTTGATGCCAGAACGCCCTAAAGCTCTGACTTTCATCCTGGTATGTGGAATGGTTCGTTTTCCAGAGGAAGAAATGCTCTTCACAGGCATTAATTCAACTGTCGCTGCTTGCCCATCAATCAGGACCTGGCATTTCAATGTTCCTTTTGAGTTTATTTTTTCATTAGTAACTTTAATCAATTGATGTCACCTCCAAATGGTAAATTTTTCTTTGATTGTAAATCAAGTTATTCAGGTAATGGTTAATAATGATCAAGTAGAGGGAGGATTCCCCTGAAAGTCTTTGTTTATTATATTAGTGCACATTATAACAAAAATGCACTGTGTAGAGGAAATTTTTATTAATAATTCTGGTTATGTTTAGCAAGACAACAGATGCTTTGTTTATAAATTATAAATGAATAGCATCTTTCGAGAGTAAGGAAGTAAGATAATCTGCTTCTTGTAAAAGTTCACTTTGAGGCGGGGTGATCAGATTTATCCTATGGGACAGTATTTATTAGCGTGAAATTATTAGCGTTTGTGCACATAATAATATGTGAGGTATGATGAAACGATTTGGTCTGAAAAAGAATGGCGAAAATGGAAATATATACTCATTATTGTTATCGCGAAAAAGGTATAGCAATATGGTATGACTGAAGGGGGGGCAACTACAATTACTGGATTGTTCTGCGATGGGAATTGGGGTCTATATTTAGGAGAAAGTAAATAACATACAGGAGTGATATTCTTGAAAACCAATGAAAAGAGCATAAAAATTATTGATGGCAAAAAGGTGATTATGCCAGAATTATTGGAGAAAATGTTAGACGATAGAGATAAGAGCATCGAAAGGATTAGAGTTGTAACTGATGCAATGAAAAAGCTCAGCTTGGCAAAAACAAGAGAGGAACAATTGGCGATACCAATACCGACGGAATTTGAAATATATGGGGAATTAAGTTGGCATGCTATGCAGCCTTATGTTTCTGGTTTTACCATGGCTGACGATAGTAATCTTCCCAGATGTAGCTATGGGTGTATGGGGTCATTAGCATCTGTATTATTTCCGGATCTTTATAGAGGAGAAATGAAAGATTACGGCTCTACATCTGGCATTTCATCGCTTGGTAGGCACATTTTGATAAATAAACAAAATCACAGTTTAGAAGATAAATTCCTATCGTTTTTTGTGGGAATTATGCGTCAGGTGATTTTTGGGGAGTTTCTTACGCATTTTCGTCAGTTTTGCGAATTTCCATATGGAGTACCGATATCCGGCTTAATTGCACAGCATTACGGCCTTAAAACATCGTTTATTGATCTTACCGATGATATAAAAGTTGCTTTGTTTTTTGCGTGTTGCAAAAGAGAAAATGGCAATGAATATCGTCCAATCAGTAATGCGGATCTTTCTGAATTGGGCGATAATGGTGTTATTTATCATGGTCACAGCACTCAGTCACAAATGATTGGCTATCAGCCGTTTTATCGTTGCCATAGGCAACGAGGTTATTATATTGACACGGCTATTGAGTATCCATGTTGGGAAGTATCACTAAACGGTAATGGATTTGAAAAGCTTTACTTCAAAAGAACTGTAGAACTCAGCGAGCGTTTATGTGATGAATTTGACGGTGGTAAGACATTATTTCCCGACGATAATTACAGACCGTTAGTCGAAATGATTGACGTGATAGAAAAGGAGAAGGTTTTTCCATGGGCGGCCTTTAATATTGCGTATAAGACATTTTCGGCATATGTAGAACGATATCAAGGAAATGGATCAATTTGCCCTGACTTAGCAGATTGCATGAAGGATAAAGACTATTTAGTAGCTCAACTTCATGCCAGGAACTATAAGTTTAACGATCGTTTCCTTGCCAAAGTGGATCACACAATAGTAAATACTATGAATGACCAGTGGGATCCCATAGATTTTGCGCGGAAAGAGGGGCTTGTGTATCAGCCATTTGAGATTATAGAAATACAATGATATATCTATTAAGTGTTGGGTTTGGACTTTTTTCATACGGTTCAACAAAATTGAAAGGTACTTAGTTTGTTAATGAATCATTTTCTACAATTTGAGCCTTCCAAGCAGGAGGCTCAATTGTTTTGGAGATAGCAATTGGTAAGTGAATTTTTCCCAAATAACTGAATGAAATATTATTTTGTGAAATTCATGCTGCTGAATAGGGGGAATTAAACAGAAAAATCCTGCCAGCTTTTGCTGACAGGATTTTATGGTGGTGGATACATATGTATAGAGCAGTTATCTTACATACTGAAGTGATCAGAAAGAACGTTCGTTGGAGTTGCGGGTGATCTGATAGCCGTCGGCATCGTAGGTGGCGGTGACACGGTAGTTGCCTGTGCCGATGTAGGCGGAGCAATCTACATAAGAGCCATAGGAGGAGGCATTATGGGCGACATGGGAAGGAACAGGGAGGCTGCACACGAATTCCCACTCATCTGGTGCTACTTCTCTGTATAAATTAGCACTAACAACAGAGATGCTCTCTTTTGGTTCATTCAGCATTGCGGAATATACAACAAGCTTATTTGTGGTCAATGTGATAGAGGCACTCCGGAATTCAGCGTCTGCATTGATGGCTGCTAAGGAAATGATAGGGTTCAAACAGAGACAGATTGTTAAAGCAAGAGCAAAAATTTTTTTCATGTTATTTTCTCCTTATTTCTCGTATGATACTAATTCCTTGATCCAAAGTGAATGTTCCTGACACATCATATACCGTATTATTTTCACTCCAAGTTAAGACGCGATTTCCAATGTTTGCAGACATATACACTTTTAAATTGTCAATAATGATATATTCCCCTTCGGCATCTTGCTCTGTATTAAATATACTATTCTCCATATCGGTGAAATAGTAGGTTGCAACACCTATTATTTGCTCATTAAATGTAAAATCCATTCTGCATTGTATCCATATAGGGAGAATATTGATGTCAAATGTCACACATGAATACTTGCCCAACAAAGTATCGGGAACCGATATATCAAACCCCAAAAACGCTTCTGCTTCTTCCCGGGAGGCGGTGATTAAACTGCCCTGCGCCATGTTTTCTGCGATGCATTTCTGGATGAGATCGGTTGAAATCTCATGCCCCTGGACGATATACTGCTGCCCATCCGGGGTGGATTTTCCGCTGATCCACTGGATACTGATCACGCTCAAGCCCAAAACCAGCACAAGGATGGCGGCGACGGCAATTGCTCTGCGGAGAAGGGGACGCCCCTTCGGGGCAGGGGAGGATGCCAGCCTTTGCATCAATTGCTGCTTATTTTCCTTGGCATGATCGGGATAGGGGATGCTGCCATTGGTTTTCAGCGCCCAGAGCAGGCTTTGGCATTGCTCAACCAATTCCATATCCGCCGGTTCATCCAATGGACCGGATAGCTCATCATCGATTGTTTCCTGCAGCCTCCTTTCCATTTCTTCTTTTGAAAGGTCACCGTTCAGGATGGTTTTTAGTATTTCGTTGAAACGAGCACCATCTGCCAATCTACACCCTCCCTTCGTAATTAATAAGTGCACAAGTATGCAATAATGCACGCAATCATCAATAAAAAATGGATTGTTAGGCCCATGGCTTTTGCGCGAATCCGCTGGATGCAGCCCCGGGCGGAGCCATCGGTGATATTCAGCGTTTTTGCCACGTCTTTTATGGATAAATCCTGCTGATAATACAGCCCATAGATTTCCTTCTCTTTTTCAGTCAGAATTGCAAATAATGCTTTCTTTGCCTCTTCATTTTCTTGCTGCAGGATCCAATCGACCACGATATCCTTCGGATCGGCCAAATCATAATGATCCTCAATAGGTTTGGGATATCCCAGGAGCCGATTGTGGATATGCATATTCCGGCGTTTTGTGATGGTAATGTATTTGCACATACGCTTCAGATATTTAAGCGGCGCAGTATGATGGAGCAGATCTTTTTGAAACCTGAGCGCTTTTTCAAAGGTATCCTGCACGCAATCCTCTGCATCGTGAATATGCTGTTGTTTGCAATCAAATAAAGAGAAGCTATACATAAATAGCTCCCGATAATATTTGGCATAAAGCAGATCGATTGTGTTTTGCTGTATATCGCTCAATGGAAGGATGCCACCCTTCGTTTAGACAATTTCTGTTGTACAGGATTATGGTTTACTTTTCTTTTTTTCAAGCGCCATTTGATTGGCGAGCAGCACAAGAAAATGCACCTGCTCTTCGGATAGCAAAGAGCATTTCTGCAGCAACTCACGGATTTCCTGCTTTTCTGTGATGCCGGCAGGATGTGTATCCTTCTGTTCATCCTGGGTGAGCAGAAACAGCTTTTCGGTGCAGTCATTCAGAATGGTGCCGGGAAGCACCTCAAAATGTTCACACAATTCGATTACGCGGCGCAGGCTGATCTTTTCATGCCCGCATTCCAGATTACTGTAGGAAGTATCCTGAATATTCAGATATTCTGCTACAGCGCGCTGGGTCTCTTTCTTGTCTTTGCGAGCCTGCTTGATATTGCGCCCGATTTTCTGATAATTGATTTCGGTTTTCATGGGACCTCCCTGGGGAAATTTAAGACGATAACATGAATATTAGGCGATAGAAATACCTCTCTTTCATTTTATTCAATTTATTGAATGTTAGAATGATGCAATAACAAAAGTACATGATATAACATGGCATTTTCAAAATATTATTTGTATTATGGATCCATGCAGCATTTATATAGCTTCTAATTGCAGCATGAGAAGGAATGCGCAAAAATAGCTGGCGCAATGCCAGCCAACATTTGGTTATGATATCATTTCTTTTTGAGAGGAGTGGCATACTGGTAGAAATCCCAGGAAAGCCTTTGACCGCAATTGGAACAGAAAAGCTGATATTCCCGTTCTATGCTGCCGGCGCAATGGGGACAGACGGGGAAGGTAGTGGTACTTCCGTTTATAAAAGGATAAATACGGAAATGAACCACCTGTGATGCAATGCGAAAGGCTAATTCTTCTTTGGATGTTTCAAATCCCAAGAGGTCATTGGGGGATTTATCAAAGCCGATACAGAGCTTTTCCAGCGTATTGATGGAAGGGGCTGTTTGCCCTCTGGCGATGGAGCCGAAGTATCGCGGACTGAGATCGCACAGCTCTGATGCGGTTTCGTAAGAGAGGTCTCTGCTGTCACAGATGCTGAGAACGGATAAAGAGAGATTCTTGGAGAACATGGGGGTGCCCTCGCCTTCTGTATATGATATACAGTTAGCGTAGGAAGAGAATGGGGTTGCCTCCAGGAACGATGATGCCTGGATTATCCGAAGGAATGAAATTGCAGGGAAGATGAACCCCCAAAAACGATGTGCAATGATTGAAATAAAGACGGATATGAATTTTGGCAGCAGGAAGGGGATTCTTTTGAATAAAGAAGGATGGTAAGGAGCGTTTTTCCAAATCTGGCGAGAGATAATTTTATTTCTGCAAAGAATAGTTCATAAAGACATAAAAATGCACATGCAATTATGATATTATATAATTCTTTTGAATGTAATAAAAAAACCAGCCGTTTCCGGCTGGTTCTTTATTGGTGGAGTATAGGGGAGTCGAACCCCTGGCCTCGACAATGCGAATGTCGCGCGCTACCAACTGCGCTAATACCCCAAATTTTGCTGTATAATTTTGTGCATTTTTACCAATCGTTCTTTGATTTAGACCAATTAGCCAGGGCTAAAGTACGGGAGGTTTGTTCTACCAACTGCGCTAATACCCCAAATTTTGCTGTATAATTTTGTGCATTTTTACCAATCGTTCTTTGATTTAGACCAATTAGCCAGGGCTAAAGTACGGGAGGTTTGTTCTACCAACTGTGCTAATGCCCCATGGCGTCTTTTTGGACGCTGGTATATTTTATCACTATTGATGAAAAAATGCAAGGGGAAAAGGCGGAAATTTACGGGAATTCCAAAAGAATTTTGAGGAGGATGGAGGGGCAAAAGGGGCTGGTCAACGGAATGCAGACAGAATCAGATCCATATATTCTTCCACGATCTGAATGGAGGTATATTGATACAGCATACGTGTACCCACAGCATCCTCGATTTCGTTGAGGTAGGGCTTTCCCTGATGAAATACGAAATCGATGCCTGCCAGAGAAAGGGGAAGGATGGATATGATTTTTTCCACATATGCTGCCATTTCCGGGGTCAGGGATGCCGGCCTTGCCAGGCCATGCAGGCCGAAATTGCTGCGGAAATCCCCATCGGAATATCGTTCCATGGCCTGGATCATTTTTCCGCCCAGCACATAGGCGCGGATATCCCGGCCGGGAGTATCGCACAGCGGCTGAACCACGGCGGTATCCGGGGCGATCAATGCCAGCTTCTCCAGATATTCCGTTTCATTGGCGCAAAGATATACCTGCCGTCCGCCGCAGCCGCCGCTTGCTTTGACCACCACTGGATAATCGAAGGGATGGACGGGGCAATCCAGACGGACAAAAGCAGTATCCAGGCAAGGGAGCCCATGCTGTACGAAAAAAGCATGGGTTTTTTGCTTGTCATTGCAGATTTCTGATACCTTGGCGCAGTTGAAAACCTTTACGCCCATGGCTTCCAGATGCCTGGAAAGATCAGGCCGCATACAGCGGACGACGGCGAAATCTGGCTTTTCCGGGCACAGGAAAGGAATGCCGTTTTTTACGCCCAAGGCGATTTCCTTGGTTGTGATCAACTGCAGCGAAACATTTCTTTTCCCGGCGGCAGCCATAAAAAAGCCGATGAAGGCCTGGTTTCTTTGAATATTCTGCTCTTCATAAATCAGCCAGCCCCGCATAATGCCTCCTGAATATACGAAAGAATAGCCCCTGCCACATCCCGATGGGTGAGGGCGGCCAGGGCAGAAAAATGGGCGTTGGAATTAACCTCGCAAAGGAGAGGGCCGTGTTTGCCATGCAGGATATCCACTCCGGCAAAGGCAAGGCCCAGGGCATCGCAGGCCCGGGCGGCCAGCGCAATCTCTTCGGTACCGGGGGTATAGGGAAATGCGCTGCCCCCATTCTGGATATTGGCCCTGAAATCCGATGGATTCCTGCGCTCCATGGCGGCAATACATTTGCCTCCCACCATATACAGCCGGATATCCCGGCCGGCGCATTCGCCGATGAATTTTTGCACAAGCAGGGATGAACCGGCTTTGCTTTGCAGAATTTCCAGGGCCTGCTTTTCATCCCTGGCCAGATGCACTTGCTGACCGAAGGAACCGCAGCCTTCCTTGATCACCAGGGGGTAGGAGAGATGGGCGGCGGCATGGCGGAGAAAATCAATCTGCGGATAGCCTGCAGCAGGGAAGGTAGAGGGGCACAGGATGGTTTCCGGCATGGGCAGGCCGCTTTGGGCAAGGGCCAGGTGGGTGAGGGTCTTATCATCGCATAAAGCGATGCTGCGGGCGGAATTGAATACTTTGTATCCCCGGGCTTCCAACTGCGCGGCCAGGCGGATATCCTTATCCCAGAAAAGGATGAAATCCGCCTCTTCCATGGGCAGGATGGGCTGATGCCCAGGCATGGAAAAGAGAAAATCCTGATTGGTGCAAACGCTGAGATGGATGCCCATGCCCTTGGCGGCAGTGCAAAGCAGCGCCTCCATTTCCTGCATGGAGGCGCTTTTCCAAAAAGCGTTGATGATCAGAATGCCTTTCATTCCTGTTCTTCCTCTTGTGCATTTTTGCGGCGGGGATGGGGAGGGATTTTCATCAGCGTCCACAGGCCGGGCAGCAGGGAGACCATCCCTGCGGTCAGGCAAAAGGCGGCATATACGGCAATCCTGGCCCATGCGGCCGCATCAGAATCCAGAAGCAAGGGAATCAGCGCCTGGCTGAGCACATCATATTGCCGCCAGGCAAGAAGCCCTGTGAGGGCGGGCAGCAGAATGCACAAAAGCACGCCAATGACCCGGGCAAAGCCCATTACAGGCCGCCTGGGAGGCGGCGGGGCAATGGGAAGGAATGGGGGCTCCATTTCCGGAAGAGGATCGGGGATATCATCGGAGGGGAGCCGGATGAGCTGGGCATATTTTGGCGCATGGGAAACCCGGGGAGAGGGAGCGTCTGTGCGGGGGAATCTGCCTGTCTGGCTGGCGGAAAACCGCCCGGCAGAGCGGGGGGCGCCGCAATACTGGCAATCTTTCAGCCCTTCTTTGTTTTCGTTCTGGCAGCGATTGCAAATCCACATAGGCATTCATCCTTTGTTATCTTGATCCATAGAACGAAGATCCCCGGTATGAAAAGCTATTCATTCTCCGGAGGAAGCATTACCCTGACAGTGCATCAATCGCCAAAGGAGATGCCCATATCCTTGGCCACCTGCACCATCTGATGATCCTGGGGCACCAGCTTGGGCACGCCGGCAATTTCAGAAAGCCGGTTATGGGTGATATTATTGCCCACCAGCGCCACAGTGACACCGTATTCTTCCTTGGCGATCAACTGGGCGGCATGTACGCCGAACTGGGTGGAAAGCACACGGTCATAGGCAGAGGGAGAGCCGCCCCGCTGTACATGGCCGGGGAGGACGGCACGGGCCTCTACCCCTACCATCTGGGCAAGATCCTTGGCCACCCGGTTGGCGATGCCGTTGAAGCCCGTTTCCTGGCGATAGGCTTCCCGTTCTTTTTTCTTCATTTTGGCTTCCTTCTTATCCATGGCGCCTTCCGCCACGGCCAGAATGGAGAAGGCTTTTTTGCTGTTGGCCCGGGCCTCTACCACCTTGGCCACTTCCTTGATATCATAGGGGATTTCGGGCAGCAGCACCACATCTGCGCCGCCGGCCACGCCGGAATACAGGGTGAGCCAGCCGGCTTTATTGCCCATGATTTCAATGACCATGCACCGGCCGTGGGAAGCGGCGGTGGTATGGATCCGGTCGATAACGTCGGTGGCGATGTCCACGGCAGTGTGGAAACCGAAGGTGAAATCGGTGCCGTAGATATCATTATCGATGGTCTTGGGCAGGCCAATCACATTCAGCCCTTCTTCGGAGAGCAGATTGGCAGTCTTATGGGTGCCGTTGCCGCCCAGGGTGACCAGGCAATCCAGCTTCATTTTTTCATAATTGGCCTTCATGGCCTTTACCTTATCCACCTTATCATCTTCGATGACCCGCATATTGCGGAAGGGGGTGCGGGCAGTGCCCAGAATGGTGCCGCCCAGGGTGAGAATGCCGGAAAACTGGCTGCGCTTCATTTCCTGCCATTCGCCTTCAATCAGGCCCCGGTAGCCATCCCGGATGCCGATGATTTCAGCATCAAACATTTCATAAGCCGCCCTGGCAACGCCGCGGATGGCCGCATTCAGGCCGGGACAATCGCCGCCGCTGGTGAGGATACCGATTCTGCGCTTCATGGAATAGCCCTCCTTCGTTTCATCAGATATTGATTTATCGTATGTTCCATTCTTCTTTCATTCATGATTTTCCATCACAAAGATTGGATAAAGATTCCAAACACTCCTTGTTCTGCGCTTCACCGGGAAAAGCGTTGATTTGCCGCATCCAAGAAAAATCCGGAATCAGTTTTCTTTGGATGGGCGCGGGAAGGCCTTTCTTTTTCAAAAGAAAGGTCTTCCCGCTATGTTTTTCTTACTTCTTCAATCCCAGCAGACCCAGCAGGGAGCGGGTGAGGCTGCGGCCCATTTCCCGGCCGGCGCCGGTGGCGGCAGATTTGGTGAAGGAATCCATCAGCTGTTCGCCCACGGTCATTTCGCTGCGTTTCTTGGCCACCTTTCTGGTCTTGGGGGCTTCTTCTGCCTTGGGGGCGGGCTGCTGAATGGGATATTGTGGCTGCTGGATGGGATATTGGGGAGCGGCAGGCACGGGATAGGCGCTCTGCTGCACGGGTATGGGCTGCAGATTGGCCATGGCCTGCTCTTCATATTGCCCCGTCTTTGGATTGTATACCCGGAAGGTGACAGGCTGATAGGCAGGCTGGGCGGGAGCGGCCGGCGCTTCCTGCACGATGGGGGCAGCGGGGGCCTGGGGCACAGCAGACTGCTGCACCACGGGAATGGGCTGCACCACCTGGGTCTTTTGTACGCCTTGCTGGCTGAACAGCTGGGAGAGCACCTCATAGGCGCTTTCCCGGTCATAGGCCTGATCATATTTCTGGCCGATCTGATCGGTTTCAATAAAGATTTTCCGCAGATCATCGGATACTGCGCCGATCTGCGACTGGGGGGGCAGGATGGTAGCCCGCTGCACCACGGAGGGAGAGCCATCCTCCTGCAGGAAGGAAAGCAGAGCCTCGCCTGTGGAAAGCCGGGTCAGCGCCTCTTCGGTATCAAAGGCGGGATTTTCCCGGAAGGTCTGGGCCACAGCGCGGATGACCTTCTGCTCCTGGGGGGTGAAGGCGCGCAGGGCATGCTGTACCCGGCCGGAAAGCTGGGAAAGCACAGAAGAGGGGATATCGGTGGGGGTCTGGGTGATGAAATAAATGCCCACGCCCTTGGAGCGGATCAGGCGGATCACCTGTTCAATCCTCTCCAGCAGCATCTTGGAGCAATCATCAAAAAGAAGATGGGCTTCGTCAAAGAAAAATACCATCTTGGGCAGATCGGAATCCCCCTGCTCGGGCAGCAATTCATACAATTCGCCCAGCAGCCACAGCAGGAAGGTGGAATACATGGCGGGCTTGCGGAAGAGCACATCTGCCGCCAGGATATTGATCATGCCGTTGCCGTTTTCATCCTGGCACAGCCAATCGGCGATATTGAGGGCAGGCTCCCCAAAGAACTGATCGCCCCCCTGATCCTCCAGGATGGCGATGGCCCGCTGCATGGCGCCCACTGTGGATTTGGCCACATGGCCGTAATCCAGGGTATATTTGGCGGCATTTTCCCCTACATAGGCCAGCATGGCCTTTACATCCTTCAGATCCACCATCAGCATGCCCTCCTCATCGGCAATGCGGAAGATGATGTGCATCACGCCGGTCTGGGTTTCATTCAGGCCCAGCATCCGGGAAAGGAGCAGGGGGCCCATTTCACTGACGGTGGTGCGGATGGGATGGCCTTTTTCGCCGTACACATCCCAGAAGGTGGCGGGGCAGGCCCGATAGGGGAAATCGGTTACGCCGCATTTTTCCAGCCGTTCATCGATTTTTTCATTGCCTTCCCCGGGCTTGCACAGGCCGGAAAGATCGCCCTTTACATCTGCCAGAAAAACGGGCACCCCAAGCTGGGAAAAGCCTTCCGCCAGCACCTGCAGGGTAACGGTTTTGCCCGTTCCGGTTGCGCCGGCGATGAGGCCGTGACGATTGGCCAGGGAGGGCAGCAGGCATACCGCCCCTTCGTTGGAAGTGCCAAGCCAGATATTGCCGTTGAGAAGCATGAAAAATTCCTCCTTGTCTTTGGGGGAAACCTGCTTTTGAGGCAAAGCGGTTTTATTCCGAGTCCGTCCCCCGAATACCGATTCGGGAAAGAAGACGGCTTTTACCTTTGATTATTGTTTCCCCGTGATAAATGGGACGCATTTAGGATGATGAGTGGATTTATATTTTTTGAAAAATCAGCGCCGCTGCCTGGGCACTGATGCCCTCGCCCCGGCCTTCATAGCCCATTTTTTCCGTGGTGGAAGCCTTGACGGATACATTTTCCACCGGAATTCTGAGGGAAGCGGCGATTGATCTGCTCATATCATCGATATAGGGGGCAAGCTTGGGGGCCTGGGCCAGGATGGTGATATCGCAGTTGCCGATTTCAAAATCTTTTTCCCGGATGCGGCGGGCAGCCTCCTCCAGCAGGATTCGGGAGGAGATGCCTTTGTATCGATCATCGTTATCGGGGAATAATTTGCCGATATCCCCCATGGAAGCGGCCCCCAGCAGGGCGTCGGTCAGGGCATGAAGGGCGGCATCGGCGTCGCTGTGGCCAAGCAGCCCTTTCTCATAGGGGATATGAACGCCCCCCAGCCATAATTCCCGGCCTTCCGTCAGGCGATGGGCGTCAAAGCCGGTACCGATCCGGGGCAGCAGCATGCCAGCAGTCATTTTCAGATCCTCCGGGGATGTAAGCTTCAGATTATCGTAGCCCCCCATAACCAATTGTACGGGGAAGCCGGCTGCCTCCATCAGGGCGGCGTCATCGGTATAGCGCTGGTTCGCTTTTTTGTGAGCGGAAAGCATATCCTGCAGCCGGAAGCCCTGGGGCGTCTGCACCTGCCAGAGGGAGGCACGGTCGGGGGTTTCCAGCACCAGGCCATCCGGATTGGTTCGCTTGATGGTATCCCGGGCAGGAACGGCAGCCACGCCGCTGCCCTTTTCTTTTACGCTTTCCAATACCCTGGAAATGATGGAAGCGGATACAAAGGGCCGGGCGCCATCATGGATCAGGGCAATTTCGCAGCAGGCGGGAAGCTCTGTCAGGCCGCAAAGAGCGGATGCCTGGCGGTCATATCCACCGGGAACGATGGCGGATACCGGTTCGTGCCATTGGCTCAGCAGGGAGGAAAAGGTATCTTCTTCCCCGGATTTTACCACCAGCACAATGCCCTCCGTAAGCTGCCGGAAGGCCCGGATGCAGCGGATCACGGCGGGCACGCCGCCCACCTTCAGCAGGGTCTTATTTTCCCCTGCGCCCATCCGGATGCCGCTGCCGCCGCAAAGGATGACGGCCCAGGCGCTCATTGGGGATCCTCCATCAGCAGCCGGAAGATGGCGCCGTATACATCCCCGCCGATTTTGTGCCACCGGGTGGCCAATACATTGGCCAGATCTTCCGTGGGCAGGGGAATGGTGATGCGCATGGCGTCCGCATCATTTTCGATGATGGAAAGGATCAATTCCGTGCCGCCCTGCTCATTTTTTACGATTTCATGCTGATACTGGGCCTCTTCCTGGAAGCGGGCGCGCCAGGCGGCGCCGGTTTCGGCCAGCAAGGTTTTCAGGCTGTGAGGCACCCGGTTGCTGAACAGGGCCAGTGCCTCCCGGCCGGAATCGGTAATCTCATACTGATGGCCTACCCGACGCATGACGCGCACGGCCTGGCCCTTATCGCACAGGTCGTTGAGGGCGATCATCATATCAAAATAATTGAATAAATCCAATTCTGCAATGAATCTGTGCAGCTGCACATGATTGCAGGGGGCCAGATGCTGCAGGGAATAAAGCACAACCAGGCGCTGTTCCTCTTCCGGGGTGCGCCGGGGCGGATGAAGGGACATAATTTTCCTCCCGTATCGTATCAAATCTATCCTATATTAGATTTGATATAAAAGAGGATTTTCCTGCCGGTTTCAGCGGACGGGACAGACTTTTTTCTGTATTTATTCCATTGGACGGAGGAATGAGCCTTGCTCCCGGATGGAAATAAGGATATAATAATTTCAATCCGTTTCAGCAAAATAAAGGAGGAATCATGAGATGAAGAATTATGCCCTGGAATATATGATGAAATTGCTTTCCATCCCTTCTCCCACCGGCTTTACCAAGGCGGCCACCGATTATCTGTTGGATACCCTGAAGGGCCTGGGCTTTTCCCCCGTCAGGGACAGGAAGGGCTGCGTTATCTGTGAACTGGGCGGGGAAGAAAACGGCATTCTGCTTTCCGCCCATGTGGATACCCTGGGGGCCATGGTGCGCTCTGTCAAGGGCAACGGCCGCATCCGCTACACCCATGTGGGGGGCTGGCAGGATGCCACTGTGGAAAATGAAAATTGCCTGGTGCATACCCGGGATGGCCGCTGCTACAGCGCTACGGTGCAATCCACCAAGGCCAGCCAGCATGTTTTTCCCGGCATGGGCAAGGAAGAACGCAGTGAAAATACCCTGGAAATCGTGCTGGATGAAGAGGTGAAATGCGCTTCTGACGTGGAAGCGCTGGGTATTGAAACGGGCTGCTTCATTTCCTGGGATCCCAGAACGGTGCTGACAGAAAGCGGCTATCTCAAGAGCCGGCATCTGGATGATAAGGCCAGCGCCGGTATGCTGCTGGCACTGGCCAGAATGGTATCGGAAGGAAAGATCGTATTAAAACGTCGGGTGGCTATCCTCTTTACGGTGTTTGAAGAGGTGGGGCATGGCGGCTCCATCCGGATTCCAGAGGGCATCGGCGATATGCTGGCAGTGGATATGGGCTGCGTGGGGGATGATCTCAAATGCGATGAAACCATGGTTTCCATCTGTGTCAAGGATTCTTCCGGCCCCTTCCATTATGAATTCACCAGCGAGTTGATTGAAACGGCCAGGAAAAATGGCATTCAGTATGCGGCGGATGTGTATCCCTCCTATTCCTCCGATGCGGCAGCGGCCCTGAGGGCGGGCAATGATGTGCGCTATGCCCTGATTGGCACCGGCGTATTTGCCTCTCACGGTTATGAGCGCACCCATGTAAAGGGCATCGAGAATACCTGCAATCTGATTGTGAAATATCTGGATCGATAAAGAAGAACGGCCGGGGGAAAAATTATTTCCTCCGGCTTTTCTGTGTCCCTGGCTGCATTGACAAGCGGCAGGGATTGGAGTATGATACTGAATGGTATAAAATACCTGAAGGGAGATTTTTATCATGGAAATGACTGTAACCAAGGAAATGAGCATCGGTCAGGTGCTGAATATGCACAGGGGCACCGCCCGCATCTTTATGGAATTTGGCATGCATTGCCTGGGCTGCCCCCATGCTGTGAGCGAATCCATCGCAGATGCCTGTGCCGTGCACGGCGCCAATGCGGATGAACTGGTGCATCAGTTGAATGAATTCCTGGCCACTGCTCAATAAGCCGGCGCTATGGAAATTCGTGATGCAGGGGAAGCCCTGTATATCGCCTGCGAAATGGAAAAGCGGGCCATTCGCCTGTACGAAAGGGCGCTGATGGTATTTGCCGACAGCGCCTGTCAGCAGGCTATCGGCCAGATCCTTTCCGATGAGCGCAGCCATCTGGCCCAGTTTTCTGCCATGGGTGCTGAAACACCCGGCTTTGAACGGAGCCAGATGCTGGCGGCTCAGGCGGCGGATGTGCTTTTTTCCGGCGGGCTTGTGGAGGCCCAGCGCAAGGGGGCCTTTGCTTCCCCGGAGGCTTTATTTGCATATGCGGCAATGGAAGAGGCCGGCGCGGTGGAGCGCTACGGCCAGTTTGCCCAACAATTAACCGGCAGCGCAGGGGAGGCCTTTGCGCTGATTTCCCAGGAGGAAAAGGGGCATCATGCCAAGCTTACCTATCTGGCCGGGCTGGAAAAGTGAGGAAAATTCTATGCAGCAGCCGACAGTTGCATCCCTGATGCGGGATACAAAATTTGAAGGCTTTTTATTGGTGCGCGCTTCCGAGCAGCGCACTTCTTCCAATGGGGGAAAATACCTGGATATGACGCTGTGCGATACATCCGGGGACATCAACTGCAAAATGTGGGATGGCACGGTGCCCCCGCCCCGTCAGGGCAGCATCATCAAGGTAAGGGGTACGGTGCAGGAATATAACGGCAGGCTGCAGATGCGCATCGAACGGCTGCGCAATCCCGGTCCGGAGGATCAGGTGGATGTATCCCAGCTGATGCCCTGCGCCCCCGAACCTGCTGAAGATATGATGGCGGAAATCAACCGCACCATCGACCGGATGAAAAATCCCGATCTGCGGGGCATCATGCGGGAAATGATCGCAATGTGCGGGGATAAGCTGATGTATTATCCTGCTGCACAGCGGGTGCATCATGCAGAGCGCAGCGGTCTGCTGCATCATACCCTGGGTGTGCTGCGTGCAGCTGAAAGGGTGCTGCCCCTCTATCCGTTTCTGGATGGGGATCTGCTGCGGGCCGGTGCCATCGCCCATGATCTGAGCAAGACCATGGAATTTTTGAGCGATGAGGCAGGCAATGTGGCGGATTATTCCGTGGAAGGCCAGCTGCTTGGCCATCTGGTGCACGGTGTTGCCCAGGTGCAGGAAGCTGCCCGCAGGGCGGGGGTTTCCGGGGAATATGTGATGCTGCTTTCCCATATGGTGATCAGTCATCATGGGGAACCTGATCATGGAAGCCCCAAGCTGCCCATGTTTGCGGAAGCGGAAATGCTGCATTTGCTGGATGATATGGACGCCAAGATGAATGAGATGGAGGGCGTGCTGCGCCGCACCCCTGCCGGCGCCTTCAGTGAAAAAATCTGGTCTCTGGACCGCCGGGTATATCATCCCCGGGGCATGGCCCCTTCCAATGCGGCTCCGCAGCGGGATGATGACCGGGCATACTCCGGATTATTGTAAAAAGTATTAATTTATGCTTTCAATTTGGCCGAAATGAATACAAAATGCTTGACGATTGATGAAGAAACTGTTACAATAATATAAACACTGGCGATTTTTTGCGGATAACTCTGCAAAGCCTGCCAAGGAGGTTTCTTCTGATGAAAAAGTCCTTTGCGATTTTGATGCTGATCGTGCTGGCACTGCCCCTGGCGGCGCTGGCAACGCAGGCAGATCCCTATTCCATGCCTGCGGGCTATAATCCTGCCTGGGAAGAGGATGATGGATCCCCCTATGTTCCCGGCGCGGTGTATGATGATTACGGCAATCTGGTGAATGTGGGCGCCACCCCCATTCCCCTGGATCCCATTGATATGCCTACTCCCACACCCCGGCCCTCCCTTTCTTTCCAGTACGGCGCCGTTCATGCGGATAAGCTGGGTATCGCCTTTGAGGCCCCCTCCGGCTGGTATGTGGATGCCTCTGCCAATGATATGATCGTGCTGACCGATCCCAACATGTACGATGATATCAATGCCACCCTGACCATCCGGATGCAGAATGTGTCCAATGATTATAAGCTTGCTGATGTGAAGGATGAGGTAAGGGCTGCGCTGAAGGAAGTGGGTCAGTACAATTATTCTGAATGGGAAACCACCACCCTGAGTACCCGCACCTTGCTGAACAAGGATGGCTATTATGCCAATTATCGCGGTGTGCTCTTTGACGGTACCATCGTCCGCGGCCGTATAATGGTGGCCCTGCTGGATGGCAACCGGATCATCACCGTGCATATGAAAGCGCCCGGCTGGTACAATGAAAGCTACATGAAGGTGGTTGCTCATTTCCGGGATACCCTGACTGCTCTGTAAATTTCTGCCCTTGGGGCGGATCATCAGCCGCTTGAAAGGCATTTCTTTCAGGCGGCTGTTTTATTTAAAAAACAAGGAGAAAATAGATGAAAAAATGGATCGCGGCCCTTTTGTGTGTCATTTTGCTGATGCCTGCCGCCATAGCGGAAAAGTATACCTCCATGCCATATTGGCAGCAAATCATTCAGTATGAAGGAATGCGGGAGTATTTACGGGATGAAGTGTATGTTAGATGCACTTATCCTGATACGCGGAATGAGCAGATCAATAGAGAAATGGGACAGCTTATAGATACTATGGCAGAAAAGGGGAAATCTTTTTTGCCTGAGGGGCACCCTAAGCTGATGCCTGCTTATCTGGATGTGGGATCCACTGTATTCCATACCGGTGATAGATGGATGAGTTTTCTGACTATTGCACGGATAGCTGCCGAGCGAGAACAGATTTATTTGGATTTTGATGCACGTGTATATAATATAGAGACAGGGAGTAGAATTTATCTTTCCGATCTTTTTGCACCAGATAGTCCGGCATGGGATATACTTTCTCTGGCGGTTGAAGAACAATTGATTGCGTACTTTTCTAATGAGATACCGGATGAGCAAACACTTGCTTTGCTCTGTACCCGGGAAACTTTGGAAAATACTCCGTTTACGCTTACTCCTGCCAAGCTTTCTCTTCATTTCCGGGCGGACCAGCTTTATCCTGGAAAGCACACTATGATGCATGTAAATCTTTATTATCCTCAAATTCGGGAATATATGACTGGTGCGGGGCAAATGATTACTGATAACAGTAACTATAAATTGATAGCTCTGACATATGATGATGGCGGCGCAAGAGGATCATCTATGAATGTCATTGATCAATTACGCAAGTATGGTGCCAATGCCACATTCTTCATTATTGGCAATAAGATATATATGAATCATGATGTAATCAGCCGGGAACATGATGCGGGTTATGCTGTTCAAAGCCATAATTATGAACATGTGTATAATGGTATAACTCCAGAAAAGGTGCAGTATTGGAAAAGAAAATTTGATCAGGCACTGGATAGTGTAATTGGCCAGCAGGCGATCTATATGAGGGCTCCCGGTGGGAATTATAAAGGGTTCGTTAAAGGAAATGTTGGACTCCCTCTCATTCATTGGAGTGCAATTTCAGGAGATGCAACCAGTGAAGAAATTAATGCATATAGCATAGCCCTTCAGGTAATTGCTAGTGCAAAAGACGGAGGTGTTGTGCTTCTCCATGATCTCAATCCTCTGGCCAATCAGTACTCAGCAATTTTTTTGGAAGAATTGGTGAAGAGGGGATATCTGTTTGTTACGGTAGATGAATTATTCTCTCATTATGGTGTAGTATTGGAGCCTAATATTCTTTATTATAGCTGTGAGGATATTGCTGAGCAACAGTCAAAAATACCGGTCCCGTAGGAAAGGGACCGGTGTTTTAATTATTCAGTTTTCCCGTCGGAGGGATTGCGCACGATGCAGTGGATAGCATATGAGCTTATGGCTGTCCAAATTCTCTTTCAGCATATCCACTGCCGTCAGCTGATGATTTTCATAGGTTGTATAGTAAAAAATGCAGCCTTTCTTCTGCATGCAGCAGGAATACCGGGTGATTTCCATTTGCCCATTTTCCAGCCGTACGCTGCCCCGGGGCATGGCCACGCCGGATAGCAGGTGAAAAAACTGGCTGACGGCGCTGTCGGCGGTGCTTTCGCAGCACGAATTCCATTTCATGAAGGCCGCCCGGATGAAGCGGGAAGGGGAGGATAAATCCCCCGGCAGCCCGATGGCCCCCATCCCTCTGCTGAAGGGGGCAAGATCCAGCCCGGCGGCAAAATGATTTTCTGCCTGCAGGGCGGAGAGATGCTGATATTGGCGCAGATTGGCCAGATGAAAATCAAAAGGGGGATTATTGGTGAGTACCCCTACAGGATTATCCATAATCTCCATACTGCGCTGCGTTGCCTCCAGGGTAAGGGATCCGCTTTCATCGGCAATGTGCCAGTGAAGAGGGGAAAGGGGATAATCCTTTTGGAAGGGCAGGGCAATCAGATGGGTGCGGCGGAGCAGATCCCGGGCCTGATGAATATTTTCGCATTGGGAAAGTACCCAGGGAATCAGCTCAAAAGGGGAAATATTCTGCTTTTCCGGACGAGGCTCGGGATCGTACCAGGCATTTCCGGGAAAGTTCAGCCCGGCCATGGCCAGCCCCTTTTCATTCATGGCTTCCGCATACAGGGGATAATCATCGATGGGCGCCGCCATGCCGATCATGGCGAAATGCCGGGGGATTTCCTCCGCCTGCCGGAAGCGGAAGGGATAGCGCCGGGGGGTGATGACCACCTGCTCCCCGAAGCTGCATTCCAGATCCAGATTACGGCCGAAATAAAAATCCGGGGTGTTAAGGGCGATACTGGTGCACATGAGAAATGCTCCTTCATTTTGATAGGAGTAGTGTGGCTGATGAAAAAGCATTTCATGCTGTTGCAAAAAAAAGCCCGCAGACGGGCAAAAAAATGGCCTGGAAGGCGGGAATCCCTTCCAGGCCATTGGATTATTCGATGTTGTTTTTACTTTTTACATTGACGCCGAATTTATCCAGCCCCAGGGCAGCAGCGCAGCCAATGACGGCGCAGACAATGCACAGGATGATCTGCAGAGTGGTAAGGGAAGCGTTAAAGGGAATGATCAGGATGGTGGAAGCGCATACCACGCCCAGAATCACATGATAGATGATGGCGTAGTGATTTTCCAGCAGGTAATTGACGAACCGGGCGGTGAGCAGGGCGGTACACAGAATGCCGGCCAGCAGGGGCAGAATGCAGCCCCATTCCACCTGAGAGATGGGGGGGAATACATCCCCGCCTTTGCCAATGATGTAGGCAATTACATCCTTCACATAGGTGCCGATGGAACCGATACCGGCGGTCATGGGCTCATACAGGCCGATGAACAGCAGGATGGAGGAAGAGGAGAGACCGGGCAGCACCAGGCTCAGGCCCCAGACGATGCCGCAGAAGAGATACCACCAGCTGTTGGGGGTGATGGCGGAGCCGGCGGGGGAGAATTTGAACAGGCTCAGCAGGGCAAATACGATGACGAAGCTGACACCGAATACGATGCCGTGATTCTTGGTGCGGCCTTTCAGGCCGGCTTCCCGCCAGAGGGAGGGAATGGTGCCCACGATCAGACCGAAGAAGAGGCAGGTGGCCACGGCGGAATCTTCACCGAAGGCCAATTCCACCAGCTTGGCCAGCGCCACAAAGCCGATGGCCCAGCCCAGCAGGATGGGGATGAACAGCTTATAATACTTTTTCAGCGCCTTTATGGGATGGGAAAACAACGCCATCATGGGCTGATAGATGCCAAAGAGTACGCACAGCACGCCGCCGCTGACGCCGGGCATGATGGCGCCAACGCCTACCAGCGCCCCATGCAGCACCCGCAGAAACCACTGGCCGATAGTCATCTCATTATAGTTCATTTCAGTATTTCCCATAATGTCCTCCTGTTTGGCATGATACCGTCACATCATAACATACTTGGTGGTTTTTGCCAAGTCATTCCGGTAAAAAGTAAGGGATTTCCCTGCTTATAGCATGTGAAATTGCGGCTTTCTAATGCGCGGCGCTTGCATCTTCCGGGAGGAAGGGGTATGATACAGACAAAAGGGAGAAAGGGGGAAAAGCAGGGATGCAAATCAAGGTATTGATGGAAAATACGTCGGTTCGCTCGGATCTCATTTGCGAGCATGGGCTGAGCCTGTATCTGGAGGTGTGCGGAAGGAAGATCCTGTTTGATGCAGGGCAGACGGATGCCTTTGCAGAGAATGCAGCAAAAATGGGCGTGGATCTGAAGAAAGTGGATGCGGCGATTCTTTCCCATGGGCATTATGATCACGGAGGCGGCATGCTGCGCTTTCTGGAGATCAATGCTCATGCGCCGCTGTACATTCATGAAAGGGCCTTTGAAAGGCATTTCAATGGCACGGAAAAGGAAATCGGGCTGCATCCTGCCCTCCGCCAGCATCCCCGGATCATCAGAACCCGGGATCAGTTTGAGATCTCACCTCATTTGCAGCTGTGCGCCCTCAATGATCGAAAAGCAATATTTCCTTTATCCAACGAGCATATGAACCGGCTGGAAGGGGAAAGAATGCTGCCTGATTTATTTGAACATGAGCAGTATCTGGTGATTCACGAAAATGGACGGCGGATTGTGATCAGCGGCTGTTCCCATAAGGGGGTATTGAATCTGCTTTCCTGGCTGCAGCCGGATATCCTGATCGGCGGCTTCCATTGGAAGCATCTGCAGAGGGAGGGGGAGGGAAAAGCGCAGCTGTATTCCCTGGCGGAGGAACTGAAGAAATTCCCTGCCCGTTTATTTACCTGCCATTGCACAGGGGAAGGGACCTATCAATTTCTGCAGCCCATTTTAGGGGATCAGCTTTCCTATCTTTCCACGGGAATGGAAATTGAAATATAAAAAATGCCCTGCTTCCTATGGACTGTTCCCTGAATAACGGACAATAGAAAAAAGACGCCTCCTGTTGTAGAATGGAAACTACGCCAGGAGGTGTTTTACATGTCAAGAGAGTACACAAAGATAGAAGAATTGGTAGTCCTAATCGAACAAAGGCATG
>JAFQOD010000053.1 GCA_017395685.1 Clostridia bacterium
CATGCCTTTGCCCGTTGCCACAGCCTGAAGCAGATTGAAGTGCCGAAGGATACAATGATTGAGTATCAGGCATTCTTCATGTCAAGAACCAACGTCATTCGTGTTTGAGAAGCGTTTGCCATCGTCGTTTGCGTGCGTGAACGCCCGTTGTGCGCTCTCCAAACCTTTGTTGAGGGTTCGAGCCCTTCTGCCCCTGCCACCTAATCACTCATGTTTTGATAGCATAAAGGATCGCTTTGGAAGCGTCAAATCTTCTTGAACGGTCGGGCTTCCAACTGATCGAAACAGTTGACGACGTATATCGAGAAGATGCAGCCGGAAATCCCATCATGATTCGGTCAAAAGTATACAAATTGATTGATTAAATCAAATTTATGCGGAACAGAAAGCAGGAATTTTATGGACAACCATCAAGATTTACCATTATATTATCAATATACAAACAATCTTTATGAGCCTACTGAGGCAGAAATAGATTTCCACAATGAAATCAGATACTATGCATTTGATGCAGATTCTTCTAAAGCATATTTTGCCGAAAGCTTTATCATGTTTGATTCTGAAATCGAAGACGATGATGATAATGCAAAAATATACTTGTTTACTTCTTTGATTGAAGCGTTAGATAAAACAGAATTATCCGCCAAAAAACCGTTGTTATTTGAAACGTTAGATGTAGTGTTAGCACAGTACAAAAACGATTTATCTTCTGTGATTGATTTTTATTTATCATCAGACATTTTAAGGCAAAACGCGAAAGACTACTTACGGTTGTGTTTGTGAAAGAACTTCTGAGTTCTATTGCACTAATGAAGAAGGCGTGCAGATGGATTCACATATGTTTGGTGTGTTTACGGGTATATTATCGTACTCAAAACTGTTTGTGTATGACGTTATGTTGTAGTATGGCTCACGCTAATACCGTGTGCATTGCACCCTTTCCTGCCCCTAACCCAGTGCAACCGTCCCTTGTATCATAATCAACCGGATTAGCCAGCAAGAGCTTTTCCTGAAAAGGAAAGGCTCTTTTTCATTGCCGCCCATCACCGCAGGAAGTGCATTGCAGCGAAGTCAGAATTGAACAAAACTGTTTGACCGGAGCCGCCCATGCAGTTATAATATACGTATTGGTACTCAAAGCCACTGTGCATCTGCATGATTGTATGTGGGCAGGCAGGAACAAAAGATGAAGCATTTTTGTTTACAAAAGGAGATAGGCGCATGATCCTTAAATGTAAGATGTGCGGCGGTGATTTGATCCCCATCAAAGGGAGATCAACCGTAGCTTATGATAAAAATGCTTTCCACAGGAATGGTTGATCCCGTTTTTGCGCACAGGGATAGCCGCAGGGCATGAAAGGAGACGCATATGGAAACCATAAACGATAAAATGCTGGATGCCCTGGCGTCGGCCTATATCCGCGGGCACAGCCGCAGGTGCGGCATTCCTTCTCTTGAAAGGGAACTGCTCGATTCGCCGCTGGATACATTATCCGATGATTCCCTGGAACGCATTTATCGCGCCGGTCAGGGGGCGGAGCTGAAGCTGTATCGCTTTAAGGATCATACGGATCTTCCGCGGGTGCAGAAGGTGCTGGGGTTTCTTCGGGGAATCTGGCCCGAAAGCCTTCTTGACGTAGGCAGCGGCAGGGGGGTATTCCTGTTCCCGTTTCTCAGGAATTTTCCCGGCGTTCCCGTCACCGCCCTGGATCTGCTGGATTACCGGGTGGAATTTTTGAATGATCTGCGTCTGGGCGGCGTGGATCAGCTGACTGCGCTGAAGGAGAATATCTGCAGCTGGCCGCAGCCGGATGGATCCTTTGATGTTGTTACGCTCCTGGAAGTGCTGGAGCATATTCCCGATGTTGCAAATGCCGTCCGGGCGGCGGTTCGCCTGGCCAGGCGCTATGTTGTTGTAACAGTTCCCTCCAAGCCGGACAACAATCCGGAACATATTCACCTGCTTACCAAGGATATCCTGACCGATCTGTTTGAGAAGGCAGGCTGCCGGCGCCTGAAATTCGATGGCGTTCCCGGCCATTTATTCCTGGTGGCTTCCCTGGATTGATCTGCGGAAATATCAGGAGGATAAAGATGAATACTGATTATTCGATTATCAAATATCCCCGTACGCCCCATATCGAAGGATCCCGCCTGCAGGCAGGGGATGAGGATCTTTCCCAGATTCCCTTTTCCGGCATTGCCGGAAGGCATCTGGTCATCGAGGAAAAGATTGACGGCGCCAATACGGCGCTTTCCTTCAATCCCCAGGGCGAATTGCTGCTGCAGAGCCGCGGCCATTATTTGATCGGCGGATACCGGGAACGCCATTATGATTTATTCAAGCAGTGGGCCATGGCCCATCGGGATGCATTCTGGGAGGTGCTTGGCTGCCGGTATGTGATGTACGGCGAATGGATGTATGCCAAGCATACGATTTATTATGATGCATTGCCCCATTATTTCATGGAATTTGATATCCTGGATCGGGAGACGGATCGTTTTCTGGATACGCCCTCCCGCAGGGAAATCACATCCAGGCTGCCTGTCTGCTCGGTGCCGGTGCTGGGGGAAGGGAAATTCAGTAATCTTTCTGAAGTGCTTGGGTATCTGGGGGATTCCTGCTTCATTACACCGGATCATATCAGCCATCTCCGGGCGGCGGCCCTGCAGGATCATCTGGATCCGGATAAGATCTGCCGTGAAACGGATGCATCCCGCACCATGGAAGGGCTCTATCTGAAAATTGAAGAGGGGGGCGAGGTGGCCTTCCGGGTCAAGTATGTGCGCGGCGATTTTCTGCAGACCGTTGAAAAATCCGCCAGCCACTGGCTGGAGCGCCCCATCATTCCCAATCTTCTTTCCCGTGATATCGGGGAGTTATTTATCCCCTGACCGGCATTTTGTCCTGCAAGGAGGCGATGAACATGGCCGGTTTTGAAGAACTGATGCAATATTTGCCCTGCCGGCCGCTGTATCGCTTCGATTGGCAGGGACTGCAGCAATCCCTGCTTTCTTCTGTGCTCGGAAAAATGATGCAAACGCCCCAGCATCCTGCCTGGCATGGGGAGGGCGACGTCTGGGCCCATACCAAGATGGTCTGCGAGGCGCTTGCCTCTCTTGCCTCTTTTAGGGCCCTTCCTCTCCGGCAGCAGCAGGAACTGGCGCTGGCTGCGCTTTTGCATGATGCCGGGAAAATCCGCACAACCCATCTGGAGGATGGCATTCTGGTTTCCCCCGGGCATGCAGCGGAGGGGGCGCAGATGATCCGCAGCCTTTTGTGGCGGGAGTATCAGCTTTCCGGTCGGCGTGACCTGCAGCTTTTTCGTGAAACGGTTTGCCAGCTGATCCGTTATCATACCCTTCCGCTTCATCTGTTCAAGGGGGATGATGCCGAACGCCGGATCAGAAAACTGGCCGAAAACAGCCGGCTGACGCCGGATTTTTCTGTTGATCTTCTTTGCATCCTTGCCGAGGCGGATGTACGGGGCAGAATCTGCGCTGATCAGAAGGAATTGCTTGAATCGGTGCAGCTTTGCCGGATGCTTGCCAAAGAGGCGCAGTGCCTGGACGGGCCGTTTCCTTTCCCGTCTGCGGTTACCCGGCATGCTTATCTTTCCGGCAGGAATGTATGGCCCTATCAGGATCTTTATGATGAAGCGTGGGGCCCGGTCATTTTGCTGTGCGGCCTGCCCGGTACGGGCAAGGATACATGGATCCGGAATAATTGCCCTGGCCTTCCCGTCGTTTCCATGGATGATCTGCGCCGAAAAATGGGAATCCGCCCCACGGATGAACAGGGGGCCATCGTTCAGGCGGCTCGGGAGCAGGCCCGGGAATATCTTCGGCAAAAGCGGCCGTTTATCTGGAATGCCACCTCTCTGACCCCTTCTCTTCGCAGAAAGAGCATCCAGCTTTTTGAGGAATACGGCGCATCCGTGCATATTATTTGCCTTGAAACAGGGTGGACGGAGAATCTTTTCCGCAATCAGAACCGGGAGCACACCGTTCCGGAAGCTGTTATTGGCGGTATGTTGGAAAAATTCGTTCTTCCGGAAGCCTGGGAGGCCCGCAGCGTAGAATGGCTTTGCATCTGATGGGGGATGGAGCGGGCAGCCTTGGAAAAATACAAGGAGCAAAGGAACAAATGGTATTTGAAACCGAGCGATTGATCCTTCGCAAAATCAACCGGGATGATTTTGAAAATTGGTATGAAATTTTATCCGATGCCAAGACCATGCGGTATTATCCTGCGCCCTACGACCGGGCGGGGGTACAGCGCTGGATGGATTGGACGCTGGACAATTATGCCCGGTATGGCTTTGGCCTGTGGGCAGTGATACTGAAGGAAAACGGAAGGTTCATCGGCGATTGCGGCATCACCATGCAGAACATTCATGGGCAGATGCTGCCGGAAATCGGCTATCATATCCATAAGGATTACTGGCGCCGGGGCTATGCCTCGAAGGCGGCCCTCAAATGCATGGAATTTGCCTTTGAAATTTGTGAATTTCCCGCTGTTTATTCCTACATGAAGCATGATAATGCGGCCTCTTGGGGCGTGGCGGTGAAAAACGGCATGCATTTGATTGAGGAATATGCGGATCCGGTCAACGAGAAAACCCGGGTGTATGCTATCACCCGGGAGGAATGGATGCGCAGGCGCATCTAAAAAAGAAAATCCCTTCCGTTCTGAACAGAACCAGTAAAAACGAACAATAGACAAAAAGCCCCCTGAAGTAGGATAATAGAACTACGTCAGGGGGTAACTTTATGGAGAAACGAAAATGGACAGATATCTCAAAGTATAGCGAAGTTATAGAGCAGTTGCG
>JAFQOD010000054.1 GCA_017395685.1 Clostridia bacterium
CCGGGGCAAGGGGATTGCCCAGGGCAGGATCAAAGGGAGTCTTGGGGTCATAGAGATGCTCGTAAAACTGCCCCTGATACACATAGTAAGCGGTGGAACAGCCCCCGTCGGCATCCGAAATCAGAAGGCGGGTGCCCTCCGGCCCGGCGTCCAGGGCGATCTGCCCGGAAAGGCCCGCCCGGCGCAGGCTGTTTGTCAGGGAGAGCAGGGCCGTCTCGCCCAGCTGCGCCCCCCGGTCAGGGCCGGGGGAAAGGTACAGCAGAAGGGCCAGGGCAACGAGGGCCGGGGCCAGGAGCAGGCCGGGCAGAATATTTTTTATGGCGGGTCTGTGGATCGGGGGTGGCTGTTTTTTCATGGACGCCTCCCCCGCCGGATCACCTGCACATCCGGCATGATATTTTCCCCCAGGGGCAGGTAGCGCACAAGGTAGACTTCTTCATCCACCCGGATTTCGTATTGTTCCAGGGCGGAAAAGCTGTCTGGATAGGCCCCCTCTGCGGCATAGGCATAGGCAAGGGCCCGGCGGATCTCCCCCTCCCGGCGGCGGCAGGCGGCGTCCTCCCACCGGCGGGCAAAAAACAGCAGGGCAAGGCAAAGCCCGGGCAGGATCAGAAGATGGAGGATCCCCCATCGCCCGGCACGGAACCTATTTTGCTGTTGTCCCCTCTGTTCCATCCTTCCCCCCGAAAAATCCTTACAAAAGGGCGAAGAGGGAGGCGATGGCCGCCAGAACCCCCAGCCCCATAATGGCGCAGACCCAAAGGGCCAGTCCCTTCTCCACCGCCGCCCCAAAGGCGGGAACGGCGGACAGGGCCCCTTCAAAGGCGGCAAAGGCCAGGGCCTCGGCCCCCAGGCCCCGATCCAGCTCCGCCTGCTCCTTCTTGGGCAGGAGCCCTGCCTCCCCGGCGGCGTCCGCAAAGGGGCTGCCCCCCTCCAGCAGTTCCACCGCCCGGGCCAGCCGCTGTTGATACAGGGGATTTTCGATCCGCCCGGCGGCCAGGTAGATGGCCTCCCGCAGGGGCAGTCCCCCCGCCCGGCCCAGCACCAGCCCCTGGAAGAACCGGGCGGCGCTGACCTTCAGGGCCAGGGCCCGCATCCCCCCGGACAGGCGGCTGGACCACTCCACCGCCAGGCCCCGCTGACGGGAATAAAACAATAGCAGGAACCCCGCAAGGCAGATCAGGGCTGCCGCCGCAAGGCCCAGGCCGCCGCTTCCCACGATCCGGGGCATCAGGGGCCGGCTCTTTCCCAGGGACAGGGCAAGGCCGTCCAGGGCCCGGATCCCCAGGGGCAGAACGATGCCCATGAGCAGGATGAACACCCCCAGCATGATGAGCCCCGCCCGGGCCACCTCCTCGGCGGTTTTTTGAATCTCCGATAAAAGCCGTTCCTCCCGGCGGCAGTCCGACTCCAGCTCCGGGCAGAGGGCGGCAAGGCGCCCCTCCCCCTCCGCCAGGGTCACCAGGGTACACTGGGCGGGGGAAAACAGCCCGCTTTCTCCCATGGCAGGGCCAAGGCCCCCCAGCCGGGCGGCCTGCAAAATCAGGGGCCGGAAGGCTTCCGGAAGGCCCGTCTCCCCCGCCGAAAGGGC
>JAFQOD010000055.1 GCA_017395685.1 Clostridia bacterium
GCCCTTGCGGCCGCCCGCCAGGAACGATTGAACATGGATATGAAATCATCGATGAAACAATTTCCATGCATATCATTACGGGCGGCCGCAAGGGCCGCCCCTACAGTGTATCATGTTTTTTTATCATCCATTTTTGTTGTATTGTCCCATCCAATTGCAATGAATACCGCCAACAAAAGCCTCCCTTGTCAAAGGGAGGGGGACCGCGATAGCGGTGGAGGGATTGCGTTCCCTGAGATATGGCATCAATCCCTCCGGCCTTTCAGGCCACCTCCCTTTTACAAGGGAGGCTTTTTTTTGTCATCAAACTACAATTCCGAATTCCCCATTCTTTATTCCGCATTCCGGATTTTTACCCGTTCCCCAGCATATCCAATTCGCTATGCAGGATATCCCCGGTTTCGGCATCGATGGTGACCCAGATCCGGGTGTTGAAATCCCCGCCCAGCTCATGGAACTGGATGGTCCAGGTGGGGCGGCCTTCATTGCGCCAGCTGGTATCCCATAACGACAGGGATACGGCCAGGGAATCCAGCCACGATTGATGCATTTTTTCCTGCTGGCACAGGTGCGATGCCTCCTGCAGAGCGATTTTTCGGATTTCCTCTTCCCCGGGGAAGCCCTCCGGGATGAGGATCAGATGCTCCGCCCCATCCGTTTCCGTTTCAAACTGATGATACATAAAGTACAGCGCCTTGATATCGGTGGGCCAGAACATATTCACATCATAGCCCTGCATATCCTGATGATACTGCCCTTCCCATTCCAGGAATTTTTCTTCGATATTGCTGAAATCGGCGCTGTTTTGATCCATCACGGCCTTCAGCCGATCCCAGTATTCGGGGGCGAATTGATCGCTGCCCCAGAACCAGGGGGAGCCATCCGCCTTCGGAGGAAGTGTGGGGGCCGGAGTGGGGGCATTGGGCCGCAGCCAGCCCCCTGCCCAGTTATTGGAAAGCTGCTCCACTGCGCCGGTTCTGGCATTCACATAGATATCACCGATGGGCATGCCCTTTTCATCAAACAGGCTGATTTCCCAGGCGTTCATGCCATCATAGGGCTGATTGAACCAATAGGTGGCCCCGCAGACCACCTTTTCCATCTGAACGCGATTTGCGGCAATCAGATCCCGATAGGCCTCTTTGAATGCCTGCAGGGAAATGGAAACGGCCAATTCCTGATTGATATCCTTTTCCTCCGGCAATCCGGGGAGGGCGATCACCTCATCGGGATAAATGCCGTGCCAGATATAATCGATGCACTGGGCCTCCAGGGGCCAGAATTCCTTATCCCCGCCGTAGAGATTATACCACTGATTCATCAGATCGCCGGCGGTATCCCCGTTATAGCCCACCTGATCCAGCTTTTCCCAATACCAGTCCGGGGCGATATCGCTGTACCAGACGGGGGGCAGGCCGTCAGGCCGGGGGGTAGACTGAGGGATGATCGGGTCATAGGAACTGATTTGCTCCGGCTTATGCTGCTCCCAGTAGCTTTCCGTCACCATCTCCCGCCAGGAGTGGGTATACTGGAAGCTGGTATCGCATACATATACCTCCCCGGTGCGGCCATCCAATTCCACATAGGCATTGCCCATCCGGTTTTCCCCCCTCTTGAGCTTGAGGGTTACTTTCCATACCGGGCCCTTTTCCCCTTCCATGGCGATGGCCAGGATGAAATCCTCATATCCGGGCTGGATTTCAAATCCTTCGCAGGCATTCAGGGCAATTTCCATGGCTTTTTCTTCCGGGATCATGGTATCATCCGGGGTCAGATAGGTCTGATACAGGGCGTGGGCCTCCCGGGGGAGGATGGAATCCATGCCCTCATTATCCACCCGGTATTGCAGGGCCTTCTGAAATTCCTGCAGCCTTTCCGTATTCCATACCGATCCGCCGTAGCCATCCCCATAAGCCCAGGCAAAGCGATCGGAGATGAAATAGCCCGGCATTTCAGAGGAGGGGCTGTAAATGCCGCCCACACGGCGGGTGGATTTGACGGCGCCATCCTGGGAAAGGGTAATGAAATATACGTTATCCCTGGGATCCCTGGCCTCATAATCGAAATGCCATTCCCGGGTGGTGAGGTAAGGATTCACGATGGTCTGTGTATAGGTCATATGCCTGAGATACAGATCGGGATCATTGATATCCTTTTCTTCCCCGTAGGTTTCCCGTATATGATCGGAAACGATCTGCAATGCCTGCTCCTGGGAAAGATCATTTTCCCCCGGCACCAGGTTATGGATGAAGCCATCCCCCTGGCCGCAGGCCTCCATGGTCACTTCATACCAATGCTGCACCTCCAAAGGCCAGGAGGAGGGATAGAAGCCGTATTCGGTCTTGACGAACAGGCGCATCAATTCATCCTTGTATTCCCAGGTGCCATGGCCCTTCAGCCGGGCCACAACATGATCGGGCAAATGGATGCCGTATTTTTCCGCTTCATCCAGGATAAATTTCACTTCTTCTTCCGTAAAGCGATCGGATTGAATATCCACTTTCGCCATGGGGGCCATCACCTGATCCACAAAATCCTTGCCCCCCAGGATCACCGCCGCCAGGGCGCTGACCGCAAGAAGCATCAGAATGAGGGCAAATACCAGCCCCACCGATAATTTTCTTTTCATGACAGGCGTTTCCTTTCTCATTTCCGGCATGCGCTGGATCATCCACCGCATATCCTGTTCAAAATCCTGAGGGATGGAAGGAAGCATGGCCTCAATGATTTCTTCATTTACCTTCACTGCCCGCTTCATTCAAACATCACCTCCCGATCCAGTGTTTTCCGAAGGGCCTTCCGGGCCCGGTGCAGCCTGTTTTTGAAGGTGGTCACAGGGATACGAAGGGCCAGGGCCCCTTCCTTTTCCGATGCCCCCTGCAGATATTTCAGCAGCAGGGGCAGCCGCAGCTCCTCCGGAAGGGCGCGGATGGCGTCATATAAATCCCTATAATCCGGGGGCGTCACCGCAGCATCCGGAATTTCAGAAACGGGGAAGGCACGCATCCGCTTCCTTTGGATATTGCGGCATTCATTGATGAGGATGCGGTTCAGATACCATTTGAACATCCCCGGCTTTGCCGCCTCTTTCTTTTCCCAGCCTTTCAGCAGCGCCTGCTGCACCGCATCCCGGGCGTCGGCATCGTTATGTAATATGCCCATGGCCATTTTGTATAGCATGGGCAGCAGCTCATTGGCCACCCGCTCGTATTCTTCCCGATCGGCCAAAGGAAGGCCTCCCTTCAAAAACAAGGTATTGAGTACTCTCTACACTTAAAAGACGGAATAACAGGAAATTTGTTTCCATGGATGGAAAAAAATTTGTTTCAACGCATGTCCCGGCCATAAAGGCCGGTTCATGCTTCGCCGCTTGCATTTCCTGAGAGATGGAGGCGACAATCCCTCCGCCCTTCGGGCACCTCCCTTTCACAAGGGAGGCTTTTGGCAGCTTGTTCGAACGGCCAACCAAAGCCTCCCTTGTCAAAGGGAGGGGGACCGCGATAGCGGTGGAGGGATTGCGTTCACTGAGATATGGGGACAATCCCTCCGGCACTTCGTGCCACCTCCCTTTCACAAGGGAGGCTTAATACTTTCCCTTAAGGGGAAGCTGTCACCGCAGGTAACTGATGAGGTGGATTACGGGCGACCGCAAGGGTCGCCCCTACAGTGTATCATGTTTTTTTGATCATCCATGTTTGTTGTATTGTCCTATCCGATTGCAATGAATACGGCCAACCAAAGCCTCCCTTCCCCATTCCTGTCATTTCTGCGCCGTTTGATCGATTCTGACAAGCGAACACGGCTCCTCTTTTTCCCCGCTTTTTCCGCAAAAAATCATCCATTTTCCCATCCCTCAAAACCGCAGCATCCATCCGTGCACATTTTCATCGCTTTTTGCAACGATTGGAAAAAATTTCAGGGTTTTTTTCCCCATCGGTTGACAAAGCCCGGGGGAGGATGTATACTTTTCTCGTAACAAGAACAATTGTTCTCATAATAAGGAGGATCATGAAAAATGAGAGGATGCTGCGTATATGCAAGGCTCATGGTGGAGATGTATCTATCTGGCATGGATACAAAGACGCTGGCTGAAAAATCACATGTCAATTATGCCAGCCTGCGAAGAAAGATGCGGGGAATCGCCCCCTTCCGGCTGGACGAAGCGACCCGAATCCGGAATGCGCTGGAGTGCAGCCTTCCCCTGGAAAAGCTGTTTGAAAGAGTGGAGGAACCGAATGCCCCCCGTTGACGCCATGGCCTTTGCCTCGTCAAAGGAGGGATTGAAGGCGGCCAGGGAATATCTTTCCTCCGCCCAGCGGCTGGATAACATCATCGCCCTGCGCCTTTCCCGGCTGGAAATTCTCCGGGACCGGGCCGCGAAAATCACCCGGGCCATTGAATACAGGCCCAAGCGCAATCAGGCCGGGGATATGCTGGCCAATGCCGCCAGCGAAGCGCTGGATGTGGAAGAAGAACTGATGTTCGATTATGCCCGGCTGCTGGCCAAGCAGAATGAAATCAATCAGCTGATCAGCGAAATCCCCGATGATTATCAGAAGATGGTATTGGATCTTAAGTATCTGCAGGGGGTATCCATGATCGGCATCGCCCGGCGGCTGAATTATGATGAGCGCACGGTGCAGCGCATTCATGAAAAGGCCCTCAGGCAGGTGGCGCTGCGGCTGGCCCTGTGGGATAAGGAGCCGGAGGCCACCCATCAAAGGACGGTGATCCGCTACAGCACATAATTCATCAAAAAAACCCGCTGTATTCAACAGCGGGTTTTTTGCTATTCGTTTTACCGGTTGAAAATCCGCACCGGCAGCACCAGGAAGGTGAAATCATTGCCTTCCACGGGCTTGATCATGCAGGGGGATACATTGCTGTTGAAGCACATGCAGATCCTTTCCCCGTCGATATTATGGATGATATCGGTGAGATACCGGGAATTGAAGGCGATGGAAAGCTCGTTGCCCTTGAAGCCGATATCCAGTTCTTCATGCACGTCGCCCCGCTCTGCATTGGCGGTCAGCTCCATATGATCGGGATCCACCATCTTCAGATAGATCAGATTATTCTTGCCTTCCCTTGCCATCAGGCTGCAGCGGTCAATGGCATTGGCAAAGAGGGTGCGCATCACCATGGCCTCGGTGCTCCAGGTGGAGGGCAGGATCTTCTGATAATCGATGAATTCCCCGGTGAGCAAGGTGGCATACACCCGAACGCTCCCGAAGCTATACATGATATGGGAGGAATTGAAGACGATATGGGCCATATCCTCAGAATCGGGCAGCATCTTGCTCACTTCGGAAAGGATGCGGCCGGATACCACCGCATGGATGTGGCCCTTCACATTGCCCTGGGGCAATTCATTTTCCGCTTCGATGCGCTGCAGCGCCAGGCGGAAGCCATCCAGGCCCACCAGCCTGGTTTCATTGGGATACACTTCCATCAGAATGCCGGTGAGGATCTTCCGGCTTTCATCGCTGGATACCGCAAACTGCACCCGGCTTACGGCAGTGCGCAGCCGATTGCAGGGCAGGGCCACATGATTTTCCCCCGCCACATCCCGGATATCGGGGAAATCCTCTGCGGGCATGCAGGCCATGGAGGAATTGCTGCCCCGGCTGCGGATGACGGCACGCATCCTTTCATCAATGCGCACGTCCACTTCGCCGGCGGGCTGCTTGCGCATCATCTCGGCAAAGAGTTTGGCAGGAAGCAATGCGCAGCCATCCTCTTCCACCAGGGCGCTTACCCTGGCCTTGATGGTGATTTCCCCATCGGTGCAGGTGAGCACCAGGGCGTCATCCGCCGTTTCGATGAGCACGCCGTCATAGGCCTGCTTGATGGGCCGGGGAGAAATGGCCCTGGTGACCATACCCAGGCCGTAATTGATTTCATCGGTCATAACCCGAAAATGCATACCGTCAACCCCTTTGAGTCAATCAATGATGGGATGGGCCGCCCGTGGGATCAAGGCGCTTTTGCCGCCTCTTCCGGAAAGGCCGCCCCTTCCCTGATAGTAGTAGTAGTTATATATATATATTTAGTAGTAGTAGCCCTGGGGAAAATGTGGATAAGTGGCGAAAAGCCTTGCGCCGCCTTGGTTTTTGGCCCCATTTTCCTGGGGAAAATCTGGGGATGGGCGGTGGAGGGATTGGGGATAACCCCTTTTTTCCCTTGCAGAAATGAAAATCCCCTGTTTTCCGCCTTGCCTACCCTATTATTTTCTCATACTTTTATGGAAATTGCAAGCATATCTGCCGCTATTTCCTGAGAGAGGGGGCGGAAAAAATGGGTTATCCACAGTTTCCACAATCGCCCTTTCCACAGGCTGTGGATAAGTGAATGCCGGTGAATACTGGATTTTATGGGGAGGGGGGAGAAGTTATGCCAAGGATATCCACATTTTTATTCCCGGTTATCCCCAGCCAAAAAGGGGGGAGAAAATGCAATTGCTGGAAATTGTGATGGAAATGGAGGGTGGGGGATGAGGGGAAGGAGATTAAAGCCTCCCTTGTGAAAGGGAGGTGGCACGAAGTGCCGGAGGGATTGCAGCCTCCCTTGTGAAAGGGCGCGACGCGTTAAGAAAATATGCCTGTGGCATATTTTTAGCCAAAGCGTGGAGCAGGCTTTGCCTGCGAGGGGGCCCGTAGGGTGCCCGAAGGCCGGAGGGATTAATGCCTCCCTTGTGAAAGGGAGGTGGCCTGAAAGGCCGGAGGGATTGTTCCCCTATATCTCATGGAACGCAATCCCTCCACCGCTATCGCGGTCCCCCTCCCTTTGACAAGGGAGGCTTTGGTTGGCTGTATTCATTGCAATCGGATGGGACAATACAACAAACATGGATGATCAAAAAAACATGATACACTGTAGGGGCGGCCCTTGCGGCCGCCCGTAATGATATGCATGGAAATTGTTTCATCAATGATTTCATATCCATGTTCAATCGTTCCTGGCGGGCGACCGCAAGGGCCGCCCCTACGGTTGAAGCTGTTGCTTGACTGTTCGAACAAGCTGCATTTTGCGATTGTTAACGTCGGGATGTGGGCACCCCGCCGAAATCCAGCTCATCCCTTTGAGCGTTTCCAACGCAGCGGCGGCCAGGTAATGCAAGCGGCGAAAATACAATCAGGCGGCATTGCTGCCGCCTGTCTTGAGAAAATCCCCATTCATCACAGGTATTTTATCATTTCATCCCGGACGGAATCCATCCGTTCATCGCTGATGCCGAAATCCATTTCCTTATAGCTCCACAGTGCCCGGGCGATGCCGTGGCGGTTGAAAACGGCGCTGATGGCCTTCAGCCATTTCACCGTATCCTCCGGGGTGGCCCGGTCAATGACGCCGTATTCCCCGCAGTACAGGGTGGTATGATGCTTTTGTGCCGCTTCCAGGGCGGAGGCAAACAGATCCTCAAACTGCTGTTCATTGACGCCGCTATCCTCAAAGGAGAGCCGGAAGGCGGGATCCATTTCCTTTACCCAGGGCGCCCCCTGATGGGTGAAGGGCATGGGATCATAGCAATGGAAATTATAGAGCACCTTTTCATCCTGGGGCGCGGAAAGATCCTTCACTGATGCGGCGGAATTATTCCAATAGCTGCCCACCAGGATGAGGATATCCGGGGCGATGGCCCGGATTTTTCCAATGGCCTCATTGCTGATGCGGTTCCAGGCATCGATGAAGCGCTGCTCGGTCACTTCATTGAGCAATTCAAATACCACAAGATCGGTAAGCTGCCCATAGCGGCGGGCCAGATTTTCCCACAGCTGATAGAACCGCTGCTGATAGGTTTCGCTGTCGAAAAATCCCGCTTCCCCATGATTGCTGTCAAAGGAAAATCCGGCGGTCTTATGCAGATCCAGCACCATCTTCAGCTGATATTTCCGGCACATCTCCACCGCCCAATCCAGCTTTTCATAGCCCCTGCCGTCATCCAGCACATTATAATCCACCGGGATGCGGATGTGATCCAGGCCCCAGGAAGCGATTTTTTTGATATCATCTTCCTGAATGAAGCAATTCAGCCTTTCATCGCTGTAATCGCACTGGGAAAGCCAGCCCCCCAGATTGACGCCCCGGTAAATGCCCATTTTCTTCAGCATGCTGCGCCCTCCTGATGATGTAAAAATTTGTTATTTTTATATTCGCTGCCCAGGGGATTATTCCTGCCAGCAGGCTTCCTCCATTTCCGGGGCGGCCTTCTGCAGCGCCTTTTTCGGATTGACCTTCACGGGATGGCCGCATAATTTCAGCATGGGCAGATCGCCCCTGCTGTCCCCGTAGGCAAAGGATGCGGAAAAATCGGGATGGATCCCTTGGGATTGCAGGTATTCCTCAATCCTGATTACCTTTTCCGCCCCGTGGCAATTTTTCATCACCCGGCCCTTTTCATCCATTTTCGTGCAGATCAGGGCGGAAAAGCCCAGCCTTTCATACACATACTGCATATAATTTTCCGTAGATGCGGAGACCAGGATGGTGTACAGGCCGTTCTTTCGATGCTCTGATACCGTTTCTTTTGCTTTTTTATATACTTTCGGAAGCAAATATTGCTCCGCAAAGGATTGATCCAGGGATTTTTTGCATTCATCATCCAGATGCTGATAAAAGGAAAGGGCCTTTTTCTTGGCCTTCCCCCCATCCATCAGATGAAGCACAAAAAGCCCGCCGCAAAGGCAGCCCTTCAGATACCCCATCATCCCCACCGCCCCCCTTTTCCGGGCATGGGAAAGAAAGGGCACGATGCTGTCGCCCCGGATCATGGTGCCGTCAAAATCGAAAAGCGCCAGGGGAATTTTTTTCTCATCCATGGTGCATGCTCCTTCAGGAATCGGAAAGGGGATGGCCGGCCTTCTGCCGGCACCGCTTCATCCAGCCGCCGAAGAAATAATAGGCGATGAAGAAAAGGGAGGTGATGGCCCAGGTGATGGGATAGGAAAGCACGGTATTTTCCAGGGTGTGGAATTGGGGCTTAGGAATGAAATAGAGCAGCCAGATCAGCCGCAGCACGCAGATGCCAAAGAGGGTGAGCAACGTGGGGATCAGGGAATCCCCGCAGCCCCGTAGCGCACCGGCATAAATTTCCACACCCCTTCGGTGATGCGCTGGGAAGATGCTGCCGGGCGTAAGCGGATACCCATGGCTTTCTCCTTAAAAATTCGGAATCCGGAATGGGAATGGAAGGTCATTGATCCGATATTTCTTTTCCTGCATGCTCTTCAAAAAGCATCACAGGAAAAATATCACACAAAAACATTTCATCATTCCGCATTCAGAATTCCGAATTAAGAATTTAATTTTTTACCGGATCAGCGCCTGGGTCAGCTCCCAGCCGTAGAGAATTTCCTTCTGATGGCGCACGGCATAGGGGCCGGTGGCCTCAGCTTCGCTCATGATCCGGGGGAAGTGGAGGCAGATATGGCCCACCATATCATTGCCGCTGGTGTGATCCACGGTGTGGCCCTGGCTGTGGATGGAGGCGATATACACCCGGCCGTCGGAGAAGATGACCCATACATACTTGGGATCCCAGTTATCCTTGCCGTTGATCTGATAGAGGATTTCCGTATCCTTAGCCGTGGGCGGCTCGGAATCGGCATGCTTGCCGAAGGAGAACATATGCAGATTGAAGTGCAGCCCGGAATCGGGATCATAGATCACCACATCGGGCATGAGCCGTGCCCGGGAGCGGATTTCGCTGAACCAGTTGGCATAGCGCACTTCGGAGGGCAGGGGCACCCGGAAGGAGGAGGAGGAATCCTGCTGATTATCATCCTGGCCGGGGAAGGAAAGATCGGGGATGATGGTATTATTGGCCCCGATGGCGGCGGCGGAGAAGAGGCGGTTCAGGGTCATCTTTCCGGCCATGCCGTCGGCGGTGAGGCCGTTTTTCCGCTGGAAGGCCACAACGGCATTATAGGTGCGCATGCCGTAGATGCCGTCCGCAGCATTCAGATACCCCAGATCCACCAGCCGCTGCTGCAGCTTTTTCACATCCGTTCCCTTATCCCCGTTTTTGAGCAGGGTGGCGGTGATGCCGGATGCAGAGGAGGAATTGCTGCCGGTATTGCCGGCGGGGGCCTTGGTGGGCACAGGGGTGGCCACGGAAAGCACATTGCCGGAATAGAGCTTTTTCTGGGTATCTTCCCCGGCCACGCCGTCGGGGGTCAGGTTATTGGCCCGCTGGAACAGGGTGACGGACCGGGCGGTGCCATTTCCGTAGAGCCCGTCCACCGTGCCGTTATAATAGCCCAGCTCCTTCAGCCGTGCCTGCAGATTGCTTACGGCCTCTCCCCGGCTGCCGGTGCGCAGCGTCTGGCTGTAGAGGGGGACAGGGGTGGGGGCGAGAGTGGGGGCAGCAGTAATGACAGGCAGGGGAGCGGAGGTGGCGGGCAGGGCGGCGTCGGAATAGAGAAGAATCTGGGTTTCCAGCCCGGCGATGCCGTCAATCTTCACCCCATTTTTCCGCTGGAAGGCCTTGACGGCGGCGATATCATCGCTGTTATAGATGCCGTCGGGGGTGATGGTGTAATAGCCCAGCTCCACCAGCCGCTCCTGCAGCCGGGTGACGGCCATGCCACGGGTGCCGTTCTGCATGACGATCACATTATTTTCGGTGAGGGGGGTATTGGTGGGGGCGGGGATATAGATATTGCCGGGAGTGGGGGTGGCGGTGGGGGCCGTCAGGGCGGAAAGCAGCCGCCAGGTCTTGGCGCCTACCACGCCGTCCACATACAGATTATGTTCTTTCTGGAATTCCTTCACCGCCTTCTGGGTGGCGGAATTGAAGGTTTCGGAATAGACGCCGTCAAAATGGCCCATCTGGCGCAGCATCCGCTGCAGCTCCACCACGGCCTCGCCCTTATCATTGAGCTTCATTTCATAGCCTTCGATGGGGGGCAGCAGCCGGATATTGGTGGCCTTGCCCTTGGCATTCTTGGGCTTGCCCTCGTAGATCAGCTTCTGCACCTCGGGGGTGGCAACCCCGTCCTGACGGATGCCGTTTTGCTTCTGGAATTTTTTGAGGGCGGAGACCAGGGAAGAATCAAAATTTTCGGTGTAGGCCCCGGAATAGAAGCCCAGTTCGTTCAGCGCCTGCTTGAGCAGGGAAACATATTTGCTGTTGACGCCGTACTGCAGATAGGCATAATGCTGCTGGGCGGCGCTGTCCCCGGTCAGATCCTTGCCGGGCATATACTGGGTGGGCACATTCACATACTGGGCCATCACATAGCCGGTTTTTCCGTTGTAATTGATTTTGAGGAAATCCCCTTCCATGGCAAGCACGGTGATTTCTGCGCCCTTGGAAACGGTGGCCAGCCGGGAGGTATCCACGGAGGGGCCTTTGCGCAGATTGACGGAGGAAAGGGTATAGGTGGTGAAAGGATAGATAGCGTCAGGAACGGGGGTGGGGGTAGGCGTGGGAACGGGGGTGGGGGTAGCGGTGGGCTTGGGGGTGGCGGTGGCATGGACGGGAAGGGCCTGGGCGCTGTAGAGCAGGGCCTGGGCCTGGGCATCCGCCTTGCCGGTTTGCTTCATGCCCATTTTTTTCTGGAATTTCTTGATGGCGTTTACCGTGCCGGGGCCGCATTCCCCGTCCACGGTGCTGGTGTAATAGCCCAGCTCCTTCAGCCGGAGCTGCAGCCGGATGACCGCATCCCCCTGGGCGCCGGAGGCAATTTCCGCCCCCTCCAGATAGGATACGGTTTTCACCTTGGCGGCCCGGCCCTTGGCATTCTTGGGCTTGCCTTCAAAGAGCAATTGCTGCATGGCCCCATCCGCAGCGCCGGTGGCGGGCAGGCCGTTTTTATTCTGGAAGGAAATGACCGCATTTTTCGTGCCGGTGCCAAAATCCCCGTCGATGGAACCGGTGTAGAAGGAAAGCTCCTTCAGGGCCTGCTGCAGCACCCGCACCTGCTGGCCGTTCATGCCGGAATAGAGCAGGGTATAGGCGGTATCCATTACCGGGGCGGCAGTGGGCGCAGCGGTATAGACAGGGGCGGAATAGGAAGGGGCGGAATTCTGCCCGTTCCGGGGCACCAGATATTTTTTCTGGGAATAGCCCTGGGTGCCCTCATGCACCACGATATAATAATTGCCGCTTTCCCCGGTGACGATCACAGGATCCCCTTGAGGAATTTCATCCACTACGATGGCAGATTCATTGGGCTGCCTGCGGATATTCAGCGTCACCGTGGCAAAGGCCACAAAGGGATAATCCTCCGCCTTGGCGGGCATCATCCCCAGGCACAGAATCAGCGCCGCAATCAGTGCGGTCAGCCGCCGGAAAAGCATGGCATGTTTCATGGAATTTCCTCCGCATTATCATAGGCAAAATGGCCCTGGGCACAGGGCGTCAATTTATTTTATTTCAATTTCGTAATAATGTCAAGGAAATTATTTCACATTCTTGTAATAATTCCGCGAAAAACCAGGGGGCAATCCGGGCATGATATGGGGGAAAGGAAGGGAAAAAAGCGATGAAGAGGCGGATGTGGATCATTCTTCTGGCGGGCATGCTGATGCTGTTTTTCATGCCCCGGGCCCAGGGGGCGGCGGCCTGGGGATCCAGGGGGGAAACGGTGGTAAGGATTCAGCAGAAGCTGCGCCAGTACGGCTATCTGGATGGGGCGGCGGACGGCATTTTCGGCAAGGAAACCTATGATGCGGTGATCTGGTTTCAGAAAAAGAACGGCCTGAAGGCGGATGGGGTGGTGGGCAGCGCCACGGCGGCGGCCCTGGGCATTTCCCTGAAGGATTCTTCCGCCCCGGCAGCATCCCAGGCGGAGAGCGAAATCTATCTGCTGGCCCGGCTGATCCACGGGGAGGCCCGGGGCGAGCCCTATACCGGCAAGGTGGCAGTGGGGGCGGTGGTATTGAACCGGGTGAAAAGCGCCTCCTTTCCCAATACCATAAGCGGCGTCATCTATCAGGCCGGGGCCTTTGACTGCGTAAAGGACGGGCAGATCAATCTCACCCCCGATTCCGATTCCATCCGGGCCGCCCGGGACGCCATGAACGGCTGGGATCCCACCGGGGGCTGCATCTATTATTATAATCCTGCCACCGCCACCTCCTCCTGGATCTGGACAAGGGAGGTGCGGCTGACCATCGGCGATCATGTATTTGCGGTGTAAGGAGGAAGCATGAAAAAAAAGCCATTTTTGCTGCCGGCGGCGGCCTTTTCCCTGGCCCTGCTCATAGCCCTGGGCTTTGGGATCCATGCCCACAGGGAAAAAAAGGCGTATCAGGCCCGGCTGGAGCAGGTATACGAAGGGGCGGTGCTTTCCGCCCTCCGGCAGATGGAGGATATGCAGCTTTCCATCTACAAGGCGCTGCTTTCCCAGGATGGGGGCCGGCAGGGCCGGTATTTATCCCAGGTGAGCGCCGGGGCGGATCAGGTGCAGCGCAGCCTGTCCCTTCTGCCCCTTTCCCACGGGGAAACGGCAAGGGCGGTGAAATTTGCCAATCAGTTATCCGATTATGCCGCCCATCTCATCGCCCTGGAAAATATCACCCCCTCCCAGGCGGATCAATTGCTTTTGCTCATCGCCGCCTGCGATCAATCTACCCGGGCGCTTCAGGAAAGGGAAAGGGAAATGGTGAGCCGGGCGGCTGCGGGGGAGGATGCCTTCTATCCCGGGGATGATGAAAGCACCGGCTATGACAGCCAGATATCCTATCCCTCCCTCATCTATGACGGCCCCTTTTCCGATGGGGCGGATGAAGAAAATATCCCCGCCCTGGGGACGGAAATCACCCGGGAGCAGGCCCATCACATCGCCCGGGATTTTGTGGGGGCGGACAGGGTATCCGCCGTGGCCCCGGGGGCGGATATGGGGGGCAGCATCCCCTGCTATGGGGTGACCATCCATCTTTCTGATCAGGTGACCCTGGAGGCGGCAGTGACCGTGGAGGGAGGCAAAATCCTCTGGATGGCCCCGGATACCGCCGATTTTGCCAGGGAAAAATCCCTGGAGGAATGCCGGCAAAGCGCCCTTGCCTTTCTTACCAGCCGGGGCTATGAAAATATGCGCCCCACCTATTTCCAGGCCTATGAAGGGGTGATGGTCATTTCCTTTGCCCCGGTGCAGGGGGACGCCCTGTTGTATCCTGATCTGATCAAGGTGCAGCTGCGGATGGATAACGGCCAGGTGGTGGGCTGGGAGGCCCGCAATTTCCTTTCCCATCATCATCCAAGGGGGCCCCTGATCCCCGCCCTCACCATGGAGGAGGCCCAGGGCATGGTATCCCACCGGCTGAAAATTGACGCCTGCCGCCTGTGCCTGATCCCGAAAAATCAAAGGGAAATTCTCTGCTACGAATTCCAGGGGGATTTTCAGGGGCATACCTATCTGGTGTATATCAACGGAAACACCGGGGAGCAGGAGGAAATCCTCAAGATCGTGGAAAATGAAGCGGGGATTGAAACGGTATAACCAATCAAAGATTGGGAATAAAAACAGCCAAAGCAGTTTTTCATTCAATCCATCGTTTTTTGAAAATAAATGCGGGGCGGTGGTTATATCCACTGCCCCGCAGTCTTTTTCGTTTTGTTTTTCAGGATCAGAGCTGGATTTTCAGGCATTCCTTGCCGGTGAGCTGGCGGCTTAAGGCATCGGGCTGGCTGCCGCCCACATAGAGCACGCCCTTTTCGCAGGGGAGGCGATTGCCCTGATCATCCACCACGGTGAAGGCATTCTTCGTCAGGGCAATTTCCGCCTTCATTTCTTCCCCGGCCTTCACATGCACCCGCTTGAAGCCGCACAGCACGGGATGGAGGGGGGCATGGGCGCTATCGCACTTCACATACACCTGGATGACCTCATCGGCATCCATTTTTCCCGTATTCTTCAGGGTGACGGTGACGGCGCCATCCCGGAAGCAGGCGTCGCTGTAAATAAATTCGGTATAGGAAAGGCCGAAGCCGAAGGGATAAAGGGGCTTGCCTTCAAAATACCGGTAGGTGCGGTTCTTCATGGAATAATCTTCGAAATCCGGCAGTTCATCAATGCCGTGATAGAAGGTGAGGGGCAGCCGGCCGGAGGGGGATACCTTGCCAAAGACCAGATTGGCCAGCGCCGTGCCGCCTGCCTGGCCGGGATACCAGGCCCACAGGATGGCATTGCCCTCTTCTACCCTCAGGGCGCTGCCGGCGGCCACCACGGTCACCAGGGGGGTGCCGGTCTTGGCCACGGCGGAAAGCAGCCGCTTCTGGGCATCGGGCAGCTCCAGATCATTTTTATCGCCGGAGAAATACTGGTTGCCGGTATCGCCCTCTTCCCCTTCCATGGTGGCGTCCAGGCCCATGCAGGCGATGACCGCATCGGCCATTTCGGCGATGGCCACGGCCTCGGAAAGCCGGTCATCCTGCCGCTGGGAGAGCACCTCGCTCTTATCCTTGAACAGCATGGAGCCGGGGGCGAACAGCAGCCGCACCCCCGCTTCCCGGCAGGCCTGCTGAAGCCCTGCAAGGAAGGTGACATACCGGGAGGAGGTGCCGTTATAATTGCCCTCCAGGCACAGCTTGCTATCCGCATTGGGGCCGATGACGGCCAGGGTCTTCACCTTTTCGGGGTTCAGGGGCAGGATACCGTCGTTTTTCAGCAGCGTCATGGATTTTTCCGCCGCCTTCAGGGCCAGGGCGTCATGCTCATCGGTATCATTTTCCAGCAGGGTGATGGCGTCATAGGGGGTTTTCACATCCCCCAGCAATCCCAGCCGGAACCGGGTGGCCAGCAGCCGGATGCAGGCATCGGTAATCTGCTCTTCGGTAACCAGCCCTTCTTGATAGGCGGCCATCAGATGGATATAGGTAATGCCGCAGTTGACGTTGCAGCCGTTTTCCAGGGCCATGGCGGCGGACTGGGGGGCGGTATCGGTGACGTGATGATTTTCATGGAAATCCCGGATGGCCCAGCAATCGCTGACCACATGGCCCTGGAAGCCCCATTTTTCCAGCAGGATATCCTTAAGCAAGGTCTTGCTGCCGCAGCAGGGCTCCCCATTGGTGCGGTTGTAGGCGCCCATGACGGCCTCCACATCCCCATCCTTCACCAGCGCCTCAAAGGCGGGCAGATAGGTTTCCCACATATCCTTGGGGGTGGCCTGGGCGTCAAAGGAATGGCGCACGGCCTCCGGCCCGGAATGAACGGCATAATGCTTGGCGCAGGCGGCGGCCTTGAGATATTCCCCGTCCCCCTGCAGGCCCTTGACGAATTTTACCCCCAGCTCGGCGGTGAGGCAGGGATCCTCGCCGTAGGTTTCATGGCCCCGGCCCCACCGGGGATCCCTAAAGATATTGATATTGGGGCTCCAGAAGGTGAGGCCCTTGTAGATATCCCGGTCGCCGTGGGCGGAGGCGGCATTATACTTGGCCCGGCCCTCATGGGCGATCACCTGGGCGATTTCATAGAGGATCTGGCCGTCAAACATGGCGGCAAGGCCGATGGCCTGGGGGAATACGGTGGCGGTGCCGGCACGGGCCACCCCATGCAGCCCTTCATTCCACCAGTTATAGGCGGGGATGCCAAGCCTTGGGATGGCGGGGGCGTCATAACGCAGCTGGCTGGCCTTTTCTTCCAGGGTCATTTCAGCCACCAGACGGGCGGCCTTTTCCCGGGCGATTGCATGTTCCATCATGATGCTTTTCTCCTTTATTAATCGTAAATCTTCCGGCCCTTTTCATCCGCAATGCCGGTGAAGCGATAAAAATACGTATTGATGATATCCCGCCAGTCATGGGCGTTCTTTACCTGGCGGCGGAACCGATCCAGGGAATGGGCATAGATCGCTTCCGGCAGATGGGGCTGCATCTTTTCCCAATCGCTGAGCAGCCGCTCCGCCCCCTGGGCCCCTTCGAAATGATCATCATAGATGCGCTGGAGCAGGGTGCGGCCGTCCTTCATCTTGAAATCATACCGGAGCCTGTGGAAGAAAAGCAGCAGCTTTTCCGGGCAGGTATCCGTATCCTGATACATTTTCGCCATATCCTCCGGATACTGGCAGGCATAGCCGGTGCCCTTTTCGGTGCGGTCGATGCCCACGGCCTGATGATTGGCCCGATGGAAGGTGCCCCACAGGGCAAATTCATAGCCCTCCGGATCGGGGCCGTAATGGGTGTGGGGGGTGACCATCCAGCAAAGGCCCAGGGGCGCATTATATTTTTCGTAAATCTCCCTGGAATCCATCAGCATGGAAAGCAGCCGGTCTGCCTCCGGGAAATGCTGGCCGAAGGTGAGGGCGATCCAGCGCCGGGCCTCCCCTTTGCCATCCATTTCCCTGCCCAGCCAGCACAGCCGGCCATAGGCATACAGATTGGCCTGGGCCAGATGATGGCCCGTCCAGTTTTCATCCCGGCCCAGATTGGTGACGGCGCAGATATGCTTTGGCATCACCCGCAGATCATCCATCACTTCCTTCCACATGGGCGCCATATAATACAGATCGATCTGATGGCCGGTATATTCCTGGGCCAATTGGAATTCGATGGCCTTTTCGGTTTTTTCCATGGCATAGAACAGGGGGGATACGGGCTCCCTCACCTGGAAATCATAGGGCCCGTTTTTCACCTGCAGGATGACGTTATCATCAAATTGCCCATCCAGCCAGGCATAATTTTCATAGGCGGCCTTGGGCCGGTCGATGGAATGATCCCGCCAATCCTGACGGCAATTGTATACAAAGCACCGCCAGATCAGCATCCCCCTGTGGGGCTTGAGGGCCCTGGCCAGCATATTGGCGCCCTGGGCGTGATCCCGCTTGTACATATAGGGGCCGGGGCGGAATTCGCTGTCCGCCTTCACCAGGAAGCCCAGCAGATCGGGCACACAGGCATAAATTTCATCGCACTGCTTTTTCCAGAATGCCTGCACCGCTGGATCCAGGGGATCCGCCGTTTTCAGCCCCATGGTGACGGGCAGGGCATAATCCACCGCAATGATCAGCCGCACGCCGAAGGGGCGCAGGATATCGGCGATCTTTTTCACCTCCGGCAGCAGCTGATCCGTCACCAGCCGATCCGCCGGGGCATGCACATTCACATTATTGATGCTGATGGCATTGATGCCCACGCTGGCCAGCATCCTTCCGTACTGGCGGATGCGGGCGGGATCATAATCAAACCGGTTATCCTGATAGAAGAAGGAATCCCCGGCATATCCCCGCTCCACCTTGCCGGTCATATTATCCCAGTGATTGAGCATCCGCAGGGGGAATGCGGGTTCATTCCATTTAGTCAGCGGGCATTCCCCGGCATGGAGGGAGAGCAAAAGATGATACACCCCGTACAGGGCGCCCTTTTCCCCGCCCTGCACCAGATAGGTATCCTGTTCCTTTTTGATTTCGTATCCGTCGCCCCTGCCGGGAAGGAGGGATACCCTGGCCTGCACCCCCTCCAGGGAGGCAAGGCCCAGGGCCAGCTCCGCCTGCGCCATGGCGAAGGGATCAGATGCCTCACAGGCCGGGCCCATGAAGGGCAGCCAGCATAAACGCGGATCCATTTTCATATGCCTGTCCCCTTTTTTGATGGATTGTATTCAATTTCTTTTCGTTTTCTTTCATTATAAGGAAAGATAGGGGCTATATCCACTTAAATCGTGCCATGATATCCTCAGATATTGCGATTTTGCCCCCGCAGTATTTTCCTGTACTGGGTGGGGGTGCAATTCATCTGCTCCCGGAAGACCCGGTTGAAGGATGCCACCGATCCGAACCCGGCCCGGGTGACGATTTCGGTGATGCTGCGCTCCGGATTGGCAAGCAATTGCCTTGCCAGGGAAATCCGCTGGCGCTGGATATATTCCCCGCAGGAAATATTGGAAAATTCCTTGAACATCCTTAAAAAATGGGATTTGGAATAGCCTGCCACCTCCGCCAGCTTTGCAATGGGCAGCGCCTCGGTGCAATGGCGGTGGATATAATCGCACACCCGCAGGAAGCTATCCACCGATTTGGCATAGCGGCGGATGGAATCGGGCTTCACATAATCCTGGCAGTGCCGGGCCAGCATCACCAGATACTGCCGGCACAGGGAGGCCAGCATATCCCCGTGATAGGGCAGGGCCAGCTGATGCTCCCTTTCGATATCCCGCAGGATCTGCTGCAGGGTGAGATGGAGGGGGATTTCCGCATCCGTTTTCATATGCAGGCAGGGATAGAAAAGCTGCACCGCATCATAAAAGCCGCTCATTTCGCTGGTGAGGGCATAGCTGATCTGGATGATCAGCCGCTTCCCTTCCGGCGGGGCAAATAATTCATGGATCACCCCCGGGGGAATGAGCAGCATATCCCCTTCCTGCATTTCATAGAGACGGCCGTCAATCCTGACCCCATAGCCCTTTTCCACCGGCATGATGATTTCAATATCCGAATGCCAGTGGGGGGGATAATCCTCCGCCTCCTGATTCAGATAGCATACGCTCATTACCCCTTCGGAAAAATGCACCACTTCCCGCAGCCCGTCAAAATCTGGAATCAACCGATCACTTCCTTTCCTGATAATTCAATTGTTTTCAACTGATTCTATCATTACAAAAAAAAGGCCCTCTGTCAAGGCCTTTTTCTCAAAAAATCTGATTTATTTTATCCGGGAACGGAAGGGCAGCGTAACCGCATAGCAGACCGCCGCGCACAGCACCACCGCCGCGCCCACGCCGGTATTGAGGTAATAGGCGGCCACCAATCCCCCCACCCCGGAAAGCAGCCCGATGATCACGCTGAAAAGGGCATGCTGGGCGGCGGAGCGGGAAATATTCCTCCCGGCGGCAGCGGGCAGGATCAGCAGCGCATTGATCAGAAGCACCCCCACCCACCGGATGGACAGCATTACGGCCAGCGCCACCAGGGAAACGAAGGCATATTCCACCCATTTGGTCTTCACCCCCCGGCTCTGGGCCAGGGCAGGGTTCACCGCCGTGATCAGCAGCCGGTTATACAGCCATGCCCACAGCAAAATGCCAATGGGCAGCGCCAGGGCCAGCCAGATCAAATCGGAGGGCAGGATGGAAAGCACATCCCCTGCCAGCAGCGCCGAATACTGGGAAAAGCCCCCGTTCCGGGAAAGCAGCAGCAGGCCCACCGCAATGCCCGTGGAGGAAAACACGCTGATAATGGTATCGGCGGATGCGCCCCCCGTCCGGTTGATGCGGCTGATCAGGATGGCCCAGAGAATGCCGAAAATGATCATGCTGATCAGTTCATTCTGCACCCCCAGCAGCATCCCCAGCCCCACCCCGGCCAATGCGCTGTGGCCCAGGGCATCGGAAAAGAAGGCCATTCGCCGGTTCACTGCCATGGTGCCAAAAAGGGAAAGCAGCGGCGTCAGCAGCAGGATGGCAAGCAATGCATGCTTCATCAGCTTCAGATCAAAGCATTCGAAGGGCAGCAGAAAATCCATGATTTTATAGATGGTTTCCAATAAAAGGTCTCCTTTGATGTAATTCGGAATGCGGAATTCGGAATGCGGAATACGGAATTAGGAATACGGAATTAGGAATACGGAATTAGGAATACGGAATTAGGAATACGGAATTAGGAATGCGGAATTAGGAATGCGGAATTAGGAATGCGGAATTTAAATGGTGGATGAAAGATCCGTTCCTGTGGATGAGGGATCCGTTCCCTTTTCCGCTTTCATCCGATTGCAATGAATGCGGCCAGCCTAAGCCTCCCTTGTCAAAGGGAGGGGGACCGCGATAGCGGTGGAGGGATTGCGTTCCCAGAGGTATGGGGACAATCCCTCCGCCCTTCGGGCCACCCTACGGGCCCCCTCGCAGGCAAAGCCTGCTCCACGCTTTGGCTAAAAATATGCCACAGGCATATTTTCTTAACGCGTCGCGCCCTTTCACAAGGGAGGCGACAATCCCTCCGGCACTTCGTGCCACCTCCCTTTCACAAGGGAGGCTTTTGGCAGCTTTTCCTCTATTGCAAATTTAATAACATGAATTGTTGGGCGGGGTGCCCACATCCCGCCGTTAACAATCGCAAAAACACAGCTTGTGCGAACAGCCAACCAAAGCCTCCCTTGTCAAAGGGAGGGGGACCGCGATAGCGGTGGAGGGATTGCGTTCCCAGAGGTATGGAGGCGACAATCCCTCCGCCTTTCGGGCACCTCCCTTTCACAAGGGAGGCTTAATGCTTCCCCTGGCGGGGGAAGCCGTCACCGCAGGTGACTGATGCGGTGAATTTACTTATGATACAGCTTATGGGTCTGATACTGGGGATCGCAGGTGAAATTCACCTTCAGCCGCTTGAATACATTGTCATCCACATGGGGCAGAATGACGGTGGAATGCATTTCGCAATCCTTCAGCTTGGGCAGCTGGGCCATGGCGATGGCGGCGGATTCATCGGTGGCGGCGCAGATGGAAAGGGCCAGCAGAATTTCATCGGTGTGCAGCCGGGGATTATGATTGCCCAGATAATCGCATTTCAGGGATTGGATGGGCTCGATCACCGTGGGGGAAATAAGATGGGCCGCCTTTTCGATGCCGCCCAGGGCCTTGAGGGCATTGAGCAGCAGCGCAGCGGAGGGCCCCAGCAGATTGGATGTTTTGCCGGTGATGATCCGCCCATCCGGCAATTGGATGGCCAGGGCGGGGGCGCCGGTTTCCTCGGCACGCTCCCTGGCGGCGGCGATGACCGGGCGATCCTCATCGGAAAGGCCCATCTTCTGCAGCAGAAACTGCAGCTTTTCCACCTCATCCTCGGTGGCGCTGCCCTTGATCAGGGAGCACCGGGCGGCATAATACCGGCGGATGATCTCCTGCCTGGCGGCGGCGCGGCAGATTTCATCATCCACGATGCAGTTGCCCACCATGTTTACCCCCATATCCGTGGGAGAGGCATAGGGGGATGCGCCGTAAATCTTTTCAAAAATGGCGCTGAGCACGGGAAAAATCTCCACATCCCGGTTATAATTGGTGGTGGTTTCGCCGTAGGCCTCCAGATGGAAGGGATCGATCATATTCATATCATCCAGATCCACCGTGGCCGCCTCATAGGCCACATTCACCGGATGCTTCAGCGGCAGATTCCAGATGGGGAAGGTTTCAAATTTGGCGTAGCCGGCACGGATGCCCCGGATATGATCCTGATACAGCTGGCTCAGGCATACGGCCATCTTGCCGCTGCCCGGGCCGGGGGCAGTGACCAGCACCAGGGGACGGGTGGTTTCCACATATTCATCCTTGCCGAAGCCCTGATCGCTGATGATATGCTTCACATTGTAGGGATAGCCCTCGATGGGAAAATGACGGTATACCTTGATGCCCAGGCTCTCCAAACGCTGCTTGAAATGAACCGCAGCATGCTGATCCCGCCAGCGGGTGAGCACCACGCTGCCCACATACATGCCGATGGAACGGAAGGCGTCAATCAAACGCAGCACGTCGGCGTCATAGGTGATGCCCAGATCGCCCCGCACCTTGTTATTCTCTATATCGTCCGCATTGATGGCCATGACCAGCTCGGCCTGATCCTTCATCGTCAGCAGCATCTGCACCTTGCTGTCCGGCTTGAACCCCGGAAGCACACGGGAGGCGTGATTGTCGTCAAATAGCTTGCCACCCAGCTCCAGATATAATTTGCCACCGAATTGGGCGATCCGATTGCGGATGTGCTCCGATTGCATGGCCGTGTATTTGTCGTGATCAAATCCAATGCTCATGGCTTTTTTCCCCCTGCGTTTTTTCCCATACCCTGTAGATTATACCATGTCCCGGATCGGGAAACAAGAAGCCCGGAAAAAGATTTGCCGAAATGCAGCAAAGAAACAATGGACGGCGAACGAAGCAGGGGCCTCTGCATGGGAGGACGGAGCAGGGGCCTCTGCGGCCCCCGTACCCCCGCACCAGGGGCTGCCACCCCTGGACCGGCATTCCGGATGGTGCAAGATTTTTCTGCTGACAGTTTCCCGGCGAGGCAAAAAGCGATTTTCTGCTTCCACGGGCAAAGTGAAAACGTAAAAAAAGCCGGATGGAGAAAGCGAGCTTTCTCCTCCGGTTTTTTTCGTTTTCCCGGATGCAGGGCATCCGGCGGGCGGCAGAATGCCGCCTGCCCGTGGAAGTGCGCACAGTACGTTCCCCAAGCATCACACGCACACAAGTTAATTGAAAGAAGTTTCAGCAATATCGTGAGGTGTGGGGTGCAGGGGGATCATCCCCCTGCCCGCCGGAGGCCGTAACCCCAAGCATCACACGCACACAGGATGATCTGGTGAAGTGCCAAGTAATATCGTGAATACGGGTCCAGGGATGAAATCCCTGGTGCAGGGTACAGGGGGCGCAGAGCCCCCTGCCTTGGTTGTCCGTAGCCCTTCCGCAGAGCCCCCTGCCCTCGGTCACCTGTCATTCCTTGACCATTTCGTGATCCCGGAACAGCAGGGAAATGCACCACAGGCCTGCAGCGCCCACCAGGGAATAGATAATTCTGCTGACCAGCGCCCCCTGGCCGCCGAAGATATAGGAAACCAGATCGAATTGGAAGATGCCGATCAGGCCCCAGTTGATGGCGCCGATGATGGTGAGCAGCAAAGCGATTTTATCCAGCATAGGTTCAATCCTCCTTCCTGATGTTCCTTTGTAGTATGGCGCAGACGGGCTGCTTTTATCCCTGGGCGCAGAAATCTTCCGTTTCACGCGGAAAATGGCGAAAATTGTTCCACGTGAAACAAAAAAATGTAGGATCCGGTCTTTCTTTTTCCGCTGCGATTGTAAGCCGTTTTCGCCGCTTCCGGAAGGGAAACACCTGCATGAACAGGAGAAAATCCATTAGAAAGGCAAAAAGAAAAAGCTGGCAATTTTCATGTGAAAATGCCAGCAAAATCAGCACAGAATATACATTTATGAGGGCGCCGCTCAATCGGCGGCCTGGGTGATTTCCCCGCCCTTCACATGCAGCACGCAGGCCGGCCGCGCGCCGGTGAAATCCTCCCGGGCGGTGCAGGTGAGCAGCGCCTGGGCCCTGCCGATCCGGGCGATCAGCCGCCTGCGCCGGTCAGGATCCAGCTCGCTGAGCACATCGTCCAGCAAAAGCAGCGGCGGCTCCCCCTGGGATGCTTCCAATAGATCAAAGGCGGCCAGCTTCAGCGCCAGGGCGGCGGTTCGCATCTGCCCCTGGGAGCCGAAGGCCTTGATGGGCTCGTTTTTCAGGAACAGCGCCAGCTCATCCCGGTGAGGGCCGAAGCAGGTGGTCTGCCTGCGGATATCCTCATTGCGGCATTGCTGCAGCCCGTAGAGCATATCCCCGGCGATATCCCCGCTGCCGGCAAGGGGGCTTTCATATTGCAGGGCGAAGGTTTCCTGCTCCCTGCCGCCGATGTAGAGATAATGCTTTGCCGCCTGCTGATGCAGCATTTCACAGGCAGTGCGCCGCAGACGGATCACCGGCGCAGCGGCGGTGGCCAATTGCTCATCCCAGGCGGGCAGCTGGCGGAAATCCCCGGATTTCAGCAGGGCGTTGCGCTGCTTCAGGGCGCTCATATAGGTCTGCAGGGCATAAAAATAGGCCCGCTGCTGCTGGGAAAGCAGCATATCCAGGAACCGGCGCCGGGCCTGGGGCCCTTCCTTCACCAGGGAAAGATCCTCCGGGGAAAAGATGACGCAGGTAGCATGGCCCATCAGTTCCCCCACCCGGGCGGCGGTTTTGCCATTGACGTAAACCACCTTTTTCCGCCGCGCATTTTCAAAAAGGCGGATGCCCACCTCATGGCGGCCATCCTTCCGCTCCACGGTGAGCTGTACGGCGGCGGTTTCCTGATCCTTGCGGATCATCTCTTTATCCTGGGATGTGCGGTGGCTGCGGCCCAGGCAGCAAAGGTGGATGGCTTCCAGCAGGTTGGTTTTTCCCGCCCCGTTTTCCCCCACCAGCACCGTGACCCCTTCCGGCGGGGTGAGCAGCACCTGGCGATAGCCCCGGAAATCATGCAGCCGGAGCCCGGTCATCCGCATGCCATTCACCTCCCTTTGAAGTAACTTTGCATGTTACAGTTTGCCATAAAAACGGCGGCGTGTCAATGAATTCGGAATGCGGAATTCGGAATTCATAATGAATAGTGAAATGTACAACAGTGAATATGGAATTTGATATAATCGTTGTTGCAAGAAAAGCGTATATCAGATGGAATGCTGCGCTTCCTGTTTGATTGTTTCACGTGAAACAATCGGGATCAATCCTTGTGATTTGGGAAATAGGATGTTTTTATGTGACGGAATGGCCTCATCCCGCCGGGATAATCGTATGCGGCCACCTCATCCGGCCCTCCGGGCCACCTTCCCCTCCAGGGAAAGGCAATTATAACCCAATCGTAGGGCGGGATGCCCACATCCCGCCGCATTGAAATGCACAACATGCCAAACATGGATGATGACACATAACATGATCAACTGTAGGGGCGACCCTTGCGGTCGCCCGTTTTGATTGCATGATGTTATGTATTTTTGAATCCGACAGTTCCGCCGGATATTTTCATATAACCAATTCCATCGATCATGTTTCATTACGGGCGACCGTAAAGGTCGCCCCTACAGGGGAATTGAATGTTTTTCGGATTCATGTTTGTAAATCGCATGCGATTGGTGCGGCGTGGTGTGGGCACCCCGCCCTACGATATATCATGTTTTGTTGATCATCCATGTTTGTTGTATTTTTCATCCGATTGCAACGAATACGGCCAACCAAAGCCTCCCTTGTCAAAGGGAGGGGGACCGCGATAGCGGTGGAGGGATTGGGTTCCCTGAGATACGGCATCAATCCCTCCGGCACTTCGTGCCACCTCCCTTTGACAAGGGAGGCATTAACAGAAAAAGCCGCCCGCAGGCGGCTTGCCAATTCAGTTTTTCTTCCACACGCTGATGGAAAACAGCGCCAGGATGGGATAAATCTCCAATCTGCCGGCCAGCATCAGGAAGGAAAGGGACCATTTGATCAGCGGCGAGAAGAAGGCAAAATTATTCGCCGGGCCCACTGCATTCAGCCCCGGGCCCACATTGGAAAGGCAGGTGAGGGAGGCGGTGAAGGAAGTGGCGAAATCCGGGGCCTCCAGGGAGACGATCAGCGCGCCCAGGATCATAATGCAGATATACAGGAACAGATATACCCCCAGGGTGGACAGGGTGCCTTCCTGCACCGGCTTGCCATCCATCCGCACCACAGCCACCTTCCGGGGCTGCAGGGTATGGCGCACATCCCTGAAGCCGGATTTCACCAGCATCACAATGCGGCTCACCTTGAAGCCGCCGGCGGTGGAGCCGGCGCAAGCGCCTATAAACATCAGCAGCACCAGGATGCCCTTGGCAAAGACCGGCCACAGATTGAAATCGGCGGCGGAAAAGCCGGTGGTGCTGATGATGGAGGAGACATGGAAAAAGCCGTAGCGCAGGGCGGTGAAGAAATGGCCGTAGGAGGGCAGAATGGAAAGGGTGACCCCCAGGGTGCCCAGCAGCACGATGATCAGATAGGCCCACAATTCCTCATTCTTTGCGGCCTGGCGCACATCCTTCCGGATCAGATGGAAATATACCGCGAAGTTTATCCCGAACAAAAGCATGAACAGGGCGATCACCCATTCGATGAGGGGGCTTTGGAAGGCGCCTACGCTGGCATTATAATTGGAAAATCCCCCGGTGCCGGCGGTGCCGAAGGTGTGGATCAGGGCGTCATAGGCATTCATGCCGCACAGCAGCAGCACCAGGAACATGATCAGGGAAAGGGCCAGATACAGGATATAGAGGATCTTGGCGGTATCGCTCATCCGGGGAAGCAGCTTGGTAAAGGTGGGGCCGGGGCTTTCCGCCCGGGCCAGATGGGCGCTGCGGCCGGACAGGCGGGGAAGCAGCGCCAGGGTAAATATCAATACCCCCATGCCCCCGATCCAGTGGGTGAAGCTGCGCCAGAAAAGGATGCCCCGGGGAAGGGATTCAATCTCCGTCAGGATGGAGGCGCCGGTGGTGGTGAAGCCGGATACTGTTTCAAAATAGGCGTCTGCAAAATGGGAAATGGCCCCGGAAAAGACGAAGGGCAGGCAGCCGAAGAAGGAAAAGATGGCCCAGCTCAGCCCCGCCACCACCATCCCGTCCCGGGGGGTAAGATCGGCCCTTTTGGGCTTCAATAAAAATCCGGGGAGGGCACCGCACAGGGCGGTGATCCCGATGCTCAGAAGAAAAGCGGGGGCATCCCCGCCCCCATAGAGCAGTGATACAAGCAGGGAGGGCAGCATCAGCGCCGCCTCCATAAGCAGAAGCCTGCCGATCAGGCGAAATACCAATCTGTAATTCACTTTTTATCCCTTTCTGAATACTTCGTCCAGGGTGCTGATCCCCGATTTTTTGCTGATGACCACCACATGATCCCCCGGCTCAATGGTATCGTTGCCGAAGGGCACCTTCACATGCCCATCCCGGACGATGACGGCAATCAGGCATTCGGGGCTGACAGCGAGCAGCTTCAGAGGAATCTGCAGATAGGGCGCCCCTGCCTGGGCGATAAACTCCAGGGCCTCGGCCTGGCCCTCCATCAGCTTATACATCCTTTCCACCGCTGCATGGGATCGGCTGGCACGGGCACGTACCGTGCGCAGGATGTTGTTGCAGGCCACGGTGAGGGTGCTGATGATGCTGTCCAGCCCCATGCGGTGCATGATGGCGGAATAATTCTCCCGGCCGGATTTGACGATGACCTTCTTGACCCCCTGTTGGGCGGCATAGAAGCCGGCCATCAGATTTTCCTCATCCCGGTTGGAGAGGGCCACGAAGGCGTGGAAATCGGTGAGGCCCTCGCTCTCCAGCAGCTCCTGATCGGTGCCGTCCCCTTCGATGATGGTGGCGCCGGGCAGCTCCTCGGAAAGGAAGCGGGCCTTTTCCGGGTTCACTTCGATGATGGATACCTTGATATGCATCTTCAGCAGCATGGAGGCCAGGTAATAGGCAATGCGGCTGCCCCCCAGCAGCAGAACGGAGCGGATGGAGGCCATTCCTTTTTCCATATAATGGAAAAATTGGGTAATGGTCTCCACATCGGATACCACGTGGACGCTGTCCCCGGGCTGGATGATAAAATCGCCCTTGGGAATGATGCATTCCCCGTCCCTTTCCACGGCGGCAAAGAGCACCTGGGGCAGATGCTTGTTCTTTTTATACATTTCCCGGAGGGGGATGCCCACCACCGGATCCCCTTCGGCGGCCCGGAAATCCACCATTTCCACCCGGCCCCGGGCGAAGGTTTCGATATTTCCGGCGAAGGGGAAGCGCAGCATCCGGCTGATTTCCCGGGCGGTGGCCCGCTCAGGATTGACCACATAATCGATATATAATTCCTTCTGCAGGAAGGGCAGGCTGGGCAGATATTCCGGATCCCGGATGCGGGCGATGGCATACTGGGCCCCCAGCTTTTTCGCAGTGAGGCAGCAGAGCATGTTGGTTTCATCCTCTGTTGCTGCGGCGATGAGGATATCCGCATTCTGCACGTCCGCCTCCGTCAGCGTTTCCTTGCTGACGCCGCTGCCCTTGATGAACAGGGCGTCTACCATATCCATGCCCTTCTGGATGACGGCTTCATGCCGGTCCACCAGGGTGATATCATGGCCTTCTTCCACCAATTGATGGGCCAGGGTCAATCCCAGCTTGCCCCCGCCCACGATCAAAATGCGCATAGAATGCCTCCATGAAGTAAAAAATAACCTTCCATTTTATATTATAGCATCCTTTGCCCGGTTTGAAAAGATAAAAGGAAGAGGGCCTGATCAGCTGGCGGAATTGCCCTCTTCCTTTTGCCGGGAACGATTGCAATGAATACGGCCAACCAAAGCCTCCCTTTGCACAAGGGAGGCGACAATCCCTCCGGCCTTTCAGGCCACCTCCCTTTCACAAGGGAGGCTTTTGGCAGCTTTTCCTCTATTACATGCTTGATAACATTAATTGTAGGGCGGGATGCCCACATCCCGCCGTAAACAATCGCAAAATGCAGCTTGTTCGAACTGCCAACCAAAGCCTCCCTTGTGAAAGGGAGGGGGACCGCGATAGCGGTGGAGGGATTGCGTTCCCTGAGATATGGGGACAATCCCTCCGGCACTTCGTGCCACCTCCCTTTCACAAGGGAGGCTTTTGGCAGCTTGTTCGAACAGTCAAGCAACAGCTTCAACCGTAGGGGCGGCCC
>JAFQOD010000003.1 GCA_017395685.1 Clostridia bacterium
CCCGGAAAGGATTCAGGTGGTGGTCCATCCCCAGAGCATCGTCCATTCTGCCGTACAGTTTCAGGATGGGGCGGTGCTGGCCCAGATGGGCAATCCCGATATGCGGGTGCCCATTCTGTACGCCATGAGCTATCCGGAACGGCTGGCCACCGGCACCCGGGAATTGGATCTGTTTGCCCTGGGCAGCCTTACCTTTGAAGCGCTGGACGGGGAGAAATTCCCCTCCATTCCCATGGCCTATCAGGCGCTGGCCTCCGGCGGCGCGGCGGCCTGCGTGCTCAATGCCGCCACTGAGGAGGCGGCAGGGGCCTTCCTGCAGGAGAAAATCCCCTTTGGGGCCATCTATCGGGCGGTGGACGGTGCCCTGCAGCGCTGGGCCCATCTGCCTGCCCGCAGCCTGGAGGATATTGAATATGCGGACGCCCTGGCCCGCCAGGCGGCGCGGGATGAAATGAGCAAATCAAATCGGAGGATTATTCAATCTATGGCAACGATATTTTATGTGATTGCAGCCATTGCTTTGCTGGGGGTTATGGTCACCGTTCATGAATTGGGCCATTTCCTGGCCGCCAGGCTCACCGGCATCCCGGTGAAGGAATTTGCCATTGGCTTTGGCAAGAAGATCGTCTCCTGGAAGAGCAAGAAATACGATACGGTGTTTTTCCTGCGCATCATTCCGGCCGGCGGCTATTGCGCCTTTTACGGGGAGGATGATGCCGAGGGCAAGGAAAAGGATGACCCTCGCAATCTGGCCAACCACAAGGTATGGAAGCGGATGCTCACCATCCTGATGGGCCCGGTGATGAATTTTGTGCTGGCGCTGGTTGTGGCCATCGGCCTGTATGCATGCCTGGGGGAAGCCCGGATTGATTACGGTTACGCTGTGATTCAGGAGGTTAATGCGGGCAGCCCTGCAGAAAAAGCGGGCATTCAGCCGGGGGACCGGCTTGTTGCTGTCAACAATGTGGAGGCCAGGGGCTTGACGGAGGATAATGCCCTGGCGGTGCAGCCGCTGATTGCCGCCTACAAAGAAGGGGATGATCCCCTGACGCTTACGGTGCTGCGGGGGGAGGATACCCTGCAGGTGAAGGTTGCGCCCCTGTATGATGCAGCGGAAAGGCGGCCTCTGATGGGGGTTATGCTGGCGGCGGAGTATTCCCTGGAGTATGTGCCCGTTTCCTTCTTCCGGGCGGTGCAGCTGGGCGGGGATTATTGCATCCGGGCCGGTGGCGCCATCCTGGAGGGCCTGGGCAAGATGATCACCACCGGGGAAGGGTTCAAGGAATCCTCGGGGCCGGTGGGCATTGTGCAATTGATCGCTGAGGAAACCCAGAAAAACGGCTGGGCAGTCTATCTGGAACTGCTGGTAATGATTTCGGTAAATCTGGGGCTGTTTAATCTGATTCCCATTCCTGGGCTGGATGGCAGCCGGATTATCTTCCTGGCCATTGAGGGCATCCGCAAAAAGCCGGTGCCCCAGAAGGTGGAGGCCTATATCCATATGTCCGGTTACCTGTTGCTGATCGGGCTGATGCTGGTGATGACTTTCAAGGATGTTATGAACATCTTCCAATAAGAATGCAAAGGATGGGGCGCTGTATGGGCGTGAAAAGACAGGTA
>JAFQOD010000056.1 GCA_017395685.1 Clostridia bacterium
ACGGTCGTAAATTGATATAGGAAGCAAAATCCTTTTGCTCCTCGCCGCCGCACATGTCGCCGGCTGCGGATTCAAAGTCGAAGGGCTGCGGCCCTTCGACGCATCCCAGGGGTTTTTTGACAGTCTGAAACCGCTGCGTGTGCAGCGGTTTTTTTGATTATACCGGCTTTTTCAGCAGGGAAAGCAGTGTATCCACATCCTCTTCCCTGGTGGCCCAGCTGGTGGCAAAGCGAACGCAGGTATGGGTATCATCGATCTTTTCCCAGAAGGAATAACGCACATGGGCGTCCAGCTGCTTCAGTTCCTCATCCTCCATCACAATAAACTGCTGATTGGTGGGGGAATGGAGGAAGAATTGATAGCCCCTTTCCTGGAAGCCCTTCTTCATCTTTTCCGCCAGATCGATGGCATGGCGGCTGATATCAAAATACAGATCATCGGTGAACAGGGTATCAAACTGCACGCCCAGCAGCCTTCCCTTGGCAAGCAGGGCGCCGTGCTGCTTCACCATGGTGAAAAAATGCCGGGGGGCATTATGCCGGGGGAATACCACTGCTTCCCCGCACAGGGCGCCCACCTTGGTGCCGCCGATGTAGAATACATCACAATAGGCGGCGATATCGGTAAGAGAAACGTCGGTATCATGGCTCATCAGGCCGTAGCCCAGCCGCGCCCCATCCAGGAAAAGGGGCAGATCATATTTCCGGCATACCCGGGACAGGGCCTTGAGTTCATCCTTGGTATAGAGGGTGCCGTATTCCGTGGGATGGGAAATATACACCATGCCGGGGAACACCATATGGGGATGGGAAGGATCGCCATAGAAGGTTTTCATCATTCCTTCTAGATCGGCTGCGGCCATCTTGCCGTCATGATGGGGCAGGGGCATCACCTTATGGCCGGTGTATTCAATGGCCCCGGCCTCATGGCCGTTGATATGGCCGGTGGTAACGGATACCACGCCCTGGAAGGGCTGCAGCATGGCACGGATCACCAGGGAATTGGATTGGGTGCCGCCGGAGATGAAGAAGATATCCGCATCGGGACACTGGCAGGCCGCCCGGATTTTTTCCTTGGCAGAGGCACAGTATTCATCGTTTCCATAGCCCACCTGCTGGACCAGATTGGTTTCCATCAGCCGCTGAAGAATCTTGGGATGGGCGCCCTCGGCATAGTCATTTTCGAAAGAGATCATGGGAAAGCCTCCTTTGTAGAAATTCGGAATGCGGAATTATGGTTTGTCCTTTAAGCAACACACGCACATAAGATGATCGAAACAAGCATCAGTAAAATCGTGTAATGCAGGGTGCAGGGGGATCATCCCCCTGCCCGCCGGAGGCATCGTTCCCCTGCTTCGTTATTCCTCCAGCGCTGCTTCCACCTTTTCCAGGATGGGCACGGCGGCGCGGAGCAGGGCATCCAGGGGCTGGCGGGGATCCCGAAGAAGAATGGCAGGCTCCCGGGAGGCGGAAAGCAGAAGGCGCTTATCCGTCTGCTCCAATGCGCCGTACAGCTTCACAGGATCGGGGGCGGCCCCGGGCACCAATTTGAATACCAGCGCCCCGGCCACGTAATTGACCCGGCTGACGCCCAATCTTCCGCAGATGCCCCGGAGATGGGCGATTTCGATCAGGTTCATAACCTCCTGCGGGATATCGCCGAAGCGATCGATCATCTCCTCGATGGCGTCCTCCCGGTCGGAGCGGGTTTTGATCAGGGCGATGCGCTTGAATACCTCCATGCGCTGATTTTCGCCCCGCACATATTCCACCGGCAGGAAGGCGTCCACCTTCAGCTCCACCCTGGTATCCACATGGAGGGGAATGTTTTCCCCCTGCTCTCCGCGGGCCTCCCGGATGGCCTCTTCAATGAGCCGGCAATACATATCATAGCCCACGGCGGCCACATTGCCGCTCTGCTCCGGGCCGAAGATATTGCCGCTGCCCCGGATTTCCAGATCCCGCATGGCAATACGGAAGCCGCTGCCGAAGGCGGTGAATTCCCGGATGGCGGAAAGCCGCTTCTGGGCCGTTTCGGAAAGCATTTTATCCGGCCGCACGGTGAAATAGGCGTAGGCCACTCTGGTGGAGCGGCCGACCCGGCCCCGGAGCTGATACAATTGGGACAGGCCGAACCGATCGGCGTCAAAAATGATAATGGTATTGGCCCTGGATACATCCAGGCCGTTTTCAATGATGGTGGAGCAAAGCAGCACATCCGCCTTGCCCTCATAGAAATCCAGCATCACATCTTCCAGCAGGCTTTCCTTCATCTGCCCGTGGCCCACGGCGATGCGGGCCTCCGGCACCAGGGCCCGCAGCCTTGCCGCAAACTGATCAATGGTGCGCACCTGATTATAGAGGAAATAGACCTGCCCCTGACGATTCAGCTCCCGCATGATGGCATCCCGGATGACGGCGTCATTATAATCCAATACATAGGTCTGCACCGGATACCGCTCCTCCGGGGGCGTCTGCAGAAGGCTCATATCCCGAACGCCCACCATACTCATGTGCAGCGTTCTGGGAATGGGGGTGGCGGACAGGGTGAGCACATCCACCTGCTTTTTCAGATTCTTGATGGCCTCCTTGTGGGCCACGCCGAAGCGCTGCTCCTCATCCACGATGAGCAGGCCCAGATCCTTGAAATTGACGTCCTTGGAAAGCAGCCGATGGGTGCCAACCAAGATATCCACCTTGCCCTGGGCCACCTTCTGCAGCGTTTCCTTTTGCAGTTTGGGGCTGCGGAACCGGGAAAGCACATCAATTTCCACCGGGAATTCCTTGAACCGCTTCAGCATGGTGTAATAATGCTGCTGGGCCAGGATGGTGGTAGGGGCAAGAAGCGCCACCTGTTTTCCGCCCATCACCGCTTTCATGGCGGCACGGAGGGCCACCTCGGTCTTCCCGTAGCCCACATCCCCGCATACCAGCCGATCCATATTATTGGCGGCTTCCATATCCTGCTTGATATCAAGGACCGCCTTTTCCTGATCGGGGGTCAGCTCATAGGGGAAGGAATCCTCAAACTGCCGCTGCCAGGGGGTATCCTCCGGGAAGGAATAGCCGGGATTATTCTGCCGGGCGGCGTAGAGGGCCACCAGATCGAAGGCCAGCTTCTTTAATCCGGCCTTTACCTTCTTTTTCTGCCGGTCCCAGTCGTTGCCGCTGAGGGAATTGAGGGGAGGCGGATTATCCTGGCCGCCGATGAATTTCTGCACCCGGTCAAATTGATCGGTGGGCACATACAATTTATCCGATCCCTTATACTGGATCAGAAGATAATCCCGATAAGTGCCCTCGCTCTGAAGGCGCACCGTGCCGCAGAAAACGCCCACGCCGTGGGCCTCATGCACCACGTAATCCCCATCCTTCAGATCGGTAAAGGCCTCAATTTTCTCCCCGGCGGATTTCCGGGTGCGGGTTTTGCGGTAACCGGCGCCGAAAATATCGCTGTCGGCAATGACCGCCAGACGGCAATCCGCCATCACAAAGCCCCGGGACAGGGTCATGGGGCAGATAACGGCCTGGGAAGGAGTAAGATCGGGCCCCTCTTCCCAGGCAGGGGCAGGGCATTCCAATTCAGCAAGGGCGGATTGCAGCCTTCGGCTTCTGGCCTCGCCCCCTGCCATCAGCAGCGCCAGATATCCTTCTTTTTTCCAGGTTTCCAGATCGGTTTTGATTTCCTTGAACCGGGAAATGTATTTGGGGGCGTTCAGGCCGGCAAAGCGGGTAATTATTGTGGGCTTCAATTCCCCCATGCCCCGGAGCAGATCCTGCATCAGATACAATTGCTCCCCGCCCAGGGCCTTGGAAATATCCTCCCAGGGGCGCAGCAGCATGCCCTGCTCCGGCACGGCCTCCTGCCGCTCCAGGGATAATTTGAAATCCTCCCCGAAGCCGGAAAGCCTGTCCTCGCACCGGGTTTTGATGCGGTCGGGCTCCTCCAGCAGGATGATGGGCTGCTGCATATATTCCCAGATCCAGGCGCAGGGGGCGTCCACCGCCCCGGCCCAGAGGGAAAGATTGGCGGGCTGCAGCCCCCGCTCCAATTGATCGGCATCCTGCAAAAGCCTTGCCACCCCGGTATCATATACCCGGTAGCTGAGCCGCCCCAGCTCCTTTTTTTCCTGGGTTTCTGCCGGATTTTCCTCTTCCTCCTCCGGAAGCGGCGGCAGATCGGAGGAAAGGGGGCTGTCGGGCAGGCGATTCATCTGTTCCTTGATCAGCCTGCGCATCAGGGGGGCATAGCTTTCAGAAAGCAGCCATTCCACCGCCGGGAAGAAAAGGGCCTCCTCCATGCTGTCCAGGCTGCGCTGGCTGATGGGATCGAAGGCGCGGATGGAATCCACCTCGTCATCCCAGAATTCGATGCGTGTGGCGCCGTTTTCGGCAGGGGAAAAGGCATCCACAATGGCGCCCCGCAGGGCGCACTGGCCCTTGCCCTCCACCATATCCACCCGCTCATAGCCCATCTTTACCAGCCGGGCGATCAGATCGGATGGCTCCATCCGGCTGCCCACCGTCAATTGCACGGCGTATTTTTCATACTGGGCAGGGGGCAGCATCCGGCACATCAGCGCATCCGCCGGGGCGCAGAGCACCTGCACCTGGCCCTGGCGCACCTTCTGGAGCACATTCAGCCGCTGGAAGGCATTTTCCCGGCTGGCCACGCCCCGGGTGAAATGAATATCCGGAGAGGGAAGGAGCGCAGCGCCGCCGCCCATCCAGGCGGCGCAGTCATCGGCGGCGCTCATGGCGGCGGCATCGGAGGGGGCGATATAGAGGATGGGCCGGCCGGTCTGCCTGGCCAGGGCGGCAGCGAAAAAAGGCCGCTGTCCTTCGGCCATTTCGTACAGGGCGTGAATGCCCTTTTCTTTTGTCTCAAACGCCTCCCGGAAAGAAGGGGAGGCGCTTAGAAAATCCAATAATTTATTCAGCATGGCGTTTGTTATAGCGGTTCATGGCAAGATCGATACCGTGCTCCGCCCAGCACAGCGCCGCATCCGCGGCCAGCATATAGGCGTCAAAGGCGATTTTCCGGGCCTCTTCATCGGCATATTTGCTTAAGACCCAATCCGCCAGATCCCATTCCGGGGGCGGCGCGCCCACCCCCACCCTGACCCTGGGGAAATCCCCGGTGCCGGTGCACTGGACGATGTGACGCAATCCGTTATGGGTGCCGGGGCCGCCCTTGGCCCGCAGCCGCACCTGTCCCAAGGGCAGATCAATATCATCCACGATGAGCAGCATATCTTTAGGCTCCGCCTTATACCAGGAAAGGGCGTCGGATACGGTCAGGCCGCTCAGGTTCATAAAGGTCTGGGGCTTGATCAGCACTATCTTTTCCCCGCCCAGAATTCCTTCCCCGATGGTGGCCCGGCATTTCAGCTTCTTTACCGGGATATTCAGCTTCTGGGACAGGATATCGATCACGTCAAAGCCCACATTATGCCGTGTATGGCTGTATTTTTCGCCCGGATTGCCCAGGCCCACGATGATGCGCATAAAAAGCTCCTTTTAGGATGTTTGCGGGCGGGAGATTCTTTGGAGGCCAAAGAATCCCCCTCCCGCACCCTCCCCAAGAAAGCCAAATGGAAAAATTCTGATTGTTTCTCAATCAACAATGTGTCCCTGAGGCTTGGGGAGTGGAAATATGTTTACTTGATCCAATCCGCCGGGCGGATGGTGAAGGGGGATCCATCCCGCATATCGGAAAGCAGCATCAGGGATTTTTCCCCTTCGATGGCCTTATGCTTGGGATTTTCCAGGGCCAGCACGAAGCAGATGCCCGCCACCGTCACATTGAATTCCTTCATCAGTTCAATCATGCCCCGGGCGGTGCCGCCGCCCCGCATGAAATCATCCACGATCAGGGCCTTCTGCCCATCCTTCACGGCCCGGCGGGACAGGGCCATGGATTCGATGCTGCCGGAGCCGGAAACATAGGAAATATTCACCGCGCTGCCCTCATAGACCTTGGTGGCCCGACGGGCGATCACCAGCGGCACCCTGAGGGCCTGGGCGGTCATCAGCGCCACGGGAATGCCCTTGGTTTCCATGGTGAGCACGAAATCCACATTGGCGTCATAGTATTGCCCGGCAATCAGATTGCCCATTCCCTGCACCAGCTCGGGCATGGAAAGAATATCGGAAAAATAGAGATAGCCCCCGGGCAGCATCCGATCCTTTTCCCGGAGCCGCTCACAGATGCCCTCCACAAATTCCCGGCCGGTGGATTTCAGATCTATGGGACGATAGCGCACGCCCCCTGCCGCACCGGTGACCGTTTCCAGCTTCCCCAGGCCAAAATGATTCATTGTTTCCTGCAGAATGGCCACATCCTCGCTGACGGTGGATTTGGCCGTGGCAAACAAATCACAGAAATACGAAAGGGTAAAAATATGATTGGGCGATGCAGTCAGAATCTGCGTCATGGCGGCCAATCGTTCATTGCGCTTAATCTTATCCATGGTTTATCATCCTCCTGTTTCCGGGCGCTAAGCACCAGTTCAGGATTATAACACAAATATGCGAATATTGCTATAGGTAAAATTAAAAAATGTTCGGAATTTTTTGTGTTTCTTTGGTTTTTTTTGCCTATTCAAAGGGCAGAATGCCCAGCATTTGCTGCAGCGCCCCATCCGCCCCATCGGAGAGGGGCAGGCCCAGGCTTTTCCGGGCCGTCAGCACCGCCTGCCGGGTGGAGGGGCCGAATACCCCATCCGCATTTCCCTGCAAAAATCCCCTCTGGATCAGCCGCCGCTGCAGAAGATACACATCCGCCCCCCGGTCCCCTTCCCGGAGGGTGCGCATTTTCCCCCGGAGCGGGCCGTATGCGCCCCCGTCAATCACCACACGGGTGCCGTAGGGCGCAATTTTATAGAGTGCCTCCGCATCCTTTACCCGCATCCGGATGCAGCCGTGGGAGGCGAAGCTGCCGATGGAGGCAGGATTGTTGGTGCCGTGGATGCCGTAATCCCCCCAGGGCACATTCAGCCCCAGAAAGCGGGTGCCAAAGCCGGAAAGGGAGGTGGTGAATTTCCGGTTGATGCTGAATACCCCCACCGGAGAGGGGGTGCCCTCCGCCCCGGCAGCGATGGGAAAGCGGGCGGTTTCCAGGCCGTTTTCATATACCGTCAGCCGCATCAGATCCAGATCAATCCAGATCAGCATCCCCGGAGGCGGGGCGGCGGCAATCTGCTTTGCCGGATGGAATACGCCCGCCGCCAGGCAGATTGCCATTCCCAGCGCCCCCAGGATCATCCATCCATGCCGCTTCTTCATCCCATCCCCTCCCCGGCCATTTTATGCCTGCCCGGGGGCAGAAATGCTCAGGCCCCCGGAAAGGCATATTGCATTCCTTCTTTCTTTCCGCTATAATGAAAAAAGATGAAATTTTTCAATATCTGAATATTTTCTACAGGAGGATTCCCATGTATTTATCACTGCCCTATCATCAGGATCCATCCCGGCTTCATATCGGCTGCCTGCCCCCCCGGGCCTATTTCATCCCCAGTGCGGATAAGGCGGAGGCGCTGCAGCTGCTGCCCCGGGAGCAATCCAGCCGCTTCCAATCCCTGAACGGAGATTGGCATTTCCAGCTGTTCCCCAATACCCAGGAAGTGCCGGAAAAATGCATTGTCCCTTCCTTTGATCCTTCCGCCATGGATATCATGCCCGTGCCCGGCTGCTGGCAGAGCAACGGATACGATCAGAAGCAATATACCAATGTGCGCTATCCCATCCCCTGTGATCCCCCCTATGTGCCCATCGATAATCCCACCGGCCTCTACATCCGGGATATAGAAATTGCCGGGGATGATTTCATCCGCCACATGGTCTTCGAAGGGGTAGACAGCTGCTTCTATCTCTATATCAACGGCCGCTTTGCCGCCTACAGCCAGGTATCCCATTCCACCACGGAGGTGGATGTGACGGATTATCTGCGCCCCGGGCGCAACCGGATCGCCCTGATCGTGCTCAAATGGTGCGACGGTACCTATCTGGAGGATCAGGATAAGGCCCGGAATACCGGCATCTTCCGGGATGTATACATCCTTGCCCGGCCAAAGGATTACCTGGCCGATTTCACCGCCGTAACTGCCCTTGCGGAAGAAAAGGCGCAGGTGACGGGAAAAATCCAGGGCCGGGCGCATACCGTATCCCTCTATGATAGGGAGGGGGCGCTGATCGCCGCTGCCCCTGTGGAAAAGGGGGCCTATTCCCTCAGCGTGGATCAGCCCATCCTGTGGAATGCAGAGCATCCCTATCTTTACACCCTGCTGCTGGAAGGGGAAAATGAGGCCGTTTCCTATCCCCTTGGCCTGCGCACGGTGAAAATCGAAAAGGGCGTATTCAAAATCAACGGCCAGGCGGTAAAACTGCGGGGGGTAAACCGCCATGACAGCGATCCCTGGACGGGCACCGTCATCAGCCCGGAGCATATGATCCGGGATCTGAAGCTGATGAAGGCCCATCATATCAATGCCGTCCGCACCTCCCATTATCCCAATGATCCCCGGTTCACCGGCTATTGCGATCAGATGGGCTTTTACGTCATCGATGAAGCGGATAATGAATGCCACGGCATGGTTTCCCAGGATGGGGGCTATGATACCGATCTGTGGCATTTCTTCGCCGATTCCCCCGATTGGCAGGCGGCCCTGCTGGATCGCAGCCAGCGGCTGGTGGAAAGGGATAAGAATCGGGCCTGCGCAGTGATCTGGTCCATGGGCAATGAATCGGGCTTCGGGGAAAATTACCGGGCCTGCGCCCGGTGGATCCATGAAAATGATTACCGCCCCGTGCATTATGAAACCACCTTCAACCGCATGACCGACGGCTGGTTTGATCCCTGCGTGGATATGGTCAGCCGCATGTATCCCACCCCCGATTGGTGCCGGGAATATTTCGACCGGCCCGGAGAAGAAAGGCCCCTGGTGCTGTGCGAATATTCCCATGCCATGGGCAACGGCCCCGGGGATGTGCGGGCCTATTGGGATATCATTGAGGATCAGCCCCGGTTCATGGGCGCCTTCGTCTGGGAATGGTGCGATCATGCCTTCTTTGACGGCTATAATCCGGATGGCAGCCCCCGCTTCCTTTACGGCGGCGATAATGGGGAATTCCCCCATGACGACAATTTCTGCGTGGATGGGCTGGTCAGCCCCGACCGCATTCCCCATAACGGCCTGAAGGAAGTAAAGGCCGTGTATCAGCCGGTGACGGCAAAGATGGAGGATGGGAAAATTCTCCTGCTCAACCGGTTCGATTTCACCTCGCTTGCAGGGATCCGGTGCCAGTGGGAAATCACCTGCTGGGGAGAAACCCAGCAGGAAGGATGTCTCCCCTGCCCTGTCATTCCCCCTCACGGAAGGGATGTATTGCCCCTTCAGCTGCCCCAGGCAAAGGGGCAGATGTGCCTGAATCTCCGGTTCATCCGTTCCTCTGACGGTATGGAGCTGGGCTTTACCCAGTTTGAATTATCCAAGGCCCCGGCGGCGAATCTGTTCCCCAAGAAAGAGGGCAGCGCCCCCCGGATCACCGACGGCCTGTGGGAAATGGAAATTACCGCCGGAAGCAGCCGGTATTTCTTTGATAAAAAGACCGGCTGCCTGAAGGCCATCAGAAAGAACGGGGCCCTCATCGCCGATCAGGGCTGCATCACCCTCTGGCGTGCCCCCACCGATAATGATATGAATATCCGCCATGCCTGGCAAGCCTGGGGCTATGACCGGATGGGCTGCCGCTGCATGGGCATCCAGGCCCGTATAGAGGGCGATTGCGCCGTGGTGGAAAGTAAAATGCATCTGGCCGCCATCTATCTTGGCCGGCAGGCGGTAGTAAAGGCCATCCATACCATCGCCCCCGGCGGGGAAATGGAAATGGAAATGCAGGTATCCCTGGCCAGCCATCTCAATGAGAAGCGGGATTTCCTGCCCCGGTTCGGGCTGCAGTTCATCCTGCCCCGTGCCTTCGATCAATGCACCTATTTCGGCCACGGCCCCCACAATGCCTATTCCGATAAGCATCAATCCACCCATCTTGGCCTGTTCCGGGTGCCGGTGGATCAGATGATGGAAAGAACGGTAAAGCCCCAGGAGGGAGCCAACCGGTTCGATACCCGGTTTGCCTATGTGACCGATGAAAAGGGCACGGGCCTGCGCATCATCGGCCTGCCCGCCCTGGAATTTTCCGCCTGCCCCTGGACGGATGGGGAAATTGTCGCTGCCGCCCATGATTTTGATCTGCCCCTGATGGAAAAAACGGTGCTGCATATCGATTACAGGCAGTCCGGCGTGGGATCCAACAGCTGCGGCCCCGATCTGCCTGAAATCCACCGGCTGAAGGAAAAGGAATTCACCTTCCGCTTCCGGCTGGATATCCTGTAAATGCCATAAAAATCCGCCAGGCCGAGACAAATCCTGCAAGTCAAGGCGGCGAGGCTGTAAAAAGGGGAGCTTACATAGCGGTAAGTGACCGCATTTTGCAGCCGATGCCAACACAGAAAGCAAAACGACCGCCCATAGACAGTCGTTTTTGCGTTTGCAGGATTTGTCAGCAGTCTGCGCCCTGCTGATCAAATCGGCAGGGCGTTTTCAATAGAGATTCAGGGGCATAAATATTGACGGAATTTGGAAAAAAGAATATAATGATAGTATTCAATTGAAATCTGCCCCTCCGGCCAGGCCGCGGGCACGAAGGAGAGCTATCCATGAGCGAACAATGGAATGCCCAGAACGGCCAGCAGAATACCACCGGATATCAGCAGTATCCCCAGCAGAATTATTCCCAGTATCCTCAGCAGAATTATCAGCAGCCCCAGAATGCCCAGCCCGCCCAGTATCAGCAGTATGCCCAGGGCTATCAGTATTCCCAGCAGGGCTATCAGCAGCAGTATACCCAGCAGCAGCCTGCCCAGTATCAGAATCCCTATGCCGCCTATCAGCAGCAGGAAGCGCCCCAGCAATCCTATCAGCAGCAGTATGCCCAGCAGGATTATCAGCAGGGCTATCAGCAGCAGTACGCCCAGCAGAATTACCAGCAGGGCTACCAGCAGCAGTATGCCCAGCAGAATTATCAGCAGGGCTATCAGCAGCAGTATGCCCAGCAAAATTATCAGCAGGGCTATCAGCAGCAGTATGCAAAGCAGCAGCCTGCCGCCCCCGCCAAGCCCCAGAAAGCCCCCAAGGCGCCCAAAGCCCCCGGCCAGAAGGGCGGCTTCCTTTCCTCCCTGGATCCCCAGAAGAAAAAGCTGCTGCTTATCGGCGGCGCCGCACTGATCCTGGTCATCATCCTGGTGGTGGTGATTATTCTGGTTTCCAACAGCGGCCCCAAATCCCCCTTGGATATGACGGAAAAGGAATTGATGAACCAGCTGAACAAGGATTTGAACAATTATTCCAACCAGCTGAATGATCTATTCGGATTTTGATCGCATGCCCTTTATTAGCGCATGCTCTCTGCTCCCATATTTCCCGGGCGGCCCTTGCGACCGCCCGTTTTTTATTGGGAATGCGTATTTCATTGATTACAATGCCGGGCGGACAACCGCAAGGTTCACCCCTACAGGGCTGCGTGGTTTTCCCCATCCATGGGTGATTTTTTAGCATTTTTCAGGTGGATGCCCCATCCCGCATCCTCTCTTCCACTGGGAAAACAACGCCTTTCCTGCAATCAAAAAAATCCAGAATTGATTTTCTGGGGATGGGTGCGGGAAGGGGTCTCTTTTTTCTAAAAGAGACCCCTTCCCGCAAATATTTACATATCCCTTAAGCCTGACGGCCGATGACGGCTTTGATGCGGCGCACGCCGGCAGAGGAGGATTCTTCCTTCTGGATCTTGAAGGATACCAGATCGCCGGTATTCTGGGCATGGGGGCCGCCGCAGATTTCCTTGGAATACTGGCCCATGGTATATACCTTTACCTTTTCGCCGTACTTGCTTTCGAAAAGGCCCATGGCGCCCTGTGCCTTGGCCTCGGCAACCGTCATTTCTTCCATGGTGACGGGGGCCTTGGCTTCGATGGCTTCGTTCACCAGCTTCTGCACTTCCTGGATTTCTTCAGCGGTCATCTTGCGGCCGAAAGTGAAGTCAAAGCGCAGGCGTTCAGCGGTGATATTGGAGCCCTTCTGATGCACTTCGTCCCCCAGCACCTTCCGCAGGGCGGCCTGGAGCAGATGGGTGGCGGTATGCAGGCAGGCGGTCTGCTCGCTGGCGTCGGCCAGGCCGCCCTTGAAGCGCTGTTCGGCGCCGGCATGGCTGGTTTCCTGATGCTGCTTGAAGCGGGCGGCAAAATCATCCTGATCCACGGTGAGGCCCTTTTCGGCGGCCAGCTCCATGGTCATTTCGATGGGGAAGCCGTAGGTATCATACAGCTTGAAGGCGCTGCGGCCATCCAGTGTGGAAAGGGAGGCCAGACGGGCATTGACGGCGGCGGTCAGGGCATCCTTATCCCCATTGTTTGCGGCTTCGATGATGGGCAGCATATCGGGGGAGGGGCGCAGCTTCTTGGTGCGGGCATTCTCCTGGGCAAAGGCCACGGGATCGGCATTTTCCAGGATGGCGTTCAACAGATTCCTGGTGTTGACCACGTTATTGTAAATCTTATCGAATTCCTTTTCGCCCTGCTTGAGGGTACGGGCAAAGCGCTCTTCTTCCAGCTTCAGCTGCTCCAGCACGAAAGCGGAATTTTCGGAAAGTTCAGGATAGACTTCGCTGTACTGATCGATGATGACCTTCGCGATTTCGCAGGTGAATCCGGCGCCCAGGCCCAGGCCCAGGCCATAGCGGACGGCACGGCGGATCAGCCGGCGCAGGATATAGCCCTGATCCACATTGGAGGGGGATACGCCCCGGGGATCGCCCAGGATGAAGGTGGAGGTGCGCATATGATCGGCGATGATGCGGAAGGCCTTGGTGTTCTCATCATCGGGATTGTAGGTCTTGCCGGAGAGCTCCTCGATCTTGCCCAGGATGCGGGCGAAGATTTCGGTTTCGTATACGCTCTTTTTGCCGGTGAGCACGCAGATGGTGCGCTCCAGGCCCATGCCGGTATCCACATTCTTCTGGGTCAGGGGAATGAAGGTGCCATCCTGCTGCTTGTTATACTGCATGAATACGTCGTTCCAGATTTCCAGGTAAGCGCCGCACTTGCAGGCAGGGGAGCAACCCGGGCCGCAGGGCTCCTTCACGATGATGAACATTTCGGTGTCCGGGCCGCAGGGACCGGTAACGCCGGCAGGGCCCCACCAGTTATGCTCCTTGGGCAGATAGAACAGATGATCATCCTTCACGCCGCAGGCGCGCCAGAGATTGGCGGCCTCTTCATCCCGGGGGCAGTCCTCATCGCCCTCGAATACGGTGAAGGCCAGCTTATCGGGATCGATGCCCAGATATTTTTCGCTGGTGAGGAATTCCCAGCTCCAGGGGATCATTTCCTTCTTGAAATAATCGCCCAGGCTCCAGTTGCCCAGCATTTCAAAGAAGGTGAGATGGCTCATATCCCCCACATCGTCGATATCGCCGGTGCGGATGCACTTCTGCACATCGGTGAGCCGGGTGCCGGCGGGATGCTTCTGGCCCAAGAGATAGGGAACCAGGGGATGCATGCCGGCGGTGGTGAAGAGCACGGTGGGGTCATTCTCGGGAATTACGGAGGCAGAGGGGATTACCTTGTGGCCCTTTTCCTGGAAAAACTGCAGGAAAAGCGCGCGCAGTTCATTGGCAGTCAAAGCTTTCATGTTATTCCTCCTAATCGGTACGGGGTTTTTGCGGGAAGGGGTTTCTTTTGAAAAAGAACCCCCTTCCCGCACCCATCCAAAGAAAACTTTTACTGGATTATGCTGGTTTTTATCTTATCAGCTGTTTTCCCAGTGAGGCAACAGGATCATTGCTGCACTGGCACTCAAGATGATAGAAAGCACACCGGAAAAATCCAGTATAAGTTTTTCTTGGGGTGGGTGCGGGAGGGGCCTTCTTTTTTCAAAAAGAAGGCTCCTCCCGCCATAACCTCCAAAATAAAAATGTGTCTGTTCAGCCTTGAAGACGAACAGACACATAGTATTCGCGGTACCACTTCAATTGGCGCTTGCGCGCCCACCTCAAATCCTGATAACGGGAGGATCCCGAAGGGCCATACTGACGGGGCGCAGGCCCCATGTTCCGGCCTTGGCTCGGCAGCGGCCATCCCCATTCCCGTGCCGAACTTACACCCTCATCGGCTCGCTTGAACGTGAATTTCCGGGGACTAAACTGCCTCACAGCCTGATTTGCAATTCCTGAACAGTATACCCCAAAGCAAAAATTCTGTCAACCGGAAGCGGCGAATTTTCCGGAAAGCAGGGCATTCCGGGCATCAAAAAGGGGCTGGCGATTGCCAGCCCCAGGGGATTGATCAAATTACAGGTTGCCGGGGAAGGTGCCGCGGAATTCGCCATCCAGATAGGCTTCGCGCTGGGCTTCGATCAGCTCGGCGGCGCCCACATTCAGGGTATCCTGGATGCAAGCATCATAAATGGCATCAAATTCGGCGGGATCGCAGGTGACGACCTTGGACAGGAATTCGCCCTGCTTGGACTTGATCATGGCGCCGTAGTCGGTTTCAGCCTGGATCGGCACGGAGAAGGAAACCTGGGTCCAGGCGTCGGTGCCGGCATGCACGTAGGATTCTACGATGGCAGCCTGGTACTTTTCATCAAAGCTCAGAGCGATGGCAGCGGCATTCTTTTCATCGGAGCCATAGTACAGGCCGTTGGAGATGAAGCAGATATCGCCGGCATGCATCTTGTTGGCATCCGGAACGGCGTCAGCAGACTGCACCTTGGTGGGGATGCCGTCGGCGGTGACTTCCAGATAGTTGATGCCTTCCAGACCATTCTGCATCATGAACATATTTTCGGGCTGAGCCAGCCAATCCATGTACTTCACAGCAGCGATAGCCTTTTCTTCGGTGGTGGCGCCGCCATTCTTGGGGATGATGATGCTCAGGCCGTTGGCGGCATACTGGTCATGCAGGTGCTTGCCCAGGGATTCGTTGTAGAAGCAGTTGACGGATACCCATTCGGCGCCGGGCACGGCAGCTTCCATTTCCTTCTGATAGTTCTTATCAGTGCGCCAGGGCTGATCGGGCTGCATGGAGAAGAAGCCGAAGTAGCCGTTCAGCAGGGCAGAATCGGTGGCGGTATCATCGTTGATATCGAAGTTTTCATACAGCAGGCCTTCGTGATACAGCTTGTTGAACCAGCGATAGGCTTCCTTGGAGCCGGGCAGCATTTCATGCAGGCCGGAATAGGCATACCAATCTTCTTCGGTTACCTGGCTGAAATCGATGAAGGCATCGGCAAAGCGAACGATGTTGTACAGGGGGTTGGATTCATACAGGTCAAAGTGCATGGGGATGGTGCGCTGGCCGCCCAGATTGGCTTCCTTGGCAGCACGCAGATAGGCTTCGAAGGAAGCGATATCGGTGGGCTTTTCCATGTCCAGGGCCTTGAGCCAGTCGGCACGGATGAAGTTACCAACATTGGCAACGGAGAGACGACGGGCAGAGAGGAACCACTGTTCCTTTTCGCCATCTTCGTCACGATCCTGCTGGCCGAACTTGAGCAGATCTTCGCCCAGGAAGGCCTTCAGGTTGGGGCCGTATTCTTCCAGCAGGGCATCCAGCTGATACAGGCCGTCGAATTCGATGTACTGGTTGATCAGGTCGCCGTTGTAGGTCATGCACAGATCGGGGGCGGTGCCGCCGGCCAGCTGGGTGGTCAGCACTTCGCCTTCAGTCCAGCGGGGGATGGAAACGTAAACCAGCTTGATCTTGTTGGGGTTGCCGAAGTGTTCCTGGGCATAATGGAGCTGCCAGCAATCTTCCACGTTGAAGCCGGCGATGGTGCGGTCATAAGCTTCCACACGCAGTTCCACCCAGCCGTCATCAGCCAGGGCGGTGACGCTGATCATGCTGAGCAGCATCGCAAGTACCAGAACCAGAGACAGGGACTTTTTCATGGTATTTTTCTCCTTTTTTTTATTTTTACCGCAATTCCATTGCAGTAAATTACTGTTTTTTAGCCCTTCACAGCGCCGATGGTCACACCGGAAACGAAATAGCGCTGCACGAAGGGATACACCACCAGGATGGGCAGGGTGGCGAAGATGATGGTGGCCGATTCAATGGATTCGGAAATATTGGTGGCCACCGTGGATGCGCCGCCTTCGATGGCGGTCAGGTCCACCGACTGGGAGCCCTTGATCAGGTTATAGAGCTTCAGCTGCAGGGGCTGCAAATCCTTCTTGGTGATGTAGTAGAGGGCATCCTGGAAGGAATTCCACTTGCCTACCGCGTAGAAGAGGGTCAACGTGGCAATGGAGGCCAGGGACAGGGGCAGATATACCCGGATGAGAATCTGGAAATCATTGGCGCCGTCGATGGTGGCCGCTTCCTCCAGGGATTCGGGGATGGAGGTGAAGAAGCTCTTCAAAATGATCATATTATAGGTGGACAGCACACCGGGGATGATCAGCGCCCAGGGGGTATCCAGCAGGCCGAATTCCTTGACGTTCAGATAGATGGGAATGGTGCCGCCGGAGAAATACATGGTGAACAGCGCCATCAGATTGAAGAAGCGGCGGCCCCGCAGGCGTTTCTTGGTCAGCGGATAGGCCATCAGGATGGTGAGCAGCATGGCAAGGGCGGTGTAGCCCACCGTAATCAGCACCGTATACCACAGGCTATGCCACATGGAATTATCCCGGAAAATGGCCTCATAGGCAATGGTGGTGGTTTCCACCGGCCAGAAGCCCACATCGCCCCGGAGAATGGCAGATTTGGAGCTGAGGGAGGTGGCGATTACATTGACAAAGGGCAAAAGGCACAGCATGGAAACCATGAGGATGACAATGACCAGGACGATCTGGGGAAAGGTCCAGATGCTTTTTTCTTTTCCCATGTGGGGAACGGCCATCTCTTTTTTCGTCGACATCTTTTTCCCTCCTTACCAGATACCATCTTCGCCCAGGCGCTTGGTGACAAAGTTGGCGGAAGATACCATGATCAGGCCAACAACGGACTGGAACAGGCCGATGGCGGTGGCGCGGGCAAACTGGGCATTGGTGATACCGGCCCGGTATACGAAGGTGGAAAGCACGTCGCAATAGGCCTGCACGCGGGTATTGCCCATGATGTAGGGCCGGTCGAAGCTGATATTCATCATCTGGCCCACATTCAGAATCAGCAGCACCACGATGGTGGAGCGGATGCCGGGCAGGGTGACGTGCCAGATCTGCTGCAGCTTATTGGCGCCGTCGATCCTGGCGGCCTCAAACAATTCCATATTGATGCCGGTGATGGCGGACAGATACAGGATGGTGCCCCAGCCCATGGACTGCCATACGCCCACCAGGGTATAGGTGATCCGCCAGGGCCAGCCTTCGGTCAGGAAGGGGATATTTTCATCGATCCAGCCCCACTTGAGCAGCGTGGCATTGACAACGCCGGTGGTGGGGGCAAAAATCTGCAGCACCATACCGCCGATGATGACCCAGGAAAGGAAATGGGGCAGATACAGCAGGGTCTGGGAGGTGCGCTTGACCTTGCTGCTCTTGATTTCATTGAGCAGGATAGCCAGAATGATGGGAATGGGGAAGCCGGCAATCAGGCCCATGAAATTGAGCAGCAGCGTATTGCCAAGGGCCACAGGGAAATCGGGCATCTTCATTACGAACCGGAAATTTTCCAGGCCGATCCAGTTGCTCTTCCACATGCCGCCAACCGGATTGAATTTCTGGAAGCCGATCAGCACGCCCACCATGGGCTTATAGCAGAACAATACATAGAACGCCAGCGGCAAAAGCATCATCAGATACAATTGCCAGTCCCGCAGAATCGCCAGCAGATCTGCAGAAAACTTTCCCTTATTCGGGCGCAAATCTTTCACCAATTCATTTCATCCTTTCCCGATGAATCATCCAATTTTTCACCAGATCGAACAGCTATATATATCATTATATAATCAAAGTGTCATTTCATCTATGCAAATCCTGCATTTTATTATGTAAAACAAGCAAATGGATGTGAAAAAAATTTGGTTCAATTCGAAGATTGTACCAACGAAAATGCAGGCTTTTCCAGCGTTATTCAATCCGTCTCAAAATTATATCAAATATGTTTTTTTGTGCAAATTTCCTTTTCATCAGGGCATACTAATCCGGCGCAGGGCATCCGGGGCTGCAAATGGAAAAAATCCCCTTTCGCCCCCGGCCTGCCCTCTTTTGTTCATAATTTGTTTACATTTTTCTGTTATGCTTTAATCTGGAAATATTTCCTGATTTCAGGAATGGAATAAAGCGTCTGCATGCAGATCATGCAGGGAAAGGGAGAATGGCATATGCTGGTTCTCAAGGATATCGTAAAACATTATCAGATGGGCGAAGGCAAAGTGGAGGCCCTGAAAGGGGTCAATCTGCAGTTCAGGGATTGCGAATTCGCCGCCATCCTGGGCCCCTCCGGCTGCGGCAAAACCACGCTGCTCAATATCATCGGCGGCCTGGATCAGTATACCAGCGGGGATCTGGCGGTTAACGGCCGCTCCACCCGGCAGTTCAAGGATAAGGATTGGGATACCTACCGCAATCATTCCATCGGCTTCGTCTTCCAGAATTATAATCTGATTCCTCATCAGACGGTGCTTTCCAATGTGGAATTGGCCCTCACCCTTTCCGGCGTCAGCCGTCAGGAGCGCAGAAAGCGGGCCATGGACGCCCTTTCCCGGGTGGGCCTGGCCGATCAGGTGAAAAAGAAGCCCAATCAGATGAGCGGCGGCCAGATGCAGCGGGTGGCCATTGCCCGTGCCCTGGTGAATGATCCGGATATCCTGCTGGCGGATGAACCCACCGGCGCCCTGGACAGCGAAACCAGCGTGCAGGTGATGGAAATCCTCAAGGAAATCGCCAGGGAAAAGCTGGTCATCGTGGTCACCCATAACCCCGAGCTGGCCGATACCTACGCCAACCGCATCATCCGTTTGCTGGATGGCAAGGTGGTCAGCGATTCCCATCCCTGCGATGAAAAAGAGCAGAAGGATGAATCCGCCCTCCGGCCCAAAAAGCCCTCCATGAGCTTCAAAACCGCCCTTTCCCTTTCCCTCAATAACCTGATGACCAAAAAGGGCCGCACCATCCTTACCTCCTTTGCCGGCTCCATCGGCATCATCGGCATCGCCCTGATTCTCTCCCTCTCCGCCGGCGTCAATGCCTACATCGAACGGGTGGAGGCGGATACCCTTTCTTCCTATCCTATTATGCTGGAAGGGCAGACCATGGATATGTCTGGCATGCTCAATGCCATGATGGGCACCATGGAGGAAACGGAAAGCCATAAGGAAGGGGATATGGTCTATTCCGGCAATGTGATGACGAAAATGATGTCCTCCATGGTCAGCCAGGTGAGCGATAACAATCTGACCGCCTTCAAGGCCCACCTGGAAAAGGAAGAAACGGGCATCGATGCCCTGGTCAGCGGCATCCAGTATCAGTATGCCACTCCCCTCACCCTCTACCGCATCCTGGAGGACGGCACCCCCGTGCAGGTGAACCCCTCCACCACCATGGAAAAGGCGGGCATCCTGAGCATGATGGATACCTCCGCCATGGCCTCCAGCAACAATCTGATGATGTCCTCCACCATGACCCAGCTCAACGCCTTTGAGGCGCTGCTGGATAATGAGGATCTGCTCCATTCCCAGTTTGAAGTGGTCACCGGCCGGATGCCGAAAAAATATGATGAAGTGGTGCTGATCATCACCAGGAACAATGAAATCAGCGATTTCAATCTGTATACCCTGGCCCTCAAGGATCAAAGCGAAATCGCCGATCAGATGGATCGGCTGATGATGGGCGAGGAATTGATCAGCGAATCCGTTTCCTTTACCTATGATGAAATGCTGGATCTCCGCTTCTATCTGATGCTCAATACCGATTATTATGAAAAGCAGGGGGATATCTGGGCGGATCGCAGCAAGGACGAAGCCTATATCAAAGCCCAATTGGAAGACGCCCTGGAAATCAAGGTAGTGGGCATCATCCGTCCCCGTGAGGACGCCGTGGCCACCTCCATGACCGGCGGGGTGGGATACCGCAATGATCTGATGGCCTATCTGATCGATCAGGTGAATGCCAGTGAAATCGTTAAGGCCCAGCAGGAAAATCCCGATACCGATATCTTCACCGGCATGCCCTTTGCCGGCGGAAAGAATGCCATCCCCGCGGAAATCACGCTGGATATGATCCCCGAGCAGTACCGGGCCTTCGTGGCCAATATGAGCCAGGAGCAATTGCAGGCCATGGCCGCCATGTATGCGCCCCCTGCCTCTGACGCCACGCTGGATGAAAACCTGAAAAAGCTGGGCGTCAGCAGCGTAGACAGCCCCTCCTCCATCTATATCTATCCCAAGGATTTTGAGGCCAAGGAAAAAATCACCGATATCATCGACGCCTACAATGCCTCTGTGGAAGAAGAGGATGTGATCCGCTATACCGATTATGTGGGCCTGATGATGAGCTCCGTTACCACCATCATCAATGCCATCACCTATATTCTCATCGCCTTCGTTGCCATTTCCCTGATCGTATCCTCCATCATGATCGGCATCATCACCTATATCAGCGTGCTGGAGCGCACCAAGGAAATCGGCATCCTGCGTGCCATCGGCGCCTCCAAGAAGGATATTTCCCGGGTATTCAATGCCGAAACCCTGATCGTGGGCTTCACTGCCGGGGCCATCGGCATCGGGGTGACGCTGGTGCTGGTGATCCTGATCAATATCGTCATCAAGGCCCTCACCGGCATATCCAATCTGGCGGGCCTGCCCCTGCAGGGGGCGATCATCCTGGTGATCATTTCCATGTGCCTTACCTTTATCGCCGGCCTCATTCCCTCCCGGATGGCGGCCAAGAAGGATCCCGTGGAGGCCCTGCGCAGCGAGTAATTCTTTCCATTATAATGTATGCCGCCCCGTGCTTGTCCGGGGCGGATTTTTTATTCCATTTCATTGACAAAGAATGGCAGCAGGGGTATCATAGGAAGGAATGATGTAAAAAATGGAGGAAACGATCATGATGAATTCTTCCCGGCTGTTCCGGCTGCTGTGCCTGATGATGGCCCTGTCCCTGGCGCCCTTTTCCGCCATCGCCCAGGATGCGGATGTGGGTGCCGCCGATCCCTGCGATCACACCCGCTATTCCTACAGCCTGATTTATGAAACAAAGTATCCCACCACCGCCCTGCAGCATATCGTGGAAAAATACGGCTATGACTACTGCGAGGATTGCCAGTATTTTAAACCGGCAGAGCTGGAAATGTATCTGGAATTCCATACCTTCAATGCTGACGGCACCTGCACCGGCTGCGGCTATAATGATAACAGCGGCCATATCTGCGCCGATGCTGATTGCTCCCGATGCACCATCGATATAAAATCGGTGGAAAAATACAGTTCCTCCTCCCACTATGCCTATCTGGTGGTCACCCATAAATGCACCGAATGCGGCCACTCCATCCAGGTGGAGGATCAGTATCACTACATGCCCCATTATTATGAAGATGTGCCCGATCCCACCGACCGGGGCACCGTGGTAAATAATAAGGATGGCCGCACCCATACCCATACCTATACCGTCAATCATACCTGCGTGGATTGCGGCTATGTTTCCGGCCAGTCCCAGGCAACCGATCCCGCCCAGGGGCATCAGTTCTCCGTCACCACCACCCTCCGCTCTGATGAAACCGGCCACTGGAAATATAAGACCCGCAAATGCCGCTGCGGCTTCAACGGCTATGTTACCGATGAAAAGGAGCAGGGCAAGGTATCCCCCCATGCCTTCAAGGACGGCGTATGCACCGAATGCAGCTATACCTGCCAGCACGCCTATGAAAATGATCAGTGCGCCCTGTGCGGCATGCAGAAGATGATGACCTATTCCCTCCGCTCCTCCCTGGAAGGCCAGCTGCAGCCCGATGGCACCCTGCTGTGCCTGCTGGAAGAAAATCAGCAGGTGGAAATCTTCCTCTACTGCAAGGAAACGGATTCCAATCATTCCCTGGCCGAATTCATGCAGTATACCGTCGCCTCCCCCGATCAGAGCATGAATTATATCCCCGGCCGGTATGAGCATGGCAAGGCCTCCCTCCGGGAGGGCCAGGCCCAGGGCTCCCTGACGCTGGTGGATAAGCGCACCCAGGAAGTGATCGATACCCTGTATTTCGCCCTCAAGTCCGCCCCCAATCCCTGATCGCATTTGCTTGCCTCAAACGGCCGTCCATTGGATGGCCGTTTTTTTCCTGTAATTGCATTTTGCTCAATATAATAGGATGAATTCATTCATGTCGAATGACAATATTTCATGTCGTTTCAAATATTTTCAAAAATCGTTCTAAAATCTTCCTCTTTAATTAACTGTTATGTAACACCTTTGTAACAAGTTGCGTTGTAAAAACCGCCCTCCTGTGGTATTATTTACGTTGTAGATGACGGTCTACGCCTATTTTGCCGTTCAAAAATGCGAAATGGCCTTATTTTCCGATGATTTCGCATTGAAAAGGAGCGATTTAAATGAAAAAAAAGGCATTTATTATGCTGCTTTGCGCCGCACTGGTGATCACCAGTGCCGCTTTGGGTACCGTCGCCTATCTGACGGACAGAACCTCCGTTACCAACGTATTCACCGTGGGCAATGTGCAGGTGAAGGTGGATGAAACCGATGTGGATCTCAATGGCGATCCCATCCCCGATGAAAACGGCAATCCCGTCCGCAAGGAAGAGGGCAATGAATATCACCTCCTCCCCGGCGCCGATTATACCAAGGATCCTGCCGTCACTGTGCTCAAGGGCACGGAAGATACCTATGTGCGCATGCTGGTCACCCTGACCGATGCCGCCGATATCAACACCGTATTTGATCAGCTGCGTGATACCTATCCTGCTGAGGATTTCAGCACCGAAAAATTCATCACCGGCTGGGATAAGGAAATCTGGCCCCTGTATGAAGTACGGCCCGATGCCGTAAAGAATCAGGTGGTGTATGAATTCCGCTTCCATCAGGTGGTCGCCGCCGATCCCGCTAAGGATCAGATGCTGCTCCCCCTGTTTACCGGCTTCACCGTGCCCAGTCAGCTGAACGGCCAGCAGCTGGATCAGATCAAGGATGCCCAGATCATCGTAGAGGGCCATGCCATCCAGAAGGCCACCTTCGAAAATGCTGATGCCGCCTGGGCCGCCTTTGACGCCCAGGAAGTGGCCGAAAATCCTGATGATTCCGCTTCCGGCATCACAGTCGTTCCCAATCCCGCTCCCTAAAAGATTCCCTGAGCCTCCCTTGTGAAAGGGAGGGGGACCGCGTTAGCGGTGGAGGGATTAATGCCTCCCTTGTGAAAGGGAGGTGGCCCGTAGGGCCGGAGGGATTGTCTCCCCAAATCATACAGAAAGGACGGTGAGCAAGCCATGGCGAAATTGAATAACTTCCGGCGGTTTGCTGCCGTTCTCTCCCGCAGCAAATTCCTCATTCTGGCCCTGGCCTGTTCCCTGATCATCGGCGGCCTTTCCGGCGGCACGGTGGCCTGGCTGATGGGCAAGAGCGCCCCTGTCACCAATACCTTCACCTACGGCGATATTTCCCTTTCCATCGTGGAAACGGATACCGGCCTGGATGAGGATAATAACCCCGATACCAATACCTATAAGATGATGCCCTCTGCCGTGATCGAAAAGGATCCCCAGGTCATCTTCCATGGGGGCAGCGAAGATAGCTGGCTGTTTGTGGAAATCAAAAAATCCGAAAATTTTGATACTTTCCTCTCTTATGCCGTGGCCCAGGGCTGGAATGCGCTGGACGGCGTGGAAAATGTATACTGGCGCAGCGTGCAATCCGATACCGCGGATCAGTCTTTCCCCGTTCTGGAGGGCAATCAGGTGCAGGTGAAGGCGGATGTGACCGCCTATATGCTCAATTCCCTCACCGATGCCACCCTGCCTTCCCTCACCTTCACCGCCTATGCCGTGCAGGAAGTGGGCGTTGCCGATGCCGCCGCCGCCTGGAATGCCATCCTGACCCAGCCTGTAATCGTCCCCTGATGCTTTGATGCGATCGGCCCCCGGGCCGTGACCATAAATCCCTTTGTGTTTAACGGCGGCAGCCGTGAAACATAAAAAATGAAAGGAAGGAACCCATTATGAAACTGTCCCGCAAATGGATCCTGGTTGCCGCCCTCGTAATGAGCGTTGCCATGGCCACCTCCGGCACCTTGGCTTACCTCACCGACCGCGACAGCGAAGTGAACGTGTTCACTTTCGGCAATGTTGACATCGAACTGAACGAAGAATTCACCCAGGGCACCGCCCTGATCCCCGGTGTGACCATCGAAAAGGCCGCCACCATCACCAATAAGGGCACCACTGATGCCTGGGTATGGTACACCCTGGCCATCCCCACCGCCCTGGATAGCGAAACCGCTTCTGACAACGTAATCCATACCAACGTGCCCGGCCGCAACTGGTTCGGCTATCACACCAACCAGAATTACTGGCTGGAAGGCCAGACCGAAGCCGTTGCCGATGAAAAGACCTGGATCGTTGACGCCCCCGTATTCGCCAATGACGCCAAGTCCATCACCACCACCATCAACGGCGTGGAATGCACCCTGTATGCTCACCTGTATAAGGGCACCCTGGCCCCCGGCGAAACCACCACTGTGGGCCTGAACCAGGTTTACCTGGATTACCATATTGATATCGATCCCGAAGGCAACCTGCATCATGTTGAAGGCGGCGTTGTGACCGATATCGATTGGAACATCAACGAAGACGGCTCTCCCGTCATCTATCTGGCCGCTTATGCCATCCAGAAGGACGGCTTTGACTCCGTTGAAAAAGCCTTCGCTGCTTACACCGAACAGTGGGGCGATAATGGCGGCGTAGAATTCGCCACTCCCTCCATCGTCACCAACGAAGCCGATATGTATGCTGCTCTGGATAACGGCGCAACTGATTTGATCGTTAAGGGCGTGACCATTACCGAAAACAATTTCAATGGCCACTACTACAAGGATCGCAATATTGACTTCGTTGATTGCACCTTCACCGCCAACATGAACTACATGTACATCAACGATGCCTCCTTCACCAACTGCACCTTCAATTGCGGCAGTGCCAATGCTGCTGTTCACTATGACGAACTGTTCGGTGATCTGGTGTTCAATAACTGCAAATTCAATTCTGGTAAAATCCAGATCGGTGCCAACAAGGACATGACCGGCACTGTGACCTTCAATGACTGTACGTTCGCTGAAACTGCTTCTACCAGCATCTGGTCCGAAGCTGGCATCCGCGTTTACAGCCCCGCCACCTTCAACGGCTGCGAATTCAACAACCGTGTTGTTCTGGCTGGCTCCAATGGCCTTCCCATCACCTTCGATTCCTGCACCATGAAGGGCGGCACCCCCGTTTACTATGTTGACAACACCGACGGCATCATCCGCGGCGGCAACACTCCTGTTGTAACCATTAATTAATTATTGATTTTCCTGCCGTTCCCGCCCTTCGGGGCGGGGCGGCAATCAAAGGGCATGGGGAAAATGCCTTCGTGCCCTTTGATTGCCGCTGACCTGTGCAAAAACGCGGGGGTAGGCATAAATCGAAATGGCAGCCCCATTTCAAGAAAGGAAGGAAACCACTATGAAAATGTCCCGCAAATGGATCCTCGTGGCTGCGCTGGTTCTCTCCGTCGCCATGGCTTCCTCCGGCACCATCGCCTACCTCCAGGATTCCGATTCCGACGTGAACGTGATGACCATGGGTTCCGTTCACATCAAGCAGCACGAATATGAACGTGTTGTAAATGCTGATGGCACTTATGCCACCGACACCATCGACGATCAGACCAGCTATGTTCTGAAAGATTTCACCCAGGGCAAGCCCATCGTTCCCATCGTTGGCGATCCCTCCCTGCCCGGCGACAGCCCCGCTTATGCCGGTTATGATACCACCACCGTCCGTATGTCCCAGGTGAATTCTTACGGCGGCATGGATGTTTTCGCCGGTAAGAACGCCCAGGATAAGTTCGTAACCGTTGAAAACACCGGTAAGAGCCCCGCCTACGTCCGTACCCTGGTTGCCCTGGAAGTGGGCAATGGCAATGCCAAAATGCTTGGCACCAGCTATCACACGACCTGGACCAAGAATAACATCGGCGTCATCGAAATCGATGGAAATAACTATTCTGTAACCGAATACCTGTATAAAGGCGCCAGCATTCGTCATCAAAACGGCGTCCTGCCCGCTGGCGATACCACCTATCCCAACCTGTCCCAGGTTTATCTGAAGTCCGCTGCCACCAACGAAGATCTGGAAGCCATCGACGGCAACGGCAATGGCATGCTGGATATTCTGGTTCTGTCCCAGGCTGTGCAGGCTGATGGCTTTGACAATGCCAAGATCGCCCTGGATACCGCTTTCGGCGAAGTGAATGAAGAGAATGTGCAGAAATGGTTCGGCAAGGATCTGCCTATCCTGACCGTTTCCACCGCTGCTGAACTGCAGGCTGAGCTTGACAAGGCCACTGACGGCACCACCATCTTCCTTTCTAATAAAATCACCGGCGATGTGACCGTTACCCAGAAGCCCGATGTGAAGATCACCATCGATGGCATGGGCAATACTTTCGAAGGTTCCATCCTGGTTGATGGCAAAAGCAAACGCTATGAAACCACTGGCGTAACCATTAAGAATATCAAGTTCGATGCCAGCGCTATTTCTGCTGACGCTTTCATCAATCTTGGCAAGAAGGGCGACAACAATACCCGTTACACTAACAATGTCACTGTTACCGGCTGTACTTTCAATTACACCGGCGAAGGCGATAAGGTTGCGATCAAGTCCTACACCGGCGGCGATTGGAATCTGACTGTTGATGGTTGCACTGTCAACGCAGGAATGCACTCTGCTGTGCAGGTTACCAATGTTGAAAAGGGCCTGACCATCTCCGATTGCAAGGTCTATTCCAAGAATGGTATCAATCTGAACAATACTCCTTCTCTTGAAATGAGCGGCTGTGAGTTCGATACCAAGGGGTATTGCGTTCGCGTCGGCGTTAATGGTTCTACCTTGAACGGCACTTTCAACATTTCTGATAGCACTCTGAAATCTGCCGGTGACGATGGCGACGCCGTCATCATCGTTCGCGGTAATGCAGCAGGTTCCACCCTGAACCTTACCAATACCACTGTCACCGGTACTGAAAAGGTTTCCGGCGACGCCCATATTATTGGTCTGAACTAAAATACTTCTTACCGTTCCCGCCCTTCGGGGCGGGGCGGCCATCAAAGGGCATGGGATCAAAAAACGTGCCTTTTGATGGCCGGATGGTATTTTCGCCTCCCTTGTGAAAGGGAGAGGGCCCGAACCGCCAACCCAATCGCCTCCCTTGTGAAAGGGAGGGGGACCGCGATAGCGGTGGAGGGATTGGCCCCATCAAATAATCAGAAAGGAGTGAGGCCCCATGAATTTCAAAAAGCACTGGCTGAAGATGGCCTTGCTCTTTGCCACGGCGGCGGTGATTGCCTTCGTCATCCCCACCACCATCGCCTATATCGTCAAGGAATCCAATACGGTGATCAATCTGTTTGACGCCGATTATATCGCCCCCGATGAGGGCGGCGTGGATGTGATGATCCAGAAGATTGTAACCTCCATGGGCGAAGAAACCATCCCCCCCGAGGGCTTCCAATTCTATCTGGTCAATCAGGATGATCCCACCGAAAATTATACCCTCACCGCCGATTCCCAGGGCCAGGCCGGCATGCGCCTCTTCTTCGCCGATCAGGATGTGGGCAAGGAATTCCATTATCAGCTCAGCGAAATCAATGACGGCAAAGAAAACGTCACCTACAGCGATATCGTCTATGATATCCGGATCGTGCCCGAAATCAACACCGATAACCAGGTATCCCCCAGCATCTATATCGGCGATGTGAGCGCAGACGCCATCTCCGTCCAGTTCGAAAATATCTATGCGCCCCAGCCCGAACCCCCCGAAACCGGCGATACCGCGCCCCTGTTCTTCTTCGCGGGCCTGCTGCTGATCAGCGGCCTGGGCGTGATCATCCTGATGAAAAAGCGGAAAGCCATGAACGAATAAGAATGAAGGCCATCTGAAAGGATGGCCTTTTTTTGTGCGAAGCGATGGAGAGATCGCCCGCAGACATCCATATATCGTAGGGCGGGATGCCCACATCCCGCCGCAGCCATGCATATCCGGAAAATAAACATGGATCCTGTAAAAAACCGTATTCCCTGTAGGGGCGACCTTTACGGTCGCCCGCAATGAAACATGCAACGGAATCGTCGGATGTAAAAACGCATAACATCACGGAAATCAAACGGGCGGCCGCAAGGGCCGCCCCTACAGTTGATCAGGTTTTGTATTGTCATCCATGAGTGTTGTATTACACCTTTCATTGCGGCGGGATGTGGGCATCCCGCCCTACGGGTTGGGTGGGCGATGGATGGCGTACGGTGCGTTTCGATGCGGGCGGCCGCAAAGGCCGCCCCTGCAATTGAGCATATTTATTCCATTTCCGGAGGTATTTCTTTCCCAACCCCGTTACGCCCCGTTCATATGCCATTACGCTTTTCCTTCACCGGTTTTTTCCCTGCGATTTGCTTCGGCATTTTCAATCCTGGAATACCAGATCACCCCGCCCAGGATCATCGCCGCCCCCAGCACCTGCAGCCATACCGGAATCTCCCCAAAGAGAAAGCTGGCCAGGATGGCGGCAATCACCGGTTCGCACAGCTTGGAGGCCGATACAAAAGAGGGAGAAAAGAATTTCAGGCACCAGCTGAAAATGCTATGCCCCAGGATGGTGGAAAATACCGCCAGCGCCAATCCCACGATCACAGGATTGAGCCCGAAGCCCGCCAGCGAATCCCCCTGGATCACCGCCATCAGCGTGAGCGCCGCCGCGCACGCCCCATACACCACATAGGTATACACGGTGGTGGATACATCCCTTCGCACCACCCGGCCAAGCAGCGTATACGCCCCCGCCGCAATGGCCGCCAACAGCGCCAGGATATCCCCCTCCAGATGGCCCTGCCCCTCCCCGGAATCGGATAGGGCCACCAGCACGCTGCCCGCCAGGGTGATCCCGATGGCGATCAGGGCCCGCAGCCCGATCCGCCCCTTCATAAACAGCCAATAGCCCAGGGATACCCAGATCACCTCCGTGCAGACGATGGTGGCGGCGCTGGCCACGGTGGTGAGCCTCAGGGATTCAAACCACAGATAAAAATGCAGCGAAAGAAACAGGCCGCTGAGGATGCTGAGCATCAGGTTTTTCCGGCCCATCCCCCTTATTTCCTGCTGGTTTCGGGCCTTCCCCAGGGTCACCGGGGACATGAGCGCCACCGTCCACAGCAGCCGCCATGCCGCCGTTACCGCCGAGGGCGCCTCCCCATACCGGATGAGGATGGAGGATAATGAAATGCCGATAATCCCGATCACGATCATGATCATGGGCCGCTTTTCCAGATATCGCATATGAAACCTGCCTTATCATCATTGGCCCGCCGGGCCGATTCTATTATAGCCCGATTCTTCCGATCCGTCATCCATTTCCAGGAAAATATACCGTCTGGAAACAAAACCCGCCCTAAAATCACCATAATTTTACCAGATTATGGCTTGACAAAGCGGGCAGGTAGATTAGAATAAAATGGGGTGATATGGGGAAGATATGGCTTCCCGCCCCAGCAACAGGGAAAGGGAAGAAAGCATCATGCAGCTGATCGAGAAGAAAACATTTGATGAAGAACGGGCGCTGTACGGGGCCCGGAATGTGAAAGTATTGGATTGCGCCTTTGACGGCCCGGCGGATGGGGAAAGCGCCTTTAAGGAATGCCGGCAGGTGGAGGCGGAAAACTGCTATTTTAATCTGCGCTATCCCTTCTGGCATGTGCAGGGCGTGAAAATCACCGGCAGCGAAATGACCCCCCTGTGCCGGGCGGCGCTATGGTATGCCGATGATATCGAAATCAGGGATACGAAAATGCACGGCATCAAGGCACTGCGTGAATGCCGGGATATCCGGATGGAAAAATGCGATATCATCTCCCCCGAATTCGGCTGGTTCTCCCACGAAATTCAGATGCAGGATTGCACCGCCGAAAGCGAATACTGCATGCTGCGGGCCACCGGGCTGGAGATGAAAAACCTGCGGTTCAAGGGCAAATATTCCTTCCAGTATATCGAAAATGCGGTATTTGAAGATTGCATTCTGGATACCAAGGATGCCTTCTGGCATGCGAAAAACGTGGTGGTGAAAAACTGCGTGGTGAAAGGGGAATACCTGGCCTGGTATTGCGAAAACGTCACCTTCGATCATTGCCGCATCAGCGGCACCCAGCCCCTGTGTTACTGCAAGGGCCTGAAGCTGATCGATTGCGAGATGGAGGGCGCCGATTTCGCCTTCGAAAAGAGCGAGGTGGAGGCCACCGTCACCACCCCCGTCATCAGCATCAAAAATCCCGCCTCCGGCCGCATCACCGTGCCCGCCGTGGGGGAAATCATCCGGGATGATGCCGATTCCAAGGGCGAAATCCTGATCACAGAACAGTAAAATCGATACAAAAAAGGACGTTTCTGTTTCAGAAGCGTCCTCAGGTTGTCAAAAAAGTATTTTTGACAACCTGCGAATGAAAATCTGCCGAAGCAGTTTTTCATTCGATCCATCACATTTACTGTAAAAATGGTTTTTCAGCCCCAGACTGGAGCTGAAAAACCTATTTTTACGGTCGTAAATTGATATAGGAAGCAAAATCCTTTTGCTCCTCGCCGCCGCACATGTCGCCGGCTGCGGATTCAAAGTCGAAGGGCTGCGGCCCTTCGACGCATCCCAGGGGTTTTTTG
>JAFQOD010000007.1 GCA_017395685.1 Clostridia bacterium
TCATGCCTTTGTTCGATTAGGACTACCAATTCTTCTATCTTTGTGTACTCTCTTGACATGTAAAACACCTCCTGGCGTAGTTTCCATTCTACAACAGGAGGCGTCTTTTTTCTATTGTCCGTTATTCAGGGAACAGTCCACAGACAGCAGGGGATGTATTTTTTCCTGTAGAATGGGGAATGATTTTTACCGGCGGGGAATTTTATAGGAAAATATTGAAAAATTATTTTTTCCCTGTTTTGATTTGACAATTGGGTGTATAATACCATTGTATGGAGGCTCTGATGGTATTCAGCCCCCCAGAAAAAAGAATAGGCTACCCGGAGGATGGGCGGGGGCCTACAAGAATGAGGAGGATGGAAAATGGAAAAATGGAAGTGCACCGTATGCGGTTATATTCATGAAGGCCCTTTGCCTGAGGGTTACAAGTGCCCCCTGTGCAAGCAGCCTGCTGAAAAATTCGTGAAAATTGAGGAGGAAAAACAAATGAAGAAGAATCCCTATGCCGGCACCAAGACCGAAAAGAACCTGTGGGAAGCTTTCGCTGGCGAATCCCAGGCCCGCAATAAGTATACCTATTTCGCCTCCGTGGCCAAGAAGGCCGGCTTTGAGCAGATCGCTGAAATCTTCCTCAAGACCGCTGAAAATGAAAAAGAGCATGCCAAGCTGTGGTTCAAGGCCCTGGGCGAGCTGGGGGATACCGCCCAGAATCTGCTCCATGCCGCTGAAGGCGAAAATTACGAATGGACCGATATGTATGACCGCATGGCCAAGGATGCGGAAGAAGAGGGCTTCACTGCCTTGGCCGCCCAGTTCCGCGGCGTTGCCGCCATCGAAAAGAGCCATGAGGAGCGCTATCGCAAGCTGCTGCACAATGTGGAAGCCAAGGAAGTATTCGAAAAGAGCGGCGTTACCCTGTGGGAATGCCGCAACTGCGGCCATCTGGTGCTGGGCGTGAAGGCCCCCGAGGTATGCCCCGTATGCAATCATCCCCAGGCCTTTTTCGAAGTGCATAAGGAAAATTATTGATCTGTCTTTCCTGGAAGGGGGGAATCCTCCCTTCCTGTGAAATGGCAGCATCCGGGCCGCTTTTCTTCCCGTTTCCGGGGAAGGAGGGCGGCCCTTCTTGACATTCCCGGCAATTTTGGATACAGTAAGCCTTGAGCAAAATATGGGGGATTTTTTCTTATGATGTATCTGGGGCTTGCCATTCTTTCCAGCGCGCTGATTGCCGTGCTCATGCGGCTCAGTGAAAAACATACAAAAAGCAGCCTGGCCATGCTGGCGGCCAATTACAGCGCCTGTGGGCTGCTGGCGGCGGTATTTGCCGGGGAGGGGAGATTGATGCCCATCCAGGCGGAGGGCTTTTTGGCGGCGCTTCTTCTGGGGGTGCTGGGGGGCGTGATCTATCTGGGGGCCTTTCTTCTGATGCAGTGGAATATCGCCCGGAACGGGGTGGTGCTGCCCTCCACGTTTATGAAGCTGGGCATTCTGGTGCCCACGGTATTTTCTGCAGTGATTTTTCATGAAACGGCAGGCCCCCTGAAATGGATGGGGGTGGCCCTGGCCGTTGCCGCCATTGTGATGATGCACGGGGGCGGCAGCATGGAAAATAAAAGCCTGATCGGGCTGATCCTGCTGATGCTGGCAGGGGGCTGTGCCGATTTTATGAGCAAATTATTTGAGGAGCTGGCCCCGGCTGCCCTGAAAAATCAATTTCTTTTCTATATTTTCTTTGTTGCCCTGGTGCTGTGCATTGCCCTGTGCCTGGTGAAGAGGGAGCGGCCGGGGAAAAAGGATGTGCTCTTTGGCCTGGCCATCGGCATTCCCAATTATTTTTCTTCCCGTTTCCTGCTGCTTTCCCTGGATTCAGTGCCTGCCATGGCCGCTTTTCCCAGCTTCAGCGTGGGTACCATCCTGCTGGTGGCGGCGGCGGGGGTGCTGCTGTTCAAAGAGAAACTGAGCATGCGGAAATATCTGGCCCTGGCCGTCATTCTGGGGGCGCTGGTGCTGCTCAACTGGGAATGAGATCGGTTGATAGAAAGCGGCAATTATGCTATACTGAAATCACAATCCGGATGGACAGGAGGAACTGAATATGATGCTTTTTCCCCAGCCCCGTGAAATGGAGATCCTGGATGGCGTATATGCGGTAAAGGAAGGCTATCAGGGCCTGGATCTAATGGCATTTTATCAGAAAATCAAGGCGGGCAATCAGGATGTGCAGATCCTTTCCGCTCCCTTGCTTGCAAAAGAGGAATATATTCTGGCAATCGACGCCCAGGGCGTGCGGCTTTCCGCTGCCTGTGATGAGGGCCTGTTCCGGGGGGCCACCAGCCTGCATCAGATGATTGGCAGGGAGGAGGGGCGGCTGCCCTTCCTGCGCATTCAGGATGCCCCGGAAATCAAGCGCCGGGGCTATATGGTGGATATCAGCCGGGGCAAAATGCCCAAGGTGGAAACCATCAAATTGCTGATTGATTTTCTGGCGGGTCTCAAATACAACGAACTGCAATTGTATATGGAGGGGGATTGCTTCAAATACGCCGCTTATCCCAAGGAAACGGCCCATTTTGATTGCCTGACCCCGGAGGATATTCACGAATTGGATCAGTATTGCGCCGATCGGTTCATCGATCTGGTGCCCAATCAGAATTCCTTCGGGCATATGTATACCTGGCTGCGGAAGCCGGATTTCCATCATCTGGGCCTGTTTGAGCGGGAGGATCAGGTGCCCTCCACCTTAAATCCCCTGCTGCCCGAAAGCTTTGAATTCATGTGCAATCTGTATCAATCCCTGCTGCCCCATTTCCGTTCCGAATATGTGAATATCGGCTTGGATGAGGCTTATGGCCTGGGCAAATATCAGATTGAGGAATATTGCCGGGAAAAGGGCAAGGATGTGGTCTTCATGGAATGGCTCAATAAGCTGAATGACCATATCAACAAGGCTCACGGCAAAAAGGTGATGTTCTGGGCGGATATGATCTATAATTATCCCCAGAGCTATCATATGGTGCCCCGGGATGCCATCGCCCTGGAATGGGGCTATGAATACATCCAATCCCAGCGGATGACCGATCACTGCATCGCCTACCGGGATGCAGGGGTGCGCTATTATGTATGCCCCTCCGTCAATACCCATGGGGCCTTTACCTCCCGGATGGATGTGACCACCTTCAATATCCGCACCTGCGGCGAGCTGGCCAAGGAATACGGGGCGGAGGGCCTGCTGCTTACCGAATGGGGCGGCGGCGGCCAGTTCTTCATCTGGTGCCTCACGCCCATCGCCCTGTGCGGCCAGTACGGCTGGAATACCGGCAAGCCCCAGGACGGCGAATCCTTCAAGGCGGATTTTATCCGCAATGCGGAAGCCTATGTGGATGAAACGGTATTCGGCGGGGCGAAGGTATCCCGGCTTATGTATCGGATGGCCAATTATTATCTGCTGGAGCCGGAGCGGGTGCACGTATGCACCATGAGCGCCATGATGCTGGAAAAGCCCCTGCACGTCACCAATCATGCCCATTTGTTTGATGTATTGGATTCCGGGGATGATTTCTATTTCGATAATGTGATCGAATATGTGGAAAAGGTGATGGCGGATATTGAGAAGGTGGATTTCTGTGATCGCTTCAAGCGGGAAATCCGGCTCACTGCCTGGCTGATCCTGCTGGGGGCGGAAATTTGCAAGGTGAAGCTGCATCCGGCGCAATCCATTCCCCATGTGGATGCCATCATTGCCCGGATTGACCGCATCCTGCCCGAATATGACGAACTGTGGCATTACCGCAATTATGATCAAGGCATCATGCGCTTCCTGCGCCATCTCCATGCCCGGCGGGAAGAATTGCTGCAGCTGAAAGGAAAGGGCTGAGATGGATCAGATCAGGCGCATTGAGGAAATGGAGGCCATCTTTGATGCGGCCGGGGCGGCCCTGGCCCGATTGGAGGCAGCGGCAGAAGAGTATCTTTCCCTGGCGGGGGATCTGCGCCGCCTGGAGGCATATTATACCGGCGGCCAGTGGCTGCGGGATTATCAGGATGATGAAGCGGGGCGCCTGCCAAGGGCACTGAAGCGGGGCGTGCTTTCCCAGGATGGGGTGGATGATCTGCTGGCGGCGGAAAAGCGGATGCTGGCACTGCTGAAGGGGCTGCATCGCCCGGGGGAAGAATAAATCGCCCCTGCAATTGATATCCGAAAAAACAAAGAACAACCGGTATCGCCGGTTGTTTTTTGTATTGAGAAATGCCCTTGCGGCCGCCCGTTGGGGAAACGCTGGCCCCGGAAGCGCAGCCGTCCCCATCGTAGGGCGGGATGCCCTCGTCCCTCCGTAAGCATTTTTACCAATCCCGGTGTATGAAAAAAGACTGCCGGTTCCAAAGAACCGACAGTCTCTTTTACAATTACTTATGAATTACTTCACAGTAGCCTTGGCAGTATCAGTTACAAGATCAGACAGGTTTTCAGCGGTCAGAGCCACGCCATCCAGGGTGCAATTTTCGAAGGTGACAGCAGCGCGGGGATCGACAGTGTAACCGGCTTCAAATTCGCAGCCCACAAATTCGGTGGGAGCATAGGGACGGCAGAAGCTGTAACCGTTACCTTCGCCGAAATAGCAATCCACGAACTTGGCCTCGCCCAGAGTAGCGGCAAAGCTGGTCCAGCCCTTGAAGGTGGAATTGGTGGCGATCAGATTCTGATTCAGGCCCTGGTCGCAGCTGATGGTATAGGTGGTGCCATCAATGATCACGTTTTCCAGCACAACAGGCTCGGAATGATCGCTGTTATGATTGATGAAAATGCCGCGGAAGGAACCGGTCACCTTCAGATCCTTGATCAGACCGCCGGTGGTATTGATACCGGAATCCCAGGTACCGCCGGCGCCCTTGATATCCAGGGTGTTGCCGTTGCCGTAAATGGCCTGGCCGTTCTTCACATTGAGACCGGTGGTGCCGTAAGCATTGCTCATGTTAGCGGGATCGATCTTGATATCGTCCGTCAGAACAACATCCTGGCCGTTTTCCAGAGCCGCAACCAGTTCATCGGCAGTTTCTACCAAGACGGGAATAGCGGGGGCTTCAGTCCAGGGATGATCGGTGCCGAAAGCAGCATTCAGAGCAGTTTCAGCATCGGGGAAGTTGATGGTCTGCACAGCCTGGGTGAAGGCCAGGATTTCATAGGTGTCGCCCAGCAGTTCCATATCTTCGTTGGTGGCATTGTGGGTCATAACCACCTGCAGCAGAGAAGGACGGGAGATTTCACCGGCAGCAAGTACGTTCTTATAGGTCGCACTCATGACCAGATACTGAACGCCTTCAATGGTGCAATAGCCATGCTCCTCCCAGTCGAAGCGATCATTGAGATTGATATTCATCATGAATTCCTTATCAGAGCCTTCGCTGTATTCCATGCCTTCAGGGCATTCGAAGGCGAGCCAGGTGCGGTAGTAGCAATCGGATTTGCCGGTATTCTTGACGAACACAAACTTATCCAGTGCACCAACCAATTTATCATCGCTCCACAGGCCATTGCCAGCGCCATTTATAGTGCCATCACTTTCAGCTGTTACATAGGGACCCCAGTAGAGCAGATCATTTGCTTCAGCGGTGTAGGGGTTCGTAGAGCCGGCAACAGGGTACGCAGGATACAGCGGTTGGCCTTTTACAAAGGGAACAAGATCACCATCGTTAAGCAAACCGGTATGCTCAACGCCTTCAGCGCGCTGCAGTTCGATCTGTTCGATCTGCACATTACCCAGCGTCATCACGTTTACATCGCTATCGGTATCGGATAGATAGGCCATGGTGCCGGTGGTAGCCATGGCAACGCTGAGCACCAGCGCGGCCAGCAGCAGCCATTTACGGGTTTTCATTTTTACCTCTTCCTTTCTTCATGGGGAAACCCCATTTCTACTGCAATATTATATCCCGATCAAGAAATATTTACAAGATTGTGTCAAGCGCCAAATAATTAGGCGTAATTGAAAATGTAAAAAAATACCCTTTTCAGCCGCAGAGGAAATGGGAATAAATGAAGCACAAAAACCGCCGATCTGTATGATAAATCCGGCATTTCAAAAATGCTCTTGCAACCGCAAATCAGAAACGGTATAATAAAAAGGAATGATTCTTATAGAGCGTGAAATATTAAATTTTTATTACAAAGGCGATTTTTAGCCGGAAAGGACGATCCATGACCGATTTGAATGCAAAAATTTTGCAGCTTGATGAACAATTGCCGGAATATCCCTCCTTTGATCCGGCCTATCGCCGTGCCCCCCGTAGGGAATCTGCCCTCTCCCAGGGGGATAAGGAGCTGGCCATCATGAATGCCCTGCGCTATATCCCCAAAGCCCATCATCAGCAGATGGCGGCGGAATTCGCCCAGGAGCTGGAGGAGCACGGCCGCATCTACGGCTATCGCTTCCGTCCGGAGGGCAGGCTGTATGGCAAGCCCATCCATGAATACAAGGGCAATTGCATCGAGGCCAAGGCCTTCCAGGTGATGATCGATAACAATCTGGATTTTGATATCGCCCTCTATCCCTATGAGCTGGTTACCTATGGGGAAACCGGCCAGGTATGCCAGAATTGGATGCAATACCGGCTCATCAAAAAATACCTGGAAGTGATGACCGATGAGCAGACGCTGGTGGTCATGTCCGGGCATCCCTTGGGGCTGTTCCGCTCCCATAAATTGGCGCCCCGGTGCATCATTTCCAATGGGCTGATGGTGGGCGCCTTCGATAATCAGAAGGATTTCAATCGTGCCGCCGCCATGGGCGTGGCCAATTACGGCCAGATGACCGCCGGGGGATGGATGTATATCGGGCCCCAGGGCATCGTGCACGGCACCTTCAATACCCTGCTCAATGCCGGGCGGCTGAAGCTGGGCATCCCCGAGGATGGCAATCTGGCGGGCAGGTTATTCGTATCCGCAGGCCTTGGGGGCATGTCCGGCGCCCAGGGCAAGGCGGCGGAAATCGCCGGGGCGGTATCCATCATCGCAGAAGTGGATGAATCCCGGATCATGACCCGGTATACCCAGGGCTGGGTCAGCAAAAAGACGGACAGCCTGGAAGAGGCCGTGCAGATGGCCAAGGAAAAGCTGGCGGCAAAGGCCCCCTGCGCCATCGCCTATCACGGAAATGTAGTGGATCTATTGGAATATCTGTATGATCACAACATTCATGTGGATCTGCTCAGCGATCAGACCTCCTGCCATGTGCCCTATGACGGGGGATACTGCCCCCAGGGCCTCACCTTCGCCCAGCGCACCGAAATGCTGGCCGCCGATCCCAAGGGATTTGCAAAGCTGGTGGATCGGTCCCTGCAGCATCATTATGAAATGATCTGCAAGCTGCATGACCGGGGCACCTATTTCTTCGATTACGGCAACAGCTTCCTCAAGGCCGTATACGATACCGGCGTTACCGCCATCTGCAGGAATGGGGAAAATGATCTGGATGGATTCGTCTTCCCCTCCTATGTGGAGGATATCCTGGGCCCCTGCCTGTTTGATTTTGGCTACGGCCCCTTCCGCTGGTGCTGCCTTTCCCGCAATCCCGAGGATCTGGATAAGACGGATGCCGCCGCTGCGGAATATATCCTTTCCCTCAACCGGCGCTATCAGGATTATGACAATTATATCTGGTGCCGGGACGCCAAGAAAAACAAGCTGGTGGTGGGCACCCAGTGCCGCATCCTCTATCAGGATGCCCTGGGCCGGATGAACATCGCCCTGAAATTCAATGAAATGGTGCGTAACGGAGAAATCGGCCCCGTGATGCTGGGAAGGGATCACCACGATACCGGCGGCACCGATTCCCCCTTCCGGGAGACATCCAATATCAAGGATGGATCCAATATCATGGCGGATATGGCCACCCAGTGCTATGCCGGCAACTGCGCCCGGGGCATGAGCCTGGTGGCGCTGCATAACGGCGGCGGCGTGGGCATCGGCAAGGCTGTCAACGGGGGCTTTGGCATGGTGCTGGACGGCAGCGAGAGGGTGGATACCATCCTGCGCATGTCCATGCCCTGGGATACCATGGTGGGCGTTTCCCGCCGCGCCTGGGCCCGGAATGAAAATGCCCTTTCCACCATTGAGGAATACAACGAAATGTATAAGGAAACCGATCATATCACCGTGCCGGTAGTGGCAGACCGGGAACTGGTGCGGAGTATTCTGAAAGGCTGATGCATCTATGACCGTATTGATCAAAAATATTGGCCAATTGGCAACGCCCCTTGGAAGCAGTGCCCAAAGGGGCAAAGCTCAGGGGGAAATCTGCCTGCTGAAGAATGCCTGGCTGCTGATGGAAGATGGCGTGATTCGTAAGATCGGGGAGGGGGAGGCGCCCTGCATCCCGGATGCAAAAATTATCGATGGGGAAGGCCGCCTGGTCACCCCCGGCCTGGTGGACGCCCATACCCATCTGGTTTTCGGGGGCTGGCGTGCCCATGAACTGATGCTGAAGCTGCAGGGGGTGCCTTATCTGGAGATATTGGCTGCCGGCGGCGGCATCCTTTCCACCGTCCGGGCTACCCGGGGGGCATCCCAGGAAGAATTGCAGGATAAGGCAGCCGCGGCCCTCAGGGAAATGCTGCAATACGGCACCACCACCTGCGAATGCAAAAGCGGCTACGGATTGGATCTGGATACGGAACTGAAGCAGCTGCGGGCGGTAAAGGCATTGAATGAAGCCCAGCCTGTGGAGCTGGTGAGCACCTTCCTTGGGGCCCATGCGGTGCCCTCCGAATTTGCCGGGGACAGGGCAGGCTATATCCGCCTGCTCACCGATCGGGTGATCCCGGAGGTGGCCAAAGAGGGCCTGGCGGAATTTTGCGATGTATTCTGCGAAACGGGGGTTTTCGATGCTGCGGAAGCAGAGGAAATCCTGAAAGCAGGCCTGTCCCACGGGCTGGGGGCGAAAATCCACGCCGATGAAATCAATCCCATCAGCGGAAGCCAATTGGCAGGGGAACTGCGTGCCGTCTCCGCCGAGCATCTCATCGCCGCCCCGGACGGGGGCATTGAAAAAATGGCGGAGGGGGGCACGGTGGCCGTGCTGCTGCCCGCCACCTCCTTCTATCTGGATAAGCCCTTTGCCAGGGCCCGGGCCATGATTGACGCCGGGGTGCCTGTGGCGGCGGCCACGGATTTCAATCCCGGCTCCTGCCCCAGTTTGAATATGCAGATGGTGATGAGCCTTGCCTGCTATAAATACCGGATGAAACCGGAGGAGGTACTCACGGCGGTCACCCTGAATGCCGCCGCCGCCATCGGAAGGGCCCATCGCATCGGCACCCTGGAAGCGGGCAAGCAGGCAGATATTCTCATCTGGGATGCTCCCAGCCTTGAGCATATCTTCTATCGCTTCGGCAGCGATCAGGTGAAAACGGTGATCAAGAAAGGAATCGAGGTAAAATAATTATGAATAAAATCATTGAATGCGTGCCCAATTTCAGCGAAGGCCGGGATCTGGAAAAGCTGGAAAAGATTCTGGATTGCTTCCGGGGCAAGGAAGATGTGAAGCTGTTGGATTATTCCTCCGATAAGGATCACAACCGCAGCGTGGTCACCGTCATTGGCGAGCCGGAGGCCCTGCGGGATGCAGTGGTGGCCGCCATCGGCAAGGCGGTGGAATTGATCGATATGACCAAGCATCAGGGCCAGCATCCCCGGATGGGCTGCGTGGATGTGGTGCCCTTCATCCCCATCCGCAATACCACCATTGAAGACGCCGACCGCATCGCCAAGGAAACTGCTGCCCTGGCGGCGGAAAAATACGGCCAGCCCTTCTTCCTCTATGAAAAATCCGCCTCCGCTCCCCACCGGGAGAATCTGGCGGAGGTACGCAAGGGCCAGTTTGAGGGCATGGCGGAAAAAATGCTGGATCAGGAAAAATGGAAGCCGGATTTCGGCCCTGCCACCATCCATCCCACCGGCGGCGTTACCGCCATCGGTGCCCGGATGCCCCTGATCGCCTTCAATATCAATCTGGATACCTCCAATCTGGAAATCGCCACCAGGATCGCCAAGGCGGTGCGCCATATTTCCGGCGGCTTCCGCTATTGCAAGGCCCTGGGGGTCATGCTGGAGGAGAGGAATGTGGCCCAGGTTTCCATGAATCTTACCGATTATACCAAGACCCCCATTTACCGGGTATTTGAAACGGTGAAGATGGAGGCCCGGCGGTATGGCGTGAATGTGCTGGGCAGCGAAGTGATCGGATTGGTGCCCCAGCAGGCGCTGGTGGACTGCGCCGAATACTATCTGCAGATTGAGGATTTCTCCGGCGAACAGGTGCTGGAAAGCCGGCTGTAAAGGAGCATGGAAATGAAAGATTTGCGGGAAATGACAGCGGCAGAATTGGTATCCGTCACCTGGTCCGATGCCCCGGCCCCCGGCGGCGGCAGCATTGCGGCCCTGGCGGGCAGCCTGGGGGCAGCGCTGACGGGCATGGTGGCCAATCTGAGCCAGGGGCCCAAATATGAGGCCATCCGGGAAGAAATGGCGGCGATCGCTGCGGAAATGAAGGATCTGAAGGATGGGCTGCTGCTGGCTATGCAGCAGGATACGGAGGCCTTTTCTCTCTATATGGCGGCGCTGGCCATGCCGAAAAATACGGATGAAGAAAAGGCAGTCCGCCGGGAAAAGATGCAGCTTGGCCTGAAAAGCGCGGCAGAAACGCCCCTGCAGGTGGCAAAAAGCATCCTGCCGGTATTTGCAATGGCGGAAAAGGTGCTTTCCTGGGGCAATCCCAATGCGGCTACCGATGCACTGGTATCCGCCATGCTGGCCCGCACGGGCATGCTGGGGGCGCTGCTCAATGTGAAAATCAATCTGGGCAGCATCAAAGATGAGGCATATGTGAAGGCCATGGCCCTTGAGGTGAGCGCCTTGGAAAAGGCCGCCCTGGAAGGGGAAAAGCGGGTGCTGGCCCGAAGCGAATATTCCGCATCCCTTTGCTGAGAAAACATATTGATTGAAAGAGGAATGAGCCATGAGATCCGTTGTAACCATCACAGGGGAAACGCTGACCCTGCGGAATATTCATACCGTCTGCTGCCATGATGCGCCGGTGATGCTGGCTGATCAGGCCCGGGAAAGGATTCTTCAATCCCGGAAAACGGTGGATGATCTGGTGGATGAGGGCCGGGTGGTATACGGCATCACCACCGGCTTTGGAAAATTCAGCGATGTGCATATCACCCAGGAAGAATGCAAAACATTGCAGCGCAATCTGATTATCACCCACGCCGTGGGCGCAGGAGGGCCCTTCAGCCGGGAGGTATCCCGGGGCATTATGCTGCTCAGGGTCAATAATCTGGCCAAGGGCTATTCCGGGGCACGGCTGGAAATTGTGGAAACGCTGATTGCCATGCTGAACCGGGGTGTCACCCCGGTGATCCCCCAGAAGGGCAGCCTGGGCGCCAGCGGCGATCTGGCCCCCCTTTCCCATATGGTGCTGCCCATGATCGGATTGGGCGAAGCGGAATATCAGGGGGAAATTCTGCCCGGCGCCGAGGCCATGGCCCGGGCGGGCATCCCTACGGTGGAACTGGTGGCCAAGGAAGGCCTGGCGCTGATCAACGGCACCCAGGCTATGACCTCCGTGGGCGCCATGACCCTCTTTGACGCCCTGGAGCTGATGGAATCGGCCAATATTGCGGCGGCCCTGACCTTTGAGGCCCATCGGGGCGTGGTGGACGCCCTGGATGAACGGGTGCATGAGGTGCGCCCTCACTGGGGGCAATTGGAAACGGCCAGGATGCTGCGCACCTATCTGGAGGGCAGCAAAAATACCACCCGGCAGGGGGAAATCCGGGTGCAGGATCGCTATTCCCTGCGCTGCACCCCCCAGGTGCACGGCGCCAGCTGGGATGCGCTGCAATATGTGCTGGACCGGGTGGAAATTGAAATGAATGCCGTCACCGATAACCCCATCATTTTCTCCGATACCATGGAGGGCATCTCCGGCGGCAATTTCCACGGCCAGCCCATGGCCCTCAGCTTTGATTTCCTGGGCATTGCCCTGGCGGAGCTGGCGGATATTTCCGAACGCCGGATCGAAAGCCTGGTGAACCCCTCCATCAGCGGCCTGCCCGCCTTCCTGGTCAGAAACGGCGGCCTCAATTCCGGCTTCATGATTGTGCAGTATACCGCCGCCGCCCTGGTATCCGAAAATAAGGTGCTGGCCCATCCCGCCAGCGTGGATAGCATTCCTTCCTCCGGCAATCAGGAGGATCATGTGAGCATGGGCACCATCGCCGCCCGGAAGGCGGGAGAAATCCTGGAGAATCTGCGGCGTGTGATCGGGATGGAATTGATGTGCGCCTGCCAGGCCATCGATCTGCAGAACGGCGGGGATAAGCTGGGCAAGGGCACTCGGGCAGCCTATGCTGCCGTCCGCCGGGTATGCGATATGCTGGAGGAGGATCGCCCCCTGTACGAGGATATCAACCGCTGCGAAGGTTTGCTTCGGGATGGCATTCTGCTCAGCGCCGTCCGCAGCGCCTGTAAGGCCGCTGAGTGAGGAACGGTATACCCAAAGGCTATGCGCCGCTGGAAAGCTTTTTCCTGGATCATGCGGCAATTGAATAAATATCCTCTGCGCAATGGAGGGATACGAAAAAGGAGGCATACGTTCTGTATGCCTCCTTTTAACCGGGCGGATTATCAGCGGTAGGTGGTTCCCCATTTGAAGAAATATCCGTCCCCCAGCAGCAATACCTTGGAAATATCCCATTTCTTGATGGACTGGGTGAGATTGAATTTTTCTTCCATATCTTCTTTGTAGTGCCGCATATCCACAAAATAGGTGTTATTGAAATGGCTGGCGATCAGCATGTTGATGGAATTGGAGAAGGAACCGGCAAATACCAGAATGTTTTCTTTGCTTTCATCACCGGTGGTGAATTGCACCAGGCCCACATCGCCGCCGTAGAATTCGCCGTAATGATTGGTCAGCTTATTCTTTTTATTGAATTTCCCATTGAAATAGGCATCCTGCTTGCCATAGGCGGTCTTCTTTTTGCCGTTGATGCGCACGGCCATTTCGGGGAAATCAAACCGGTATACGGTGAAATTTTCATCGCTGGTTTCGCGGCTGATGAGCTTATTGAGCGAACCGTTGAAGCATACGGGGAATTCCACAGTTTCAATGGGTTCCATCAATGGTTCATCCTCGCCCAGCAGCATGCGGATGATCTGCTGATAGCCATAGTAGGATCCCTGATAATTCCAGTGATGATCGGTCTTATAATAGAAGCGGCAGTAATCCTCAAAGGAATCCATGGGCAGCATGGCAGTTTTGCTGTCGGGATAATATTCCTGAATAATTTCATACAGAGGGGGTACAGCCTCCAGATGATCGAAATCCACCGACCGGGAGGAATTGGCCAGATACACATAGGTTTCCACATCGGGGAACTTGGAAAGCACTTTATTGAAGCTCTCCGCCTGTGTGATGGCCTTATCGGGATAGAAATAAATCTGGTAATCCTCGATCAGATAGCCGGTATCGGCCAGGCTGTATAGCTTTTTCTTTTGGCTGACCACCGTATATGCTGTTCCATCCTCTCCCGGCACAGCCAGGCCGGGCATCGCAGGTAACAGAAGAATAAACACCATCAGCATGCACAGAAAGCGTTTCAATGATTTTCCCTCCCCGCTCCAGTATTGTTTGAGCATCATAGAATCTCTAGTTTTCCTTGGAATTATATCATTTCGCTATATAAAAGTCAAATTCAGGAAGGAATGGGGGGAAGGTAGAAGAATAGTTTGTTTTCTCTATCCGGATGTGCCGGCGGAGAGCATTGAGGATTTCCGCGAATGTGTTTTGGCGGCTGGGAAAACAAGCGCTATGCCCAACTCAACGGTAACGCAGAATATCGGGCGCGGATCGATTCCGGCGATGAACTGCCCTTCCCCAACGGCGAAATCCGGGCGCAGTTTGCCGCACGCTGTTCCACCGCGTTTGAAAGCATCCGCAGGCAAACGGAGGCCTGCGCCCTGATCGCCCACGGCGGCACGATCATGGCGATCATGGAGCGGTATGCCATGCCCCGGGGGACGTACTTCAGCTTTCAGGCCGAAAATGGCTGCGGATTTATCCTGAACGGGGATGGCAGCTATGAAGCCATTGAAAAAACCTGATGGAGCCAGATGGTTCCATCAGGTTTTTTTATTGCCACTGCTCCAGCATTTCCTGCATCCAGGCGTATACATCCATATCATACACGCTGCGGAGATTTTCCGGGGTCAGCACATCATTGATCTTCCCATGGGCTTCGCATTTTCCGTGGTTCATCAGCACGGCGTGGGTGCCGTAGCGGCGGGCCAGGCCCAGATCATGCACCACCGACATCACCCCGCGGCCTGGCTCCTTCAGCCACTGGGCTATCAAGGAAAAAATGTGCTTCTGATATACCAGATCCAGGTGATTGGCGGGCTCATCCAGGATCAGCACCTGGGGATTTTGCGCAAATACCTGGGCGAGAAAGGTACGCTGCAATTCGCCGCCGGAAAGCGTCAGCACGCTGGATCTGCGAAGCTCCGTCAGGCCGGTAAGCGCCAGGGCGCGCTCTACCTGATCCCTGCCCTCATCATCGCGTGCGGACAGGAAGCTGGAGGTATACGCATAGCGACCCAGCCCCACCACTTCCTCCACAGAGTAGCCATAGCCTACGCTGTTTTTCTGCGACAGCACGCCGATCTTCCGCGCCAGCTGGGCGGGCTTGTACCGGCGGATATCGGTGCCCTCCAGTTCGATGCTGCCTTCATAGGGCACACCCTGGGAGATGGTTTCGATCAATGTGGATTTGCCCGCACCATTGGGGCCCACCAGCATCAGCCATTGACCCTCATGCAATTCAAAGCTCATTTTGTCCACCACGGTATGCTCACCGTAGCGAACAGTGATGTGATTCCCTTTCAGCATCTGCATCACCTGGCCTTTCTGGTGCGGTAAAAAATGGTTACGAAAGCCACGGCGCCTACCAGCGACGTCACCACGCCGATGGATAATTCGATGGGGCGCAAAATCGTACGGGCCGTGAGGTCTGCCAGCAGCAGGAAGATCGCACCGGAAAACATGGAAGCGGGCAGCAGCCGCTTGTGATTGGGACCGGTAATCATCCGCGCCATATGGGGCATCACTAAACCGACAAAGCTGATGGTGCCGGAAATGGATACGCATACGCCGATCAGCACCGATACGGTGATGAGGATGATCAGCTTGACACCCTTCACATTTACGCCGATGTGCCGGGCGTTATCTTCGCCGATGGCAAAGGCATTCAGCTCCCGGGCGTAGCGCAGAATGACGCCGCCGCACAGCAGCACTGAAATGGCCAGAATCCGGGTATGGCTGAAATTGGTTCCCGACAGCGAACCCATGGTCCAGAAGGTGATGGACTTGATGTGATCCTCTGCAAAGGAAATCACCAGATTGATCGCGCTGGATGCAAACATCGAGAAAATCACGCCGATCAGGATGATGCTGTTGGTGGTCAGTGACCGGTCCAGTGTGTAGGCCAGGCCGAGAATGGCCGCCAGCGAAAGGAAAGCAAACAGCATGGCCATCACCATCGTTCCGCCGTAGGCGGTGCCGGGGATGGTGATGCCCAATGCCAGCGAAAGCACCGCACCCAACGATGCGCCGCTGGATACCCCCAGGGTGGATCCGTCTGCCAGGGGATTGCGCAGCAGGCCCTGCATGGCAGCGCCGCAAAGAGACAGCGCCGCCCCAACCAATGCCACATTCAGCACCCGGGGCAAGCGCACGTTCAGGATGATGCTCTTGGAAATGCCTGTGGGGATCTCCATGCCCCAAAGGCTGTTCCACAGGGCGGTGACGGTGTCCCCCAGGGGAATATTCACGCTGCCCACGCAGATGCACAGCAGCATAGCGGCAATCAGTGCAGCGATAAACAGGATATACGTCCGCCAGGAAAAATGTTCAGAAAGCTTTTTCATTGTATTTCAGGAAGGGGGCAGCCGGTCAAGCCGGCTGCCCGTGTGGTTGATGTGATTTACTTGGTGATACCATTGAGAAAATTATAAAGGTTTTCCGCAGCTTCTGCCAGCCGGGGAGCGGGGCGGGTCATGGTGTAGGAATCGGCGTTGTAAACCGCGCCATTCTTGATTGCGGTGATGCTTTCCCAGCCAGGGCGGCCCATCACTTCATCCACAGCGGTTTCGCCCATGCCCGTTACCAGCACGATGTAATCGGGATTGCGTTCAATCACCTGCTCCTGGCTGACCGCCTTCCAGCCTTCGATATCCGCAAAGGCATTCTTCATGCCGCAGATCTGGGCCAGCTCATGCATGAAGGTGCTGTTGCCGGCGCTCCACAGGCCCCACTCCAGAGGCATAACCTCGAAGTAGATGGTCTTGTCAGTCTGTTCACTTTTGGCGGCAACATCGGCAAAGGTTTTCTGCATTTCTGCGATAACAGCCTCTGCGTTTTCGTCCTTGCCCATGATCGTGCCCAGCAGGCGGATGTTCTGGTACACCCCTTCAATGCTGTTGGCATCAGTGCCGATGACGCGGATACCGTTCTGCTCTAAAAGTTCCACATGCTCGATGGTGTGGTGCATCCCGGACATGACAACAACCTGGGGATTCAGCGCCAGGATCTCCTCCAGATTGGTGTCCGCGCCGGACTGCACAGCGGGCAGCTCCAGCACGGCGGCAGGATAGTCGCAGTATTTGCCGCGGCCAACCAATGCATCCTCACAGCCGATGGCATACAGCATTTCGCAATCGCCGGGATCCAGGGCGATGATGCGGGTGACGGGGCCCTCGATGGTCACTTCACGGCCGAACATATCGGTCACGGTGATGGCGTTGCTTTCCGCCATCACGGCTGCCGTGCAGCACATCATCAGCAGGGCAAGGAACAGGGAAACGAGCTTTTTGGACATATCAGTCCCTCCTCAGATAGGATCAAATGAATTAGCTGGAGGGTACCGCTCTTCCATTGCCTGTGACGGCGATAAAAAAACAGTGTCCCTCCCTGAGGAACACTAACCGGGCCGACAGCTTTCTTCGATACGGCGCTGTGCGGCACACGAAACCAGCCGGGCGGAGATATACTCCGCGCCTGGTGCATCGAAAAAAGGCGTTCGCCCAAGCAGCATGCCCACCCCCAGGGGAATGATTGATTCACGGTGTAAATAAGTCTCCCGGCTTGGTCTCATCCTACTCATGCACCTTCCCGCTTTCGCAGTGGTTTCCATCGCATTTTCGTCAACTTCACGGTTACTGGGATAGCCCGGAACTTTCATCCGATTCCTGTGACAGAATTTTTCCAATCCTGCCGCGCATCGCTGCGCAGATACACCGGCTATTCATTTGTCGAATTTATTATAGTCGCCTTGTGCTTTTCCGTCAATTCATTTTGAAAGATTCATGGAAGAAAAAAACACATTATTCTCAAATAGTGTGCGGTATCCGATCGGTATCCCAGGAGGAGAGCGATCCTCAATCCCCCCTTTCAGCAGCAGGGGGGATTGCCTGCATGATTGCTATTCCGCTACTGAAACGCCTGAAAAACAACAAAAAACACGGAAACCCTCAGGATTTCCGTGCTTTTATTGGAGGCGCCACCCAGACTCGAACTGGGGAATAAAGATTTTGCAGACCTTCGCCTTACCACTTGGCTATGGCGCCGTAAAAAATGGAGCGGTAGACGAGGCTCGGACTCGCGACCTCCACCTTGGCAAGGTGGCGCTCTACCAACTGAGCTACTACCGCACACTATGGTGCCTTGGGGCGGAATCGAACCACCGACACTGTGATTTTCAGTCACATGCTCTACCGACTGAGCTACCAAGGCGAATATGGCGACCCGGAAGGGGCTCGAACCCTCGACCTCCAGCGTGACAGGCTGGCATTCTAAACCGACTGAACTACCGGGCCATATTATGGTGGGAACAATAGGGCTCGAACCTATGACCCTCTGCTTGTAAGGCAGATGCTCTCCCAGCTGAGCTATGCTCCCATGTCTTGCGCTCATCGCGCGGGACGATGTATATAATACCTCATGAAGAAGCATTTGTCAAGGTCTTTTTTGAAAAAAATCCGGTTTTTTGAAAAAATCTTTCTTCTCCCTCATTTCTTGCAGCGGCATGGGGGCTATGCTATAATATCAGCAGAAGATAAAGGGGAGGGCCCGCCGTGAAACGATGGATATGCTGGCTTTGCGCCGCGATATTTTGCTTTGGTATAGTGTCTTCGGCCCAGGCCCAGGCTTTCTGGACGCAAGAGGAGCTGGATTGCTGCCTGGCTGCGCTGCAGCAGGGGGAGCATCAGATTCCTGAAAATAAGAGGATTCTTCTTTCCATGGATCAGCTGGATAAGGCCACAGATCTGGATGCAAGGTGGACGCATATTTTGCTTGCCAGCAGCAAGGCGGCTGATATGCAAAAAAATGATGGGGCATCCTCTCTGCTCTTTCTGCTTTCCGTCCATTCCGGCAGCCGGGAAATGCATCTGACCGTTCTGCCGCCCTCCGCCCTGCTTGATGTGGAGGGCCTGCCCGGGCCCGTTCCCTTGAAATATATCAACTGCTTTGGCGGGCCGAGGCTGGTGATGCAATCGCTGAACCGGGCGCTGGGGCTGAATATCAGCCGGTATTGCGCGGTGAATGAAGCGGTCTTTTCCCAGGCCATTGAGACGCTGGGCGGCGTGAAAATATCATTGACGGCGGAGGAAAGCGCCGCTCTCTCCCTCCCTGAAGGGGAAGCGCTGCTTACAGGGGAAGAGGCACTGCACTTTGTGCGGCTTCGCATGGCGGGGGAAGGGGCTTCCCGGCCGCTGCGGCTGATGCAGAGCGCCTATCAGCAATTTACCCGGGATTTTTCCCTGAGCGCCATCATCCGGCTGGCCCGGATCATTTTGCCCATGATTGACACCAATCTGTCGATCAAGGATGTGATCAGCCTGGCCTATATCGCCTTTACGGGGGAGGGGCCATTGGGCCTTTCCTTTTATACTTTAACTGCCGATGGGGCAGGGCGATTGGGCGATGAAGCCGCCGCTGCCTTTCATCAGAATATTGATGGAGTGATGCTGCCATGATTACCGCCCTTTCCCTGAACCCGTGCCTGGATAAAACCATGACCCTGGATTGCTTTGATCCCGACGCACCCAATCGGGTGGAGATTGCCCGGATGGATCTGGGGGGCAAAGGGGTGAATGTGGCCCGGGTGCTTTCCATCTTTCCGGGTGAGCATCAGCTGATGGGCTTTGATTTTGAGGGATCGCCTGTGGAAAAGGAACTGGGGGAGAAACTTCCCTGCCATCTGATCAGGCGGCAGGGGGCGCTGCGGATCAATCTGAAGATCCGGGAGGCATCCGGCCGCACCATTGAAATCAATGAACGGGGGGCAAAAATTGAGGAAGAGGCGCTGCGGCAGATGGAGGAAAGGCTGTTGTCCTCCTGCCCTGGCGGCAGCTGGGCGGCCCTGTGCGGCAGCCTGCCCCCCGGCGCGCCGGTGGATACCTATCAGCGGCTATGCCGGAAGCTGAAGGAAAAGGGATGCTTTGTGGCGGTGGATTGCGATGGGCCGGCGCTGATTTCTGCATTGGAGGCGGGGCCTGATCTGATCAAGCCCAACGCCCAGGAGTTTTTTACCCTCACCGGGGCGGACGCCTCTGATCTGCCCTCCGCCCTGATCGCTTTGCGGAAGCTGCATGAAAAGGCGGCCATGATCTGCCTGTCCATGGGGCCGGAGGGGGCGGTGCTTTCCACCAGGGAGGGGGCCGTCTTCTGTCCGGCTGCGGATGTGCCTGTGAGAGGCACCCAGGGGGCGGGGGATTCCATGCTGGCAGGGCTGCTGATGGCCCTGGAGCGGGGGGAAAGCCCCGGCGAGGCCCTGCGATTTGCCTCTGCGGTGGCAGGGGCTTCGGTGATGCTGCCGGGCACCCAGCTGTGCCGCCTGGAGGATGCCCTGGCCATTTATCAGCGGATGCCTGTATGGCAGGGATGTTCTTAATTTGTGCTTTTGCCCCGGGGCCCTTGCAACGCCCCGGGGCTTTTTTTATAATATGAAAGTAAAAAGAGCAGCAAAGGATGGGGAAAATGCCAAATTTTTCTTTGATGGACAGTGTATTTGAGGCGGCGGCCAGACAGTTTCCAACGCCTTTTCATCTTTATCATGAGGCAGGCATCCGTGCCCGTGCCCGTGCGCTGAATGCCGCTTTTTCCTGGGCGCCGGATTTTAAAGAATATTTTGCGGTGAAGGCGCTGCCCAATCCCCGCATCCTGAAGATTTTTCAGGAGGAGGGCTGCGGCCTGGATTGCTCCAGCGAATGTGAATTGCTGCTGGCGGAAATGCTGGGCATGCAGGGGGATGATGTGATGTTCAGCGCCAATGCCATGCCTCCGGAGGAATTTGCCCATGCCCGGGCAATGAATGCCATCATCAATCTGGATGATATCAGCGATATTGATATGCTGGCGGAAAATGGGGGCATTCCGGAAGTGGTCTGTGTCCGGTATAATCCCGGCGGTGAATTTTTGATGGGCTCTTCCATCATGGGCTCCCCCGGGGATTCCAAATATGGCTGGACCCGGGAACAGCTGCCCCTGGGCCTGAATAAGCTGAAAGAAATGGGGGCAAAGAAATTCGGCCTGCATGCCTTCCTGGCCAGCAATACCGCCGGGAACAGCTATTATCCAACGCTTGCCGGCATTTTGTTTGATCTGGGCGCCGCTTTGGAAAAGGAATGCGGCATGCCCCTGGATTTCATCAATCTTTCCGGCGGCGTGGGCATCCCCTATCATTCCGATCAGGAGGAGGCGGATATCGCCCGGATCGGCGAAGGGGTCAGGCAGGAATATATCCGGGTGTTCGGTGATCCCGCCCAGGCCCGGGTGAAGATCAAGACGGAGCTGGGCAGATTTATGACCGGGCCGGAGGGCTGGCTGGTCACACGGGCCGTCCACGAAAAGGATATCCATAAGCGGTATTTGGGTGTGGATGCCTGTGCATCCAATCTGATGCGGCCGGCCATGTACGGCGCTTATCATCATATCCATGTCTGCGGCAAACGGGATGCAGCGGCGGATACGCTGTACGATGTAACGGGCTGCCTGTGCGAAAATAACGATAAGTTTGCGGTGGATCGGTGGCTTCCCCGGGTGGAAAAGGGCGATCTGATGGTGATCCATGATACCGGCGCCCACGGGTCTGCCATGGGCTATCAGTATAACGGCAGGCTGCGCAGCGCAGAAATCCTCTATACCCAGGAGGGGGATTTCCGCCTGATCCGCCGGGCGGAAACGCCGGAGGATTACTTCGCCACACTGGTGTGACGAAAATATTTTCGCAATACAAAAACAACGCCGGGCTGCATAGACAGCCCGGCGTTTTTTGAGAATCGCTTTTTATAAAGGGGCTTATTGAATTTTTAGCTGAAAAGTGATGGTGCCGCTTTTTTCGCCGTGATAGAGCATCTGATCATCTTCAGTATAGTGGGTGAGGGTATAGGGGGCGGTGAGCGTAATGATGCCGTCAGTGTCATTTTCAATGAGAGATTTGCAGGCAATGCCCTGCTCCAGGAGCTGCTGATAATGGGTTTTCAGTTCGGGCTGCTGTTCCATGAGCGTTTGCATTTCTTTTTCATAGCCGGGTTTTAAGAAATCCAGTTGAATTTCCAGAATGGTGTGCACATGACCCTCCTCATCCCGGTAGCTATCCGCACTGCTGCCATCCCCCAACAGGCGATATCCTTCCAGATAAAGCTCTTCCATGTTGATCAGCAGCAGTTCTTTTCCAGGGGCTACCATATCGCTAACGGGGCCGAAGCCTTCCTGGGTCCACAGCCAATGGACAGACCGTTCTACTCCATCGCTTTCAGGTGCTTCACAGCCGCCATCCCCTACATAAGCCCCATCGGCATCCAGATTCCACAGAGGGTGCAATTCCACTGTATCCGGATCCCGGGGAGCAGCGATGAAGGATACTGCCAGGAAATGCTGATCAGCTATCCAGGCGGCATTCTGGACGGCGATGGCGATTTCATCATTGGTTTGGCTATTTTGTGGCAGATCGGATTGAAGATTGTCTATGATAGCTTGGTATTTTTCCGGCTCATGGGTCTGATAAGCGGTGAAACGGTGATTGTAATACCATTCCAGCCCCTGGTTTACCAGGGCGAAGGCGGTACCGCATAACAGGATGGTAATCAGGGAAAAAATCAGGATGGTGCGAAGCGCAATTCTTTTCATGGGCTTTTCCTCCATTTGGGAAGGTAGCCCGTGAATCAGATTTAGCATACGGCTTTCTGCCTCCGGGGTCATGAGGGGATAATGCTGTTGTAGGCGCTTGGGATCCAGCTTCATTCCGGGCGTACCTCCTCTTTCAATATTTTTTGTAGAGCTTTTCTTGCGCGGAACAATCTGTTTTTCATGCTGGGCAGGGAAATTTTCAGGGCGATAGCCCCTTCCTTTTCTGTCATGCCCTCCATGTATTTGAGTAGGAAAGGGGTACGTAGATTTTCCGGTAGAGAGTCAATGGCGCTGTACAGACCGGTATCATCGGAGGCGAGCGAAGCGTCGGCCGGTAACTCAATTTCTTCCATGGGTAGGCTGTGCCGGCGTTTCCGCAGGATGGAATAGCATTCGTTGATCAGGATACGCATCATCCATGCTTTTTCTGATCCGGGTCTTGCCAGGCCCCTGGATTTCCATGCATTCAGATAGGTTTGCTGCAGAGCATCTTCTGCATCATGTCTGTTCTTCAGGATGCTGTATGCCGTCCGGAAAAAGGAGGCCATGTATTGCTGACTGACAGTGATGTAGGTTGCTTCATCCATGGGGCGTTCCTCCGGTGTTTTTTGTGATCACACTTATATAACGCGTATAATCAAGAAAAAGTTAGCAGCAAATAAAAAACAGGATGTGATATTACATCCTGTTTATTCTATGTTTTAGTCCCGCTCTTTTTTATACCATTCCTTCAGAATGGCTTCCGTTTTCTTATCCACAATGGAAAAGCCGGGGGTGAGGGGATCCTGGGGAAGGAAGGTGCCCCAATCCCACCAGAAAAAGCCGGCGAACCAGGGCTCCTCCCACAGGGCCAGCATGCAGGATTCGTAGAAGCGGGCCTGCTCCTCCTCATCATAGGGGAATTCCCGGTGGGAAAAATCATAGGGCATCATGGCGCAGCCCCTGGCGCTGCGGCAGCCGATCTCCATAAAGAGGATCTGCTTGCCGCCGTGGGCCTGGGAAAGGGCGGCAAAGCGGGCCTTCTGCTTTTCCCATTCGGCGGTCATATTCTCCAGGCTGTCCCCGGGAATTTTGCCCACCCCGTAATAAGCGGATGTGCCGATATAATCCACCGCATCCCACCATTTCACGCCGTTTTCCTTGCCGTGATTGGTGTTGTATACGATGGGGCCGTGGTAAATCTTCCGCACGGCCTGGATGGCGGCCCGCCATTGTTGCTCCCGATGCTCGGTGCCCAGCATTTCACAGCCCACGCAGAACATTTCGCAGCCCGTTTCCTCTGCAATCTCAGCATAGTGGCACAAAAAGGCGGTATAGCAATCGAACCATTCCTTCCAGTAATCCCGGCGGAAGGATACATCATCGGGGAAGGTGATGCGGGCCCGCCACATGCCGTCGGCGCAATTGATCATGGGCTTCATGCATACCTTCAGCCCCAGATCGTGCAGCTTATGGACGGCCGCCGTCACATCCTTATCGGTGACGGTGTAGCGGTAATCGGGGCGGATCAGGGTGGAAGAATAGGTATCCTGCAGGATAGCAAAGGCCAGGGCAGCCCAATCGCCCCCCAGCGCCGCCATCCGCTCCATGGAAAGGACGGCCTCCGGCTGCTGATACATGCCCCGGCGGCCGTTGAAGCCATAGGTGAATCCTTTGATGAACATCCTGGCATTTCCCTCCTGTTCGTTGTGATACGGCGCGGGGGATTCCGCACTCCCTGCACCAGAGGCTGCTGTCTATGGACATCGCCGCTTTCCGGTATGGGCATTTTGTATTTTTGCTTTTGTACAAGGGCAGCCCCGCATTTTCCTGCAGGCTGCAATGCAGGATCTGCAATCGTTCTGTTCTTCAACCATCACTGGGAAAGCAGATGATTTCTTCAGTTTAACCATCATCCAGGATCAGTTTTCTTTGAGAGGGTGCGGGAGGGTATTTCTTTTTTAAAAGAAATACCCTCCCGCAATATTTTTTTCATTATGTCAGATCTGCTTCCAGGCGGACGCAGCGGCCCACGAAGGTGAGTTCGTTGTAATTTTTGATTTCGGATTCAAAGGCGTCGTCATATTTCTGCAGCATGGCCTGATAATCATTGACCCGCTTTACCTTGCGCAGCAGCTTGCCCTGGGGCGTCTGCAGCAGCATGATGGCCCCATCCACGGCGGCCTGGGCGGGCACCACCAGCAGCAGATCGCCCTTCTGCACCCGGAAGCCCCTCAGATCATTATCCGGCGCCATGAAATAATACACCTTATCAGGAGACGCCCCTTCGATCTTGCCGTTGGTGATGGGCAGCAGCCGGTGGCCCACTTCCTTCATCACGGCGTTATAGATGGGCACATGCTTGAGCACGCCGGAAAGGGCGTCCAGCCAGATGGAGCCGCCGCTGTCGGCGCTTTCGGCTACGGCCTTGGGCCGCTGGGACAGGGGCTGGGCGGGGGATTTTTCCACCGCTTTGGCCAGGCTGGGCATGGCAGACTGCAGATCCACCGTTGCGGCAATATCATCCAGGGTGAAATCCGATTCATTATGCTGCTTCAGGCCCATGGTTTTGAGGATGCGCCGGGCTTGATCATCGGCGATGATGCGGGTGCCGGCCTCCACCTCCATCAGATATTTGTCGCTGACGCCGCATTTGCGGGCCACCTGCTTGTGGGTCAGGCCCTGGCGGGTACGCTCCAGACGGATCAAATCACCTAATCTGCTCATGGGAAATTACCTCCGAAAAAAGTTGTTTGAATGCCTTATTGGCCGTAATCGCTCTGGCCGGAAATGATCTCAATATTCAGATGAGGATTTTCCTGGGTGGCAAGGAAGAATACCGTCATAAATCCGGGCCACTTATCGGGCATCTTTTCGGCGGGAACGCCAATATCCTCAATGATCAATTCGATATCCTTCAATTCCGTCAGGCAATCGTGGAGCGCATCCAGATTATGCCCGTAATAATCGGGGAAGGAAAGGGCACTTTTCAGGGCCTGGTGGGCCGCCCGGGGACAATCCCAGGATGCGGCGGAAAGATGAATCTGCTTCATTCCTTGATCTCCTCAAAGGTTTCGTAGTGATCCTCGGTATAGAATACCAGGCCGTCATTGCTGAATACAATGCGCTTGCCATTGCGGTAGCGGCCCTCAAAATCGATATCGCATTCGTAATACTGGCGGCCGCCTTTCCGGGGCAGCAGGCCCTCGTAATTGCCGAATTTATCGCCGCCGATGCTCCTGCCCGGGGCCACCTCCCACAGATTGCCTTCGCTGCTTTCCCAGCCCAGGGCCTGGGCCTCTTTCTTGGTGATGTAATTTTCAGGCAGCTCCCCGAAGGCGAACAGATAAGCGGCCACATGCTCCTTATCGGAATACCATTCCCCCTGGATGACAAAATCATCCGCTTCTTTTTCTTCCTGCCGGGGGGCAGGGGTGGAAGCGGGCAATTGATCGGGCAGATCCTCTGTAATCAGGGAATAGGTATCCCAATCCATTTCGCCGGTGGCGGGCACGCCGAAATCCTGCTGGAAGGCGATGACCGCTTTTTCGAAATCCTTGCTGAAATTGCCGCTGATGGGGCCGTCATAATACCCCAGATCATACAGCGCCTGCTGCGCCCTGCGCACCGGCTCCCCGCCGGAGCCCTTTTTCAGCGTTTTGAAGGCATCCTCCGCCTGGGCGGAGGGCAGCAGCCAGGAAGCATCATTCCCGGGCAGCAGGGGAAGGAAGCTGCCTGCCAACAGCATAAGGGCCGTCAGCAGGGTTATCAGGCGCATGAACAGATTTTTCATTCTTCATCCTCCTTCTGCCGCCACAGGCTGCGGTTGCCGTAAATATCAATGATCAGGATGGCCGGGGTGCCCCGGAGCTGGGGCAATTGCAGAAGCGGGGAAAGATCGGGGGTATGCTTCCTGCGGGCGGCGCTGGCCTGGGCATGGAATACCCCGTCCTGATAAAAGCCCACGCTCCATTGATCGATGGCGTCCAGCCCCTGGATATCCCCCTGGGGCGGAATATATTTGGATAGATAGATATCATGATAGGCGATGCCGGGGATAAATTCCGCCTCCAGATGGGCGTTGGGGCACTGGATGGGGGCGGAGAGGGTGAAATCCGTTTCCAGCAGCCGCTTCCTGGTGACGGAAAGGGATTGGGGGCTGAGATCGGCGGAAAGATACCGGCGCCCATTGGCCGCGGCGGCCAGGGCGGTGGTGCCGCTGCCGGCGAACAGATCGGCCACCAGATCCCCGGGCCTGGTGGAGGAAAGGATGATCCGGTTCAGCAGCGCCTGGGGCTTCTGGGTATCATAGCCGGTGCGCTGGGGATCCTTCTGCTGCAGATGGCTTACATCCGCCCATACATCCCCGGGATAGACGGGATCATCATCATAATAGGTATAGATCTTGCCGCCGGATTGGATGGTGCGGAAGGAGCGGCCGTTTTCATCCACGCATTTGCGCATGTGATTGGATCGGTTTTCGCTGCGGGGCAGGGGCACCGCAGTGATATCGAAAAACTGCCGCCGGGATTTGCGGTAGAAAAGGATGACGTCGTGCTTCCGGGACAAGCGCTTCATGCTGCGGCCGCCGGTCTGATAGGCCCAGATAATTTCATTGACGAAATTGCTCTCCCCGAAAATTTCATCGCAGAGGATGCGGGCATGGGCGCTCATCCGGCTGTCCAGATGCAGAAAGAGGGAGCCGGATTCATCCAGCAGCATTTTTGCATTTTCCAGGGCATCCCTGAGCAGGGCCAGATATTCCCCCTTGCTTTCGAACCGGTCGGAATAGGCGGGCAGAGTGATCACCTCTTTGCCCGTTTCCCAGCCTGCCTTGCCCACCCGCATGCGGAAGGAAAAATCCTCCCCCGTCATGAAGGGGGGATCCAGATAGACCAATTGTACCTGGCCTGCCCAGGGGGCAAAATCCCCGCCCCGGGCATCGGCGAGCATAATATTGCCGGCAGCGCCGGTACCGTGTATTTCCTTGTGGCAAATGGCCTGGATCCAGCCCATGATTGCCCCTCCTTTTTAAAGCTTGGAAAGCTGATCGTTGAATGCGTGAATAGCGGAAAGGAAAGCGGCATGCTCCGGACAGGCATACAGGATTTTTCCTGCCTGGCAGACCGCATCGGTAAAATCTTTGGCCAGGCCGGCCTTGCCCCATTCCATCAGGGGGCACATGGCCCAGCCCCGGCGATCCATCTTCGCCCCTTTTTCCGTGGGCAGCAGGGGGAAGAGCCGGCAGGAAAGGGGCCGGTCTTTCCGATCACATTGGCCGCCGCAGATCAGCAGCTTTGCCCCTTCCATGACCAGATCATCCCGGATGATGGAAAAGCCCTCCGGCAGGGGATCATACAGCATTTCTTCCCCCGGAAAGAGCAGCATGCCTCCCTGGCCGTCCTCATCGCATTCACAGCAGGCGCCGCCGCAGATGCGGCCGCAATCCTGCCTCAGCGGTGTTACGGATTCCAATATCTCCCGGGCGGCGATCACGGCATCCAGCCCATTCATGCAGATTCCCCCAAAATAATTTTCTTCTATTCTATCACGTTTGGCCGGGATTGACAAGGCGGACAAGAGGAGATAAGATGGATGGGAAGGGAGCGATTCACGTGAAATTTGATCTTCCGTCCCCGGTGATCCAGGCCATTGACCGGCTGGAGAACCGGGGCTATGCCGCCTACGTGGTGGGGGGCTGCGTACGGGATTTTATATTGGGCGTCACGCCCCATGATTATGATATCTGCACGGCTGCATCCCCGGAAGAAATGAAGATGATTTTCCGGGACGAGCGCACCATCGAAACGGGACTGAAGCATGGCACGCTGACGGTGCTGCTGGCGGACATGCCTCTGGAAATTACCACCTTCCGGCAGGATGGGGAATATCTGGATGGGCGGCATCCGGCCAGCGTATCCTTTACCCGGGCGGTGGAGGATGATCTTTCCCGCCGGGATTTCACCATCAATGCCATGGCTTATTCCCCCTCCCGGGGGCTGTGCGATCCCTTTCACGGCAGGGAGGATTGCGCCCTGGGGATCATCCGGTGTGTGGGGGAGGCGGAAAGGCGGTTTTCCGAGGATGGGCTGCGCATTCTGCGGGCGCTCCGGTTTTCTGCCCGGCTTTCCTTTCCCATTGAGGAGGGAACGGCCCGGGCGCTGCGGAGGCTGAAAAACAATTTACAAAAGATCAGCAGGGAGCGGATTGCATCCGAGCTGACCGGCATTCTGCAGGGCAGGGATTGCGCATCCATCCTGGCGGCATACGGAGATGTATTGGCGGCTTCCCTGCCGGAGCTGAGCTTTATGGATGATGAGGCCTGGCGCCGTGCCGGCGGCCTGATCCCTTATTGTCCGGCGGATGGGATGATCCGCCTGGCTGCGTTATTGCGAAACTGCCATCCCTCAGGAATAGCGGAAAACTGCGCCCGGCAGGCCCGGTTGATCATCCAGGGGCTGAAAATGCCGGTCAAAATGATGGATGGGGCGGAACAACTGGTTTTACATCAGCAGGATGCCGTCACGCTGGAAAATATCCAGGAAATGCTGTGGCGGCTGCAGCCGGAGGGGCTTTCCCGGCTGCTTCAAATGAAAAAGGCCATGGCCCTCTATGAGGGGCAGCCCGGGGCGGAGGGACGCTTCCTGGCATTGGAAGAAAAAATGCAGGGGCTGATCCGCTCTGACTGCTGCTATCGCCTGGGGCAGCTTTCCGTAAAGGGGCAGGATCTTGCGGCCCAGGGCCTCAGAGGGCCCGCCATCGGCGCCATGCTGGAGGAACTGATGCTTCAGGTGGTGCGGGGCAAGATACCCAATGAGCGGGAAAGGCTGATGGATTATATCCGATCCAATACCAGCCGCCTTGCGGAATAATGCCCTGTTTGCTATAATATTTCCAGTTTGTTACTGATCATCGGAAAGGAAGGAATGCGATATGCTTACCTCCCGTGAAATTACGAAAAAATGGGAAGCCATTGCGGATACAAAATGCGGCCTGCCCGCTGTCCGGTGCTTTTTATTGGCGGTGCTGGCGGGGTTATTCATCGGCCTGGGGGCCATGGGCGCCACGGTGATTCAATCCCTGGCCCAGGCGGGGCTGGGGAAATTGCTGGGCGCCAGCGTATTTCCCACCGGGCTGATGCTGGTGGTGCTGGCCGGGGGCGAATTATTCACCGGCAATTGCCTGATGGCCGGCCCTGCCCTGATGGGAAAAGTCAGATGGAAGGGTGTGCTGCGCAATTGGGGCATTGCCTATGTGGGCAATATGCTGGGGGCATTCCTGGTGGCGGTGATCGCAACAGCCGGGGGCGTATTGCAATCCCATGGTCAGGCTACGGCCGATCTGGCGCTGACGATTGCCGCCAATAAATTCAATCTTTCCTTCCTGGATGCGCTGCTCAAGGGCATCGGCTGCAATATCCTGGTATGCGGTGCGGTCTTTATGGCCACCGGCGCCCAGTCCGGGGGCAGCAAGGCGGTCTGCTGTTTCTTTCCCATCATGCTGTTTGTGCTCTGCGGGCTGGAGCATTCCATTGCCAATATGTATTATGTGCCCGCCGGGCTGCTGATGCAATTGATGCCCCGGTATGGCATTGCAGCCCCGCAGGTGACCGTATCCGCCTATCTGCTGCAGAATCTTTTGCCCGTCACCCTGGGCAATATCCTGGGCGGCGCTGGCCTGGCCGCAGCCTATGCCGGCATTCACAGGGAGAAGTGAGGCGAAGTTATTGCGGGAGGGGGATTCTTTTTCAAAAGAATCCCCCTCCCGCACCCACCCCAAGAAAACTGATTCCGGATATTATTTGGATTGTATTTTATCAGCTGTTTTCCCAGCGAGCCTTCTGTTGGGTCCGGGGAAAAATTGGAAGCTGTTTGTAATTCAGAATTCCGCATTTCGAATTCCGAATGCTATATTGACCGCATCTGGAGGAAAATCCTATGCCCATGGATGGCCTGACCCTGGAATTCATTGCCCGGGAATTGAAAAATACCCTGCTGGACGGGCGGATTGAAAAAGTAAATCAGCCGGAACGGGATATGCTGGTGCTGCTCATCCGTGCCCAGGGGAAGAATCATAAATTGCTGCTTTCTGCTGCCCCCTCCTTTTCCAGGGCGCATATGACCGGCGCTTCCTATCAGAATCCGCCGGATGCCCCCATGTTCTGCATGCTGATGCGCAAGCATCTGCAGTCCGGCCGCATTACCGATATTGCCCAGCTGGGGGGCGACCGGATATTGAAAATTGTGGTGGAAAACAAGGATGAACTGGGGGATACCGCCCCCCGGGAACTGTATCTGGAATTGATGGGGCGCCACAGCAATCTGACGCTGGTGATGAACGGCCGCATTGTGGACGCCATCCGCCATGTATCCGGGGATATGAGCCGGGTGCGCCAAGCGCTGCCGGGGCTGCCCTTTGTGCTGCCGCCGGAACAGGATAAGATGGATCCCGCATCCCTCACGGCGGAAAACCTGTTTGATCGGCTGCATGCCCTTTCCGGCCCGGCGGATAAGGCGCTGTCCGCCTCCATCCGGGGGCTGTCCCCGGTGGCGGCGAGGGAAATTGCCTTCCGTGCCACCGGCATGCATCGGGCGGAGATGGATGATCTGAACAAAGCGGAGCTTGCCAGGGTGGTGGCGAAGTTCTTTGATAAAATGCCGGAATTATTCAGGCCCACCGCCCAGCTGGATGCCGATCATCTCATCCAGGATGTGCTGCCCTTTCCCTATCTTTCCCTGGATACCGGGCTGCAGCGCAGCTATCCCACCCTTTCCCAGGCGCTGGATGATTTCTATTTCGGCCGGGACCGGCGGGATCGGATGAATCAGAAGAGCGCCACCCTGAAGCGGCTGATCAAAACCCATCTGGAGCGGGATGAGAAAAAACTGGCCCTTCAGGAGGAGGAACTGACTGCCTCCGCCCGGATGGAGGAATACCGCATTGCCGGGGAATTGCTCACCGCCCAGGCCTATCTGGTGCCCCGGGGGGTGGACAGGGTATCCCTGCCCAATTTCTATGATGAAAACGGGGGCATGATGGAAATCCAGCTGGATGTGGCCCTGACCCCCGCTCAGAATGCCCAGAAATATTTCAAGCGCTATCGTAAAGCCCGCTCTGCCCAGGAGCTGGCCAGGGGCCAGAAGGAAAAAACCTTAAAGGAAATGGAGATTCTGGAGCAGGCGCTGTTTGATCTGGAGGAGAGCGAAACGGAGCAGGATCTTTCCGATGTGCGCAAATCCCTGGAGGATGCGGGGCTGCTGCGGGCATCCGCTGCCAGTAAGAAAAATAAGCGGCCCCAGGAAAGCGCCCCCATGCGCTTCATTGCCCCTGACGGCACCGAAATTTTCGTGGGCAAGAATTCCGCCCAGAATGACCGCATCACCGGCGCTGCCCGGGGCAGCGATACCTGGCTGCATGCAAAGGATATGCCCGGATCCCATGTGGTGATTAAATGCGAAAGCCCGTCCCCGGAAACCATGATGATGGGGGCCAAGCTGGCGGGCTGGTTTTCCAAGGGCAAGGGCATTTCCGTGCCGGTGGATTACACCCTGCGGAAATTCGTGAAAAAGCCCGGCGGCGCACCGGCCGGCTTTGTGATCTATACCCATCAGAAAACGGTGATGGTATCCGCCACGGAAGGGGAGATCGCCGCCATGAAGCGGGGATAAAAGGAATTTTTCCTTTTCCCGGTTTTTCGGCAGGAAGCGCCGGATTTGCGGCGAAACAATCATTACTGATTTTTGTACGTTCAAGGAGGATGATTCCCATGACCATGCTGGAAACCCTGCGGGAAAAGAACCCTGGCCTGCCTTTCTATTCCGTATATGATCCTGAATTCCGCCCCTTCGGCAAGGTAATCAAGGATTTTGATGCTTCTGCTCTCATCGAAACCTGCGAAAAGGCCGCCGTGATGCCCCAAGCCGGTGTAAATTATGTGCCCGATATGCCCGAACTGGAAGCCCTGACCGAATCTTTTGCCGCCGTCAAGCATCAGCTGCGGGGCGAAGGCCATACCCAGATCGGCGTATGCTGGGGCTATAACAGCACCCTGCAGTGCCTGGAATATCACCGCGCCAGCGAGCATAATATTGCCGTCAGTGATGTGGTGCTGTTGCTTGCCGCCCAGCAGGATATGGAAGGCAATGATCTGCCCGCCGGTAAGGTGGTAGGCTTCTATTGCCCCAAGGGCACCACCATTGAGGTGTATGCCACTTCCCTGCATTATGCCCCTTGCCAGGTGGATGATAATGGCTTCCGCTGCATCGTCATTCTGCCCCGGGGCACCAATCATGATCTGGAATGCGAAAAGCCCGATACCCTGGAAGGCAAGATTCTCTGGGCCAAGGATAAGTGGCTCATCGCCCATGCGGAGGCCCCCGAAGCCCAGAAGGGCGCCTATGTGGGCATCCATGGCGAAAATTATGTGGTGAAATATTGATCCCGGCGATTGTTTGAATGCGATCAGATGCAAAGGGCCCTGCTTCATCAGGGCCCTTTTTCTTTTGACAGTGCCTTGGCGCCATGCTATAATGACTACAATTGAACGGATATACAGATCTGATCATGAAGGAGAAGAAAAATGAAAAAATATCTGCTCCGGGAAGATTTGCCCTATTTCAAAGGCAATCTTCATTGCCATTCCACCCTTTCCGACGGCCGCAGAACGCCGGAAGAACTGAAGGAAATTTATAAGGCGAAGGGCTATTCCATCCTGGCGTATACCGATCATGATATTTTTCTGCCCCATGAGGATCTGGCGGAGGAGAATTTTTTGCCCCTTCACGGCTTTGAAATGGAAATAACGGAGGAGGGCGAAAAAGCCTGGCATCGGAAGCAGACCTGTCACATCTGCCTGATTGCGCTGGAAAAAGATATGCGGCTGCAGCCCATGTGGCACCGCAGTGAATATCTGTTTGGCAATGCGCCCCAATACCGGGATCAGGTGCAGTTTGATGAAAATCAGCCCGATTACATCCGTCATTATGACGGAGAGCACATTTCCGAAATCATGCGGGAGGGGAGAGAAAAGGGCTTTTTCGTCACCTACAATCATCCCTCCTGGTCCAAGGAATATTATCCCCAGTACAGCGGATATGAGGGCATGCATGCCTTTGAAATCATGAACGGCGCTTGCTGTCAGGAGGGCTATGATGATTATAACCCCCGGGTGTATGATGATTTCCTGTATCAGGGAAAGCGCATTTACTGCATCGGGGCGGATGATAATCACAATTTCTTCCCTGTGGATCACTGCCGCAATGATTCCGGCCTGGCCTTTACCATGATCCAGGCGGAAAGGCTGGATTACCGCAGGGTCACCCGCGCCCTGGAGGAAGGGAATTTCTATGCCTCCCAGGGGCCGGAAATCCATGCCCTGTGGCTGGAAGAGGGCAAGGTGCATATCCGCTGCTCCCAGGCGGAGCGGATCTATTATCATACGGCGGCCCGGAGAGGGGAAGTGGCCTATCCGGGGGAGGCAGGGGGCATACTGACGGCGGCCTCTTTCCCGGTGGAGATGGATCACGGCTGGTTTCGGCTGGAGGTGCGGGATGAAAAAGGGCTGCACGCCTGCACCAATGCATATTTTACCGATGAAGTGCTGAAAGATTGATTGAATCAGATCAGGCCGCCGCTCCGGCGGCTTTTTGATTGCAATGAAAAGGCCGCCCGATGGATATCGGACGGCCCAGGAATGATGAAATCGATCAGGCGAAGGGATTTTCGGTGGGATAGGGCAGGGACTTGGGCTGGTTGTAAGCGATATCCTGCACACCCAGATACTTGAATACTTCGTACAGATGCTTTGCGCAATGGGCGAAAGCAACAGCGCCGTGATGGGGATAGCGCTTCTGCACCAACACGTGACGATAGAAGCGTTCCATTTCGGGAATGGCGAAGATGCCGATGCCGCCGAAGGAGCGGGTGGCCACGGGCAGCACTTCGCCCTGAGCGATGTAGGAGCGGAGCACGCCTTCGCTGTCGCACTGCAGGCGATAGAAGGTGATGGCGCCGGGGGCGATATCGCCTTCCAGGGTGCCGCGGGAGATATCGGGTTCGCTTCCTTCGGGCTCCAGCACACGATGCTGGATCAGCTGATATTTCACAGCGCGATCGGCGCACATCTTGCAGGAGGGGGTGTTGCCGCAATGGAAGCCCATGAAGGTTTCATTGATGCAATATTCATGCTTGCCCTTGATATCTTCATCATAGATGTAGCCGGGCACGGTGTTGTTGATATCCAGCAGGGTGACGGCGTCGCCGGTGATGCAGGCGCCGATGTATTCGGACAGTGCGCCGTAGATATCCACTTCGCAGGCCACGGGAATGCCCCGGGCGGCCAGACGGCTGTTCACATAGCAGGGTTCAAAGCCGAACTGGGAGGGGAAGGCGGGCCAGCACTTATCGGCAAAGGCCACATACTTGCGGGCGCCCTTGTGTTCTTCCGCCCAATCCAGCAGGGTCAGTTCGAACTGAGCCATGCGGGCATTGAGGTCTTTATAATATTTGCCTTCGCCCATTTCCTTGGCCATATCTTCACAGATGGCGGGGATGCGGGGATCGTTGGCATGGGCCTTGTAGGCAACCAGCAGATCCAGCTCGCTGTTTTCTTCAATTTCCACACCCAGCTCATACAGGCCCTTGATGGGGGCGTTGCAGGCGAAGAAATCCTGGGGACGGGGCCCGAAGGTGATGATCTTGAGGTTCTTCACGCCGATGATGGCACGGGCGATGGGAATGAAATCGGCGATCTTATCGGTGATTTCGTCGGCGGTGCCCACGGGATATTCGGGAATGTAGCCCTTCAGATGGCGCATGCCCAGATTATAGGAGCAGTTCAGCATGCCGCAATAGGCGTCGCCGCGGCCGTTGATCATATCGCCGTCGCCTTCAGCGGCAGCCACGAACATGCAGGGGCCGTCAAAATACTTGGCGATCAGGGTTTCGGGGGTTTCGGGGCCGAAATTGCCCAGGAAAACCACGGCGGCATTGCACTCATTGGCCTTCAGTTCTTCCACGGCCTTGAGCATATCCAGTTCATTTTCCACGGTGGTTTTGATTTCTACAATTTCAAGCTGCTTCTGGCCGCACTTTTCGGCAATGGCCGCCCGGCGCTTTTCAGACAGGGTGATGGGGAAGCAGTCGCGGGATACGGCCACCAGGCCCAGCTTGACAACAGGAATGTTGCTCATGGGAAACGCCTCCTAAAGAAAATTATTGTGTACTGTGGTAAAACGTATGCATTCAGATACAATTTAATCATAGATGATTCCACAATATCTGTCAAGTATTTTCTTCTCATATTCCACCCGGATTGTGCTATTGCCGGGGATTTCGGCAGGGGATAATTGTTACAATTCCCCCCTTGACAGGAAGTGGTAGACAAGTGTATCCTATTGGTAGACAATTGTCACCTGAAAAGGAGGTTTTATTCATGCCTGTTCAATGCACGGAGGCGGAATGGAAGATCATGGCGGTATTGTGGGAGGACGCTCCCCGGACCATGCCGGAGATTACCAGGGCCCTGGCCCCTTCCACCGGCTGGAGCCGCCACACCGTTATCACCCTGCTCAAGCGGATGCAGGATAAAGGGGCCGTATCGGTGGATGAAGGGGGCCCTGTGAAGCGCTATACCCCCCTGATCACCCGGGAGGAGGCATCCAGCCATGAAACGAAAAAGCTGCTTTCCCAGGTATATGCGGGGAAGGCGTCGCTGCTGGTGCAGAATCTGGTGGACAGCGGGGAGCTGACCATCCGGGATGTGGAAGAATTACTGGATTTGATCCGTAAGGAGGGAAAGGAATGAGCCTTTCTCCTCCTGCATAAGGAGGGAAATTGATGCGAACGGCTGTTATCTATAATTTTCTGCTGGAGGCCAATATCATGGCCAGCCTGGCCATATTGCTGATGCTGGGGATTCGGCGATTTCTGCGCCGGCCCCTGGGAAACGGGCCCATCCGGTTTGGATGGCTGCTGGCCGCCATCCGGCTTTTATGCCCGCTGACCCTGCCCAATCCCTTCATCGGGCAGATTCGGGCGCAGCATGCCCATGATCTGGCCATCCGCCCCATTGCCACCCAGATTCAGCGCCGGGTGGAGGATGGGCTGGGGGATCTTTACTGGTTTACCCGCAGCACCCTGGGCATCCCGGAGGAAAATGGGGTGGCCCGGGGCGCTTATAAGCTCTACAGCGGCGCCTGGAACGGCAATCTGGCCCGGTGGCTGATGATCCTCTATTTTGCAGGCGCTGCGCTGGTGCTGGGCTGGTTTTTGTTTTCCAATGTACGGTTCCTGCTGCGGCTGAAGCGCAATCGGATTGAGGCCCTTTCCGGGGAAATGTATGATCGGTATCTTGCCCTGTGTGAAAGGCGGAAGGTAAAGCCTGTGCCGGTATATCTGACCGATCCTTTGCCCAGCGCTTGCCTGGCAGGGGTGTTGAGGCCCTATATCGCCCTGCCCATCACCGTATCCCAGCAGGATATGCTGCAGGTGCTGGATCACGAAATCTGCCATTATAAAGGAAAGGATCATATCTGGGCGCTGGTGCGGCTTGCCTGCTGCGTGATCCATTGGTTCAATCCTCTGGTGTGGATCGGGGCAAAATGCAGCTGCACCGATGGGGAACTGCATTGCGATGACCGGGTGACCCGGGGCATGACCGGGGAGGAAAGGCAGCGGTATGCCGGTATTCTGGTGCTGGCAGCGGCGAAAAAGACCGCCCCCGGGGTGCCGGTACTGGCCACCGGCATGACCATGACGGGGAAAAAGCTGAAAAGCCGGGTGCAGGGCATCCTGACGGGCAAAAAAGCGGTGCGATGGCTGTCGGTGGGCTTTATGGTGCTGGCCTCCATGCTGCTGGTGTGCGCCTTTGCCACGGCGGAGTATTTTCATTCGGCCCCCATTCCCCGGATTGATCTGGCGGCCATTCCCCCTTCCCGGCCCCTGCCGGATGAGGAGGCAGCCCAGGCCTATGCCCGGGAAATCGCCGCCCTGCCCTTCCTGGGGGCGGATACCAAGGGGGCGGAGTGGACGGTATCTACGCTATCTTTGGAACCGGATATCTGGCAAGTGGAGGCCGTACAGGAAAAGGGGGAATACTTTGCCGTGGAGGCGACCAAAGACGGGCATGTACGTCAGATTGTCCAGGGCAGCCCGTTTTATTGGAATATGAGCAACGATGTATTTTATAACGGCACGGATCACCCCTGGGCGTCGGACCGACTCAAGGCTTTCTTTGCCGATATGATGGCCGCCTTCTATCCTGATGAAACGCCCGATTGGGAAAAATGGAAGATCAGCTACAGCAGGGATCAAAAAAATACGACCATTGCCATCATGGAAATGCCCCTGGATCAAGGGCGGCACATCCTGGTCACAGTGCAATTGAGCCCGGAATTCCGGCTGCTGGATTGCGGGGAGGGCCACGGATAAAAATTCATACAAAAACAGCGCATTGCATCTTCGCAATGCGCCGTCAGATCGCTGACAACTCCCGCAAACACAAAAATGACCGTTGAATCCGGTCATTTTTGTTTTCTGTGTCAGCATCGGCTGCAATATGCGGTCACTTACGTTTTTGCAAGCTCCCTTTTTTGCAGCCTCGCTGCCTTGATTTGCAGGGCTTGTCTCAGTCTGCCGTGATTTTTATTGGAATCAATCCACCTTTTTGCCGTCGATGTATACGGCCACGATGCCGGCGTCGGTATCAAAGGGGGAATTTTTGCAGAGTACCAGGTCGGCATCCTTGCCCACTTCGATGGAGCCTACCCTTTCTTCAATGCCTGCATGCTTGGCGGGATTGATGGTGATGGCCTGCAGGGCGGCGAAGGGATCCATGCCGTGCTTGACGGCCAGGCCGGCGCACATGGGCAGATATTCCTGGGGGATGACGGGGGCGTCGGTGATGATGGATACCTGCAGGCCTGCCTTGGCCAGCACGCCGGGGGTATCAAAGGTCTTGTTCCGCAGCTCGAATTTGCTGGCATTGGTCAGGGAGGGGCCAACGGCCACCGGCACATTTTCAGCGGCCAGCTCTTCGGCGATCAGATGGCCTTCGGTCACATGCTCCAGGGTGATTTTTACCTTAAATTCCTTGGCGATGCGCAGGGCGGTGAAGATATCTTCGCAGGCATGGGCATGGGCCTTGAGGGGCATTTCGCCCTTCAGCACGGGGATCAGGGCCTCCATCTTCATATCAAAGCCGGGGCGCTTGGCGGGATCATCCCCTGCGGCTTCCTTCTTCTGCAGATATTCCCTGGCCTTGAACAGCATTTCCCGGAGCTTGGCGGCGGTGGTCATGCGGCTGGAATCGCACTTATCCTTGTAGCAGCGCTTGGGATTTTCGCCGAAGGCGCACTTCATGGCGATGGCGTCCTTCACCAGCATATCATCCACCCGCTTGCCCACGGTCTTGACGGCGATAAAGGTGCCGCCCAGCACATTGGCGCTACCGGGGCCGGTGCATACGCAGGTAACGCCGCCCTTGGCCGCATCCAGCATGGAGGGCTGCATGGGCTTGAAGCCATCCAGGCCCCTGAGATGGGGGGCCACGATGTCATTCATTTCATTATAGTCCCGGCCTTCGTAGCCTACGCCGTCAGCGTCCAGGCCCAGATGGCTGTGGGCATCAATGAAGCCGGGATAGATGTGCAGCCCGGCGGCATCGATCACTTCTTCACCGGCCTGGGGGATATCCTGGCCGATGGCGGCAATCTTTCCGTCCCGGATCATCAGATCGGCCTGGAAGGGCTGTTCACAGATGGCGTTGTGGATCATACCGTTTTTGATAATCATGGGGAGTACCTCCTAATGTTATTCAAATTTAGAATACAGAAAGATGATTTGTTTTTTGTGATTGTATTGTATCATAGTTTGGCCGCAGTGTCACGGAAAAAATGGTTTCTCTGATTCACCGGGAAAGCGATTGGCAGGATAGCGATCAGAATAATCCAGAATCTGTTTTCTTTGGGAGAGCGTGAGAGGGTGTCTCTTTTAAAGAAACACCCTCTCGCATCAATCTCTTATTCTGCCCTTACACGCAGCCGTGGGCCAGCATGGCTTCGGATACCTTGAGGAAGCCGGCGATGTTGGCGCCTACCACATAATTATCTTCCGCATCATATTCGGTGGCGGCCTTATCCACAGCGGCAAAGATGTTTTCCATGATGCCCATCAATTTCTGATCCACTTCTTCGAAGGACCAGGAAAGCCGCAGGCTGTTCTGGCTCATTTCCAGGGCGGAGGTGGCTACACCGCCGGCATTGGCGGCCTTGCCGGGGGCAAAGAGCACATTTGCTTTCTGGAGGGCCAGGGTGGCTTCGTAGGTGGTGGGCATGTTGGCACCTTCGGCAACAGCGATCACGCCGTTTTCGATCAGCGCCTTGGCGCCCGCTTCATCCAGTTCATTCTGGGTGGCGCAGGGCAGGGCGATATCGCATTTCACCGTCCAGATGCCCCGGCAGCCTTCGGTATAAACGGAACCGGGAACCCGGGCAGCATATTCCTTGATGCGGCCCCGTTCCACTTCCTTGATCTGCTTTACTACCTTGAGATCAACGCCGTTTTCATCCACAACATAGCCGTTGCTGTCGCTCATGGCCACTACCTTGCCGCCCATTTCGGTGATCTTCTGGGCTGCATAGATGGCAACGTTTCCGCTGCCGGATACCACGACGCGCTTGCCTTCGGGGGAGATATTGTGCTTGCGCAGCATGGCGCGGGTGAAATAGCACAGGCCAAAGCCGGTGGCTTCTTTCCGGGCGAGGGATCCGCCGTAGGAAAGGCCCTTGCCGGTGAGCACGCCTTCATACAGGCCGGTGATGCGCTTGTACTGGCCGTAGAAATAGCCGATTTCCCGGGCGCCCACGCCGATATCGCCGGCGGGCACGTCGGTATCCTTGCCGATATACTTGTACAGCTCGGTCATAAAGCTCTGGCAGAAGCGCATGATTTCATTATCGCTCTTGCCCTTGGGATCAAAGTCACTGCCGCCCTTGCCGCCGCCGATGGGCAGGCTGGTCAGGCTGTTCTTGAGCACCTGCTCAAAGCCCAGGAATTTGATGACGGAAAGATTGACGCTGGGATGAAGACGAAGGCCGCCCTTGTAGGGGCCGATGGCGTTGTTGTATTGCACACGGTAGCCCCGGTTTACCTGCACCTTGCCCTTGTCATCCACCCACGGCACCCGGAAAATGATGGTGCGGTCGGGCTCCACAAACCTTTCCAGCAGGCCCTTGTCTTCATATTCGGGATGCTTGTCAAAAACAGGGGAAAGGGCCTCCAGCACCTCACGGACGGCCTGCAGAAATTCCTTTTCATGGGCATTGCGCTGTTCCAGATCGGCATATACCTTTGCTACATAAGCGTTCATATGAATATCTCCTTTCAGAAGCCAATATCACACCTTTGCCATTATACAATCTCCGGGCTTTTCCATGCAAGATAAACCCTGTTCTTTTGTTGTTTTCTTCTTGAAGTGCATCTGGTCAGGCGGGAAGGGGGAGAAACGGATATGCTGTCAGGGCAGGAAAAGCGGAATGGAAAATTTCGTATAAGCAGGGAAAAAGAATTGACTTTCCTTTTTCCCTCTGGTATAATATTCTGCGCTGGTGAAGCAATGGTATGCCAATGTAGCTCAGTCGGTAGAGCAGCTGATTCGTAATCAGCAGGTCAGGGGTCCGAGTCCCCTCATTGGCTCCATTTTTTTTCGAGGTGTAGCGCAGTTTGGTAGCGCGTTTGGTTCGGGACCAAAAGGCCGCGGGTTCGAATCCCGCCACTTCGACCATAAGAAAAGGATACCCCTTGGGGTGTCCTTTTTCTTATCTTTGATAGCGGGATTCGAAGGGTGCGTCCCTGCCTGCAGGGGAAAAACAGTCCGGTGGACTGTTTTTAGCACCCCGGGCTGGCGGCAGGGACGGCCTCGGCCCTGCCGGGCGAATCCCGCCACTTCGACCATGGGAAAACCCTTGAGAAATCAAGGGTTTTTTCATTTTGGTTTTCGACTATCCTTGTAAAGGAAGGCAGTTTTTTGTTTGAAACAGGGCGTTTGGCACAAAAAGCCTTTTTCAAAAGCCTGCAAACCCTTGATTTACAAGGATTTCGGGGCTTTTTCATGTCTTTTTGGCGTGCTGAATCAATGTAAATGGAAATGATTAAAAGGCCCCCGAAGGGGCCTCCTATCTGGTCAGAGATGTTGATTGACGGCTTGGGTGTTTAGCACTGGCGTTTCCTGCATTCCAATGAAAACAGTGGCGATGGCAAGGAACAGGTTTGAGATGCATGGAACATTTATGCCCGTTTCAAGCCCCCTGTTATTCGGCGATATCATGCAGAATCGCCAGGATATCCGGCAGCACCAGAATATTATTGCGATCCATCTGCTTATAATCCACCGGTTTTCCGGTCACGGCGCTTTCCCGGGCGGAGAGCTGATCCAGATCATCCCAGGGGATCAGGCAGGCATGGATCCGCTTTTCCATATCCTTGGTCAGCCGCAGGGAGGATTTGCCCTTTTCCTGCATTTCCCATTGATAGCGATCAATGCGCTGATCCAGCTCCCCTTCGCTCATGGGCCGGAAATTCATCACGTAATGGAATGCGCACCAGCGCAGATGCTCGGTAATGGAGAGATTTTCCAGCATTTCTCCCTGGGGAGGCCATTCCCCGGCTTCCACCTGCTGCATGGTTTTGCCGGCGGCGGTGAGGATCGCCTGATAAAAATCGGCGGAGGCACGGCTGCTCATTCTGCTGAAATAATCGCAGCGCATCCAGTTTTCCCAGGGCGTTTTTCCGGAATTGCGGCTGTAGGCATGGTTGATGGCCATGGCCATCCGGTCAATGCGCTCAAGATCCAGGGCGTCGCTGCCGTAGATGCTCAGATAGGTCTGCTCCGTATCCCCCGGCCGGGTGAATACCAGGCCCTGGCCGCTGCACTGCACTATGGCGGGCATGGCGCCCCGGTCTTTCAGCCAGCGGCCCATATCCCGGGCGATTTCCCGGTTTTCCTTTTCGCTGCCGGTGCACAGCACGATATAGCGGATGGTATCCTTCTGCTCTTTCAGGAAGGCATAAAAGGCTTCGGATTTGGCACTGATTTCATGAAAGCGGATATCATAATTTTTCCGTATCTCATGATCGTGCAGCATGCCGTTCTGGGGATGCTCATCGATAATATCCACCCGGAAGTCGCTGCCGCAGAACTGGCCGTTCATCAGCAGGGCGTCAAGGGCGGCCCGGCCCATCCGGCCAAAGCCGATGATCAGCCCATGGAAATTTTCCCGGGCCTTGGCGCTGCCGTCAAAGGGGATGGTTTCGCAGGGGGGGAGCTTTTGCATCATCAGCCGGGCCGCCAGCTCATATTCCCGGAAGGCCAGAATGCTGCCGTAGCCGTATTTCTGATCGGATACAACCAGAGGGGCAATCTGTTCCTCATCCGCTTTGCGGATGAGCAGCCGGGTCTGCCTGGGCTGGACGGCGGCCTTTTCAAAGGCCCCCAGCAGATTGCAGATAAAGGAAAAATTCTTCGCTCCGTCTTCATGCAGCGCTGCAATTTCGATCTGCCGCTTGCCGGAACGGATGCCCAGCTTTCGCAGCAGCCGTTCATCCGGATGATCGCCGGCATTTTCGGTAACGCCGCCAGCCGCCCGGATCGTCGCTTCTAGGGCAGGGCTGCCCTGGCCGAGGAATACCACGGACCGATGCATCACATCCATCTGCCGCTTTCCGTATTCCACCGATTCAGCATTCACAGCGTAGATCATCAGCAGTGTGCCCCTGCGCAAAAAGGCGATCCGGATCCTGCGCAGCAATCTGGCGCCCACAGCCGCCGCTGCAGAGCCGATGACGGCATAGAATGCCATGAAATGCACCACCCAGAACAGCACGATCACCCACTGCTTCTGAAACAGGGGGGCAGATTCGATGCTGCCCAGATCGCTGGAGCCGCCGATCATTCTGCATACGGCCATGATGGTATGCAGAAGGGATACCAGGCTGAAGCCGGATACATGAGAATAGCCGTATCCATACAGGATCAGCCCGGAAACCACGGCGATGGAGCCGAATATGCTCATGATCCGGTTCCTGATCCGGGTTTCCACTGCCAGATTCAGCACGGCTGCCAGGAAGCATGCCGCCGCAAGGAGGATGAATGAAATCGTAGTCATGGTAACTCCTGTTTCATTATGTATTCAATGCCTGCATGCATGGGGCCGCAGACAGGGGAAAAAGTGCGCCGGGATCAATACAGGGTATCCTGCACAATATCAATCAACTGGGAGGTGGCGGGAATGGCAAAGGCCATCAGACGATACTGATTGGTATTCACATCATAGCGGCATACGTATACCTTGTTTTGCTTGGCATCGAAAAATTTGAAATCCTTGATGGTAAACAGATCCTCCCAGGATCTGGTATCCACGCACAGTCCGTTAAGACCGGAGCGGATATACAATCTGTTGTTCTGCTGATCCGGCCAGACGGAGAAGGCCCGGGCGTCAACGGAGCCGCTGAAGAGGGTGCGGAAAACCAGCTGCTGGGTATCCATCTGATAGACCATGAACTGGCCGTCCCTGGTAAGGAGATAGACATACTGATCATCCAGGAGGATCCCCGTTTTCAGAATGGAAACCGGATGCATGCCCACGGGGATCGTGCAGAAAAGCCCGGCCGTTTTGCTGTCATAGACCCGGATGCACTTATCCTGATCATACACCGCAAACAGGGGCAGCTTTTCACCGAATGCCATCAGCCTGTCATCCGTGCCCCGGGCGGCGTCGGGAATGCGGATCCATTTTTCCGCCGCCAGATCATAAACAATGAACTGCTCCATTTCCCTTATATCTTCGGAGGCAAAGCCGCTGAGGATGATCAGCCCGTTTTTCCCTGTGTGGAGCATGGAGAACAGATCCAGATCATTCCGGGAAACGGGATGCACATCCTGAGGAAGGGGAACGGAAATGGCATTTTCCCCATCCAGCCAGTAGGTAAGGGTATGATTGCTGCTTTGGGCGGAAAGGATTTTTCCCCCTGCGGCCAATTGGACGGCGTCTGCCCGGGAGAGGGTGGCCAGCAGATTGAAATCCTCCGTGGCGGTCATGACGATTACTTCTTTTTCGGAAAGCGGGGTGATGCTGCCGTCCAGGCCGATGCGGCAGATGCCCTTTTCATCCGAGCAGGCAAGCAGATGCTTTCCATCGCCGGTGAGATAATACTGATCGTAATCGGCGAAATTCCCTTCCATTCTGATGGAAGCCATGGATTGGGCGTTGGTATCCACCACATTCAGAAGGAAGCCGGTATCCTGCCAGACAGGGCCCAGCAGCGCCTGCCCCTGGGAGTTGAGGCAGATAAAGTTACCGGGATCTGTGGTGAGTGCCCCCTCCGTTTTCACGGTTACCGCTTCCGGCAGCACCGGATTGGGCAGCACAGACGCCACATAAGCGGTGCATCGGTCCTCTGCCAGATAGGCGATGCTGCCGCCCCCTTCTTCCAGCGCCGGCATGACAAAGCCCTGGATCCTGTTATCGCTGATATGGGCCCGGATCAGGCCGTCCCTGAAAAAGAGCATTTCCGGGGTATCGGGCAGATTGACGATGGCGGAATAGAAATTGGAATCATGCAGGCCGGAGGCATTGCTCCATGCTGCGGCGCAGTAGCCGTCCTCCTGGGCATAGCCGAAGAGACCATGATCCATCAGATACAGGGCGATGATATCGGCATCCGTTTCCCCGGATGCTTTGATTTTTCCGCTGGCCTTATCCAGCACGATCAGTTGATTGGCCACGGCCAGTACGACGCCGGTCTGATCGGAAACGGCCAGGCATTTTTCGTTTGCTGCCAGGTAATTGGCCAGATCGAAGGAATTTTCCCAAAGCAGGCTGCCTTTTTTCACATCAAAGCACTGCAGATGCAGCGTTTGGTGATTCCGGCAGCTGACCACAAGGGCCTGATCCTTGCCCAGGGCAAAGGTACGCAGGAAATCGTAGGCGCTGGTCAGGCCGTCATTTGGGATCAGGGAAAGGCTTTCCGCCTGAAGATCAATTGTATACAGCAGGGCCTGGGAAATACCTTTTTCTGTATTGAAAACGGATCCCGTAAAGAGATCGGGGCTGAGGAAGGCGCCGCTGGTGCCTGCCTGATAATCCCGATCAAAGGCAGTGCCGTCATATAATTCGTAGGTGACGGATCGCTTCAGCAGGGGAATCCTCTGCTGCAGGCTGCCATCCCGGGCAGAAAGGGTAACAAAGCTGTATTCATACCGGGGATCCGTTACATCTTTTTGGAAAGCGCTGAAATAACGGGATTCAATATAGCCGATTTTCTGGCTTTCTTCCTCAAAATAGAGGCCGCTTTCAATCTTGATATCGAAATTCGTCTGCCATGCGGTATGGCCTGTGGCGGCCTGGAGGCCGGAGAGGATGCCGTCATAATAACAGATGATCAGGCCGCTTTTTTCATCATAAAAGAGCTGGGGATCTGCATTCTCGATCCGGTAGATATCTTCATGCTCCGGCAGCTTGGCTTCCCAGAGAAGCAGGCCGGATGCAGCGTCAAAACTGCTGACTGTGCCGTACATATCAATGGAAAAGAGACGGCTGCCATCGGCATTGAAGGCCATTTTTTCAATGGGGGAATGATGGGGCAGCGCAGTTTTGGTCAGCAGCAGGGTATCGGAGCGTTCCTCCAGCACATCAACCGTCTGAAAGAGCACCCGCTCTGCCGGGGCATAATAGGGCCGCTCCATTTCCGGGGAATAGAGGGCGTTGCTGGCATGCTTCATGGCCTCCGCTGCATCCCCGTTTTTGATGGCCTCTTCTGCTTTGCCGGCCAGCAGGCCGGATTCCCTGTTGAGGGCCAGCTCGATGGCGGCGGTCAATTGCTGGTTTTTCTGGGTCAGCTGCTGGTTTTTGGCAAAAAGCATTCCGATAAAGCTGCCGGCCAGCAATAAGGAAAGGGCGGCCAGCGCCCCGATGCGCTTCATCCGGCGGGTTTTTTCCCGCTGCACCAGCCCGTCATAGGAGCAGCCCAGCATGCCCGCATACAGCTTTTTGATCTGGGCCTTGGTTTTCTTGAGGGAGGAAGCGATGGTATCGGCCCGCACATCCAGGGCCAGGGGCTCCACATCCTGATACTGCCCGGTTACCTTGTTGAGCACGTGGGTCAGCTGCCGGGGGAATACATCCCCGGGCTCGCCGTCCGCCAGCACCACAAAGGCATCCTCCGCATCATGATGCTCCAGGAAATAATTGATTTCCCGTGCAACCCAGGGCGATTCCCTGGCCTCCGGGGAACAGATAACGATCAGATGCCGGGATGCATCCAGGGCGGTGCAGATGCTTTCCGTCAGATCGCTGGAGATGGGCAGTTCCTCCTCATCCCGGAAGACGATGCCCAGCTTTTTGCCATCCTTGCGCAGGGATTTGGGGATGATATAATTTTCAATCAGCGTATGCACCTGCTTGGCAATGGCCGCATCCCGCGGCGCATGCTTATAGCTGATAAAGGCCATGTATGTTCGTTCCATGGGATATGCCTCCCGTCGCTTGTGGAAAGTGAATGATTTTTTCCTGCGATCCGCCGGCCACCCCGGCGGTGCATCCTGATGTGCATAAATTTTCCTATTATTTATTATACATGATATTTGCGCCCGCCACAACTGCCAGACGGGGGGATTTTTATCAAAATCAGATCATGGGCAGATGCATAAATGGAGACGGCCTGGTATTGATTTCCGCAAACCGGCAATTTTCTTGACAAAGAAATATGAATCGGGTATACTTTTTTTGGTTTTTCATCAGTCTTAAGCGGAGGATAAATCATGAAGCTTACCAGGATCATTGCCTGTTTACTCCTGATGATGATGCTTGCTGCCTGTGCATCGGCCGGCGAAGAGGAAATTACCGTTCCGCCTTTTGCGGATTTTTCCGAGAAATTCGGGGATCTGTTCCTGGAAGAAGGGGAAGAAATCATCCAGGAAGAATTGATTTACCGCAGCCAGGATATCTATATTGAAATCACGCCCATGCGCAGATTGGCGTCGGATATTTACGTGGCGGATATTTATGTGCGCAGTGTGGAAAATTTCCAGCGCGCCTATGGTAAAAATAAATGGAAGAGCACTGCACAGAAAGTAAAGGTGATTTCACAGGCGAATGACGCCATTCTTGGCATGACCGGCGATAACAGCCATAATCTTACCGCTGGCTGGGTGATTGGGAATGGAAAGGTTCTGCGGAAAAGCAGCAATCGGAAGAGGGATCTTTGCCTGATCTACCGGGACGGCACCATGGAAACCATTGAAGCCCAGAATGTTGATAATAACTGGCTCAAGGAAAAGGCGGCCACCAATGAAATCTGGCATTGCTTCCTTTTCGGCCCCGCCCTTCTGGATGCGGAGGGAAAGGCAAAAACCAAATTCAATTCCAATGTAGGGCCTGCCAATCCCCGTTCGGTCATCGGTTATTATGAGCCCGGGCATTATTGCTTTGTTCAGATCGATGGGCGGGGGGCCAAGAGCAAGCTGGAACCCAAGAAAAAAAGCACGGGCCTGAAGCTGAAGGATCTTTCCCTTCTGATGGAGGAACTGGGCTGCAAGGCGGCCTATAATCTGGATGGAGGCCAATCCTCCATGATGTATTTCGGTAATGATCTGATTTCTGTTCCTTATAATAACGGCCGCTCTGCAGGGGATATCGTCATTATCAAGGAATTGCAGGAATGATGGATGCCTGATTGAGAAGGCAATCTGTTGACAGATGATTCAGTTTTTTGTATACTGTATTCAGCGAATGAAAGGCAGGTGAGCAGCTGTTATGAAGAACTTCATTTTCAGGAAAACGGGAAGGATGGCTGCTTGCCGCATGCGTACATGATGGATCTGCCCCCCGACGGTGCATGTGTTTGCAGTGAATTTTTCGCACTCCCCTTTTCCTGAACTGCTCCCCATTTGTTAGACAGTATGGTATACTGAATAACGAATGGGGAGTGATTTTATGCCCAAGGGAGTACCGAACAAGAGATACACAGCGGAATTCAAGAAACACGTGGTGGAAACGATGTTAAGTGAAGGA
>JAFQOD010000057.1 GCA_017395685.1 Clostridia bacterium
GTCCTGTATCTGGCTTGCCAGAAGTTCATCATCTCAGGCGTTATGGCAGGCGCGGTGAAGGGATAATGCCTTCCCGTGATACTGACTGATATTGCATTTTGTACACAAATTGTACTCAATAGGCATGCGAAAAGCCCGGAACCCCTTGCAAATCAGCTTACCCTTTAAGGGTAAGCTGATTTGCAAGGGGTGCTTTTCGGAGTTATCTGCAGAAAAGCAGTAACTGGTTGTTCCGTTTTGATTTTGAATGTGGCGCAGACGCTGAAAAACGTCTGCGTTTTTTTGATCGTAAGAACAACCACTCATCATTCCCTCGTATTCTCGCGTTCTTCCTGCAACAATTCCAATAGTACAGTTTTGCGTTCTAACTCGGTAAACAAAGAAAGTACAGAAAATGCCCGCTATTTCAACATTTTTTCGCTTTCTTTTACAAATAGCATATGGTATCATTCAAAACGCAATACTTCTATTGGAGTGTTTTTGATGAGATACTTATCTGTGCCTCTCAACCCCCTCTTCGAGAAATCGGAGAGGGGGTTCGCTTTATCTTTGTCGTTTACTGTCGTTTTTCATCGGAAATCTGTCGTTCCATCTAGCCGCCAGACTATTCATAGTCTATTTTTGCAATGATGCAAAAAACTTTTTCGAATAGGAAGTGATCCTTCCTATTCAGCATTTACACTATGAAGTGGCGAAAGGAGGCGACAGAGTGGGAGCTAATGAGCGCCGTTTGGCGATCCTGCATTCGCTCTGTCGTCAAGGCGAAACTACAGCGTCAGCACTTGCGCATGAGTACAGTGTCAGTACACGGACAATCCGATCTGATATGTTGACATTAGCTAGAGTTTATCCCATCGTATCCAGAAGAGGACAAAATGGGTGCTATTCTCTGGCCGAATGGTATGACCCGTCGCAGAACCTGCTGACCTCAGCCGAAATCAACCTCCTGTATCGTCTCCAGAAGACTCTCTCCGATGAAGATGCTCTTATGATGAGTGTTATCATTTCGAAAGTCTCTGGAAATCGCATTCTTGATACTCCTTGAACCTTGACAAGTGAATACCACATTACAGAACTTTCCCATGTAGAGTAGCGGCGTATGAACCGGCGCGATGATGGTAAGCGGAGCGATTGACGGGATTCATAGACTTTGCCATGGTAAGTGAAGCGCGATGAGGATACATGGGTACAATGATACTTTCTCACGACTCCCCGATGACTGGAGGAGAGTCCCTGCAGCATTCGCCAGCCCACGGTGGGCAGCGGTGCAGGTGGGGCTATGAGGCAATGGAACCAGTTGCCGTCTGTAATGTGATGATCTGCGAAGAAAAAAACTATCAATTCGGACGCAGGTGAATCTCTGTTCCTTGCGAACCGAACTGTTTGTTGCTCCGTATCCTTGCATATGCTGTGAGACTGGCTTACAATTATACTTGCAAGCATCAACACAGCATTCATACGTGCAACTGAGAAGGGAGGTACACATGAATTCGCTCTCTGTTACACATCAGACTCTGTCCGCCGAGGTAAAGACTTACCGCGTTGAGGACATCGCCCGGATTCTTGATATTGGCCGTTCTTCCGCCTATAACCTGGTGCGGGAAGGTCATTTCAAGACGGTGCGCATCGGTACTGCTATTCGCATCTCACGGAAATCCTTTGACGAGTGGTTGGAGGCACAGACAAACTAACCACACAGGAGGATTAAGAAATGGCATCCATCGTAAAGAGAGAAAAAGGGTACAGCGTTGTTTATCGTTACGAAGACGAACTTGGCCATTCCAAACAGAAATGGAAGAAGTGTTCTACCTACAAGGAAGCACAGAAGGTCAAGGCTGAAATCGAACATGGTATCTCTGCTGGTACCTTTGTCGCTCCTGCTAAACAGACTGTTACAGAATTTCTTCGAGACTTTGTCAGTCTGTACGGAGAACAGAAGTGGGGCGTGTCCATGTACTCGTCCAGCTGCGGTCTCATCAACAACTATGTCATTCCCATCATTGGTAAGCTGAATGTACAGGACATCACTACCCGCACGGTTGATAAGTACATTCAGACACTTCGCAAAACGCCATCTGTCACTACCAGAACTCGCAAGCCTACAACCAAGACACTGACAGATGTGAATATTGAGAAGATCATCAAGCTCCTGCGCTGCGCTTTCAAGCAGGCAGTTCGCTGGGAGTTGATCGCCAAGAACCCATTTGAGAATGCTGTTCTGCCCCGTACCCGCTACAACAAGCGGGACATCTGGGATGCAGACACCATTCGCAAAGCCCTGGATGCTTGTGAGAGCACCCGACTGTATCTGGCGATGAATCTGGCTTTTGCCTGCTCCCTGCGCATGGGTGAAATCCTGGGATTGACATGGGACAATGTTCACATTACTGATGAAGACATTGCTGCAGACGATGCCTGGATCTATGTCGATAAGGAAGTAGCTCGTGCCACACAGCAGGCCATCGATGCGATTGGTGAAAAGGATATTTTCTATATCTTTGAACCTGTGATGAAGAATCCAAAAACTCGCATCGTGCTGAAGCGTCCCAAGACGGATAGCAGTGTCCGAAAGATCTGGCTTCCCAAGACGCTGGCTTACATCCTGCGGAAGTGGCAGCAGTCGCAAGCTGAGATCATTGAGTTCCTGGGAGATGAGTATCAGAACTTCAATCTGGTCCTCGCGCAGGACAATGGTCGTCCAGTTGATGAGCGAATGATCGAGAAGGAGTTCAACCAGCTCAAAAAGGATGCTGAATTGCCGAACGTGGTTTTCCACTCGCTGCGGCATTCCAGCACTACCTACAAGCTCAAGTTGAATCACGGCGACCTGAAAGCCACCCAGGGCGATACCGGCCACGCCGAGATCGACATGATTACGAGAATTTATGCACATATTCTGGATGAGGACAGAAAGATCAATGCTCAGAAGTTTGAATCTTCCTTCTACTCTAATCCGGATTTGCGTCAAGTAAGGCCGCCAGAAGACACTCAACCTTCCATTGATGTCGCTGCTTTGATCCAGCAACTGCAAAAATCTCCGGAGCTAGCAACCGCTCTTGCGGCTCTTCTTCCGCACACAAGCTAAAATGTCTTGTTAGCAAAATGTTAGCAGAGCCCAAAAAGGCTTGGAAACGGTTCGAGTCCTGTTAGCACAATTCCCACATTCTGACGGTTGAGGCTTACAGAAACTCAACCATTCAGCAGAGCTTCGTCACAACACAAAAAAACGCCGCAAACCTTTGGGTTTACAGCGTTTGTGGCACCCCCGGCGAGGCTCGAACTCACTACATTCCGCTTAGGAGGCGGACCCTCTATCCCGCTGAGGTACGGGGGCAAATACGTTTTAACCCTCGTCAGGGAACTCCGAACACCGTGCGCTTAGGAGGCGGACGCTCTATCCTGCTGAGCTACGGGTGCATGGCGTTTCAATCATGAAACGCGCAAAAAGTATTATAGCATATTCGTAGCCAATGTGCAAGCGTTCCGGAGCTTTTCCTCGGAAAAAACCCATCGATTTGCCATTCCGGAATTATATTACACTCTCACCGCCAGTAAATCAGTTTGAATCAATCTGCATAACCGTTTTGCAGCATCCAGGTGAATATTTCTTTTGCAATAGGCGCCGCAATACTTCCACCGCCGCCTGCATCCTCCACAACAATGGCAATTGCATAAGGAGAATCAGCCTCATCCAGATATCCCACGAACCACGCATTGGTATTTTCCTGGGTATCCATTTCGGCAGATCCGGTCTTTCCGCATACCTGTACACCGGGAATTGCAGCGGCAGTACCGGTACCGTTTGTAACAACAGTACGCATGTAATCCTGCAGCACAGCAGCATGATCTGCACTCATTGCTTTCCGGTAAACTTTTGAAGTGAATTCAGCATGGGTGCTGCCAGTTTGCGAAACGGCTGATATAACCATGCGCGGCTCCATCATGATCCCATCATTGGCCACAGCAGAAGCGATCATGCACATATGGAGAGGGGAAGCGGTTAATGCGCTCTGCCCGGCGCCGGTCCATGCGATTTCGCCTTCGTTACGATTCGTTACGGGATAAGATGAGTTTTCAACAACAATATCCTTGAACAGAAAATTATCATTGAAGCCAAAGTTCTCCGCTGTCTTCCGAAGCGATTGATCACCCAGCAGCAATGCCAACTGGGCAAAAGTATTATTGCAGCTCACCTGAAAGGCGCGCTTCAGATTCAGTTGCCCATGCTGGGTGATTTTTCCCGCCATAAGATCCGTTCCGGCATCGGTTATGATTCTTTCTCCCAGCTGCAGCGTCCCAGCGCACTGAAATGAACTTTCCTGTACATCATTGAAGTTTTCCAGTGCAGATGCGGCAGTAATAATTTTGAAAGTGGATCCAGGGGTATATAGGCCCTGAATTGCCCTGTTATAGAAAGGCTTTTTCGGATCATTTCTCACGGATCCGGTAATATTCATCGGATCAAAATTAGGGAAAGATTGCTGGGTAATGACTTCACCGGTTTGATAATTCATCACTACAATTGCGCCGGCTTTATCTGCCGGAAATACTGACGCCGCATAAGCAGCAAGGCGGCTGTCAATTGTCAATCTTACATCATCGCCCTGCCGCATTTCACCCCGAAGGGCATATCCCAAGCGCTCCAAAAAAGACATATGGAAGCCATATAAATAAGTGCCAAGAAAAGATTCCGCTCCGTTATTGACATTGGAGGCAGGATCGCCGATTACATGAACAACCGCTTTTCTCGTCAAGGGGTCCGATTGATATACCCGCTGCCCATTTACCGTAGTTGCCAGAATCACGCCGTTTCGATCCAGGATATCCCCGGCGATTACATTGTTTTTCTGTTTGCGGGCAAAACGATTAGCAGAGGAGGCAAACCATCTGTTTCCATAGGTTGAAATGCTGTAGGCACCATATCCTGCCAGCAGAATAAACAGAGCGCACAGGCAAATAGCCACCCGTCGGATATTCTTTCTGATCTGCTTCATAGGCCGCCCCTTTCCCCCATGGCCAAGGCACGATCGGCATCCACGCCGGCTGTATTGCGGCTGGCTACACCCTGCAGCAAGCCAATAACGCACAAGCTGGAGACCATAGATGTACCGCCGTAGCTGATGAATGGCAAAGTAACGCCCGTCAGCGGAATCAGTTTGATATTTCCACCGATGATAACAAAAGTCTGCAGCCCGAGCAGCGCACTGCATGCTACAGAAAGCAGCGCGTAAAAAGCAGTATTCGATCTGCGGGCAATCATCACACCGCGAACGATAATAAATACATACATGCAAAGAACAATCAAGCCAAAGATCAGCCCGAATTCATGCAGAATGACGGAAAAGATAAAGTCATTATAATGCTCAGGGATTACCGATGCATTCCCAAGGCCCAGGCCAACCCCCCAGACACCGCCGTTAACCACCGCAATCAGGCTTTGCACGATCTGATAGCCCGCTCCATCCACATCCGCCCAAGGGTTAAGCCAGATTGCCACACGCTTTTTCACATGGGCAAACATTTGATATCCGGCAAAAGCAGCGCCAGCGCCTCCCACCAGTCCGGCCCCTACCAGGAACGTACTGCCTGTGGAAGCATATAAAAGCACAAGCGTTACACCATAATATAATAATGCTGTTCCCAGATCCTTCTGGAGCATCAGAATAATCAGGCATGCACCGGCAAAAAGAATGGAAATGATCACATGCCGCCTTGCCAGCAGATATGCCATGCAAAGCATCAGTGCTAGTTTTACAACTTCACTGGGCTGCATGGACATACTACCAAATGTGATCCAGCTTTGGGCGCCATTGCGCTCTGTGCCAATCACCAGCGGCAATGCAAGCATCATCAGCCCGCCGCCCATCATCAACAGCACCAGCCATTTCCAATTGGAAATATACCGCACCATCAGAATACAAAGCAGCATGCATCCGACGCCCACTCCATAATTCAGCGCCTGGGAAAGGCCCCTTTCCGGGCTGAGCCGATATAACACCAAAACGCCCAGCGCGCACAGGAAATTTGTCAGCGAGAAAAGCAGCTTATCGGACGGAAACAAGCGATTGATCACCGCCGTACCCACGAAGATTATTGCCGGTACCACTACAGAAAGCAAGAAGCTTTGCCAATTTCCATCCTTTAATCCCAGCAAAAAAAATCCCAGAAAGAAAAACAGCATAACAGTGCTGAGCATTGCCCGGGAAGGATCACGCCGGCCCGCCTTGGTTTTATCTTGTTTCAATGCCGGTCCCCCCTTCTGCGGCGAGGCAGAGGACTCTGATAAGCAATTCCCTCTTCTTCCTCATCGTTCATCATTTCCTGCTGGGCTTTGCGCAGCTCATCCAGCGGGTAAGCGGCAAACTGCCAGGTCATTTCACCGGAATCATTGTATTCGCCGGCATACCCCATATTCTCTTGGGTCTCATCCTGATAAGATACATCCAAGCCGTAACCATATGGCATTTCAAAAGGCGCAAGAGGCGTTTCCTCTTCCGTTTCTGCAAAAGATTCATATGCAGATGGAATCTCCTGGACAAACTGAGCAGGGTGCGGCACATTCAGCCCTGCAAAAAGGCGCACGCGGATCATGGCATCCCCTATCTGTAATTGCGTTCCATGCAATGCATAACCGGCAGATCCCACCTCTATCCCTTCCATAAAAAGCAGGTGACGATGACGAGGGGCAATCCGGATGCCCTTTCCCTCTTCAAATGCAAACAAGGCATGGCATCTTTTGACTCCAGGGTATTTCAAACGGATATCGCAATCCCGTCCCGAACCAATGGTGCCCTCTCTAGGCAGGGGCTGACTTTCCATTCTTTGCAGATCAACGATTTCCCCTACCAATCCGGCATCCGGCAAGGATTTCATTTCCCTTTGATAGCGCCGTGCATCCCGCCGCAGCCATCGATATGCCCTGAACAGAATCAATACGCCCAGAAATACAAAAACATAACGCATCAGCATTGAGATGACTTCATATAATTCGCCGGACATGCACAGCACCCCCTTATCCGTTATGATACTTTAGTATACCACAGGAACGGGCTTTAAGTCTATGGCGGATGAAAAGGATAATTGTAAATTTCCCTCTATTTTGTTTATGCAGATTTTCTTGCCCTTTTCCCTAAATAGGCGTATAATAAATAACGTTGTAAATATCTCCCTTTTAAGGAGTATCGCCATGAAAAATACCATCAAGGATGTGGCAAAGGCAGCCGGCGTATCCGTTTCCACCGTCAGCCGTGTATTATCCGGCAGCCCCCGCATCAGCGCCCAAACCACCCAGCGGGTAAAGGAAGTGGTAAAGGAACTGGGGTATCGGCCCAATCTACTGGCGCGTTCATTGGTTGAGCGCACCAGCAATATCATCGCCGCTCTTCTGCCCTCCTCTCCCAGCACCATGTTTTCCGAGCCCTTTTTTTTCGATGTACTCCGTGGGATCGGTGAATATGCCGCTCAGGAAGGGTATCATCTGATGCTTTCCACCGGCTGCCAGGCCCATAATGAAGAGGAATCACTGCGCCAATTGGTATCCAGCGGCATCGTAGGCGGCGTAATTTTGCTTACCAGCCGTATCGGTGATAAGCTGATGGAAGAATTGTATGATATGCATTTTCCTTTTGTTGTACTTGGTCATCCCGGCCAGGAAGATGAAATGGCCTGGGTGGATAATGATAATGCCGCTGTCGGCCATGCCGCCGCCCAGCACCTCATTCAGCACGGCTGCAAACGTCTGGTCTATTGGGATTATTCCCCCTCCCACAGCGTATCTGTTCTGCGCAGAAAAGGGTTTGAAGCTGCTATCCGGGAAGCAAACCTGGATTCTTCCCAACAGGCGGTTGTGGAAGTTTCCTGGGGTACATGCACCCCGGATCTGGATCAATTCAAATTACTTTTTGAAAGCCCCAATCCTCCCGATGGCATTCTGGCCGGTGATCTGATGGCGATGAGCCTGATTTCTCTGCTCAAAGAGAAAGGGCTCCGTGTTCCCGAGGATGTTTCCGTCGTTGGATTCAATAATACCCCTACCGGACGCACCTGTCAGCCGCCGCTAACTTCCGTCGACCTATCCCCGACTGCCCTGGGCCGACGCACCCTGGAATTGCTGCTGGAGCAAATGCATGGCATCTCCACCGGGCAATCCCATCGTTATGTTCCTTTCAAAATTGTTGAAAGAAGCAGTGTAAAAAAATAATCTAAAAGGGGCTGGATTATTCCAGTCCCTTTTTTGATTTCATTCGATATGATATATTACGGATTCACAGGCGGCGCAGGGGTCAGGGAAGGCACAGGCGTGGGAGCAGGCGTAGCATTTGCCTCTGTCACTTCATCATACAGATACATCAGTGTTTTTCTTCCAGCCTTGCCATCCACACTCAAGCCCCGGGCACGTTGATACGCCTTTACGGCTTTTTCCGTTCCTTCGCGATACTGGCCGGTTGCAGTACCATTATAGAATCCCATTTCCTTCAGCTTCATCTGAAGCCAGTATACATCTTCCCCTTCGCTGCCGACAGAAAGATTCCGCATTTCTTTTTCCGGTACTTTCGTGCCGTCATACTCCGGATACACAGGGGGAACGGGCGTAGTGCGCGGCATCATATTTTCCCGATTGAGTTCGCCAGGCTTAATGGCATATTTCAATTCAGGATCGCTGATCCCTTCCTCATGGATCCACACCTGCATTCCCTCTTCCACCCGATCATAAATCCACTTGGCATCGGCCACTGTAAGGCGGATGCAGCCGTGGCTGCCCCGCTTTCCGAGGCCGGTAAGAGAGGATACCTTGAGGGTCATGGGATCGCTGCTATCGCTGTACAGAACGCTGTGGAAGGCAATCTCTTCCGTTATTTTGGTCCAGTAACGCCCTTCACCGCCGCCCCAGGTCGGGAATTTGCAATGGGCGGCTCTGCGGCCGCTCAGGGTAAAGGTACCCAGCGGGCTGGGATAAGTCGTTGATCCGGTAGAGCAAAGGAAGGTACGATCCAGATCAGTATAATCCTTTGTTTCCTGGTTATACTTCCATACCTTTACCACCTGATTATTCACATCCACTTCAAAGAAATAAGCGGCAGGCATCGGGGTGCGGACTGGATGAGGAGTACTGTTTACATCCACCACCGTTACATCATTGAACAGCAGATGCCAGGTTTCCTTATTGACTGTTCCGGTTACCTTAATGCCGTTATTTTTCTGGAAGGCTTCTACAGCCGCCTGGGTATTCTTATAATACCCTGTGGTTGTTTTGTAATAGGTGAAATATCCCAAATCCTTGAGCCGCTGCTGAACCAGCTGCACATCCTTGCTGGTAGTTCCGTATTTCAGCTCGCTTTTGAATTCACGGTAAGGGCCAGGCGTGGGGGTAGGCGTAGGCACAGGACTGGGGGTGGGCACAGGACTGGGGGTGGGAGTGGGCCTGATCATGATGGAATACAGCATTTCCTGAGTCTTAACATCTGCTTTACCGGTAATGGGCAGTCCATTCTCACGCTGGAAAGTCTGTACGGCAGAGGTGGATCCCTCCAGATAATTTCCGCTGACATTTCCCCAATAATAGCCCAGTTCAATCATTTTTTCCTGGAGAAGCTTTACATCTTCACCGCTGTCGCCATAGCTGAGAGGCCGATAGCAGGTACCGAAAATCACTTCCAGCGTTTTGGCATCCGCTTCCCCTGTAACAGGCAGTTGATATGCCTCCTGAACAGCAGAAACAGCGGCCTGCGTAGCCGTGTTGTACTCATTTCCGGCGCGGACCGTGGTATAATTCAGCTGCCTGAGCCGGGTATTGAGTTCCAACACCACTTCGCCGCTATCCCCCATTTTCAGCGTAACCGCTTCCTGGGCAACGGCTGTACAAACAACCAGCATCATCACAGTCATTATCATCAGAAACCGCTTAATCATCATAACCTCCTTGTGCAATCCATCATCCGTACACATCCCGATTGTAGCCTGTACATGGCATGAAATCAAGCGGTAGTTTCTGGGTGCTTATTCGTCTTTGGAAAGATGCTGCCCCATGATAACGCCCATCACAGACGCCATCATCAGCCCGCGGGTCCATCCGCTGGAATCTCCCAGGCAGTGGAGGCCCGCAATATTGGTATTGAATTGCTTATCCATCTTAATCCGATTGGAATAGAATTTCAATTCAGGGGAATAAAGCAGCGTTTCTGCGCCAGCAAAACCGGGCACCACCTCATCCATGGCCTGCATGAAATGAATGATATTGATCATGGCCCGGTAAGGCATAGCGGCAGTGATATCCCCGGCAACTGCATCCGGCAAAGTAGGCCGCACATTGGATCTGGCCAATTCATTCTGCCAGGTACGCTTGCCATCCAGAATATCGCCGAAGCGCTGCACCATAATATGGCCATCGCCCAGCATATTGGTCAATTCGCCCACTTTTTGGGCATATGCAATGGGTTGATTGAAAGGCTCCGTAAAGTTATGGGAGCAAAGGATGGCTAGATTGGTGTTATCCGTCTTCAATTCCTTATAGGAATGGCCATTGACCACAGCCAGATCGTTATCATAATTTTCCTGGCTAACAAAACCGCCGGGATTCTGGCAGAAGGTACGCACCTTATTTTTGAAAGGCTTGGGATAACCCACAAGTTTGCTTTCATACAGCACCCGATTTACCGTTTCCATAACCTCGTTGCGCACTTCCACACGAACACCGATATCAACGGTACCCGGCTGATGGGCAATGCCATGCTCTTCGCACAGCTTTTCCAACCAATCGGCGCCCCGGCGTCCGGTAGCAACCACAGTATGATCCGCCCGGATTTCTTCACGGATGCCCTTCTTTTCGATTGTCACGCCAACGCACTTTTGATCCTCCAGCAGAAGATCCACGCAATTATATCCAAAATATATCTCCACACCGTTGTTGATCAAATGCTGCTGAATGGCATGATACAATTCCTGGGCTTTTTCGGTTCCCAGATGCCTGATCGGACAATCCACCAGCTTCAGTCCGGCGCGGATAGCACGCAGGCGGATCTTTTTGATCTCTTCCCCCTGGCCAATGCCCTCCACACGAGAATCTGCACCGAACTCAAGATAAATTTTATCAGTATAGTCAATCATCTTCTGGGCATAATCTTCACCGATCAATTCCGGCAGCTGACCGCCCACCTCATAAGATAGAGAAAGTTTACCATCAGAGAATGCGCCGGCACCTGAGAAGCCGGTAGTGATATGGCAATAAGGCTTGCAGTTCATGCATTCCCCGGTTTTAACCTTCGGGCAATGGCGCTTTTCAATGGCGGCCCCCTTTTCAACAATAATAATCTTTTTATGGCTACCCTGACGCAGCATTTCCAATGCAGTAAAAATACCTGCAGGGCCCGCCCCAACAATCAATACATCTGTTTTCAAGCTGAATCACCGAATCCTTTCGAAAGTACATAATCTACCAATATAATTAAAATCCAGTTTTGCTTATTTGTCAACAGGAAATCAAAAATATGTTACAATTTCTTTTCAAAACAGCAAAAAGAAGCACAGCATGTCACGAAACAAATGTTATTCCGCATAAAAAACCGCTTACCACATGGCAAGCGGTCATTGTATCACGCTTCAGGTTCGTCCGCACGATATACCAATACAGTAATCGCACCTTCCTGCGGCTGCGCAAAAATACGAATGGGATAAGGCAAAGTATTATTAAAAATAAAATCATAGAAAGAGCCAACAGCAGCATCAAAATACTGCGGAATATACACCACACCAATCTTCTGATGCACACGCCATTCTTCCAGCTGGATGGGCAGGGGAATCAATGCATTATACAGCGTAGTGGTTACCTGGCAAACACCGCCTCCATAACCTTTCCCCTTTGCACTGATATTCGGTGCCATTTTATATCCATTCGTAGGTTTATAGGGAGCACAAAGATCGTTATAGGAAAAGCGCTCCCCCGGCTGCAGCACAATGCCGTGAATCCGCTGGCAAGCAAGATCAATATTGTATGCACGTTCCGCCGCCAGATCCTTTCCATAATTTTCATCATAGAAGGTGGTAAAGCCGCCGATTACATCACCGGCCTGTGCATCCTCCCAGGGAACAAATGCCGTCAAATCACCGTTTTCCAGAGGAATGGTGTTTTCCTTACGCCATACAGGAAGCGTATAATTACTTTCATCGGCGCTCCGTACGCAAATAAATGATCCGGTGCGTGCATTCATGCCGACAAAATCCTTACTGTCAATCCAGGTGTCCTGATTGAGAGTAACCATGCCGATATTAGGCACTACTCCAGGTACAGGATATTTCTTTGCATTCAGAGAGCGGAATCCCCAAAGCAAATGTGTCTTGCACCATCCAAGTATCCCGTCATACAAAATCTGGCTCCACTCTTCGCCATATTCATACAGCGTCATAAATTTCCCCTGAGGAACCTTACGTAGAGAACGGGTAGAACCCGGTTCCAGCCAAATTGTAAATTCCTGTACAGTGATGGCTTCATACTGCGGCTCTTTCTGAATATTCGTAGACTTGATAAAATTAAGCCATCGGTCTTTGCACCAGCCCTCCGTGCCCTTTATCATAACACGGCACCAGCCATCTTGCACTTCATATACGTCTGCCCGAGTGCCAGAAGACACGTAATTCAAGCGCTCTTCTGATTCTTTTTCCGGGCGCAAATGAAATGTTGTAGTTGTTGTCGCATAAAAAATGGGCAATTCCTTTTCTTGCATATCTTCAGCACAGCAAATGCCGGCCATCATCACCAGAACGCACAGTGCAATCAGAAAGCGTTTCATTCTCCATAATCCTCCTTAGTTTTACACTATGGCAGATATATCCTCATACTGTATCATCTGTCAAGCATATCTGCACATACTTGCTTATTATACCAAAGCAGATAATCCTTGTCTATAGCCTATCCCTTCCTGCTGCCGGGATCTGCATTATTTTCCTTGACGAAACGGCCACCTATCATGTATAATACCCCTTGCGCGAGTGTGTTGGAACAGGCAGACAACCGAGACTTAAAATCTTGTGCCCTCTGGGCGTGCGGGTTCGATCCCCGCCACTCGCACCAAAAAATCGGCTTGCTGCTGCAGGCCGATTTTATCTTTCTTTTTATGTGACGAAAGGAATCTTTATGATTTACTGTATGTCAGATATTCACGGCGATATGGATCGGTATCTTTCCATGCTCCGGAAGATTCAGTTTTCCGATTTGGATTTTCTCTATATCATCGGGGATATTATTGATCGAGGAGAAAAGGGTGTTGATATTGCCCTTGATATCATGGCACGAAAGAATATGCTGCTTCTGCGCGGCAATCATGAACAGATGTGTATCGATGATCTTCGCCTGAATAAATCCGATGCGCTGGAGCGGTGGATGAGAAATGGCGGCGGAGTAACACGTGACGATCTTCTAGTAAAACGTGATGAAACCACCCGCAGCCGCATCCTTGATTTCTTCTCCAATACCCCTACTTGTCTAGAGATTACTGTACAGGGAAAAATATTTCATCTGGTTCACGGCATGCCGTCTGATTCCGTTCACGATCGCCTTTGGGGGCGTCCAACATTGAATGGAGTACGCCCTCTTCCACATGCAACCGCAATTATCGGCCACACCCGAACAAAATTCTTCTTGGGGCCCGATTATTTCCCATTACGAATCTGGCATGGCGACGGATTGATCGATATCGATTGCGGCTGCGGAAGCGCCCCCGACAAACGCTGCCTCGGCTGTCTTCGGTTGGATGATATGCAGGAATTCTATGTATAGCGAATTTCCCTCCCACATGCAGGAGGGAATTTTCCTTCAAATGCCGCATATTACGTCTTTGCCATGCAGATCCACTGACTGCGATCCAAATGATCTGGGCGGAAGGCTTCAGCCGTTGACAAATCATTTGATTTCATGTATGCTTTTTATCAAAGAAAACAGAAATATGAATCTATTTAAATTCTCATATAGGAGGATATATTATGAATATCGGTTTAAGTTCCTATTCCCTTGATCGAGAAATTGAATCCGGACGCATGACGCTTGGGCAGGTAATGGATTTTGCCGTTGCTCAGGGGGCGCAGTGCATGGAATTGGTACCCTTCGCATTCCGTTTTGATGATCCTGTTACCGGAAAAATCGATTATGATGCCATCAGAAAGGTGAAGAAGCAGGCTGCTGATGCCGGAATTATCCTGAGCAATTATTCCGTCCTCGCGGATTTTTGCAAGGACGGAGAAGCTTTGGATAAAGAAATTGCCCGCATCTGCCATGAGGTAGATATCGCTGCGGAGCTGGGGATTCCCAGGATGCGTCATGATGTATGCGCTTTCCGCCGCCCTCAGGCCCATAATACGCTGAAGGATTTTGAATATTGGCTGCCCGTTATGGCCGAAGCCGCCAAAAAGGTATGCGAGCATGGAAAAGCCCGCAGTGTAAAAACCATGATTGAAAATCACGGTTTTTTTGCAAATGGCTGCGACAGGGTACAACGCATCCTGGCTGCGGTCAATGACGAAAATTATGGTCTTCTTCTGGATACCGGCAATATTGTCTGTGTAGATGAAGATGCCTCCATTGCTGCCAGAGAGCTGGCCCCTATCACAAAAATGGTGCATCTGAAGGATTTCTATATCCGCACCCGGGATCCTGGCGACAGCACCCAGTTTGATTGCGCCGGAAGCTGGTTCCGTTCCAGGGGCGGCCGGTATCTGCGGGGTGCCATTCTGGCCCAGGGCGATCTGGATATTTATGAAACCCTGGGGGCACTTAAGCATGCTGGATACGATGGTGATATTGTGATCGAATTTGAAGGATTGGAGGATGCGAAATATGCCTCCAGCGTCAGCATGAAAAATGCCCGCCGTATCTGGGAGGAAATCTAAGAATTCCTTTATTGAATCACATCGAATATTCCAGGAGATGAATCTATGTCCTCTTATCGTGTAAAGGAAACCCCTGGTGATACCGCCTGGTTCCATGCCGATCGGTTCGGTATGTTTATCCATTGGGGATTGTATGCCCTGCCCGCCCGCCATGAATGGATCAAAACCAGGGAATGCATCCCTGAAGAAAAATATCAGAAATATTTTGATCATTTCGATCCCGATCTGTATGATGCAAAGGAATGGGCAAAAATGGCCAAGGCTGCTGGAATGAAATACGCCGTCCTCACCACCAAGCATCATGAAGGATTCTGCCTGTTCGATTCCCAATATACCGACTATAAATGCACCAATACCCCCGCCGGGCGGGATCTGGTAAAAGAATTTGTGGATGCATTCCGGGCAGAGGGCTTAAAGATCGGTTTCTATTATTCTCTGATCGATTGGCATCATCCTCATTTCCCTATCGATATGCTCCATCCCCGGCGCAATGATCTCGATGCCCAGGAGCAGAATAAAACCCGCAATATGAAAATATATGCCCAATACATGCGGGATCAGGTAACCGAATTGCTGACCAATTACGGAAAAATCGATATCCTCTGGTTTGATTTTTCCTATCCCAACAACAAGCCAGAACTCGGTAAAGAATGGATGAAGGGGAAAGGGAAAGAAGATTGGGAGGCTGAACAGCTGATCGCCACCGCCCGCAGCCTGCAGCCCCATCTCATTATCGATAACCGGGCAGATATTGAGCAGGATCTGTGGACTCCTGAGCAATATCAAATTGATGAATGGCTGCGGCATCCCAAGACAGGTGAATTGCTCACTTGGGAAGCCTGCCAGACATTTTCCGGCTCCTGGGGATATTACCGGGATGAAACCAGCTGGAAATCTCCGGAAATGCTGATCCGTATGCTGGTCAATACCGTTTCCTGCGGTGGCAATCTGCTGATGAATGTGGGCCCCACCGCAAGAGGGGAATTTGATTACCGGGCCAAGGACGCCCTGAAAGTATTTGAAGATTGGATGCACGGCAACAGCCGCTCCATTTACAATTGCACCATGGCAGAACCCGAACTGCTCAAATGCCTGCCTCCTGATTGCCGCTTCACCCAGAGCACTGACGGCAAGCGGCTGTATCTTCACATTTTTTCCTATCCTTTCAGCCACATCCTCCTCAAAGGACTTGCCGGGAAAGTGGAATATGCCCAATTCCTTCATGATGGCAGCGAGATCCTGATGGATGAAGGCCAAGTAGATCATTTCAGTGAAGGCGCTGCAAAGGGTGATGATTTGCTGGTGCTCAATCTTCCGGTCATCAAGCCGCCGGTTCATGTGCCTGTTATTGAGCTTTTCCTGAAATAATCATCAAGTATTTCTGTTTCAAGGAGTATTTTCATGAAATATATCCGTTTAGGATACGCCATGAACAGGGGCCTGGATGTAATCACCAAAGATCATGCCATGATGCTGACCCATCTGAATCTGGCCTTCGGCGTAATCAAGGATGGCTTGCTTTCCATGGAGCACTTGCCCGATCTGGCCCGGCAGCTGCCCAGGATCAGGAAAATGAACCCACAGCTAAAAATCGTTTTATCCATTGGCGGATGGGGCGCAGGCGGATTTTCCACGATGTGCCGCACCAATGCCGGCAGAAAGGCCTTTGCCCAATCGGTAAAGGCAATCCTGGATGAATATCAGCTTGACGGCGTAGATATCGACTGGGAATACCCCTGCAGTGATGCCGCCTGCATTGATTGCGATCCATCTGACAGAGAAAATTTCACGCTTCTGATGGAAAGCATACGCTGGGCAGCAGGGCCGGAACGCATTGTATCCATTGCAGCGGGCGGCGGGGATTATTTCATCAGGGATACCGAAATGGATAAGGTAGCGGCAATCTGCGATTATGTTCAATTAATGACCTATGATCTCAATTGCTCCTCCCCTGTTACCCGCCATCACACCAGCCTTTATCCCATGCAAGCTTCCTATCCGGAAGGAAATGCACATTATTGCACGCAATTATTTTGTAATGCCGGTGTGCCTCTTGGGAAAATCGTACTTGGTGCTGCCTTCTATTCCCGGCAATGGCAGCATGTCAGAAATGAAGGAAACGGCCTTTTGCAGCCTTCGGATGGCATTGGCGGCTTTGGCCCCGGCTATGCTTCTTTAGAAAAAGATTATATCAATAAAAATGGTTTCAAACGTTTCTGGGATCCTGTTGCCAGGGCGCCATACCTTTTTGACGGCAGCACCTTTATTACCTATGATGATGAGCAATCCATCGCCGAAAAATGCGCCTATATCAAGGAGTATGGATTGCTGGGGATGATGTATTGGGAGCATAGCCACGATCCATCCGGGAAGCTTCTTTCCGTTATCAAGAATGTATTGAATGAATAATCCATCCCATCAAAAAGCCGCTGCGGTAATCAAACTGCAGCGGCTATCTTTATTCCGTTTATTTATTCCTCATGTATTCATCCATGGCTGCAGCAGCATTCTTGCCTGCACCCATGGCCAGTATTACGGTAGCAGCACCTGTAACGGCATCGCCGCCGGCAAAGATACCTTCGCGGCTGGTCTGCCCTGTTATTTCATCCGCAATAATACCGCCCCATTTCTGGGTTTCCAGGCCCTCGGTTGTTGCCTTGATCAGGGGATTGGGGGATGTGCCCAGGGCCATAATAACGGAATCCATGGGGATATCCATTTCGCTTCCTTCCACCGGGACAGGACGGCGGCGGCCGGAGGCATCCGGTTCACCCAGGGCCATTTCCTGACATCGGATGGATTTCACCCAGCCCTGCCCGTCCCCGTCAATCGCCAGGGGATTGGTCAGGAATTTGAAGATAATGCCCTCTTCCATGGCATGCTCCACTTCCTCACGGCGGGCAGGCAATTCCGTTTCGGTGCGGCGGTAAATGATATATACCTCCGCCCCCAGGCGGCGTGCACAGCGGGCAGCATCCATGGCCACATTCCCGCCGCCAACCACTGCCACCCTATGCCCCCGCTGGATGGGAGTATGACTGGCATTCTGATAAGCCTTCATCAGATTGATACGGGTAAGGAATTCATTGGCAGAATAGACGCCCTTCAGGTTTTCTCCGGGGATATTCATAAACTTGGGCAGCCCGGCGCCGGAACCAATAAACACCGCCTCGAATCCATATTCCTCCATCAGTTCATCAATGGTAATGGTTTTACCGATGACTACATTGGTTTCGATTTTTACGCCCAATTGCTTCAGGGTATCAATTTCTTTCTGCACGATAGCTTTAGGCAGGCGGAACTCCGGAATACCGTAAACCAATACGCCGCCGGCAAGATGCAGTGCTTCGAATACCGTTACATCATATCCCATCCGGGCCAGATCACCGGCGCAAGTAAGCCCTGCAGGGCCGCTGCCTACAACAGCCGCCTTATGCCCGTTCGGAGCAGGCTTTTCAGGGATTTCCTTGCAGTTGGCATTATGGTAATCGGCGGCAAACCGTTCCAGCCGGCCGATTGCAACAGGCTCGCCCTTGATGCCGCGGACGCATTTACTTTCGCACTGGCTTTCCTGGGGACATACACGGCCGCAGACGGCAGGAAGAGAACTGGATTTTGCAATGATCTGGTAGGCTTCTTCAAATTCTCCCTGAGCAATCCTTGCAATAAATTCCGGAATATAGATTCTCACCGGGCATCCACCAACGCAGGGATGATTTTTGCACTGCAGGCATCGCTTGGCTTCATCAATAGCCTGTTCCGGGGTATAGCCCAGGGCCACCTCCAGATAATTATGCTGTCTTTCCTCCGGCGACTGGGAAGGCATCGGATTTTTCTGCATGGCCATATTGGGCATTTATTTCACCCCCTTGAAAAGATTGCAGGTTTCTTCATGGGCATGGCGCTCGAAATCCCGGTAAGTATTGCTTCTGGCAATGGCTTCGTCAAAATCGATTTCATGGCCGTCAAATTCCGGTCCATCCACGCAGGCGAACTTTACCTTGCCGCCAACTGTCAGCCGGCAGCCGCCGCACATGCCAGTGCCGTCAATCATGATAGGATTCATGCTGGCAACGGTTTTGATACCATATTCTTTGGTCAGCCTGCATACAAATTTCATCATCATCAGGGGGCCGATGGTGATCACCTGATCAAATTGCTTTCCGCTCTCAATCTGCTTTTTCAGTGCATCGGTGACCAGACCTTTTTCCCCCCAACTGCCGTCATCGCTCATTTTGATAAACTGGCTGCTGGCCGCTTCGAATTCATCTTCCAAAATCACCAAATCTTTACTGCGGAAGCCGGCGATCGCCGTCACTTCACAGCCCAGCTGATGCAGCTTTTTGGCCACAGGATAGGCAATAGCGCATCCCACGCCGCCGCCCACAACCGCCACCTTCTTCAGGCCGTCGGTATGGGTGGCATTGCCAAGGGGGCCCACGAAATCATGGATATAATCCCCTTCCTCCAGATGATTCAGCGTTTCTGTCGATGCGCCAACCACCTGATAGATGATGGTAACGCTTCCCTTTTCCCGATCAAAATCAGCAATCGTCAGGGGAATCCGCTCCCCTTCATGATCGGCGCGTAAAATAATAAACTGGCCCGGTTCTGCCTTTCTGGCGACCAGGGGCGCTTCCACTTCCATCAGGGTGACAGTGGAATTGAGCACCTTTTTCCGTAAAATGCGGTTCACTTTATCTTCCTCCTTGGCCGGCGCTGTTCCATTGCAGCCAGCCGTCTTGCATACAAATTTTTAATATTCGTATCGATTTCTTATTTTCCTGCCTGTAGACGGTATCCAAATTGTATTTGATTTTCAGCTCATGTTCTTTTTTCAGCATTGCTTTCAATCATCAACTTGCACCACAAGAGAACCCATGTTACAATACTCCTGCACTTCGTAATTCGAGGAAATTTCATGAAAAAGACCATTCGTTTTGCTTTTCAAAAATCCTTTCCCATTCTGTTCGGATATGTATTCATGGGATTTGCCTTTGGAGTCATGCTGACGGAGCTGGGCTATCATCCCATCTGGGCTTTTCTAATCAGCATGCTGGTATACAGCGGATCACTGCAGTTTGTAATGATTTCGCTGCTCTCTGGCGGGGCGGCACTACCTACCATCGGACTGATGACGCTGCTGGTGAATTTCCGCCATATTTTCTACGGGCTCAGTTTTCTGGATAAGGTGAAGCAATGGGGAAAGTACACCTTCTATAACATTTTCGCACTGACAGATGAAACCTACTCGGTGCTGTGCTCCTGCCAGTTCCCTGAGGACGTAAATGAGAAAAAGGCCACCTTTCTGATCGCACTTTTCAATCACAGCTATTGGATCATCGGCAGCCTCCTGGGTGCTGTGATCGGCAGCGCTATCCCCCTCAATATGAAAGGGGTGGATTTTTCCATGACGGCTTTGTTCATCGTCATTTTTATCGATCAATGGCGCGCCTTTCCCAATCATCTCCCAGCATTTACGGGCTTGATTTGCGCCGCCGTATTTCTTCCCATCATGGGCCCCGATTCCTTCCTGGTGCCAGCCCTGATTTCAACGGTTCTGATTTTGATGCTGCTGAAAAGGCGTATCGGGAAGGAGGCGGAATAAATGTTTTATATCCTCGCCGCCATGTTCATCGCTACGCTTCTCACTGCTTTGGAGCGTTTTGCTCCCTTTATTCTGTTTTCCAAAGGCAATCCACCTGCTGTCATCCGCTATCTCGGTCATGTGCTACCCCCTGCCATGATCGCCATTCTGGTGGTCTTCTGCTACAAAGAAACCGATTTTTCCTCAATTTCATCCTTCATGCCTCAATTGATCGCCGGAATCGTTACCGCGATGCTGCATATCTGGAAAAAAAGCACCATCCTTTCAATCGCAGGCGGCACGATCCTGTATATGATCCTGATCCGGACAATATTTATCCCCGTATGATGAAAGGGAGAAGGGCTTTGCCCTCCTCCCCTTTTTTATTTATGCCAGAGCATAGGATCCCGGATCAGATCCTGGATGCGGGTTTGATAGCCAATGCCGGAACAGCCTTGACTGTTCTCACTGCAGCCGTTGCTGTAATTCGATTCATTATTGCTGTGTGTCATACCGATTCTTTCATTTTGTGCCATGTTGATGGCAAAGGGAACCGATAAAGAAAACTTCTGGGTGAAAAGATAACCGCAATCTGTCTGATGATTCATTGTGATCACAGGATCACCATAAGGCTTTACTACCACTTCACCAGCTGCAATGCGGGGACAGGAATATTCTGCAGCCCTTTGGCCTTCGTTTCCTTCCGTGCATTCGCAGTATACCTGCTTAGGTCCGGGAACATTAATACCGGTTATCGCAGTACCATTGGCATTCAGACAGGCGCCCACCATCCCCACAGTGAAAACCTTCTTCATGGTGAGGCATACATGCATCATATCCGTAGCATTGTTCAGAGGGAACATTAGCTTCAACCCAGTGCAGCCGGTTGCGCAATCCGGGCAGGAATTACAGACAATCTGCACATTTACGCCCCATTCCACCTGTTGAAATACACCGTTGATTGCCACCTGGATATTACAGAAATCATCCATGGAAAGCGTGTTTCCAAGGCCAATAATCACATATTCCATGGGTACATAAACATTGCCGGTGCTGTCCGCACCATTGATCTGATAGCAAAAGCGCTGTTTTTCTCCGCATGCCGGATTCAGAACAGAATTGGCCTCGTCAAAGATTACAGCAGCAGCCAGATTGCGAACAGCTGCATACCGGCCGCAACCGCAACTGGAACGATAATTGTTATTGCGCATATAAGAAGGCATCCCACATACCCCATTTCTTCATTCTCAGGGCAGTCAAAAAGAAACGGCCCCGCAATCATCTTATGTATTGCAGGGCTGTAGTGTGTTATGCCTTTTTTCCGCATCCGGTGCATCCATGGCAATTACCGCTGCAACCGGATAATTTCTGTTCTTTTTTTCGTCTTTTCAGCGTCAGTGTGGGCAGCAATGCCTGATGAGGGCATGCCCGGATGCATTCCCCGCAGCGGATACATTCCGGGGAATTGGGATGCTTTACCGGATCAATGCCCAACTTGCAGGCACGTTTGCAAGCGCCGCATTTGGTGCACCGATCCTTCAGCAATTTATACCGATATAGAGAAATAGGGTTTGCCAGTCCGTAGATTGCACCGAGGGGGCAAATGAACCGGCAGAAAGGCCGATAATAAAGTACGGAAAATGCAGCAAGAAACACTAGAATCATTAATTTCCAATTGAACAGAGGGCCCGCCGCATCCCGATAATTGGCGCTTAGGGATTGCACCGCAGGCTGTGAAGAGAGGCCTTGCCCCTTATTCAATCCGCCGGAAAGAGATATTCCAGGATTCAAGCCTTGATTAAGCCCTTTTGCGCCCTGCATCAATTCAGCTCCCCCTGCCGGAGGAGCCAGTGAAGGCTGATTCCCCTCGCTCTCTGGCCCTGTTTCCGTATCCCCAAGCAACACCAAGGGAACGCCGCCCATCAGTGTTCCGGACGGGCAGATGTATTTACAAAACCAGGGATCCCCCTGTCCAAATGCATTTACAGCCAGCGAGGGAAGCAAAATTACAAACACGATCAGAATCACATATCGGAGATGGGCAATCCTTTTTTCTCCCGGGATGCGCCGGATTTTCATTCTCTTTGGCAAAGGAATCTTATGCAGTAAATCCTGCACCAGACCGAATGGGCACAAAAAGCCGCATACTAGCCGTCCGCACAATGCGCCTACTGCCATTAGAAAGCCCACCACATAGAAAGACATGGAAAAATCCCGGCTGGCAAGAATAGATTGCAGTGATCCCAGGGGACATGAACCCAGCGCACCAGGGCAGGAATAGCAATTGAGCCCCGGCAAGCATACCTGTTTTCCAGGGCCCTGATAAATTTTTCCCTTTGCAAATCCGGCAATGTAGCCATTGCTCAGCGCTGTAAACGCCAATTGGATCATCAGCCGTGGAGAAAAACGCTTCTTCTTCATTTTGTCACCTCAGCCAATGCCGATACATTCAAGGCAGATCCGGATGGCCTTTTCCAAGACCGCCAAATGTTCCTTCCGTATCATGCCGATGATCATGAAAATTCCTCCGGCAGCAAGCAGCAGCCAGCCGCCGTAACCCATCAATTTTTTCTTCATAATACGCTGCCTTATCAATCAACCAGGGCCAGCGTCTCTTCAATAACAGCCTTCCAGCCATTATAGTCACGATAGCCAAGATAAACGCCGCCTACCAGATTTCCATTCGCATCCAGGAAAAAAGTCGTCGGAACAGAGGAAATCTGGGGCAATAGATTCCGGGCAACGACGGTATCCGGCACAATGTGCAGATATTCCGCCCCGGTGGATTTTACAATTTCCTGTGCCAGCTTGATCTTATCAGGATCTGCATTCATGTAATAATCTAACGTATCGCTGACGATACCGATGATCTGCACGCCCTGATCCTTCATTTCAGCTGCTAACTGCCCCAGACCCGGCATTTCCTGCAGGCAGGGATTGCAATATGTTGCCCATACGTTGACCAGGGTCAGTTTGCAATCGGATAGCACGCCTTCGGTGACTTGATTCCCATAAATGTCTTCTGCATCCATGCCCCCAAGGATCCTTTGGGCCTGGGCGATTTCCTCATCCGTAGAAATCATCTTATAGGGCCAGGAGGCTGCATCGCTCATATATGACACATTGGTAAAACCAAGTCCTTTTACAACTTGCACACTATTAAGCAATTTTTCAGCGCTGTCCCCGTAGAGAATGATCTCCGTTTCCATATGGGAAAACCCGCTGTCCAGAATAGCCTGAAACTCAGTTTCAAGGGATTCATAGGGCATATTCATAGACATAGGAATATGACCGGCATCGTATACATCTACTTCCCGGATGTCAATCAAATTAAGATACAGATTGGTTTCTATTCTTTCCTGTACCTGATCAAAAGTAAGCATCCCATCAGGTGTATCTGCCAGGGCCGCAGGAACAAGCATTATCATTGCCAATAATACAGAAATCATCTTTTTCAATCCAGATCTCTCCTTTCCTAATGAGCAATCAATCGCTTAATAGGATTATACCATGCATTTGTACTATCTAACAGATAAATTTGCGAAGATTTACATTTTGTACACGTTTATCACTTGGCAGAATACGCGAAAAATGATAGAATTAATAAGGAAATTCATATTTAAGGAGTTAACTATGCAAAAGCGTTTGCTTCCTGTTTTAATCATGATGCTTCTGCTTCCACTGTGTGCATCTGCCGGGGAAATGGCCTTTACCGTTGCCCCGGAAACCATGCGTCCCGGAAAAACAGAGCGTATCAGCTTTACCACGGATACGGCTGGTGAGGCCCATGTGGATCTGTATACCGCTGCCGGTTCTTTTGTCACCAGTATCCGGGATCAGATGAATGCCGCTGCCGGTGTCAACCATCTGACATGGAATGGCCGCGACCAACAGGGAAAAGCCGTTCCTGCAGGGGATTATCTGCTGGCGCTCACCATTGGCACCCAGCAAATAACAAAGCCTGTTTCCGTGGGTCTGGAAAGCCCTCAGGTTCTTTCTGTCAGCGCTGTGGATCATATCACCATCGGGGATGCGTGGGATGTAAAGATTGCCTTAAACATGGCGGGAACCATCACACTCCGGATCAAGCTGGAAGATGATCAATGGTATACCATTCTGGAAGAAAACGCCCCTCAGGGCGAAAGCACCCATACCTGGCAGGGGGAAATTGATAATGTCGTCCTCTCTCCCGGTTCCTATCCTGTACAGGTAAAGCTGACTGATGAAACCGGTTTTTCCGGCACCAATCAGCAAATTTTCCTTTCCATCAAAGGAATCGTCACCCCTAGCCCCGTTCCTACCGCCACCCCTTCCCCTACCCCTCGGATTATCATTCCCAGTGCCGTTACTACACAGGCAGAAGAAGGCCTGAATTTCTGGACGTTGCCCGTCGGCATTATGGATGAAGCCGCCATCTGGGATGTAATGATGCAGCCCATGATCGTTATCGACGGCGATCAGAAGAGCCAGTATGCCCTTCGCAAAACCCCTGATAACAGTAGCAAACGCGATAATGTCATCGGCGAAATCACCTGTGCCTCCCAGGGCGTTCACGTTCTGGAAACCAGGGATGACGGCTGGTCGCTGATCGAAGCGTATAATTCCTCTTATGGTGATACCTATAACAAAAAAGGCCATCGCGGCAGCGGCACTACCGATGATCTGATCCGCGGCTATGTGAAGACATCCCTGCTCAAAACAGTGGAACCAAGGACCGATTATGGCCTGCTCATTGACAAGCTGGAGCAGAAGATGTACATTTTTTCCGAAGGAAAATGCATCGGCACTCTGCTGATTTCCACCGGTCTGAACAATGATGAGCAGCAGTGGAATGAAACCCCTTCCGGTGAATATTTCATGATCAGCCGTTCCGGCGGCTTCCCCGCCGGCAATCTCTGGTGCGCATACGGCATGCGTGTCAATGATGGCACGCTGATCCACGAAGTGCCCTATATCGGCGATGCAGATACTCCTCCTTCCCAGCGGGATTATTCCAATACCGTACCGCTGCTTGGCAAAAAAGCCAGCCATGGCTGCATCCGTGTGCAGCGCGCCGCCAATGATGAAGGTCAGAATATCAAATGGCTGTGGGATAATATCAAGGTGCGCACCAAGGTGCTCATCTGGGATGACACTGGGCGGCTTCTCCCCTATCCTGACGATTCCACGCCCCTCTATTACAATCCCAACAATGGCAAGAATTATCATGAGGATCAGTATTGCTCCGGCGTAAAGGATCGCTTCCTGCCTCTTGCCGAATTTTCCTACGGTGAATTGGACAGCGAGAAATTCGATGATCTGACCCCCTGCAAAACCTGCGCCCGGATCATGAAAAAGAGCCAGATTGATGCCATCAATAAAGAAAATGGTTTTTAATCTGTTCTAATTCAACATCTGCTTGCATTTTTCCCGCAATGATGGTATCATATAAGGGACGCGAAAGCGAATACGTATGGAGGTGCTTTATCATGGCATACAAAATCACCGATGCGTGCATCAGCTGCGGCGCTTGCGAAGCCGAATGCCCCGTGCAGGCTATCTCTGAAGGCGATGGCAAGTATGTAATCGACGCCGATAAGTGCATTGATTGCGGCTCTTGTGCCGATACCTGCCCCGTCAGCGCTCCCGAACAGGCTTAATTGGAATCCTTAAGGCCGCCGGTTTTCCGGCGGTTTTCTTATTCAAATAATTGTTGCATATAAAAGCGCTTCCTCTGCCGCAGCATAGGAAGCGCCTTTTCTTTTCTGATTACAGCATCTTCATCAGCATCTGATGCACATGCTCATCAAATCCCGGCAGCCATTCATGGCCGAAATCAGGATAAATTTCCACTTCTTTTTCGGAAGTAATTCTATTGAATGCAGCAAATTGGGAAGATGGAGGGCAAATATTATCCATCAGTCCCGTCCCCATATATACCTTTCCACGGATTCTGGGGGCAAGATACTGCACATCAATATAGCCAAGCTTTGTAAAGATTTCCTCTTCCCTTTCGTGACGGGGATCAAAGCGCCGGAAATAATCCTTCAGGCCCTGGTATGCATTGCATGCCTGGTCCATCTCCCACACCCGCTTGTAATCACACAGCCAGGGATATTGGGGAGCTGCCAGAGCAATACGAGGCTCCAAGGCAGCACAGACCAGCGTCAGCGCACCGCCTTGACTGCCGCCCATGGCGGCCACCCGTTTTTCATCCACTTCGTCCATTCCCATTACAATGCCCGCAAGCTGAGCAGCATCCAGGAAAACATTACGGAAGAAAAGCTTTCTGGGATCAGGATCATGCAGACCGTTTACAATATGGCCATACACGGTAGGGCCATATTCGCTGCTGGAATCCTGGGATTCTCCGCCTTGTCCGCGCACATCCAGGGAGGCAATGCAAAAACCAGCATAGGCATAAGGCAGCAGGGATAAGAAACTGGGAGCGGCACCTGTATAGCCGTGGAACCAAACGATACCGGGGCATTTACCCGAAATCTTTTCGGGCCGGGCAAAATTTGCATGAATGCGCACATTTCCTGCGCCAGTAAAATACAGATGCTGGCAGATGACACCGGGAGCCTTAAAATCAGCATCGATCCACTCAATCTGAGAATCAATGGCCTTCATTTCAGCAAGACTTTCATCCCAGAATGTATCAAAATCAACAGGCCGCGGATTGATTCCCTGGTATTCTTTCAATTGAGAAAGGGGCATATCCAGCATGGGCATATCAATTCACCTCAATTTCCATTAAGCCAGGATTTCCTCGGGCAGATCCACATGGATCTGAAGCAGCGGAGCATGCTGCTGGGCGCCGTAAACGTCCGTTTCCCCCAGATCGCCGGAGCAGATAGGCCGTGCGATGGTCACTTTAATGGCATCCGCAGGATCGAAGCAAACGATATTGATGATTTTGTCAGGCGTGATCTTGTACAGATCGCAGATCAATTCCTCATGGATCACCTTCTGATCCCGGAAATATTCGTAAATCTTCCGGGTCTTGAACATCATATCCAGCGTCAGTTCATAGGGGCCGGAATTCTTGCTGCGAACGATATTGGTCAGTTCCGTAATGCTCTTTTTCATGCTTCCTGGCCTCCTTCCACCCGTACCATTTCAATGGGGAAAAGTTCACAGGGATCATCCACCTGGATGATGTGATAAATGCTGAATACGTATACTTCCCCGGCATGGAAATCACTGGGGGAATACGGGAAGGCCAGATTGCCGGCAGTCGCCCTGCGGCCTTCATAGCCGTAATGCAACATGGTGGAGCGGGCGGCGGCACAAATGGTATCGGCATGGGCCTGGGTATCGGCAACAGCCTCAATCACGATGCCCAGCTCATGACCTTCACAGGTGCGCTGAGGCTCAAGTCCGCCCATTACACCATCCCGGCCATAAACTTTGAACAAAAGGTTATATTCAAAGCCAGCCTGAGAGAAATTATCCTTTACACGGGCCTTTACGCCTTCAATTACTTCATCAATCTTTTCGATCATCACCGGATCCCGGGCGCCGGCGATGGATACCGTGCGGTAACCGATGCAGCGGGCGCCTTCCAGCTTGATGGTATAGGCGGGGCTGTGGATGAATTTGCTGCCCTTTACTTTGGCAATCCGATCGGTATCCTGGGTAAAGGAAGCGCCGGTCAGATCCAGATGGCCGCCGGGGCCGGGCAGGATATAGGGATTGGTCTTTTCATAGAGGGTATGGGCAGCCACAGACAGTGTGGTACACTTGCGGATGGAAGACAGGGGCTCCAGACGGAAATAATCTTCTCCCAGATAGCCAAACATGCAGTCCGATCCGCTGCCAGGGGTGGCGGCGATAGAGGCGCATTCCAGAATCTTCCCCATATGCACCGCCAGGCCCTGATCATAACCGGCGCGCACGGCAGGGGCAGCAAATACAGCAGGATCATAGCAGCGGCCGGCCAGCACCACCTGAGCGCCCTGATCCAGGGCCTTGATGATAGGTTCGATACCCATCTGGCCTACAATGGCACCGGTTGCATTCACCATTTCTTCCGTCAGTTCGGGTGCAGGATCCAGAGGCAGCACTTTGCCCTGCTTCAGGGCATCCAGTACCTTTTCATGGGGAATTTCCGCATGGATCTTCGCCATATCAAAATGCAGATTATTTTCCTTGGCAATTTCCAGGATGATCTCTTCGCACCAGTCAAGATGGCTGTCGGCGCCGCTGCCGCCGGCAGTGCCAATGACAACAGGGATCTGATGCTCCATTGCGGCGGTGAGCATGATGGTAAGGTCTCTTTTCACAGCCCCGCGATCGGTAAAGGATTGCCCGGCGCCCAGGTAATAGGGGCCAGGATCGCTGGAGCCGGCGTCCACAGCGATCAGATGGGGCTTGCGCTTCATGCCTTCTTCAAAAGAAGATACCGGGAAGCCATAGCCCAAAATGGCGGTAGTGGATAATACGCGAAATTCTTCTTTCATGGCTTACTCCTTCCACACGCCGATACCGGCCTTGCGAAGGGCCAGCACACGATGCATTTCATTGTAAACAATCATATATCCTTCATCCACGCCCATGCCAGGCTTGGCCAGGATCTGAACAGGATGGGTGGCCATGGCAATCTGGGTGCATACCTGGGCAGAACGATCGGTTTCATTGCAGGTACCGCCCTGATAAGCGCCCATTCCACAGTTGCGGCAATAGAGCACAGCCTCAATGGTGTTATGGATGGATCCCAGGTCAGGGGTCTTGATCTGCACCATGTGGCCAGCCTTGTTATCAGCAAAGTAAATGACGTCTTCCAGGGTATTGCACCATTCATCGGCAACCAGTTCCACGTTGATCCCCTTGGCATCTACCACCTTGCGCAGTTCCCGCAGGTCGGTCATCTGGGCAGTGCGTTCTTCAGAATCCATGGGGCCTTCAATGCGCAGCTGGAAGGGCTTGGCCGCTTCTTCCAGGGTGGCCAGATAATTGGCCATATCCTCATAATTGCTGTTGCCAAAGATCAGGCCGATGGTGCCGTAGCAGTCAATATGCATGATGGGATTATAATCTTCCCGGGGACGAAGCTGGATAATGCGATCCCGCAGCCAGGCCACATATTCCCGCAGCTTTTCGCCTTTTTCGCCGGTTTTGGCTACACTGTTGAACAAGCCATGTGGCAGTACAGCAGCGCCCTTCATGATCATCTTATCAGCATTCAGATACCGGTCATCACCGGACTGGGTGAATACATCCAGGGGAGTTTCCTGCACCTTGGTGCCGTATTCCTTGGCCACCACATCGCACATATTCAGGCCCTGGGCCTGGGCGACGGCATCCAGGATCGCCTGGCTGACGCCATAGCGGATAGCGGTATGCAGCCGCTTGCCATCCACCTGCATATGATCGATTTCTTCTGCCAGACGACGGAAGGAATCCAGCTCCTGGCCAACCAGATGGGCGGCCACATCCTTTTCAATCAGAGGAATAAAGCTTTCCGCCAGGAACAGGGGATCACGGCCGCCGGCGCCGCTGTACTGCACCGCAGCGCAATCACCCCGGGCAACTGCCCCGTTTTCCAGTACCAACATCACTCCGATGGATTCGCCAGCCTGGCGAATCTGGGTGAAGCCCTCGGTTACGGGCTGGCCCACATATGCCGCGCCGTCTGCATGGGCGCCCTTCTTAATGGCCCGCTGATCATCGAAATAAAATCCGGTACGGCCGGGAGAACAGACCACTTTTACAATTTTCATGGCAGTTTCCTTCTTTCTCAAAATATTATTTCTTGATTTCAGAAAATTACTTGTTCCTGGGACGTCCCACCAGCCGGCCCTTACTGATGGCGTAAATATCATCGATGACCATCTGGAAGGAGGCGGGACGGTTTTCATGGGCACCGCGTGCAGCAATCTTTTCTTTGTGGAAATTTTTCAGCGCCTGGGTGAAGGGCAGATTGGCGGTATCCAGCATGCGCACAGCGCCGTCATTATCCCGGGCAGGCAGAATCTTTCCGGCATTCATGCGGCTGGGGGCAAAGGGCACATCAATGACGCCGGCAGCAAAGGCACGCACAGCGCCCTTAGCGATATCCCCATCCCCCAGTTCCAGGGTCTTTTCCAGGATGCAGCGGGTTTCTTCCATGATGATCTGGATTTCCGCCTGAAGGGTTTCGTCGTCGGTCAGCTGCTGGTCAGCCAGCATGGAAATAATCTGCTTGGTCGCCCGCAATCCCTGGGCATTGGCTTCCTTGGTGGGCACGCCAATGGCCTCATGCGGCGTTTTTACGATAACCTTGGTTGCCTTGGAAAGGGCCGCCGCAGCACTGCCCCAGGAAATGACGGCAAATGCCTTGGCCTCATCCTGGGGGAAGCCGCCCATCCACTGATGGAGGACGGTTGTAACCACCGTATCGGAATAGCCAAACCGGGCCAGGTATTCTTCCGTCAGCATTTTCAGAGAGCGGATCGCCGCCACATCCTGTACAAGATTACCGCACTGGCCATAGCCTACGGTAATGGAGCGAACCCCCTGTTCTGCTGCAACCAGTGCCTCAATAATCGCCACAGCATGGGAAATGCAGGGAGGCACCAGGGTGCCGGTCAGGGGACCGAAGGGTTCCCTGTTGATGGAAATGCCCTGTTCTTCATAGTAACCGGTCAAGCGATCCACATACTGCCAATCCAGCAGCGTTTTTTCAAGGGGAACAGATTTGGCGTAAGGAATATTGTAGGAAATACCGCCGCCTTCATAGCTGGTAAAGCCGCCGGCCAGGGTGATTTCAGCAAGCAGACGGGCGTCCGGTGTGCCGTGGCGCACCTGAACAGGGGATTTAACGGCTTCCGTAACCATACGGCAGCCTTTTACGCCATGATTTACGGCAGGGAAGCCGTTGAGCATGGCCTTATTCTCCCGCTGGGATTCTTCGATGCCGTGTTCCGCCTTTTCGTATTGATTAAGACGGGTATAGCTATCGATAGTGGTGGGCAGCAGATCGGCCTCCCCTTCCGTTTCCAGATGGCGAAGCAATTCGATATGCTTATCGATCAGAGGCACGCCGGCACGGGGCTGGATCAGGGTAATGCCCTGCTGGGCTGCTTTACGCAGCTTTGCATCAAATCGTTTTTCGGCAGGGATGGCCTTCTGATAGGCAATGGCCTCTGCCAGATTCACTTCACCGCCGGTGGGCCACTGCTGCAGCACCGCCGCACGTTCCCGCATGAATAATTCTTCAGACCATTTTTGATTCTTCAGTTCCATATCAATGAACATCCTTTCCGAATGTTTGGTACATGATATCAAAGGCAACTTCGGGATATTTCTGACTGAGCAGGCCCATAGCGGAAAGAATATATTCCGCATCCGCAACGGGTGCTGCATGCCAGGGAATCAATGCTTCCGGTGCAGCAATGGTCAGCGCAGCCTTCAGCATATCATGCATCCTGGGAGAATGAATCAGTGCACCTCCAGTGAGCAGCAGCCGCTGTACCCGCGTTAGATCCTTTCCCTTCTGCTGGAAAACAGGGCCCACGGGGGTATATACCTGATGGACGGTGCCTGCATGGCGAAGCAGGCCGGTACGGATGGCAAGGGATGCCAGAGCAAAATCCAGCTTTTCCATTTCCGGGCAATCGGGAAGCAGTGATTTATCCTCGTCAATCCTTAAAAGCTGCCTTTCCACCTCATCCGCAGATAATCCAGCCACCCTGGCCACTTCCTGAATACCAGCAGCCTCCACAACGCCCCGGGCGCTGTAGCGCATGCCGATATCCCCTTCCACCGTCCGCTTGGCATATGGCTCCGGCAGACCAGAAAGCAGCGTAGCAGCAGAACCGGGGGCTCCTGACGCAATGGAATAAATATCGGTGGTAGCGCCGCCAAGATCCACTGCCATCAATTCCCCAAGGCCCATTTTGCCATCCACCCCATCGGATAACAGCTGCAACGCAGTCATTACCGCAGAGGGGGTGGGCATTACAATATCATCCATAATGCCGGCGGCCTTGGTCAGGCCCTTGGCTTTAATGATTCTTTCCAGGAAAATATCCCGAATCAGCTGCTGCGCCGGCAGAATATTGAGCACATTGAAAGAGGGCATCACATTTTCGGTAACCAGCGCCGGATGATCCGATGTTTCAATGATCTCGCGGCATTTTGACGCCGCTGCCCTGTTCCCGGCAATCACGATAGGGAATTTCCCCGGAAGGGAGGCAAGCACCCTGGCATTATGCACAATCGCTTCGGTATTTCCGCCATCAGTACCGCCGGTCAGCAGGAAGATATCAGGACTAAGCCTGGTAATTTCTTCTCCATCCTCTTCTGTCAGCTGATAAGCATAGGTTTTGAGCACCTTTGCCCCGGCGCCAAGCGCCGCCAGATGAGCGGCCTTTGCCGTAAGAGAGGGCACCAGGCCGCAGGAAAGCATTCTCAGCCCCCCAGCGGCGCTGGAGCAGGCCAGATGCACCTGATAGTCAATCTCCCCCGTCTTTTCTTTCAGCTTCTGCAGCGCCCGATCAAGCCCATGGGCTACATCCGTCTGTACGGTGGTAAAATCATAGGCAGTGCCCAGGATCCGATGGGCAGAAAGATCAACGGCGGTTACTTTGGTGCATGTGGAGCCAAAGTCTGTAAGAAGCGCCGCATTCATATCATTCTTCCCCCAGCAAATCCTTTTTCAGGGCCGCGATGGTCACTTCAGGGGCCGTTCCGGGGCCGAACACACGATCAAACCCCATGGCATGGAAGCGCTTTTCCACTTCGGTGAAATCCTGCTTGCCTACCACGATATTGCCGCCCACATAGAGCAGAATGCCTTTCAATCCAGCCTCATCGCATTTATCCCGCATGCCCTGGCAATCCAATTCACCATGGCCATACAAAGAAGAAACGACAATCGCATCGGCCGCCGATTCGATCGCCGCTTCGATATATTCTTCCTGAGATACCATCACACCCAAATTAATCACATTAAATCCAGCTTCACGGAATGCGAAGCTGAGAATCTGATTGCCTACCGCATGCACATCTGCACCGATAACGCCCATTACCAGCGTTTTGCCATTTTGTCCTTCCATTTTCTGAAGGCCTCCTTATCAAAATCTGGTGTAATATATCATTATTAAACGCCATTTACAATATATCGCTTTTCATGCATTTTGTCAATTGAATATTCCTCTCTTTCCAGCATATTTCTGTTCGTTTTATTGGTTCATTTCCGAATCATATCCTGAACAAATGCGGAATTTTATGCATATCCTGTTTCAATTAACCTAACCTTTTCTAAAAGCATGTACAGATCGCTTTTTTTATGCTATAATACTTTTGTTTTTTCAGACAGATACATTTCTTCAGGATAAGGAGCATACCATGGCTGAATCCAATTCCATCAGGCCGCTGGTAACAGTGATTATGCCTGTATATAACGCAGAAAAGTGCCTGCATGCCAGTGTTGATAGCGTTTTATCCCAATCCTACCGGGATATACAATTGATCCTGGTGAACGACGGCAGCAAGGATAACAGTTTCGCCATCTGCCAGCAATACGCGCAGAATGATCCGCGGGTGCTGGCCCTCACCCAGCAAAACGGCGGCCCTGCCAGGGCGCGCAATGCCGCCCTTCCCCATATCAAGGGGGAATATGTTCTCTTTGTTGACAGCGATGATTTGCTGGAGCCGGATGCCTGCCAGATCATGGTGGATGCCCTGGGAGAGCAAGATATGGTAATCGGCCATTTCCTTTTCGAAATGGGCAAAACAGCCAAGGATCACGGGCGTCTCAGCGGCAACCGTACCATGACCGGTAGAGATTTTCTTCAGGCCATGATCAAACGTCCCGGCAGTTTCTATTTCAGTGCATTATGGAATAAGCTGTATAAAACCGCCATCATTCAGGCGCTGGATCTGCAATTTCAGCCGGATTTGCGCTGGGGCGAAGATTTTGCTTTCAATATGCAGTACTATCAGGGAATCGAAGGGGTTTCCGTAATCGATTATCCGGTTTACCGGTATATCAAAAAAGCCGGCGGCTCCAGCATACGTTCCCTTATTCATATCATTGAAAGCTGCAAAATCAAGTGGAAACTGTATAAGCGTCTCAAGCAATTATGCTGTGCCAGAGGCTTGTTCCCCGCACATCGCATTCTTTTATACCGATATCTTTTCAATGTAACCATAGCAGATTGATCATCAGCAGGCGGAATGGCCTGCTTTTTTGTTATACAATCATTGCATAAAGAACATCCGTTCTCTTTTCTGTTGTCGTATTTTGTCGATATTCCTTCTTGCAGTATCGAACCCGTTGTCGATCGATGTAACATTTTTGTAACATTTGTCGCAATTGCTTCTTATAGTGTTCATAATATTGTAATTTTCCACCGTTCGATTATAATTGAAAATGATCGCAGGAATTCCAATCATTTCCTTTGATCTTTCGTCGAAAAATGATCAGGAACCTGGAAAACAAAGAGAGGATGTAAGCAGAAATGAGTAACAAAATCAGGATTTTGGTAGTGGATGACAACGAAGAATTGCGGGCATGTATGATTGATTATCTGGATAAACAGCCCGGATTTTCTATTATAGGAGAAGCATCCAATGGTGTAGACGCCCTGAAGATCCTGGTGGACGGACAGGTAGACGTGATGATTTTGGATATGATCATGCCTGGCACAGACGGCTTTGGTGTGCTCCAGTATATGCAATCCCATATATCCCAGGAAAAGCGGCCCCATGTGATTGCCGCAACTGCCCTTGGCCGGGATGATTTCATCCGCCGCGCCGTGGAATTGGGTGTCAGTTACTATATGATCAAGCCTGTGGATATGCCTGTGCTTTCCGACAGAATCCGGGATCTGATCAATCCCAGCGCCGCTCCTTCTCAGGAGATCCGCAGCATCGGCCCCTCCGGCTCCACCCTGGATGATAAGCTTTCCAATCTTTTCCTCACCATGGGTATCCCCGCCCATATCAAGGGTTATCAGTTCCTGCGCGAAGCCATCAAGCTGGTAATCGATACCCCTTCCATGATCAGCGGCATCACCAAGGAGCTCTACCCCGCCATCGCACGGCGCTTTGGCACCAGTCCCAGCAAGGTGGAGCGCGCCATCCGCCACGCCATCGAAGTAGCCTGGAGCCGCGGCCGCATTGAAACCCTTAACCAAGCCTTCGGCTGCAATGTGGCCCAGCCCGATGAAAAGCCCACCAATGGGGAGTTCATCGCCCTCATCGCCGATAAGCTGGCCCTGGAGCACAGCGCCTGAAAACAGCGTTGTTACTAGAATTTCATGATTCTCCATGGCTATGAACAGACCGTAACCCGGAACGAAATCAGCCTATGAACCCTATCAATAACCCGCTATTAAAAACCGGCATTCTTTTGTTTATTGCCTTCCGCAGATGCGGAAAATCCCGTCTGCGTAAAGTGTAAACGAAAGGATGTCGGTTTTCTATGGAATTGGATCGCGCTATTGCGCTGTACATGAATGATTGCACGCCCGACAGCTGCGTCCCAAGACAATGTAAGCCTGCAAGGGGGACGCAAAAGGAATAAAAAGATTGCAATCATTAGACAAGAAGTCATATTTTCTACACAAGATGCTTTGCAAATGATGCTTTCCACATAATATTTTGCGGAACCTTTGACTTTTTAGAGATCAAATGACGAAAGACTGTTCTTTCAGGAATGTTCTCCTCTTGTTTTGCTTGAAACAGGCAATATGATATGGTATCATGAATGTATGAAAGGATACCAGACACTTTGTAAGCTGTACAAAGATATATCCGCATGATGGATGTCAAGCTGGCATTTAGGAGGATTTCATGTATCAGATATTCGTGGTGGAGGATGAACTGCTGATCCGGCAAAGCATCCGCAACGTAATCGAGAATATGCAGGGACCCTATGCACTTTGCGGTGAAGCATCTGACGGCGAGATGGCCCTGTCGATGATGCAGGATCTGATGCCTGACATCGTGCTGACCGATATTCGTATGCCTTTTCTGGATGGTTTTGAACTGATCCGCCACGCCAAAGCCATGATGCCCTGGTTGAAAATCGTCATCATCAGCGGATATGGAGATTTTGAATCTGCACAGAAAGCCATCAGTCTTGGTGTGGATCAGTACCTGCTCAAGCCAATTCGTCCGCCGGAACTGATGAAAACCATTGAGATAATGGCCAGCCGCATCGATGCTGAAAAGCAGCAGCGCATCTCTGTCCGCAACTATGAAGACGATGAGGTACAGCATGCCCTGCGCCAGCATTTTATGCAGCAATTGCTCTACGGCGGATTACATACCAGTACCCTGTTGGAACGTGCCCACGCCCTGAAACTGGATGTAGTCAAGCCAAGCTATCAGCCGGTTCTTTTCTTCTTCGGCCAGGAGGAGTTGGATTATCGCCTGCTGCAGCTCTGCGTACGGAACCTGATGGAACGGCTGGATAATCCGCTGTATTATTTTAATGAAGCAAGCACGCTCACCGTTCTTTGCGACGGACGGGATCAGGAATCCCTGAGTGAGAATGTATATCAGTTCATCTCCATTCTGCGTCATGAACTGCGGGAATTTTGCCCGATAATTACCACTGTAGTTGGGCACCCGGTGCATCGGCTGAGCGCAGTCTGTCAAGCCTACCGCACTGCGGCTGATCTGCTGAGAAAAGTCTACGGTGTTTCCGCAGGTCAGGTGGTAGATGCCAGCGATGCAGCGCAAATTGCCGCGCAGATCATTGAACTGGGCGATCCCTTTGGGCAGCAATTTCAACAGAAGCTTCAACATACTTCCAGCGCTGATATTCCCGCTCTGGTGGATGAGGCTCTGGACAGCCCTGATGGCAGCCGTTTCAACAGTGCTCTCATGCGCTATTATGCACTGATCGATCTGCTGAAGATGACAGCGCTGCTGCTCGTCAAAGCGACGCCCGAACTGGATATGAAGGATGTTGCAAGCCGCCTGAGCGCTGAGTATGACGTGATGGCAGCTTCTGGCACTCTTCCTGCCTTCCGGCAGGCAGCAATCGAACTTCTTCAGCGGTCTGTCGGTCTTCGGAAAGAGAATCTGAGTATAATGAAATACAGCCACGTCATCAGCAAAGCCGAAAAATACGTGGCCGAAAATTTCTGCAATCCCAACATATCCCTGCTCAGTGTCTCCAAGTATGTAGGGATGAGCGCGGCGCACTTCAGCACCGTTTTTTCCCAGACGGTGGGGCGCTCTTTCATCAACTATCTGACGGGCATGCGCATCGAGCGCGCCAAGGAACTGCTGACGAAAACCAATATGAAATTATCCACGATTGCAATGGAAATTGGATACAACGAGCCGAATTATTTCAGCCATGTCTTCCGCAAGCTGGAAGGAACCACCCCCAAAGAGTACCGTATCCGCACCCAAGGCGATCAGTAACCCCGATCATTGATAAGCGTCTGGGTAAGGTTGGCTGAATCAAATACACTTTCTTCCACGAAAGTAAAACGGGGTGGTGTTTCGCCTCTTTCCAACTGTTCAATCACAGCCTGTACCCGCGGCCCGTGAAGCGGATTACATTCCACATCATAACTGATTTCTCCGCTCATAACCATCTCCAAGGCCCTGCGATTCGCATCGAAGGAAACGATGATTACATCCTTGCCAGGCATAAGACCGGCATTTTTCAGCGCGTCAATAGCGCCATAAGCCATGTTGTCATTCTCCGCGAAAATCACATTAAAATCAATCCCCTGGGCCAGATAAGTTTCCACAAGTTCCTGGCCTTTTGCCTGTGTGAAATCGCCGCTATCCCGGGCAGCTAACGTCCATTGGGGATTCCTTTCAAGGCCTCTGTCAAGGCTGGCAGAGCGGCCCACTTGCGCGGAAGAACCATAATTTCCCTGCAAATGGACGATGTTTAAAGGCTGATCTTTGAACTGATGCTCCAGCCACTGAACCGCAGCGTTTCCCTGGCGCTGAAAATCCGATCCGATCCAGCAGGTGAAAAGATCAGCACCGGCATCTCCGGTGGCCAGGGAACTGTCAATCATGCGGTCGATGATGATCACAGGGATATTTGCTGCCTTGGCCTCCGCCAGAACGGTATCCCAGCCATCCTCAGTGGTAGGCGCAAGTACGATATAATCAACGCCTTGATGGATGAAATTACGGATGGCAGTAATCTGACGCTCTTTTTTCTGCTGGGCGTCATCGATAATGAGGCGGAAGCCATTCTCTGCCGATAAAGCCTGCTGCATACTGCGGGTATTGGCATTTCGCCAGTCGCTTTCCGCACCGACCTGGGAAAAACCGACAACAATCAAATGATCATATTCTTCGTTGCCAGATGGCGATGTTGGCGCTGTACAGCCGTCAAACAGGAAAACCATCAACATCAGGGTAATCATCAGGCGAATTCTCATGTGCTTTCTGCCTCCTTCTCCCCAAGATTACGCGTCATGGGCAGCAGTAGCGATACTGTTGACCCTTTGCCCACACTGCTTTCAAAAGACAAGCCATAAGGTTCGCCGCAGTACAGGCGGATACGCTTATGAACGTTCACCAGGCCAAGGCCGGTATGTTTATCCTCATAAATGCCGGATTGAAGCACACGCACCCGCTCTTCATCCATCCCTGCGCCATTATCAGTCACTTTCAGCAGCAGATCACCATCTTTCTCCTCACCCGTCACAGTGATCATGCCCATACCGCGGCGGTTTTTAATGCCATGATACAATGCATTTTCCACCAGCGGCTGTAAAATCAGCTTGGGCACCATACAATTCAGAAACTCATGCGGCACATTGATTTCATATTGCAGAATATCCGAATATCGGATTTGCTGAATTTCCAGATAACTGGTCACCTGAGAGCATTCAGTTCCCAGCGTCAGCACATCTTCGCCCTTATTAAGTGAATTGCGGAAAAAAGTTGATAAGTTGGTGACCATGGTCACCACATCCTCCCCCCGGTCGCTTTCGGCAAGGATGGCAATTGAATCTAACGTGTTATATAAAAAATGCGGGTTGATCTGGGCCTGCAGCAATTCCAATTCGGCACGATGCAAAGAACGCTGATCCTCCACTTGTTTGGTCATGAGAGCGTCCACCCGTCGGGCCATGTCATTAAAGCCTGTATCCAGCGTTTGCAGCTCAGCAATATGGGTTTCCACAGGAGTTGGGGTGAAATCGCCGCTGCCAAACTGCTGGGCTTTCCGGCTGAGCACGCTGATGGGCTCTGTAATACGCCGTGTCACCCGAACAGAATAGAGGACAATAACCGTGATAAGCACCAATACTGCGGCCGCAACCATCGCTGAAAGCACCATCACCTGTGTCCTGATCTGGCCTTGGATGCGGGCCAGTTCCCGAACTTCATCACCAATATAAGCATGCATATAGGTCTCAATCAGCATTGTCAAGCCGGTTTCGCCGCGGATATTACGTTCCAACAAGTTCATGCGCTGATCATAGGATTCTTCCAATGCAATATCCTGCATATACTGGCGCAGATTCTCACACATATCCAGCATGCTCTGGATACGCCACCGATTATCCGTCAGCGTAGTGGTAGTTTCCAAACGACGCAGCACATCCACCGCATCTTCAAGGACATCCATGGGCAGATCATCCAGGGATGATGCGCTGCGCGGGCGGATGACATGGTTGTACATGCCGGAATCCAGCACCGTCTTGAATTCCTTGTTGAAATCTGCAGCCGTATTGGCATTGAGTAACACCGAAGCATAACGGGAACTGATAGAAAACAGCGTCACAATCAGCAGAATAATAATTGCGCCCATCACAGGCAGGATGGTCGCCAGCAATTTTTCCACCTGTTGTTTGATGCTGTGATTTGCCTGTGTCTCTCTGTTCATGCATGTCCACCTCTGCATTTATTATATCATAAAATGGATGTGATTGAAATTATTCCAAAATATTCTTCATAATTCCAAAGAAAGTATCATTATCTGTTCCCTGCAAGATAAAACTCAAAAATGTTTACTATCCTTATAAAAAGAATTCGAATGTTTTGCAAGCTGCTTTTATATATAATATATACAACAGATCCACACAAAGAGATGTGGACAAAAAAAGGAGGTTAACACATGAAGAAGTTTGCCCGTCTGTTCGTTGCTCTGATGATGGTCTGCATCATGGCCATCGGCGTCGCCGCGGCTGAAATCACCGTTGGCATCGTGAACAATCCCCCCTCCGAATCCGGCTACCGTGAAGCCAACGTGAAGGATTTCGAAGCTGTGTTCTCTGCTGAAAATGGCTACGCCGCCAAGACCTTCTACAGCCTGAAGAACGATGAACAGCTCTCCGCTGCTCAGCAGTTCATCACCGATGGCGTGGATTACCTGCTGATCTCTGCCGCAGAAACCACCGGCTGGGATGCCGTTCTGGCTTCCGCACAGGAAAATGGCATTCCCGTATTCCTGTTTGACCGCATGATCGATTGCGATGAAGAGCTCTATGCTGCTGCTGTCGTATCAGATATGGCGAATCAGGGCAAGCTGGCCGTGGAATGGCTGATTGCTCAGGCTCTGCCCGAATACAAGATCATTCACATTCAGGGCGCTATGGGTTCCGATGCTCAGATTGGCCGTACCGGCGCGCTGGATAAGCAGGTTGCCGAGAATGAAAACTGGTCCATCGTTGTACAGCAGACTGCCACCTGGGATGAAGCCGAAGCGAAGAAGATCGTCGAGGCCGTCATCAACTCCAAGGAAGACTTCAACATCATCTATGCCGAGAACGACGGCATGGCCCGCGGCGCTGTGGCTGCGCTGGATGAAGCCGGCATTACCCATGGCGTGGGCGGCAAGGTCATCGTGATGGGCTTCGACTGCAACCGCTGGGCTCTGCGCGAAGTGCTCGCCGGCACCTGGAACTACGACGGCCAGTGCTCTCCCTTCCAGGCTGCGGTCATCTCTGACATGATCAAAACCCTGGAAGATGGCGGCGCCATTGAAACCAAGCTGGTCATCTCTGAAGAAAAGGGCTTCGATGCCGCCACCATCACTCAGGCCGACATCGATCAGTATGGTCTGGGCGAATAATCCCCTGGAAAATCAAGCAAATCATTAAGTAATCTGCGCGGTGCGGCTAATGAGGAGTAATCCCCACGCCGCACCGCGTTTCGGGTTGCATAAGCCTGCATGGATTCTCTCAGGTATTTTCATGCAGGACGGCAAAGGAGGAATGTACATGCAGGATAAGATCCTGTTGTCCATGCAGGGCATCGGGAAGAGCTTCCCGGGCGTGCGGGCGCTGCATAATGTAGATTTCACCCTCAGGGCTGGGGAGATCCATGCGCTGATGGGCGAAAACGGCGCAGGCAAATCCACCCTGATTAAGGTGCTGACCGGTGTTTATACCAAGGATGCCGGTTCCATCAGTATTGAGGGAAAGGAGATCACCATCCGCTCTCCCCAGGATGCGCAGAAGGCTGGTATCTCTACCGTATATCAGGAAATCACCCTCTGTCCCAATCTGACCGTGGCAGAGAATATGTTCATCGGCCGGGAAAAGGGAGTTATCGTCGGGTGGAAGAAGCGCTACCAGCGGGCCGGGGAAATCTTGCACAGCCTGAACATTCCTGCCAGGCCCAAGCAACAGCTGGGTTCCTGTTCCCTGGCGGTGCAGCAGATGGTCGCCATCGCCCGGGCTGTGGATATGGATTGCAAGGTGCTCATTCTGGATGAACCCACATCCTCCCTGGATGATAAAGAAGTAGAGATGCTCTTCTCCCTCATGCGCGATCTGCGCAGCCGCGGCGTAGGAATCATCTTTGTTACCCACTTCCTGGAGCAAGTTTACGCAGTCAGCGATCGCATCACAGTGCTGCGCAACGGCGAACTGGTAGGCGAATATGAGGTGGAGCATCTGCCTCAGGTGGAGCTGGTTGCCAAAATGATGGGCAAAGAGCTGCAGGGACTTTCTGATCTCAAGCGTGATGACAACGTCGATGCTTTCGTCGGCACTCCGGTGTATGCTGCGGAACGCCTGGCCAGCACTGCCGGTATCGCTCCTTTCGATTTCGCCATCAGCAAGGGTGAGATCAATGGTTTCACGGGTCTTTTGGGTTCTGGCCGCTCAGAAAGCGTACGAGCCATCTTCGGTGCGGATCGCGTGGGCAGCGGCGTCGTCCGGATGGAAGGCCAGCGGGTAAAGATCGGCAATCCGAAGCAAGCCATGAAGCATGGCATCGGCTATCTGCCTGAAGACAGAAAGGATGACGGTATCATCGCCGATCTTTCTGTGAGGGAAAATATCCTCCTCGCCCTGCAGGTAATGAAAGGATTCTTCCATCCCCTGTCCAATAAGGAACAGGAGGCATTTGCCGACGAATATATCAAGGCGCTGGAAATCAAAACTGCTTCCAGTGATACGCCCATTAAATCCCTCTCCGGCGGCAATCAGCAAAAGGTTATTCTGGCCCGCTGGCTGCTGACCCACCCAAAATACCTGATCCTGGATGAACCGACCCGCGGTATTGACGTTGGCACGAAAACGGAGATCCAGCGCCTGGTGCGCAAACTGGCGGAGGAGGGCATGAGCGTAACCTTTATTTCCTCAGAGATAGAAGAGATGCTGCGCACCTGCTCCCGCCTGATCGTTATGCGTGACCGTCGCATCGTGGGCGAACTGCGCGGAACGCAGCTCAGTCAGGATAATGTGATGCGGACGATTGCAGGAGGTGATGAGTAAAATGAAGGCGCATGCATCCAAATTCAAGTGGAGCAAGTATACCCAGCTGCTGGTACCGCTGATGTCCATTTTGCTGATCGTGATATTCAATCTCCTGCGGGATCCCAGTTTCTTTTCTATCGGCACGAGCACTAACAATCTGGGGAATCCAGTGCTGACAGGCAATCTGGTCAGTATCCTCAATGGTGCATCAGAGTTGGCTATTATTGCCATGGGCATGACGCTTGTTACTGCAGCCTGCGGCGGCCAAGACATCTCCGTTGGCGCACTGGCAACCATTGCAGGCAGCGTTTTCGTGAGAATCCTGCGCAGTGGTCAGATTACCATCGGCTCCATCTTGGTAGGTTTCCTATGCTGCTGCGTGGCGGCAATGCTCTTTGGTGCTTTTAATGGCACCCTCGTTTCCGTCTTCAGAATTCAACCGATGATCGCAACCCTGGTGCTCTTCACCTGCGGTCGCTCCATCGCTTACTGGATCAACGGCGGAGCAACCCCCACCATATCCAGCCCGCTGATTACTGCCATTGGCAGCTTTATTCCAGGTTGCCCCGTGCCGACCCCCATCATCATCGTGGCTGTAATGGCGCTCATTCTTGGCTTGGTATTCCGTTTCACCACCCTGGGCCTGTATACACAAACAGTAGGTATCAATCAACGGGCTGCCCGCCTCAACGGCATCAATCCCATGTTCATCAAGCTTGTCTCTTTCCTGGTGCTGGGCCTTTGCTGTGCGGTAGCTGGCTGCATCAGCGTCAGCCGCCTGAGCTTGATCAACCATGAAACCATGCTGCTGGAAATCGAAATGGACGCCATCCTGGCGGTAGCCATCGGTGGCAACGCCTTGGGCGGCGGAAAATTCAAGGTGACAGGCTCAGTGCTGGGCGCTTATGCCATCCAGGCACTGACCACCACCCTCTATGCCATGAAGGTGCCCTCTACCGACGTTAAAGCCTACAAGGCAATCGTGATTATACTGATCGTTGTGATCTCCTCTCCCGTGGTCAAGAAAGCAACAAACCGCCTATGGACAAAGATTAGGGCCCGCATCCCCGCTAAAAAGGAGGTGGTCGCACAATGAAGCGTAACCCTCTGAAACGACGCGAGCCGCTGACCGATACCATGTTGCTCGTTACCATCACCATTGGTATTTTCTTTGCCATGTATTTTTCAGCCATGGCCATCTGGGGCGGTGGCTTCCTCCGCTGGCAGCGCGTGTTTGATATGCTCAATGATAACGCGGCGCTGATTATCGTTGCCTGCGGCCTCACTATCGTCATGATCGGCGGCGGCATTGATATTTCCGTCGGCGGCGTGATCGCGCTGGTGGTCATGTCCTGCGTGGTACATCTCAATGGCGGCGGAAGCATCTTTACCGCTGCGCTGCTTGCTATCGGCATCGGCCTGGCATTTGGATTGGCTCAAGGCTTCCTCATTTCCTACCTGGAAATCCAGCCCTTCATCATTACCCTGGCAGGTATGTTCTTTGCCAGAGGCATGACCACGATCGTCAGCGTACAACCGCAAAAAGTGGCGCATGAAGGTTTCAAGGCACTGATGAATACTAAAATTGAAATTCCATGGCTGGGCTATATTGCCAAAAAAGGAAATCTTATCCCAGCCCGTGCAGAAATCGGCGTGGTTATAGCGCTGGTGATTCTGATGTTCATTTTCTTCATGTTGCGTAAGACCAAGCTGGGCCGCAGCTTTTACGGCATCGGCGGCAACAGCAATAGCGCGCTGATGCTGGGTGTAAATGTGAAGCGCACACGCTTTATCAGCTATGTCATCAGCGGTTTGCTTTCAGGTATTGCCGGATTCGTTTTTATGATGCATACCGGCGCAGGCAACGCCACCAATGCAGCCGGTGCTGAAATGAATGCAATCGCCTCTTCCATCATTGGCGGCACATTACTTTCCGGCGGCGTAGGCAATGTGATCGGCACGCTTTTTGGCGTCATGACCCTTGCAACCATCAACTCCATCGTCACCACCTCTGGCTTACGTGATCCCTGGTGGCAGGAAATCACCGTAGGCGCAATGCTGTGTTTCTTCATCCTGCTGCAAAGCGTGGTGCTATCTCTGCGTGGAAAAGGCGGCTTCAAGGGAATGATCCCCAAATGGATCCACAAAAATAAACTATAAAAGTGGAATAACCGCGGAATCATCCTTCTGCATTCCCAATACTACACAGGCGAGGACGCAAACCGTCTTTCGCCTTTTTTGTGTCTGCAGCAATGAAAAGAGAAAAAATCGTGGAAAAAACTTCGACAAAACAGGGGCAATTCAGATGCATAATGCTTTGCGTTTTACGACCTGCCCTTAAACCAAATCCTACGTTAAAATATATTATAATGCAAAAGGACGGACATAATTCAATGCTTGTAAAAAAGCAGCGTAGAAAAAAATGAAGTTTTCCCTCTCAATAAACATTGGTATTTCGCCCCATATTTAATGATACTCCATGTAAATGGGGAGTTCATCGCCCTCATCGCCGATAAGCTGGCCCTGGAGCACAGTGCATAAAACCACATCATTGCTGGGATTTTCTGGAGGGATAATCCTATCAGCAGCCATAAATCCTGCCAATACAAACCCATAAATCCTGTCGATTAATCAAATATAGAACCGGCATTCTTTTGTTTATTGCCTCCCGCAGCTGATTAAAACACAGCCTACGCAAAGCAGAAACAAAAGGATGCCTTTTTTGTGAAATCAGATTATGCCCTTATACTGCACAGACATGAATACCTTGACTAAAGCTCAGTCCTTACGTTGACACACATCAGAGATCGTAACAAAAATTTAAACTTTTTCAATGTGATATCGCATCCCGTTTATATTGTATTTCAACTTGTTTTTTGTTATTATTTTCTTTGTGGAAACACCGGTTTTCATCCAAATAACTAACAGATACATTTCCTATTTTATTATTAAGTGATTCAACTCTTGAACAGGAGGAGAAACAATATGAAGAAGATTTTTTCCCTGCTACTGATGCTTATGCTGTGCATGGGCTTGGCGGTGACCGCGAGCGCAGACCAAACCGGCACTACCGGCGCTTGCACATGGACATTTGACGAAGCTACCGGCACGCTGACCATCAGCGGCAGCGGTGCAATGGCGAATTATAGCAGTAGTAATAATCCGCCGTGGGCATCTTACAAAGACAGCATTCAAAAAATTGTAATCAATGAAGGCGTTACCACGATTGGCACTTATGCGTTTTGCCAATATTCCTCGCTAACGGAGGTAATCATTCCCAGAAGCGTAAACGCCATCGGTAATAATGCGTTCTACAACTGCGCCAACCTCACAACTGTTGAGTATTGGGGTATTACAGAACCAACTGCTTCGTCAACCGCCTTTTTTGGAGTGTATACAACCATCAAGGTTCCTAACAATTACAGTAGTCCTTATTTCTGCGGAATAATGTCTCGGAAAAAATTGGGGGAAATTGATTCTAATGTCACTTACAACATTAGTATTTCGACCTCTCCGGCAGAAGGCGGTACCGTCACCGGAGCCGGAAAGTATCACGCCGGCAAAGTTGCGATCACGGCTGCGGCCAACCCGGGCTATCGGTTTGTTAAATGGCAGGAAAACGACACGCAGATCAGTACCGATTCAACCTACATCCTTACTGCAAACAAGGACTATTCCATTGTAGCGGTATTTGAGGAAGAAACTGTCGATCCCACCTACACCGTCACCATTGACAGCGCCATCACGGGCGGCACGGTCACCGCTGACAAGAACGAAGCCGCTGCGGACGAAACCGTCACCCTCACCGTCACCCCTGCTTCCGGCTATGAGCTGGATACCCTCACCGTCAAGCAGGACGAATCTGACGTCACTATCAGTGCAGACAATACCTTCACTATGCCTGCAGGCAATGTGACCGTAACGGCTACGTTCAAAAAGCTCATTGCCCGCGTCACCGGCGTTAAAGTACTGGTGAACGACGTAGAGCAGCCAGAAGGAAAAGTTCATTATGATGCGGATGATGTATTAACCTTCATTTACTACGGCGAAAACTTTAGCCAACTGAATTCAAACTATAAGTACAGGGTTGGCGCGAATAGCGGCCAGCTTATGAAGGGGTATTATGTCACTGTCGATACGTCTGTCACGCCCCATACGGCAACCAGGACGTTTAAAGCCTCTAAGTTGACGAGCACTACGTGGACGACAGTATCCTATACCAACGCCGGCGAAAGCGAAACCGTGACCAATTATACGCTCAGCTACGGTACGCAGCCGGCTACGGCCCGGATCACCGGTGTGACCGTAAAGGTTAATGATGTGGTGCAGGCGGTGGGCGAAGTTGTCGTCGCCGATGACGATATAGTCACCGTGATTTTCTCCGGTGAGCACTTCGACAAACTCACCACCAGCTATGCGTGCAAGATCGGCCCGTATACTACCTCTGTCACCCCGACCGGTTCCTTCACCATCGATACCTCCGCTCAGTTGCATGTAGCCACCAGGACCTTCACCGGCGCTCAGGTGAGGGGAGTTCAGCATAATTCCATCACCTATACCAACCCCGGCGCAGCCGAAACCGTGACGGGGTATGTGTTTGTCGACGGCGCTGTTGAGCCCCCTGCTCCTGCCGTGGCCAAGATCACCGGCGTAACCGTCAAGGTTAATAATGTGGTACAGCCAGAGGGTCAGGTTGTTGTCGCCGATGAGGATGAAGTCACCGTGATTTTCTCCGGCGAAAACTTCGATAAGCTGACGACTGATTATAAATATGTGATTGGCCCGCGGAGCGGTTCTGTCAGCGCAACATATGGCTCCTTTACCATCAATACGTCTGCCATTCCCCATACAGCCAGCAGAACATTCGTCGGCAGCACTGTAAATTACAGCACGAAGAATCTTACCTATACCAACGCCGGTGAAGCTGAAACCGTGACCGGCTATTCCTTCATCGAAAAAGCGGCTGAGCCCCCTGCCCCCGCCGTGGCCAAGATCACCGGCGTAATCGTAAAGGTGAATGACGAGGTGCAGCCAGAGGGCGAGGTTTTCTACACAGCCGGCGATGAAATCACCGTTATTTTCACCGGTGAAAACTTCGATAAGCTGAATACGAATTATAAATACAAGTTCGGCCCTGCTTCCGGCAGTGTCAGCATCTATGGTTTCTTTACCTTTGATACATCTGTAACGCCGCATACTGCCAGCAAGACCGTTTCCTCCACCACGCTGGGAGAATGCATTCAGGCTTCCGTTACCTACACCAACGCCGGCGAAAATGTAACGACGGCTCCCTACACCCTCACTTATCAGGAAAAACCCACCAGCTACACCTACCAGTTAAAGATGGGCCTGACCGATACGGATTGGAGCACAGTGCAGGGCTCCTCCTCGTTCGTGATTGACGGCGTCACAACGGTGACCACCGAAGGCATTACGGAGTGTACCCTCACTGTGGGCGATCACACCATTTCCTTCGGCGCGCCGCCGGAAGGTTATCTCCAGCCTGAAGATGCTGTGCTGACCGTCAAGGAAGACGGCAAGCTGTCCTATACCTCCAATATGCACATCCAGTCAAACGGCGTTGTGCACAGGATTATGCCGATTCTGGAGAAGGATGTGCAGGTGCCTGAAACCTACACCGTCACCATTGACAGCAACATCAAAAACGGCAGGGTTACTGCGGACAAGACCACCGGCCTGAAGGAGGGCGACACCGTCACCCTGATCGTGATCCCGGATGAAGGCTATGAGCTGGATGGATACGTGAATGTAACCCCTGCGAGCGGTTCCTCGTTTATTGCTTCTTCTGTGGAGGGCGAGGAAGGAAAGTATTCCTTCGTTATGACTGCGAGCGACGCGACGGTTTCTGCTGCATTTAAGAAGTCTGCCCCCCCTGTCTACCAGTTAAAACTGCGGCTGAAGGTACTGGATGAGAATCGCAAAGAGATCACCAGCTATGTCCCGGGCAGAATTATTGACAATGGAATCGTGGAAAATACAGAGATTGTGACCCGCGAACTTCAAGAGGGCAGCTATACGCTTACCATCCCTTATCCGCCTAGCGGCTATACTGCTCCCGAGAACTCTGTGCTGAATGTGGACGCCAACGGCAATCTCACCTCCGGAAGCGATCATCTTACCATCGAAAAGGAAGGCGATGTATATTTCCTCGTCCTTGCGCTGGAAAAGAGACTGTATAATATAACCGTCCTGCCCAGTGAGCATGGAACCGTCACCACCAATGCTGAGAAGCTGGACTACGGCGAAGTGTGCGAAATCTACATCAGCCCCGATGACGGCTATGAGCTTGATAAGCTGGTGTTGCTGGACGGTAATAACACCATTGACTGGACAATGTACGTTAATAACAATCAGGCTTCATTCCTAATGGTTCATAAGGATATGGCGATTCAGGCCACCTTCAGGAAGGCGACCACCTATACCATCACCTACAACATCACCGGTCAGGGTATCATCACAACGGATAAGACCGAGGGCCTGAAGGAAGGCGACGAAGTCAAAATAACCATTACCCCCGCAGATGGCTATAAGCACGTCTCTCTGTTTGTAACGGCAGGTGATAACGCCACTGTGGATTTCACCGGCAACGATGCCTTCCGGATGCCTGACGCTGATGTGACCCTTCATGCTACATTTACCAGGATCATCTCCGTTACCATCTCCGATGATCTGGGCAATGAGGACGTGGACGCCATTGCCCTGGGCCGGACGTATACCGTCAATATCGAGGGCAATCCGGAAGGGTATACGGCCCACTTCCATCCGGCGAACGGTCAGACGGGCGTGGCTAACTCTTCTCACGCCATTAGTTCCCCCATGGCCTTCACGCAGGAGGTCTATGATGCAAGCGTTGAGATGGGTGAGCAGGATAATTCGAATTACGACAGCTTCTATGTAGTTGTTCGTGACCCGAACGGGATTGTTGCATGGACGAAGATGCTGCCCATGAGCATTCCCGCCGTCAAGGCTCCCGTGATCACCAATCCCACCGAAGATCAGACGGTTTCTGTGTATGAAGGTGATCAGGCCAAGCTGCAGATCACGGCAGAAAATGCGGTATCCTATCAGTGGTATGTCGATTATAATGACGGCGAAGGCTGGCAGAAGAAGGGTGAAAGCAGCCCCGAATACCTTTCCAGCCCCACCGCACAGGAAAATAACGGCTATCGCTATAAGTGCGTGGTCACCGGCGAGGACGGAAAAACCGCCGAAAGCCCCATCTTCACCCTGAATGTGATGAAGAAACTGCCGCAAACCGGCGATCATGCCCTTCCCGGCCTCTGGATGACCCTTTGCCTGGTAAGCTGTGCCTGTATGCTGATCATCGTCATTCACGGGAAAAAAAGAAAAACTGAATAACCCCTTTCATTCCGGAGAAATGCCTTGCCGTTGATCGTTATGCGCAATGAATAATGCATTTCCTCTGAAAATAACCATGAAGACAGCCGAACAGCGAAAAACTGACGGCTGTCTTTTAATTGCACCGTTTTTTACGAATTGTTCCTTCAACAAAAAAATACCGAAACGGATATCGTTTTTCAATCCCTTGTTTTTTATCACGTTTATGCTATACTGAGATAGAAAATGCTCGTTTCATTTATTTTTCACTACTTTTATAGCTAAAAGGATGATTTATGATGGAATCCATGAAGTTCAGGATCCGCAATCTTCCCATCCGATATAAAATTTTCAGTGGTATTTTGCTCTGCAGTCTGGTTGTTGTGATTTTGATTACCATTCTTGCGCTCAATACCAGTTTGCAGCCCTTGCATGAAGCGCGCACTGAATCGGATATGCTGAAGTTATCCTTTGTGCAGGATCGGCTGGAAGCAAGCCTGACTGAATGGATGAATCATTGCTATGCGCTGGAAGTGGATCCTGAAACAAAAGCAGCACTGATCGAATGGTGCACCAGTGACGAAGAATTGACCTATCAGCACAAGCGCCTTTTTCTTTCCAGACTTGAAAATATTCTTTCCACTCAGCCCATGATCAATGGGTTTTCTCTCTTTCATCTCCGCCAGGGCGTCAATTTGCAGGTGCGCCGCACCGGGGAGCGCACCATCCGTACAGGAAATGCGCTGGATGCATGGAATTCACGCAGAGCACAGCTTCAGACCAATTTTGCCTTGCTTCCCGGCGACGGCGAATTGCTGCTTTTTCATCAGATTAATCGTTTTGAGGATAATCTCCCCCTTGCCGTGCTGGTCATGCATATCCATGAAGGGCTCTTTCTGCGCAATCTGGCGGAGGCCATCGAATTGACAGACGGGGAACTGCTGCTGCTCAATGATGAAGGGCTCATTCTGACCCAATATGCATCCGGCAATCTGCCCATTGATCAGCAAGTGATCAATGAATGGCTGGCCCAGGATCAGCTGCCCGCATTATATAAAGGCCACTCCATCAGTTCCGCTCCCGTCAGCCGGGGAAAAATGCAGATCCTCCAATGCATCTCCAATGCCGAAATCACTGCCCTGGCCGAGCACACCGTTATCAACGGCCTGCTGATGGCCTCTGTGGCGCTGGTATTGGCCGCTTTGGTAGCAGCATTTCTTTCCAGAGTGATCAGCCGGCCCATTGTTAATCTGGCCGGCCGTATGCAGGAAACTACCATTCTGAATTTCCATCAGCACCCCTCCAGCAAGCGCGTGGATGAAATCGGCCTGCTGGAGCGCAGTTATTCCGATATGATGACCCATAATCAGCAATTGGTAGAGCAGAATTTCCAAAGCAAGATTGCCCGTCGCAATGCCCAGTTGCATACCCTGCAGGCACAGATCAATCCCCATTTTATGTATAACACGCTGCAGGTCATCGGTGCCATCTCACTGGAAGAGGGTTCCCCTTCCATTTATCCCCTTACCACCGCCCTGAGTGATATTATGCGTTATGCCATCTCTTTTGGAAAAGAGATGGTTACATTGGAAAGCGAACTGAAATATCTGGATAGCTATCTGATGATCCAGAATACCCGGTTTGATAACAGGTTGCAATTTGAATGCTGCGTGGAAGAATCGCTGATGCAGATGCTGCTGCCCAAGTTGATTCTGCAGCCGGTGATTGAAAACTGTTTTTCCCATGGCCTGGAGAATAAGGAAGGGCCCTGGCACATCCGCCTGACAGCCCGTGAGATGCCTGACCGCATTCTTCTTTGCATCGAAGATAACGGTATCGGCATCACCCCGGAAGCACTGGAAGCCTTGCAGCAAAAGCTGGCCCTGGATGTGACAGAAACCCTCGGCCAGAAGGCCCATATCGGCCTGATCAATGTGCATGCACGGCTTCGGCTGCGTTGGGGCGCCCTGGGCGGTATACAGATCGAAAACGGCGAACAGGAAGGCGTACGTGTAACGCTGAGTATCGGAAAGGAGCAGGCGCTATGAGCATCAATGTAGTCATCATCGATGACGAAAAATGGTCCCGCGGAGTCATCCGGCGCTTTATTCCCTGGAATGAAATGGGCCTTTCCCTGGTCGGCGAAGCATCCGATGGCATGTACGGCCTGGAGCTGATCGATCAATTGCATCCGGATATCATCCTCACTGATGTAAAGATGCCCAGAATGGACGGCATTGAATTGCTATCCCATATCCGGAAAAATCATTCCGATGCCTGCGTCATTATCATCAGCGGCTATAATGATTATTCTTTCGTCAGGGATGCCATGCGCCTTGGCGGCATGGATTATCTGCTGAAGCCCATAAAGCAGGCGGAACTAATGGACGCCCTGCAGCGATGCCTGCAAAAAATCAGCAGCCGTGCGCAGACCGTTCCTTCCATGCAAAGCAGTATCACGCTGGATCAAGGGTATTATGCCCTTCGGGAAGATGTATCCATCTGCCTGAAAGCCGGCAATATTCCATTGCTGGAAAAACGGCTGCAGGCGCTGGCAGCCCATCTTTCCTCGCCATCCATGAATCAGCGCAGCAATCTGGTGGCCGTCTATTGCAGCCTGACTGAGGAAATGCAGAAAATTCGCCTGGATTCAGGGCTGACCGGCAATACTGCACCACCCTATGTGTTCAGTACCGGCACCACTGCAGAGCAAATGATTTCCTATATCGGCCTCCAGCTTGCCCAGACCCTGCAGGAAATCAATGATATTTCCGATGCCAGGCGCCGCATATCCATCAGCGATGTAAAGGAATACATCGACGCCAACTGGCAAAACGGCATCACCCAGGAGCAGGTAGCTGCCCACTTTGGCCTGAGCCAGAATTACCTGAGCAAGGCCTTCCGTGCATCCGAACAAATGGGCTTCTCCGAATATGTGATTCAATTGCGAATGGAGCACGCCCGGCGGCTGATACTTGATTATCGTCTTCCCCTCAAGGAAGTAGGAGCACAGGTGGGCTATACAGAACAGGCGAATTTTTACAAGCGTTTCCGGGCTTACTTTGGCATGACTCCCGGCGAAATGCTGGCAAAAGATGATAACGAAAAACAACAAAAATAAACAATGCTATTCTTCTCTTCTGCTTTTATAATAAAGGCACAAGAATGACGCAGTTCATTCAAATTGAATAAGGAGGAATCCACAATGAAAAAATGGATGGCTCTGTTGTTGACCGTAATCATGGTAATGTGCTCCTTCGGTGCTGCTATGGCCGAAGAAAAGACCGCAGAACTGAATATCATGATGTCCTCTGCCAATCTGATGGAACAGTGGCAGGATTTCTGTGATCAGTTTGCCGCCAAAGTACTGGCCGAACAAAATATCAAGGTAAAGATCAATCTGGAAATGCCCGCTTCCGGCCAGTATGACAGTGTGCTGCAGGCCCGGCTCAACGGCGGCGATGCGCCCGATGTATACATGATCCACTGCAACAATCTGAATGTATACACCAAGGCTAACTATACCACCGATCTTACCCAGGAAGCTTTCACCGCTCAGTTGTTCGAAAGCGTTCGCAAGACCGTGACCCTGGAAGATGGCAAGGTTTATGCTGCTCCCCTGGAAAATCAGGCCTGGGGCGTGCTCTACAACAAGGAAATCTTTGAAGAATGCGGTCTGAAGACCCCCGATACCCTCACCGAACTGAAGGCTGCTTGCGAAACCCTGAAGGCCAAGGGCTATACTCCCTTCATGCTGGCTTTCCAGGAGCAGTGGGTTCCCCAGCTGATGACCGCTCTCACCCTGGGCGGCAAGGTATCCGGCGAACTGCCTGACTGGGTAGATCGGATGTACAAGGATGAAGGCTCCTACGAAGAAGTGCGGGAAATCTTCGATGTAATCCAGCTGATCATGGCCAACGGCACCAAGCGCGCCATGGAAGAAGGCTCTGAAGCCGGCGCCGCCGATTTCGCCATGGGCGCTGCCGCCATGTTCGTTCAGGGCACCTGGGCTGAAGGCTCTGTCATGACGGCAAATCCCGATATGAAGGTCGGCGTTATGCCCCTGCCCATCAATGACAATCCCGGCTGCACTATGCTGAATATGGCCACCTCTTCCGTCCTGTGCGTATATCCCAAGAGCACCGAAAAGGAACTGGCCCTCCAGTTCATCAACTACATCTACGATGAAGAGGTATCCTCTCAGCTGTTCCAGGCCTGCACCTATAATCCCGTTGCCGCATGCCACACCTACGAACCCTCTCAGTGCGTTGCTTCCGCCGCTGAATTCCTGGCTGCCGGTCGTGCTTATGAGGAACTGGTTCTGCCCAGCGCCGTGACCGACGAACAGGGCAAGCTGCTTCAGGAACTGTATGTAGGCACTGTCACCGTGGATGAAATCATCACCCGCCTGGACGCTGCATTCCAGAATGCCAACAAGCTGAACTAATGTAAAGCGGGATCAGACGAGGACGGATGCAAATCCGTCCTTGTCTTTTCAGAAAGGAAAGCCTGTGAAAAGCAAAGCAAAGCAAAATCTCAGTCTGCTGCTCTTTGTAGCGCCGGCGCTGATCGTATATCTGCTATTCAAGCTGATTCCAGCGATTTCAGGCATGTTCTATGCCATGACGGATTGGAATGGCTTCTATCAGGATTTCCAATTCGTGGGCTTTGCCAACTTCGGGGAAATCTTTACCGATAAACCCTTCTGGCATTCTGTCTGGTTTACTCTGAAGTTTGTGGTTGTCAATCTGCTTTTATCAAACGGAGCCGCCCTTGCCCTTGCATATTACATTGAATCCATCCGCAAGGGAAAAAGCTTTTTCCGCACAGCTTACTATCTGCCCAATATGATCAGCGGCGTCATCAGCGGCTATATGTGGATGTTCATTTTCACCAAGGTGCTGTATTACTTTGCTGATAACTGGGGATGGGCTTTCCTGGATCACAGCTGGATTGGTGATCCCAATTATTCCTTCATTGCAATCGTAATCGTATCCGCCTGGAATAGCTGCGGCTATCTGATGATCATCTACATCGCTGCCCTGCAGGGGGTATCACCCCAGTATATAGAAGCTGCCCAACTGGATGGAGGAAACGGATGGCAGATCTTCTGGAAAGTGGTTTTTCCCATGATCCGTCATGCTTTGACCATCTGTATCTTCTGGTCGCTGAATAATGGCTTCCAGATGTTTGATACCGTATATACCCTGACTGGCGGCGGCCCGGGCCGGGCCACCCAAACAGTGGCGCTGAATATCTTTGAAGAGGCATTCCAGGGCAATATCCGTTACGGCTATGCCACGGCCAAATCCACAGTGCTGTTTCTGATCGTATTCTCCATCACTCTCCTTCAGCTAAGATTTATGAAAATGCAGGAGGAAGAATTATGAAAAAGAAGCGCAGCATCTATTCCTGGATTGTCACCTGTATTCTGGCGCTGGGTGTTTTCATCTGTTGGTTCCCCCTGCTGATGGCACTGATGAATTCCTTCAAAACCAACCGGGAATTATTCACAAACATCATTGCCCTCCCCTCTTCCCTGAAAATGGATAATTATATCCGCACATGGGAAAAAATGCACTATCTTCGCAGTTTCTGCAATACAGCATTTCTGGCTGTGTTGGCGGTCATTCTGATCGTTGTATTTGCCGCCATGGCAGGCTGGAAGCTGTGCCGGGTGAAAACCAGGCTTTCTTCCTTCCTGTTCGGCCTTTTTGTGTTTTCCATGCTGATTCCCTTCAGCAGCATCATGATTCCCCTCTACCGCATGATTCTGACCTTGGGCATCAAAAATTCCCTTGCCGGTCTCGCCTTTGTATATGCCGGTATGAGCGTCAGCATGACCATTTTCCTCTATCACGGATTCGTCAAAAGCGTGCCCTATGAATTGGAAGAGGCTGCACTGATTGACGGCTGCGGGGATATCAAAAGATTCGTGTTGATTGTATTTCCTCTGTTGCGCCCCATCACATTTACCATTATAATAACAAATGTGCTCTGGATCTGGAATGATTTCCTTCTGCCGCTGATTGTAATCGGCCGTCAGCAGCAATATACGCTGCTGCTTTCCACCAACACCCTCTTTGGGCAATACAGCAGCGATTGGACGGCGATTCTGGCTGCGCTGATTCTATCTGCGCTGCCCATGATCCTCTTCTATTCCATTTTCCAGAAAAATATAATCAAAGGGATTGCCGACGGCGCACTGAAAGGATGATACGTATGGACTGGATTCATGCCAAAGGCACACAGCTCATGGCCGGAGAAAAGCCCATTCTGTTGACCGGATTCGGCCTGGGCGGGTGGCTGCTGCCGGAAGGCTATATGTGGCAAATGATGGGGAATGTGGATCGCCCCCGCCGGATGGAAGCGTTGATTGAGCGCATGTGTGGTCCGGATTATGCTGCATCCTTCTGGAAAAAATACAATGCCCGCTATATCACTGAATGGGATATTGCCCTCATTTCCGCCCTGGGCTATAACAGTGTGCGCCTTCCTATCAATACCCGTCATTTGGATGAGGGCATTGCCACCCTTGATAGGATGCTGCCCTGGTGTAAACGCTGGAATATTTATATTATTCTGGATGTTCATGCCGCTCCCGGCGGGCAAACTGGCGCCAATATTGACGACAGCGCCCATGATCTGCCGGAATTATTCCTGGAAGAGAAGTATCAGCAGGAATTGATTGATCAATGGCGTTTGCTTGCCCGTCGCTATCGGGATGAAGCAGCCATTGCCGGCTATGATCTGATCAATGAGCCACTTCCTCCCTGGCAGCTGCAGTATAGTGATCGTGTAGCGCCGCTGTATTTCCGTCTGCGGGATGCTATCCGCAAGGAGGATCCCCGTCATCTTCTGATCCTGGAAGGGGTGCGATGGGCATCCGATGTAAGCATTTTTGATGATTTTTCAGCCGGTTCCTTCGATGATAACTGGATGCTGCAGTTCCATCGCTACTGGTCCAATCCGGATAAGGAAGGCATTCAGTGCTTTATCGATTGTGCCAGACGGCTGAATGTGCCCCTCTTCATGGGCGAAGGAGGCGAAAACAATACTGATTGGTATACTGCTTTCTTCCCCCTGCTGGAACGGGAAGGTATCCACTGGTCTTTCTGGGCCTACAAAAAGATGAACGGGGCCAATTCCCCCGTTTCCTTTCCCCGGCCTCTGGGATGGGAGAATCTTCGGGCATATGTGGAAGAAGGCGCCGCGCTGTCCGTTCCGGAAGCCCAGGCCATCTGGGATGAATTCCTGGATTGCATTGCCTGCGGTGAAATCCAGTGGCCTGTCATCCACAGTCTGCAGCGCTCCGCCCCCTGTTCCGTCCCTGCCGCAGCCTATGATCGAGGCCATTTCCTTCATTCCCGGCCAGATGGAGCGCAGCTTCGCATGAATGATCAGGCGGCCCTGCTCTTTGCCGACGGCCATACAGGTGAAGTAAATTTTGCCCAGATGAAGGGCGAGGATCAGCCGGGCAGCGAAGCGATTTTCCTTCGTCTCCGCCCCGGCGAATGGGCGGAATATGCCTTCAGAGGTGATGGAACTCTCCGTCTCGAAGGAAAGGATTTGCATCAGCTGAAAATCGAATGCCTGCAGGGAGAAGAGAATCAGCGGTTTGTCCGCATCTCCTGCCTGGAAAAAGAAGCCGATCTATACCGTGTAAATTGGGAATAAGCCTCGAATCAAAGCTGTCTTGTATTCCTCATAGGATACAAGGCAGCTTTTTTCTGCATAACCCTCTTGATCGATCTTCGTCTTGTTTGATTGATTTCGTTATGCTATAATACCATCAATGATTCACGAGCTTTTTTGCCGTATGAATCCCTTGAACAACTATAAAAGGACGCACTTGCAATGGAAAATAGAATGATATCTCTGAACGGTTCCTGGCAGATGACATGGTGCAATATCGGAGAAGGCAATCCGGAAAACATAAAAAGCTTCCCCTCCCTCCCCTATATCGTTCCCGGTGATGTGCATACGCCGCTGATTGATGCAGGATTGATCACCGAGCCGCTGTACGGCATGAACAGTCTGGAATGCCGCTGGGTGGAGGAAAAGGAATTCTGGTGTGAAAAAGTTTTCACACTGTCAGCTGATGACATTTTTTCCGTCATGCGTCTTACATTTGAGGGGCTGGATTGCACTGCTGACGTGTATGTCAACGGTCATTATGTCGGGCGGCATAACAATGCCTTTGTGGAAATCACCTGGGATATCGGCGTCCTGCTTCATCCAGGGAAGAATACACTGCTGGTCAGGATTGATCAGGGGCTGAACGAAGCGAAGACCCATGATCTGGAACGCATGGGCGAAATGTGGAATAATGAACAGCCCTGGCGATCCTGGATGCGCAAGCCTCAGTACGTATACGGCTGGGACTGGACCATCTGGCTTGCCTCCTGCGGCATCTGGAAGGACGTGTATCTCACCTGCTGCAATCGGGGCCAGATTACTGATTTTTATGCACGGACAGAAGAAAAATCTATCCAGGAAGGGATGCCCTGCGATGTAACCTTATCGGTAGAAGCTGATGTATTTTCACCGTCACCCCTTTTTATTTCCTGCGCCATCACTGATGAGGAAGGAATGATCGTTGCTACCCATCGGGAAAAGTGGAATGGCAATGCAACAATCCATCTTACCATTCCCTGTGCCCATCTCTGGTGGTGCAACGGCATGGGCAGAGCCTATCTGTATACTGTATCCGTGTCCTTGGAAGATGATGCAGGAAATCCAATCGATTGCCGCAGCCAGCGGCTGGGCCTTCGCACCATCAGGCTCATTGAACCTGAAATGGAGCATGGGGAAACAGGCTTTACCTTTCTTCTCAATGATGTGCCCGTATTCTGTAAAGGCGCCAATCATGTGCCCTGCGACAGCCTGCCGGGGCGCATTACCCCTGAGAAAGAAAAGGCCTTGATCACCCTGGCCCATGATGAGCATATGAATATGCTGCGCATCTGGGGCGGCGGCGTATATGCCTCCGAAGAGCTGATGAATGCCTGTGATGAAATGGGGCTAATGATCTGGCATGATTTTCTATATGCCTGCGGTTATCATCCGGATCATGATCCGGAATTTGTGGAAAATATCATAGATGAGGCCCGGAAGGGCATCCGCCGTCTGCGTCGCCATGCCAGCCTGATTGGCTGGGCCGGGAATAATGAAGTGCAGGAAATGTACGAATCCCAGAAGCAATGGAAGCCTGATCTTCCCTGGTACGGCGGCACAATTTATGAAAAAATCCTGCCCGGGCTTGTGCAGGAATTGTGCCCGTCTCTCATCTACCGTCAAAGCAGCCCCTTCGGCGGCAAGCATCAGGGAGATTGCCGTTGGGGAGATCAGCACATCTGGCTGCTGACCCATGTAGAAAGCCATCCCCACTATATGGATTTGTGGCGGTTCACCGAATTCCGAGTGAAATTTCTCAGCGAATTCGGATTGATGGGCGCCATGACCATGGAAACTGCAAAAAACTGCATCCCGGAAGAGCACATGCTTCCCGATGATCCCATCTGGATTCATCACACCAATTCCTGCCAGGATCACACCCTGTTGGAAAGGATGATGAAGCAGTATTTCGGAAGCCATCCTTACTCTCCCCAGCAATATATTCTTCGCAGCCAAGCCATTCAGTCCGAGATCACCCGTCATATTTATGAGGAATTCAGAAGGCAGAAATTTTCCTGCTCCGGCCTGCTTTTCTGGACGCTTTCTGATAGCTATGGCGTGCATAACTGGTCGCTGATCGATTACGGCATGCGCCGAAAGCCCATTTATCATGCCCTGAAGCAGGCCATGGCGCCGCTTGCCCTGTGCATCAAGGGATGGGATGTGCAAAATGATGAAGGCCGCAGCAGCTGGCGTGAGCATTGGATGGACGCCCCCGGTCCTTTGGAAATCTGGGGAATGAATGATAAGCTGGAGGATTGCCGTGCATTCCTCCAATGGTCCATGATGACGCTGGAAGGCAAGATCGTTTTAGACGGCAGCAAGGAAGTAAACTTACCGAAAAATCAATCGGTGCATCTGATTGATGTGCCCCTCCGTGATACATCCTTCTCGCCCGAGCATACCGTTTTCCGTGCCCGGCTGATGAAAGATGGAAAAATCATCAATGAAACCCATTATTTCTTTGCTCCCTTTGATCAGATGATCCCCCATGATGTATCCGTGCAGTATGCCGTATCCCAGTTGGATGATCAGCATTATCAGGTATCGCTCACATCAGATCGTTTTCTCTGGATGCTTCATCTGGCTGAACCTGATGGAACAAGCTATTCTGACAATGACTTTGATCTGTGGCCTAATGAAACCAAAACTGTTATTGTCACAAGCGACGATCCCCATTATTCCCCCATTCTGCATTGGATGGGCAAGGAGGAATCATCATGGAATGGATGACGAAGCCAAGTAATCCCAACGCCCTTCCCTGCGTGCATCGCCTGATGGAATATCTTGGTAACCTTGCAAATCATGGCATCCTTACCGGGCAGCATACCAAAACCCGTGGGATGGAAGAATTGCATCACATTGAAAAGATTACCGGAAAGCAGCCTGCTCTGCTGGGATTTGAGCTGCTCTCCTATTCCCCCAACATCAATTATCTGGATACTGATGCCGAATGCATGGAAGAAGTTGCAAATAATTACGGCACTCTGCGGCAGGCCTGGGAATGGGCAAAAGAAAAAGGAATCATCACCTTTACCTGGCATTGGTTTTCTCCTCTCGGCGGCCGCTGCAAATCTTTCTTTTCCGATCATACAGATTTTGATGCCGCAAAAGCATTGATTGAAGGAACAGAGGAAAACAAGGCGCTGCTTGCCGATATGGATATGATGGCCGGGCTGCTTCGTCCCTTCTGCGATGCCGGCATTCCCATCCTGTGGCGTCCCTTCCATGAAGGGGAGGGAAATTGGTTCTGGTGGGGCAAGCAGGGGCCGGAGCCGTTGAAGGGCCTTTGGCGGCTGATGCATGATCGCTATACCAATCTGCACAGGCTCAACAACCTGATCTGGGTATGGAATTCTCCCCTTCCCGTATGTTATCCCGGCGATGATACGGTGGATCTTATTTCCCGGGATATGTATCCACCTGCCCATCAACACACCGCCCAGATGGAAAAGCTGATTGAACTGCAGAAAATCACTGAGCAGAAAAAAATCCCCTTGATCGGTGAAATCGGCACCATCCCTTCCGTTGAGGAACTGGCAAAGGAAAAGGCTTCCTGGGTCAGCTATATGACCTGGTGCGGAGGATTCTGCCTGTCCGAGGATCATACAACCAATGAAGAGCTGAACCGGATGTATCATCATCCCTGGACTGTCACCAAGGATCACCTGCCCGAATTATATTGATCAGAATTTTCACATCGGATATTTCCCCGCAGTTTCATCAAAATCAAAAAGCCAGATGCCGGATGAATCTCCTTCCGGTATCTGGCTTTTTTCATTACATACAATTGGCTTTATCACAAAGATGCATCCATCAAGCGATCACAAAGGAATATGCAATTATTCTTATATCGCATTATTGGGATATAGCTTGCCATCTATCGATTGTTTCCTATGGTATCCGCCAGGGCGGCAAAATCCTTCAGTGATAATGTTTCGCCCCGCGCCCCTCTGTCCAGGCCGCTCTTTTCCATCCATTCCCCTGCCTTTTCACGGGGCACACGGAAGGTGGCAATCAGATTATTTTCCATGGTCTTGCGGCGCATGGCAAAGGCGGCCCCGGCCACACGGAAAAGCAAATTTTCATCCTGCACATCCACGCAGGGCTTTTCCCGCCTGGGCATTACCACAAAGGCGCTGTCCACCTTGGGAGGCGGTGTAAACATACAGGCAGGCACATCCAATGCAATTTCCGGGGCATAGGTATACTGGGCGCGCACGCTCAGCATCCCATATCCTTCTTCTCCGGGACGAGCCACCATCTTTTCTGCCGCCTCCTTCTGCACCATCACGCTGATGGATTGGATGGGCATATCGGAGGTAAACAGAAGGGTCATCAGATCAGTAGTGAGATAATAAGGGATATTGGCCACTACATGGAAGGGCCCCAGATCCTTGGTTACCTCCGGCAGATTCAGCCGCATTACATCCCCATGCACCAATCGCACATTGCCGCATTGCTGCAGCACCACGCCCAAAATTGGCAGCAATGCATCGTCAATCTCGATGGAGATCACTTTTCGGCATCTTTTGGAAAGCACTTTGGTCATGCCTCCGGCCCCTGCGCCGATTTCCAGTACGGAATCCTCCGGGCCTACGCCGGATAAATCCACCAATTGTTCAAACAGCGCCTCATCGGTCAAGAAATTCTGGCCCAGGCTGCGCTTGTGATGGAATTCTCCCTTTTTTCCTTTTTTCTGCTGTTTCATGAAAGCTCCTCAATCAGTTTTGCCACTTTGGCCGGATCATCCGCTTTGAAATATGCAGTACCCATCACCAGCATATTAGCGCCGGCATCCGCAACCATAGCTGCATTTTCGGCATTCACGCCGCCATCCACTGCGATATCGCCGGAAAACCCGGCCTGGCGGAGAAAACGGATCTTTTCCATCTGATCGGGCATAAATTTCTGGCCGCCAAAGCCCGGCTCCACCGTCATGATCAGAATATGATCCAATTGATCCAAATAAGGCAGCAGCAATTCAGCCGGCGTACCGGGCTTTACGGATAATCCGCAGCGCATGCCCGCTTTTCGGATTTTTTCCAATGCTGATGCAGGATCGGAAAGCACTTCCAGATGCATGGTCAGGGTATTGGCTCCGGCCTTTGCGAAGGCATCGATATATGCTTCCGGCTGATCCATCATCAGATGCACATCCAGCGTGCATTCCGGAAATGCCCCGTGCACTGCCTGGCAGAGCCCTGGCCCAAAGGAAAGATTGGGCACGAAATGGGCATCCATCACATCAAAATGCAGGGTTTTTACACCATTTTTCATCATCCCGGCGATTTCATCGCCCAAATGCATCAAATCTGCGGCCAGCAGAGAAGGTGCCAGTTTAATCATAGCGATCTCTCCACGCCTGGCGGCAATCCGCCAGCAAAGTATGGTATCTTTCCAGGCGCCGGGGATGAATGATTCCCTCTTTGGCTGCCTGCAGGACGGCACAGCCCGGCTCGCTGCCATGATAGCACGGCGAAAACCGGCACTGGCCTTCATACGCTTCAAATTCAGGATAATATTCCCTGAGCAGCACGGGATCAAATACCTCATCCATTTCCAGCAGGCTGAAGCCAGGGGTATCAATCACCTGGATATTGCCGCGGGTAAACAATTCGGAATGGCGGGTGGTATTCTTCCCTCTCAGGATTTTCTGGCTGATATCCCCTGTTTCCAGGTTCAGGCCGAAAAGCGCATTGAGCAGCGTGGATTTCCCCACGCCCGATTGACCGGAAAAGCAGCAGGTTTCCCCCGCCAACCGTTCCAGCAGCATTTCGAGCCCCAGTTTTTCTTTGGCGCTTACACAAAACACTTCCAAATCGGCCCCGTTATACATATCCCGGGCAAGCTGTGATACCGCCCCATCCCTATCCATATCCGCTTTATTGAGAATGAGCAGCGGCCGCAGCTTCTGTTTTCTGGCGAAGATCAGCAGCTTATCCACCAACATCCAATCCGGCGCCGGCGTGGGCGCAGCCACAATGCAAAGCAGCGTCACATTGGCAACCGGAGGCCGGAGGCACTGGCTGATGCGGGGCAGAATTTCATCTACCCAGCCGTGTTCATCACTGATATCACCGGGGGTAAACATTACCCGATCCCCTACCAATGGAGACAGGCCCTGACGGCGGAATTTTTTCTTTGCCCGAAGCACATATTCCTGCCCCTGGGCATCGCGGACGGTATATAAACCGCCCCGCCCTTGAACAATCACGCCTTCCATCATTGGGCTTCTCCCTCCATGATCGGCGTCTGCACAGGCTGTGCAGTTCCATCTCCCGGCTGATCGGATACATAAACCGCCAGCGTTACCTGGGTCTGCTGCATGGCCTGCTGGCCGGGAGAATATTGATTGTAGTCAGCATCGCTGTACTGCTGCGTAGCCACCCGATCAAACTGGGTTGTATCGGATACCGGAATTTGCTTGATTTCAATCAGGTTCAGATCCAATTGTTGAATAAGCAGCAGCGCATCAGAAAGCGGCATACCGGTCAGATCGGGCAGGGTGACACTTCCCCCGCTCAAATACACCTCAATCACGCCATTGCTGAGCATCAGATTTTCTGCCTCCGGATTCTGATGGAGCACGGTGCCCCAGGGTGTATTGGACAGTTCACGGCGGGGCATGGGAAGCAGCGTAAAGCCATGGGCCTCTGCCTCTTCCCTTGCCTCTTCCAGGCCCATGCCCACAAAATCAGGCACCGGCTTTTCTTCCGGCCCGGTGGAAATGATCAGCCGAATGGTATTGTTCTTTGGATCATTTTTGCGCATCTTTGCGCCATAATCCGGAATCTGGCCAATGACCGTGCCCGTAGGGGCAGTATTATCACTGGTGCGAATAATTTCATATCGCAGTCCGGATCGCTCAATCAGCCGCAATGCATCCTTTTCTACCTCATCCCGGCAGTAAGGTGCCTCCACTACGTTTGTAATTTCATCGTAGATCTTGAATACGGCAATGCTCAAGCCAATCAATACGGCAGCCGCAACGGCCAGCGCCGCCCCCATGGCATACAGCCTGCGCTTTCTCTTTTTCAGCGCCCGTTGCTTCCCGGTAGGGGTGGACATCACAGGAATGGGCTTATCCGGCAGCCGGCCCAGCCAGGTACCGTCAGGCTCTTGCAGGGCACGCTGCAGATCCTGGGCCATCTCCAGGGCATTCTGATATCGCTTCTCCGGGCGCTTTTCCATGGCCTTTTCCACCACCCGCTCCATAGCCGGCGGAACGGCGGGATTAATTTCGCCCATGGGCTTCGCCTTGGTGCCGATATGCTGCAGGGCGATGGCCACAGGGGTTTCCCCGTCAAATGGAGGCTGGCCGGTCATCATTTCATAGAGGGTTACGCCCACGCTGTACAGATCGCTTACATTGGTAACGCTTTCACCCTTGGCCTGCTCCGGAGAGAAATAATGTACGGAGCCCATTACGCTGTCTTCCGTACTGATGGTATTGCTGCCGGCCACCCGGGCGATGCCAAAATCCGCCACCTTGATATGGCCATCGGAATGAACCAAAATATTCTGGGGCTTGATATCACGATGGATGATGCCGTTATTATGGGCGTGCTGCAGGGCGGAAAGAATGCGGATGCCAATCTGGGCCGCAACTGCAGGGGGCAATGCGCCCTTCTGACGGATAACCTCTTTCAGCGTGCGTCCCCGTACATATTCCATTACCAGGAAACGGATTTCCTTATCCTGGCCCACATCCAGCAGATTGACAATATTATGATGGCTCATTTTGCTGGCAGTCATGGCCTCCCGTTCAAAACGGCCCAGGAATTCTGCATCCTGATTAAATTCGGGCTGCAGAATTTTCACCGCTACCGAATGCCCAGTGCGATGGTCAATGGCCCGGTATACGATGGCCATACCGCCTTTTCCCACAAACTCCACCAGCTCATAGCGGTTATCCAGCACTCTTCCAATCATGCTGTCACCTCCGCAATCACCAGGGAGATATTATCCTTGCCGCCGCCTTCCAGGGCCATATCCATCAATTGATCCGCCGCCTCTTCCAGCGGGGTGCGGCTAAGGATGGAAAGCATGGTTTCAGGGGAAACATATTCATAAAGCCCGTCGGAGCAGATCAGATATTTATCCCCCCGTTTTTTATCCAGTTCAGCGGTATCCACCGTGATATTTTTGGATGCGCCCAGGGCACGGGTAATCACATTGCGGTAAGGATGGCGCAGCGCCTCCTCCGGGGTGATCAGGCCATCCCGCAGCAGCTCGCCCACCATGGAATGATCCTGGCTGATCTGGCTGATCTGCATATTGCGGATACGGTATGCCCGGCTGTCCCCCACATGGCCCAACAGCAGCCGCTCATCATCCTCCCACAAAACGGTCATGGTTGTACCCATGCCGCTGAGGTTTTCATCCTTGCATTGTTCCTCATAAATCATCAGATTGACTTCCTCAATGCCGCCCCGGAGCAGATCATCCGACGGCGCAGCGCCTTCCAGCACCCGGCCCAGCAGCAGCACAGCCATTCTGCTGGCCACATCTCCGGCATTATGGCCGCCCATTCCATCGGCAACACCATATAAGCCGTGCTTTCCAGGCTGCACAAGCAGCGCATCCTGATTGGATGCGCGCACCTTGCCCTGATGGGTTCTGGATGCAACCCTCATGGTCATTCCTCCTGTAATACTTTCTTGCGCAATTGACCGCAGGCGCCTTCAATATCATCGCCCATTTCCCGCCGTCTGGTGGCGGAAATATGGCGTTTCTCCAATACATTGAGGAAAGAACGTACCTGAGCTTCCGTAACGCCGAACAGATTGCGTTCCTTTACCGTATTCAAAGGGATCAGGTTGACATGACACTGCATGCCCCTGAGCACCTTTGACAATTCTTCTGCATTTTCTTCGCTGGCATTGACTCCATCCACCAAGGCGTATTCAAACACCACCCTGCGGCCGGTCTTTTCAATATAATACCGGCAGGCATCCAGCGTTTCTTTCATGGTGTAACGATTGGCAATAGGCATCAGCTGCTTCCTGATGAGGTCATTGGGCGCATGCAGGGAAAGAGACAGGGTAACCGGCAGCCCCTCTTCCGCAAACCGCTTCATCTGGGGCACAAGGCCGCAGGTGCTCAGGGAAATATGGCGCAGGCCGATATTCAGCCCCTCCGGATGGGAAACAAGCCGGAGGAAACGCACCACTTCATCATAATTATCCAGCGGCTCCCCGCTGCCCATCAATACGATGTTATGCACTCTTTCCCCATTCAGCTGACGATTGGCGCACTGCACCTGGCCCAGGATTTCTGCAGCCGTCAGATTACGTACGCAGCCATCCAGGGTGCTGGCGCAGAATTTGCAGCCCATTCGGCAGCCCACCTGGGTGGATACGCATAAGGTGGCGCCGTAATGATACCGCATCAGCACCCCTTCAATGCAATTGCCGTCCCGGAGAGCGAAAAGGAATTTTTCCGTGCCATCCAATCTGGATACCCGGCTTTCCCGGATCGCAACAGGCTGATCCACCCCATGGGCGCTCAGCTTTTCCCGGAGAGAAAGGGAAAGATTGGTCATTTCCTCAAATCGGGCGCCCTTATGCAGCCAGGCAAATACCTGCCCGGCACGGAAAGGCTTTTCCCCCAGATCGGAAAGCACCTTTTTCAGTTCATCAGGGTACAGACCCATGAATTCAATCATGTTATTTCACCCGGCGCATCCGCGCAATAAAGAATCCTTCCACACCATCACGATGGGGCAGAAGCTGCAGCCCATAAGCAGTATACTGGGCCTTGAATTTCTCGTCAAAAGAGGCAGGCAGCGGAGCAATCTCAAATTCCGGATGCTTTTCCAGGAATTTTTTTACCTGATCGCTGTTTTCATCCGGCAGCATACTGCAGGTAGAATATACAAATGTGCCGCCCCGTTTCACATACTGGCAGCAGGTATCCAGCAATTTTTCCTGCACCTGGGCCAGTTCAGCCACGCCTTCAGCCGTTGCCCGCTGCTTGATGTCCGGTTTATTATCCATCACACCCAGGCCGGAGCAGGGGGCGTCCAGCAGCACCGCATCCATGGAAGATACCAGATCTTCCTTGAGAACGGATGCATCCCGCACCACAGGCCGCACATTTTCAATATTCAGCCGCTTCATCATGGCACGAATCAAGGTTACCCGATGCTCATGCATATCCCAGGCATAGACACGGCCAGTGCCCTGCATCTGCTCCGCCAGATAGGCAGTTTTTCCGCCGGGAGCAGCACAGCAATCCAACACCTGCATGCCCCTCTTTACATCCATGGCCTGGGCAGCCAGCATGCTGCTTTCCCCCTGGATGGAGAAATTGCCGGAAAGATAATCGGCATCCCGGGCAATTTCAGAGGCCAGCCGTACCCGGACAGCGTGGGGCACTGCGCCCTTTTCCACTTCCCATACCTTTTTCCGGAGCAATTCCTCAAACTGCTCATCGGTATATTTCATCACATTGGGCCGGATGGTGGTGAAATGATTCTGGGTGCGATAAGCGCAGATTTCCCTTGCCATTTCCGGGCCGTAGGCATCCATCAGCTTTTCTGCCAGCCACTGGGGCACGGAAAACATGATGGAAAGATAGCGGGCTCCCTCTTCAGGCATGGGCCACTTGATTTCATCCTTCCCCCTCACCATTCCGCGGAGTACCGCATTGGTAAGACCGGTCAGCCCTTCCATACCCAGGCTGCGGGTCAGCTTCACCGCCTCATCCACCACTGCATTATCGGGAATACGATCATGGAAAAGCAGCTGGCATGCACTGATGCGAAGAATATCCCGCACAGCAGGATCCAGGCCCTCGGGATCTTTAAGGAAAAAGCTGAGGGCATAATCGATACGGATCAGATTTTCCAAGGTACGATAAACAATGCTGGCACAGAAACGCTTATCCAGCTGGGTCAGATTGGCCCGGGACAGCCGGTCATCCAGGGAAAGAGCGGCATAGGCATCCTTTCGGATCACATCCTGGAAAATTTCCAGGGCCACTTTCCGGGAATTGGTGGAAGGCAGGCTGGGATCCGGTTTCTTTTCTACGGGTTTCTCCATGGGCCTGCCAATGGGCTTGCGATCCCCAAAGGGGCGCTTTCCCTCTCCGGGCTTGCCAAAGGATTTGCCGGCAGGCTTGCCAAAGCCGGGCTTTCCTGCAGGCTTGCCATAGGGCTTTCCATCCTTCTTGTCAAAAGAACGGGCAGGTCGATCCCCTCTTTTGCCGCTTACGGCACCGGCAGGGCGGGAATCCTTATCAAATTTCCGGCCGAAGCCCTGGGCTTTCCCCTGCTGTTCCGGCTTTTTATCCATTGTTTTCTTCCTCCCGTTTTACGGATACCTGATGTGTAAGGGGATGGCCCCTCAAATAATCCTTGGCATTCATCCGTTTTCCGCCCTGGGCCTGCAATTCTGCGATACGCACAGCATTCTTCCCGGCAGCAATCACAAGGCCCGCCTTGGGATCGGCAGAAATCATCGTACCGGGGGCCATAGCCTCGCATTCCATTTCTTCTGCTTTCCAGATTTTCAGGGTTTCCCCGTTATCCAGCAGCATATAACATCCCGGCCAGGGGGTCAGTCCCCGCACACGGCATACGATCTCATGGGCAGTCATCCGCCAATCGATTTCCCCCATCTCTTTTTTCAGCATGGGAAAATAGCTCATTTCCGCTTCGTTCTGCTTTTCACGGGGGCAATTACCGTTTTCCAGGCGGCGGATGGTTTCGATCAGCAATTCTGCGCCCAGCGGGGCCATCCGTACAGTCAGCTCCTCAGCCGTTTCCCCGGGCAGAATATCCATTTCCTTCTGCAGCAGAATATCCCCGGTATCCAAGCCCTTATCGGTCATCATGGTGGTAATGCCGGTGCGCTCCTCTCCCTGGATAATAGCCCAGTTGATGGGAGCAGACCCGCGGTATTTGGGCAGCAGGGAGGAATGCACATTCACAGTGCCGATGGCAGGGATATCCAGAATCTCCTGGGAGAGGATCTGGCCGAATGCGGCGGTAACGCACAGATCGGGCTTCAGATTCCTTAAATCCTCTACCCCATCGATCCGGATTTTCACCGGCTGATAAACGGGAATACCCAGGGAAAGGGCGCATTCCTTCACCGGGCTTTGCTGCATTTTATTGCCCCTGCCCTTGGGCTTATCGGGCTGAGTAAATACACCCACCACGTCATAACCGGCATTGACCAGCGCTTTCAAGGATGGTACACCAAACTCAGGGGTGCCTAAAAAGACGATGCGCATCAATCGTCCTCCTCATCAAAGATCTCATATTCCATCTTATCTACGTATACAATGCCATCCAGATGATCAATCTCATGGCAAAGAGCCCTGGCCATCAGCCCTTCCCCAGTGATTTCGAAGGGATGGCCCTTCCGGTCCACAGCCTTCACTGTCACCTTATTGGGGCGCACCACATGCCCCCTGCGGCCGGGCACACTCAGGCAGCCTTCAGGGCCGGCCTGCTCCCCTTCCACGGCGATGATTTCAGGATTGATCAGTTCTACTAGGCCTTCCCCGATATCAATGACCACAACCCTGCGCAGAATGCCCACCTGAGGCGCAGCCAGGCCCACCCCATCGGCCTTATACATGGTATCGGCCATATCCCTAAGAAGCAGCCAGAGCCGCAGATCAAATTTTTCCATGGGCTTGCTGATTTTGCGCAGCACTTCATCGCCCAGCTTCACAATTTTCCTGACCATAATATCCTCCTGTTATGCCAGGGAGGCAGGATTGATTTCCAGCACCACCCGGGCAGCATATTCCTCCCCGGCCATTTCCTGCAGCCGGGCAAGCAATTGATCGGTATCGGGATGATTGAGCAGTTTCATCAGCACATGAGCCCGTGCCCGATCCTGAATTCTGTTAATGGGCGCTTCATCCGAACGGATAAAGAAAATCCTTTTCCACAGCGGTGTATTGCCAAATTCCTGAATGACCCTGTTTTTCAGCATCTCCGCCGTAGCCTTGGCAGTCTCCATCTCCTTTGCCTCACAAAGGAAGCGGGCCATCATCGTAAAAGGCGGATACAAATCGGTTTTGCGCCGCTGAAACTCTCGATCAAAATAGGCCCTGTAATCCTGGGTCGCCGCACCGGCAATGGCATAATGATCCGGTTGATAGGTCTGGATTACCACTTCCCCCGGCTTTTCCCCCCGGCCAGCACGGCCTGCCACCTGCACAAGCAGCTGGAAGGTGCGCTCGGGCGAACGATAATCGGGAAAATTCAGCGTCAGATCCGCCATTACAGCCCCAACCAGCGTCACCCTGGGAAAATCCAGCCCCTTGGCGATCATCTGGGTGCCCAGCAGGATTTGGGCCTGCCCTGCCCGGAACCGATCCACCAATTCAAAATGGGCATTCTTTCCGGTTGTGGTATCCACGTCCATCCGGATCACGCCGGCCCCTGGAAAGCGCCGGTTCAGTTCCTCTTCCACCTTCTGGGTTCCTGTGCCCATGGGGCGGATATACGTGCTTCCGCAGGAGGGGCATGCCTTTGGCATAGGCCGGACAGCCCCGCAATAATGGCATCGCAGCGTCTGATCCACGCTGTGATAGGTCATGGATACATCGCATCGGTCACACCGGATGGTTTCGCCGCATCGGCGGCAGTTAACGGAGCTTGCATAGCCCCGGCGATTGATAAACAGCATGGCCTGCTGGCCTTTTGCGATGCAATCTTCCAGCTTTTCAGTCAGCAGCCCGGAAAACATGCCGTGATTGCCCAGCCGCAGTTCCTCCCGCATATCCACGATATGAATGGATGGCAGCGGCCTGTTCAGCACCCGGTGAGGCATTTCCAGCAGCATATAATCCCCACGCCTTGCCATGGCATAGGAATAAATGCTGGGAGTGGCGCTGGATAAAAGCACCACTGCCCCTTCCCGCTTTCCTCTGGATGCAGCAATTTCCCTGGCGTCATACTGAGGAAAGCGATCGGACAGATAGGTCTGCTCATGTTCCTCATCCACGATGATCACGCCCAGATTTTCCACCGGGGCAAATACCGCCGACCGGGCGCCGATAACGATCCTGGCGTCCCCAAAACGAATGCGCCGCCATTCATCAAAGCGCTCCCCGGGGGTGAGCCGGGAATGAAGCACTGCCATGGCATCGCCAAAGCGGGAGCGGAACCAATTGATCATTTGAGGGGTGAGCACGATTTCCGGAACCAGGATGATGGCGCCCTTTCCCCCTTTTAGCGCTTCTCTCACCAAACGGATATAAACCTCCGTCTTTCCCGATCCCGTGACCCCATGCAATAAAAAGGGTTTTTGAGTGTGCGCAAGGGCAGGGATCAGTTCGGACAATGCTTCTTCCTGCTCAATGGTCAGTTCCGGATCAGGTGGCGCATCTATTTTCCCATAGTATGGGGATCGCAGCGCCTCTTTTTCAAAAACCCTGGCCATTTCATTTTCCACCAGGAAATTCAAAGGCGTACGGACATCCCGGATCATGGCCCGCAATTCCTCAAGCGGATGGGGCTGCCCATCCGACAAAAGCGTAATCAGCAGCTTCCGCTTGGAAGAGCGGCCCTGGCGCTGAATAGCCTCTTCCACCTGATCTATCGGAATGGTCAGCTGGGCATATTCTTCCGTTTTCACCTTGATGCGTCCGCCCCGCATTTCGGCCGGCAGCATCAGCCGCAGCGCTTCGCACAAGGGGCAATGGGCTTTCCCGCGGATTTCCCAGGCCAGCTCCATCAGCGGAGGAAGCAGCGCAGGATAATCCTCCAGCGCAGCGATTACCGGCTTGATTTTCCGTTCGTCATAATCAGCAGTTTCCTTGAGGCGGATCACAAAGCCCTCTTTTTCCCTGGGGCCAAAGGGCACCTTTACCCGCATGCCGGGCAAAAGGGAGAGCATATCCGGGACGGCATAGGTAAATACGCGGTCTACCTGCTCGGAGGCAATATCCACAATGATTTCCGCGTACACCCAATCCCTCCCTTATTTTTTCAGCTTCAGTGCCCGGGTCAGCAATTCATCCGCCACCTGCGTTTTTTTCATGCAGGGCATGGTTTCCATCCCCTCCGCAGTAATGAAAGTAACGATATTGGTGTCCACATCAAATCCTGCGCCGGGGGCGGTCACATCATTGGCCACAATCATATCCAGATTCTTTTTCTGCAGCTTCCCCTGGGCATTCTCCAGCACATCCTGGGTTTCGGCCGCAAAGCCGATCAGCAGCTGACCGGGACGTTTTTTTTCGCCTACGGCTTTTGCCACATCGGGGGTTTGCTTCAAAGTGAGAATCAGATCCCCGTCCCCTTGCTTTTTGATCTTCTGATCAGCCACTGCGGCAGGGGTATAATCCGCCGGGGCTGCTGCCTGGATAATCACATCCGCCTGGCCGCAGCGATCCATCATCACATCATACAAATCCTGCGTAGATTGGATGCTGATCCTTTCCACTGCCTTTGGTATGGGAAGATTGGTAGGGCCGCTAACCAGCGTTACCTTCGCCCCCCGCCTGGCAGCAGCCGAAGCGATGGCATAGCCCATCTTTCCGCTGGATCGATTGGTCAGATACCGGACAGGATCCAGCTTTTCCTGGGTAGGCCCTGCCGTAACCAATACAGAAAGCCCCGCCAGATCCTGGTTGGGGCAAAGAAGCTCTTCAATTTTCTGAAAGATGGCCGCCGGTTCGCTCATCCGGCCGGCGCCGGTATCCCCGCAGGCAAGATATCCGCCTTCAGGGCCGACGAAATGCATCCCCCTTCGCTCCAACGTTTTCACATTGTCCTGAGTGGCTGCATTTTCCCACATGCCTGTATTCATAGCAGGTGCAATAAGCACCGGGGCCCGGGTAGCCAGTACAGTGGTGGAAAGCATATCATCCGCAATGCCATGGGCCATTTTCGCCATAATATTGGCGGTAGCAGGAGCGATGACAAACAAATCCGCCCGCTTGGCCAGGGCCACATGCTCCACTTCCCAGGTTTCGGGACGCTTGAAGGTATCGGTCGCCACCGGATGATTGGACAGCGTTTCGAATGTAAGGGGGGAAACAAATTCGCAGGCATTCTTCGTCATCACAACATATACATCCGCCCCGGATTTGCGCAGACGGGAACAAAGCTCGCACGCCTTATAGGCGGCGATGCCTCCCGTTACCCCCAGCACCACTTGCTTTCCTTGCAGGGCCATACGATCAGCCTTCTTCGTCTTCCAGATTCCGCCGGTAAGTAAGCAGACCCCGGTTGATTTCATCCACGGCAATGGATACGGGTTTCTTATCCTTGGGATCGATCAGGGGCTGGGCGCCGCTTACCAGTTCACGGGCGCGCTTGGCGCTTTCCACAACCAATGTATACCGGCAATCCACCTTTTCGCACAGTTCATCAATAGCAGGCTTGTTCACAGACATGATTTTTTCCTCCTTATTATTCAATCACAGGCATATACCTGACAGTACGCTGTTTTTCCGCCGCAATGATGGATGCCACCTGCTGATAAGCCAGTTCAAGATTATCATTGACAACGGCGTATTGATATTTATCCATCTGCTCGATTTCGCCCCTGGCATTGCCCAGACGGCGTTCGATTTCCTTGGGATCATCGGTATTGCGGGTATGCAGCCGCACCCGCAGGGCATCATAGGAAGGGGGAAGAATAAAGATGGATACGCAGTCGGGGCGCTGGCGCATTACCTCCCTTGCCCCCTGGGGATCGATATCCAATACCACGTTGAGCCCCTTATCCATCAGCTCCTGCACCTGGGATTTCAAAGTGCCGTACCGATGGGCGTGGACGGTGGCATGCTCCAGGAATGCATCCTCCGCCAGCAGCCTGTCATATTCATCATCAGAAATGAAATGATAATGCACACCTGGAATTTCATTATCCCTTTGATACCGGGTAGTGGCGCTGACAGAAAAGGTAAGGCTGGGATCCTCGGTCAGTAATCGTTCGCAGATCGTGCCCTTTCCCGTGCCGGAAGGCCCAGAAATGACGATCAGCATACTCTTTCTCTCTTCCTTCATCTTCCTGACTCCTCTTATGTATCGCTTTGCAGGCGGCCGGATATGGTATCAGGCTGCACGGCAGATAATACCACATGGCCGCTATCCATCATCAGTACAGCGCGGGTACGGCGCCCGGCCGTTGCATCCACCAGATGTCCATTCTCCCTGGCTTCAGCAATAATACGCTTCACCGGGGCGGAATCCGGGGTAATCACCGCCACAATTCTTTCTGCGGAAACCATATTGCTGAATCCGATATTGAGCAGTTTCATCCCCGATCACTCCACATTCTGTACCTGTTCCCGGATCTTTTCAATTTCGCTCTTGGCGGCCACCACCAATTTGGTGATCTGGGCATCAGATGCCTTGGAGCCGATGGTATTCACTTCCCTGTTCAATTCCTGCACCAGGAAATCCAGCCGCCGGCCCACTTCACCCTTGCCCTGCAATGCCTCTGTCACCTGATCAAAATGGCTGAGCAAACGGGATAATTCTTCATCAATGGCGCATCGATCAGCCATCAGAGCCACTTCCTGATATAGCCGCTGCTCATCCAGATCCTTCACGCCCAATTCGGCAAGGCGGGCCTTCAATTTTTCCTGATAATTGAGGGGCACCTGAGGAGCGAGGGCAGCAATCTCATCCCGGATCTTTTTCACTTCGTCAAGATGGAGAGCCAGATCCTTCTGCAGCGCTTCCCCTTCTCTTTCCCGCATAGCTTCCACATCGGAAAGAGCGGCGGCCATTGTATCCATCAGCAGCGCCAGCACTGCATCCTGATCTTCTTCTGCCACCGTTACGGTCAGCACATCGGGCTGAGAGGCAATAAAGGAGGCGGGATCAATTTCGCCCGTGCCGTTAAGCACTTTGCCAATGCTCTGAATAGCGTTCATATACTGGGCAACCAGTCCTTCATCCACCCGTACCACCCGGGCGTCCGCCCGAAGGTTCAGATAGCTCACATTCATATCCACATGGCCCCGGCGCAGGGATTGCCCCAGCCTTTTCCGCACGGCCTCCTCGGCAAAGGAGAGGGCGCGAGGCATCCGGAGCGATACATCCAGAAACCGATGATTGACTGTTTTGATTTCCACCGTCATTTCCCGTCCGTCACGGCTGATCAGCCGACGGCCGTAACCCGTCATGCTTCGCATAAAAAATCCCTCCTTAAACTTTTTAATTATACCATAGAAAAGTCCCCTATGAAAAGCCCAAATTTTGATTTTCGGCAAACTTTGCATCGTTTCTCCTGTTTTTTGATGCATCCTTCTTATAGATTATTTTCTGATCGCCTGCCAGAGGCTGTTTTTTCGGATCCATGGGCTTTCCCACCCGTTTGCGGCGTATGCCCGGAAGGCATATCTGGCCTTTCGTTTCTGTTGTCTTTTTTCTTTTTTGTTTTTTTCAAATATAATCACAGCGCATCCCTCCTATGGAAAGGATGCGCCGGATCATCAATTTTTATGATGGTATACAGCTTATACCTTGATATTTTTCCATTTGCCGCTGTGAAAACGGGGATACAGCATGATAAACCGCAGCACGATCTCGGAAAGGCCGAAAATCCACGTGCCCATCAATTCCAGATGCAGCACATTCACCGCCAGAATTGCCATGATTGGCCGCACGACGCTGACACAAGTGGTGGATACCATGGCAACAAACAGATTATCCCCGGCGCCCCGGAGGGAACTGGAAAGCACCACGGAGCTGGTCTGGAAGGGCTGAACAGCCGCAAGCACCAGCATGGTCTGAGCTGCATAGCGGATTACTTCATCCGCATTCAGGGTATTTGCGCCAATAAACAATCCGGCCAGCTGATACCTGAACAGAACGATGCCGGCGCCCAGAATCAAAGAAACAATTACCGCATACCGCTGGCATACCTTGCCATACAGCATGGAAAGATCCGCACGTTTCCTGCCCAGGTTCTGGCCCACCAGCGCCGTCCCTGCCACGCCGAAACCGTCGCCAAAGGTAAACGTCAGATTCAGCAGCTGCATACAAATCTGATTGGCAGCATACATGGTGGTGCCCAGGGAAAAGAGAATGCGGCCATAGATAAAGAAGCCGAACCGGACGCCCAATTGTTCGATGGCGGCATTTCCGCCTACCTTCACAATGGCCTTCATGGCATCCTTTTCAAAGCGCCATTTATCCCTGATGGAAATATGCAGATAGCCTTTATGCTTGCCGCCGATCACCAGGGTGCCAAGGGCCATCAGGAAGCCTACAAGCATACCGATCACAGATGCAAGGGCCGCACCCTGCACCCCAAGGGCGGGAAAGCCCAGATTGCCGCCGATCAGGCAGAAATTGAAAAATACATTGGTCAGATTGCTAGCCACATTCACCCACATGGTGATGCGGGTCTTTCCGATACCACGCTGGGCGGCACAGATGCACATGGAAAGGGCATTGATGGGAAGGGCATAGCTCATGATCCGGAAATAATCCACCGCATTCCGGAAAATTTCTTCTTTTTCAGCACTGTCCCCGCCGGCAAGGCGCATCAGCGGCTCTGCAAACAGCGCCGCAATCAGCGTAAGCACCAGGGAAATACTAAGCGCCAGCATCATCGCGTTGCGCAGGGTGCTGTTGGCGGCTTCCTGCCTTTCTTCCCCTTTTCTGCGGGCTACAATGGCCGTAACGCCCACATTCAAGGCAAAGAAAATGCACAAAAGCAGCATTCTGGGCTGGGTAGGCAATCCCACAGAGGATAAGCCGTCCGGCCCAAGCACATTGCCCACCATCATGGTATCCACAGAGCCAATCAGGCTCATCAGCACCATTTCAATTACGGAAGGAAGGGCAATCCGCCATACCTCTTTATAAGCTGTTTTTCCATCCGGCAATTCGCCTAAGACTTCATCCTTTTTCACAAAGAATTGCGGCGAAAAAAAACGCCGGATAAAATTCATCTGCATTTTTTTGTGCACCTACCCTTCAGCAGATTTAATCGCAACTAAATAAGTCTATCACATTTTCCCATCAGTGTAAATCACCTCAGGAGAAAAAGTTACCGTTTGCATTTTCTCCATTCTTCGATATAATATACTCAAAAATGCATGATAAAGGAGTGCATAAGAATGAATGCAACCGGGAAACGTATTGCTATCACCTATCAGGAAACACATTATGATCTTTGCAATCAGCGCTGCCCCGATTGGGTACACCCCTATGCTTATCAGAATGGCAGCGAAAATATGAGCGATGCCGGCTGCGGCATCTTTTCCCTGGTCAATGCCTCCTATTATCTGGGCGGCCAGGAGATTATTCCGGAAGAGCTGGCCGATTTTTCCTGCCGAAACGGCGGCCGGGGAGATGACGGTACGGATCGTCCCGCCCTGCTTGCCGCTATGCAGGAAAAAGGATGGGCAGAAAAATGCGGCTTCGTTTATCAGTTCGATGGCCTGCGCAATGATCTGGATACGCTGCATGATCATCTGATGCAGGGCAATGCTGCTCTTTGCAATCTGCGGGTAGGCCATATTGTGGCGCTGGTAGGCGCCAGAATCCAGGATGGAGAAAAGCAGGTGCTGGCCGCCGATCCCTACAGCGAAAGCGCAGATGACCGGGTAAAGGATGCCGTCCGGGAACTGATCCCGGGCAGCGAGGTGATCTCCCCCATCCGGAACAAGCAGAAAATGATCTGCGGCTGGCGAAAGACCAATGCCCTCTTCTGGGTATCGCTTTCCACCGTCCGTGATTTCAATCTTCTTCACCGTCTGAAAAAAGGGGAAGGATGAAATCGTTCTGCATCTTCGTTCTATCAGCAGAATACAGTTTGATGCATTATTTTTTAAGACAAGGAGAGCTGTGATTGAATAGAACATTCCGTTGTCTGATCCTTCTCATGGCGCTAATGATGCTTTCATCCCTTCCCGTCGCCCACGGAGAAAAAATGGAGGGCATCGTCCGGGTGCTGCTGACCAAGCTGAATCTGACCGACCGGGTGGAAATTTCCCTGGACGGCAGCTATACCCTCAATGGCATCGCCTTCCAGCGGGGCAGTGATCTGATCGTATCCTCCGCGTCCGGCACCCTGATGGTGTATTACGAAGGCATGTCCCTGGATGCAGGAAAAACCCTGACCCTTACCCGTCATGCCGTCCCCCAGGGCCAGGAAAACGGCCTGCGCTTCAACGGCGCATATGAATTGCACCCCGGCGATCTGGTATTATCCGTTCAGGGAAAACAGCTGCGTCCTGTGCTGCATGCCCCAGTGGAGGAATATCTGCTGGGGGTCGTTCCCTATGAAATGAGCGATTCCTTCCCCCTGGAAGCATTGAAGGCCCAGGCAGTTGCCGCCCGTACCTATGCCCTCAAACGGATTGGCGCCCATGCCGATTATGATGTGGTGGATAATACCAATGATCAGGCCTATTATGGCGTGAAAAAAGAGCATACCAATGCCGCCCGTGCCGTAAAGGAAACGGCGGGGGTATGCGGTTATTATAAAGGCAAGATGGCCGATTGCTATTATTCCGCCAGCAACGGCGGCCAGACGGAATTGGTATCCCATGTCTGGGGTGAAGGGGATTACGGCTATCTTTCCATGATCGACGATCCCTATGATGTAGAAAACCGGGAGAGCGTGGTCAAATCCGCTTCTTTCCCGAAGGTTATTACAGATCACAGCCAGCTCAGGGGGCTGGAAAATGATATCCTGGGCCTGCTTTCCGAGATTATGGAAAGCAAAGGATATGACGGCGATACCCGGCACATCCGCATTGCCGGCATCGATAAGGCAGAACTGGCCCTTCCTCTCTATACCGATTCCCCCTCCAGAATCATGACATTGCTGAAATTATCCCTCCAGGTGGAAGGCCGAAGGCTGCTGCGCATGGATGATGAAGAGGAAATTTCCATTTTTGAGCTTCCCCCTACCGAGCCGCCCCGGCAAACCGAAACCTGGTCCCAGATGGAACGGCTGAAGGAGCCCGTTCTCATTGCACTGGATATCTTCCCCGCCGTTGAAAGCACCTTGGGCCTTTCCATCAACGGGGGTAGCAATGAAATCATGACCATCCAGGAAACGGACAGCGCATTCATTCTGGAATCCAGGCGTTACGGCCACGGGGTTGGCATGAGCCAGCGGGGCGCCCAATGCATGGCAGGAAACTATGATTGGAATTATCTGCAGATTCTGCGTTTCTATTATCCAGGCATGGATCTGAAAACGCTGAATTATACCTTCGCAATGCCCAAAGCATTGGGGCAGACCTTCCTTTCCACCCCTGCGCCTGCCGCTACGCCCACCCCAAGGCCAACTGCCCAGCCGCTGCGTTCCACCCCAGGCCCCGATCAATCCATGGTGATCGTGAATAATATCGGCGTCAATTCCTATCTGAATCTTCGTGCCGAGGCCAATACACAATCCGCTGTCCTGAGACAATTGTATTATGGTCAGCAATTGATCGTGCTGCAGGATATGGGAGAATGGCTGCAGGTACGGACGGATGATATTACAGGCTATGTAATGCGCAGCTTTGTCAATCCCTTTGTCTTACCACAATAAGCATCATCTGAAAATCCGGCAGGCAAAAATGCCTGTCGTTTTTTTCATCTTCTGATTTGTGGGTATAATCATTTTGTCTACTTTATTTCTGCACCGATAATGGACCAAACAAAAGATTGTAAAAAACGAAAAAATCCCTTGCGGTATATTACGAAATCATTGTATACTTAATGTGCATTTTAATGAAACACTGCTTGCTTAATATGTATTCCCACGGGAAAGGATGTATGTACCAATGAAACGAGGATGGGCATTATGGCTTATACTGTGCCTGATGATTTCCCTGATTCCCCTGGCACAGGCTGACGAAATCAGCTTTACCGGCACCATATCCGGCGGCAGTCTGCACATGCGCAAGGAGCCCAAACCCTCCGCCAAGGTTGTCAACACCTATAAAAGCGGCACCGAAGTGCAAATTCTGGAAAATGACGGCACCTGGTGCAAGGTCAAAGTCGGCAATAAAACAGGATATATGATGGCCCAGTATCTGGATATCAAAGCCAATTATCCCCATATCGGCTGGGGCAGGGCCACCCGCAGGGAAGCGCTGCTCAATATTTATGAAAAGCCGGATCTGAACAGCAGCATCATTTTCAAAGCCATGGATGAAATGAATGTTGAACTGGTGGAAAAGAAAAACGGATGGTATAAAATCCGTTTCAGCGATGCTTTCGGATATCTTCCGGAAGCCATGATCACCCCTCTTTCCGGCGATTTTGCCTTAGGCTTTTCTCAAAATGATGGAATTTCTTCCGTCCGCGCCAGCGATCTTTATTCCGCTGTGCGGGAAGTGGGCAGTCCCCGTACCATGAACCGGGATGAAGGTGATTTCACTTATACCGTCGCCTGGCCCGATGTGGGCATTGCTGAGGCCAATCAGCTGATGGGCTCCTGGGTGCAGGATATGCTTGATCGTTTTGAAGCGGATTACCGCAGCTATTATGAAGGAAAAAAGGCACACTGCCGCATCGAATATCAATCGCTGCAGATTGACGACCGGTATCAGAGCATTCTGCTGGCGGCGGAATATACGGTGGACGGGCTGCAGGTGGATCATGCCTGTACCCTGAATCTAGATACAAAAACAGGCACGGTTTTATCCGCTGATCAGCTTTTCAATGCCACCGATAAAACACTATTCAGCCTGGAAACCGGCATTGCCCAGCTGATGAACGCAGATACCGACGGCTATACCGGAAAGGCAGCTTCCGCTATGCTGGATCACATCCTCATCACCCGGGATGGCCTGGCCGTTTATCTGCCTGCCGGCGTCTATCTGCCCGTCTCCATGGGGATCCAGCGCATCATGATTCCCTGGAAGCAAGTCGCCGCCGAAAGTGCCCTGGAATCGGAGATCGTATCCCAATACATCCGCAAGATTGATCCTTCCAAACCCATGATTGCCCTAACCTTTGATGACGGCCCCTCTGATCAGACCACCCGCATTCTGGATGTGCTGGATCAGTATGGCGGGAAAGCCACCTTCTGCGTACAGGGCATGAATGTGGAAAAATATGCCGATGTGGTGCGCAGGGCTGTGGCAGAAGGCCACGAAATCGCCAGCCATACCTGGAATCACAAACGCCTTACCGAAGTTTCTGCCTCTACAGTGCGCTCCCAGCTGGAAAGAACCAATGCCATCGTCAGTGAAGTAACAGGCGGTTATCAGGTAAAAGTTCTGCGGCCGCCCTATGGTTCTGTCAATAAAACGGTGCGCAATATCTGCGCTGATCTGGATATGGTCATCGCTCACTGGAAAGTGGATACCCTGGATTGGGAAACCCGCAGCACCAGCAAAACCTATCGGGCAATCATTAAAGGCGCGGAGAACGGCGTCATCGTTCTTTGCCACGATCTGTATTCTTCTACTGCCAGCGCCATTGAAAAGGCGGTTCCTGAGCTGGTGGAAAAGGGGTATCAGCTGGTTACCGTTTCTGAATTGCTCTCCTTCCACAAGGACGGCGCAAAGCCCGGCACCGTATATGCCTTCCTGGCCCCGGAAAATATCCGCACAGAATGATCAGGGAAGAATCATGATCTGTCCCATCACCAGGCAATCCGGATCGGAAAGATCATTCAATGCAATCAGGGCATCCCTGGAAACAGAAAATCTTTCAGCGATACGTGTAAGCGTATCGCTTTTTTGCACCATATAACCATTCCGGTATTCCTCATTGATCCTATCGCCAAGATGCAATATCAATCCCGGATGCAGCGCATCTTCTGCGTAGGGGGTGTTGATGCGGATCAGAATTGATTCTTCTACTGAGAACAGACCAGCAATCCTTCCCAAATCATCCCCTTGCTGCACCAGATAAGCATCCTCCAATAGAAGAGACGGATCCCCAAGCACCGATACGGCGCTTCTTGGCGGAATGATCAGAAGCTGGCCTCTTTGAAGATCTGCATGATCTACCCATGGATTGAGGGATTTCAATTGATGAAGCTGCACAGCAAAATGCAGCCCTGCATAAGCTACGGACGATACCCCCGGAGACAGGAAGTATGTTCCATGCTCCAATGTGCCCATTCCATTGACGGGGATTTTCAAAATCCGACCGGGGATCAATTGGCTTTCCCCGATGCTGTTCATCCTGGCAATTTTCTCCCATGCCGTATGATACATGACAGCAATCTTTTCCGCCGTATCTTCGTACTGAATGACATAGTATGCGCTCATCTCATTCTCATATCCGCTTTCTGCGATAACACACGGCATCAGCAGAAAAATCAGCATTACAAATATCGTCATTGGTTTCATTCTCCATCCCTCCCTTAAAGGCTGATTCATTTTATGCAATCCGGGTGCATTCTGTGCACGTCCGCCGGGCATATTATTTTCGGGAGGGATTGAATGCTGACCGTATTTATCCGCACGATCATTCTCTATCTGGTATCGGTGCTGGCCATCCGTCTGATGGGAAAAAGGCAAGTAGGCCAGCTGCAGCCCTATGAGTTTGTGCTGGCGCTGATGATTGCCGAATTGGCAGCTGCACCCATGGAAAATATCGGCACACCGCTGCTCTACGGCATTGTGCCCATCCTGGGCTTGATGATTCTGCATGGGCTTTCCACCCTGCTGTCCGTAAAATGTACCGGCTTCCGGCGGATTCTTTCCGGCGGGCCCAGTGTGATTATCCGGAAAGGGGAAATCCAATACGATGAAATGCGAAGGCTATGCTATACTACCACCGATCTGTTGGAGGAATTGCGTGCCCAGGGCTTTCTCAATGCAGCGGATATATGCACCGCCATTCTGGAAACCAATGGGAAGCTGAGCGCTTTTCCCTATGCGAACAAGCGGCCCCTGACGCCTGAGGATCAGGGGATCAAAGTGAGCTATGAGGGAATCCCCATGACACTGGTGGTGGACGGCCGCATCCAGAAGGAGCATCTGAAAATGACAGGGCTTTCCCAGGATTGGCTGACTGATCAGCTGAATGCCATCGGATGCAGGGATGCTAAACAGATCCTGCTGGCCAGCCTGGATACCAAGGGGCAGCTTCTGATCCAGGAAAAGGGAGGAAAAATGCATCTGATTGACGCCCTTGAAGAAGAGGCGGTGAATTGGTAGTATGCGCAGCATGATCATCACGGTCTGCATATCCCTCCTGCTGGTCATCGCCATCGGGGTTTTCTGCGGCATATCCAGCCTGCATACAAGCCAGAATTTTCAGATCCGCATGGAAGAAATATCGGCCCTGATCAGTCTACGCCGCTGGGAAGAGGCCCTGCAACATGCCCGCAGCGCCCAGCAGGATTGGGAGGAAAAAAGTCCGCTTCTTTCCATGTGGGTCAGTCATGAGAATGTGGATGAGGTAGGTATCGGGCTATCCCATCTCAGTATCTCCATTCAGCAGCAAGAGGAATATCATGCCCTGCTCTATATTGCCGAAATCTGCGAATCTTTATCACTGATTTACCAAAAAGATGCGTTCTCATTGAAAAACATTTTTTAACGTGCTATAATATAGGCATCTTTCATTACAGGAGATGCTTGAACCATGAAGGAGAGGGAAAAAATCCTCAATGTACCCAATGTGCTTACCATGATCCGCGCTCTGCTGATCCCCGTTTATTGGGTATTGTTTATGAATGGCCGCCACTATATCGCCCTGGCCGTTTTTATCGTTGCCAGCCTGACTGATTTATTGGATGGCTATATCGCCAGAAAATATCACCTGATCACCAACTTTGGCAAGCTGATGGATCCTCTGGCAGATAAACTGATGGTGCTCAGCGTGATGCTGAGCCTGGTGATCAAGGAATTCGTCTGCTGGCCCCCCCTTGCGATCATTTTAGTTAAAGAAGCGCTGATGGTGCTGGGCGGCGCTGTGATGCTGAAAAAGGGCATCGTGGTTTATGCGGAAAAGATCGGCAAATATGCCCAGGCTACCACTGTGCTGGCCCTGGTGCTCAGCTTCTTTTCTAAAGATGCCTGGTTTGTCTCTATGGGCTTCCCGCTGCATGAGGTTATCCTTTGGATTGCGGTTGCCCTCACCCTGTGCGCCCTTTGCTTCTATGGTAGAAGCGCCATTCAGAAGCTGAAGGCTCTGAAATGATCCTTTTCCCCGCTCCTGTACAGAGCGGGGATTTCCTTTATCCATAATAAATCCCACAACATTTGCCAACCCTGAAAGGACAGAATGAAAATGAAAATCAAAATTTCCAAGCGGTTTCTGATGCTGCCTTACGAAGCGCAGGCGCAGCGAAAAAAGCTGATCCTGAAAATGGATCAGCAGATAAAAGCAGAATTGGATATTCGATTGGGCAGCCAGCCGGATTTTTTCCTTCCCTATGATCTGATGCCTTTTATCGGTGAAGAAATGGAAATGGAAATCCAGCCTGATGCTGTCTTTGCCCCCGTTTTTTCCGATCAGCCAGATACAAGCAATCTGTATAAAGAAAAATACCGCCCTGCAGCCCATTTCTCTGCCGCCTACGGCTGGATCAATGATCCCAATGGATTGGTCTTTTACGAAGGGAAATACCATCTTTTCTTCCAGCATAATCCTGCCGGGCCTATCTGGGATAATATGCATTGGGGCCATGCAGTCAGCAGTGATCTTTTACATTGGCAACAGTTGGATGATATCCTTTTTCCTGATGATACCGGCACCATGTTTTCCGGCTGCGCAGTCATTGATGAAAGAAATGTATCCGGCCTTAAATGCAATGATCATGCGCCGCTGCTGCTTTTCTACACCGCTGCCGGCGGCACCAGCCTGCGCAGCCATGGCACCTCCTTCACTCAGCGACTGGCTTACAGTGTTGATGGCGGACAAACCTTTCAGAAATTTCATCAGGTCATGGTTCCTCACATCGCTGCAGAAAACCGGGATCCCAAGGTGATTTTCTGCGAAGAGATGGATTGCTATCTGATGGCTCTGTATCTTCAGGGACGTGACTTCATGCTGCTCTCCTCCAAGGATTTGCTTCACTGGAAGGAATTGCAGTGCATCCGCATTGAAGATGACGATGAATGCCCGGATATCTATCCCCTTTCCCTGGATGGGGAACAATTTTGGGTGATGACCGCCGCCCACGACCGGCATCTGATCGGGAGAATAAGCAACGATGGATTCACCCCCATCCAGCCAGCCCAGCAATTGCAGCATGGGCAGCTGTATGCCGCCCAGACATTTTTCGGCATTCCCGCTCACCGTCGTATCCGATTTTCCTGGAATAAGGCCCTTATTCCAGGCATGCCCTTCCAAGGCGCCATGTCCACGCCTCACGATATGTTTTTAAGGCGCATCCATGGGCGCATCCATCTCTGCGCACAGCCCATTGCTGAATTTGATCAGCTGCACGATGCGGCGCTGCTTGGAACTAATCAGATCCATCTGCCCGGAAAAGCCCACGATCTCTATGTCACCCTTCCGGCAGAGGGGTGCTACACTCTGAATATGCTAGGGCTGCAATTGACCATTGATGTAGCGCAGGGCGTCATAAAAGCAGGTCAGGAAACCGTTCCTTTTCACTGCGATGCAAAAGAACTGCCCCTTCGCATCATCCAGGATGTGCACTCAACGGAATTTTTCATAAATCATGGTGAAAAGATACTGTGTCTGCAGCATATCGCCGATTATTCCCTTCCCTTCCTCTTCTGTCCGGGGGCCCGCATCCAGGGATGGAGCCTGAAAAATATCTGGGAATAATCTGTGTTTCTCCGATAAAAAAGCACCGCGAACGGTGCTTTTTTTATCAAGGAATGTTTTCAAAGAAATCATTCTTTTCCACATCGGGGCCGACAGTGGTATGCACCAGGCTGAATCGATAACAGCTGTAATCGCTATCCCTGGGTTCCACCACGAATGGTTCATATTTTCCGGTTTCTGGATTTTTCTGCCCTGCTTCATGCTGGGATACATGCCAGGAATACCCTTCCTGCGCCATCTGGAATCCGGTTCTTCCCTGGAAGGCGGCAAGGGGCTGATCCCAATCCATTTCAATTACATTTTCGGTGCCCAGATGCAGATACAGCTTTTTCACCTGCCAGGTGCCGTAGGTCTTGAAAGAATCGGTATACTTGGCTTTATTCGCCGCAAAATCCACGCAGTTCATCATGGCATCTGCGCAGACCAGGTGAGCCGCATGGCCGTATTCACCCTTTACGTCGTGGGTAACCACTACTTCCGGCTGATATTTCCGGAGCAGGGAAACAATATGCTTGTTGGTCGCAGGCTTTCCCCAGGCATCATATACAGTGCTCAGCTTCTTTCCGTACTTATCCCAGAAATTCCCGATTTCAGGATAGGTACGCATGCCCATCGCCCACAGGCCATTGAGCAATTCGCTGCGCCGCTCCATGGTGCCGCAGGTCATATAGGCCACCACCACATCCATGCCCCTTTCAGCAGCATAATAAGGAATGGTACCGCCAAAGAAAAGCACTTCGTCATCCGGATGGGCAGAAAGCACCAGCAGATCCGCCTTTTCAGGGGCGGGCCGCCATTGCTGCACACTGGCAGGGATTTCCCCTTCGCCGTAGGCAAAAATCTCATTGATGCACAGGGCAATCTGCTTGCTGTTGATATATGTCACCCTCACCTGGGTTTCTCCCTCAGGAAGTGGAGCATATTCATGGGCGTATTTGCCCTCGCTCTCAAATACCGTCACCCATTCTTCCCCATGCATGGCCTGCACCTGCCAGGGATGCAGCTTATCACCAAAGCATACATACAGGCCGTGGATGGCCCCCTCCTGCTGGGCAGTCAGGGAAACAAAAGGCCAGCGCTGCTTGAAGGTGGTATAGTCAGTGCCCCAATCCCGATCGGTAAGCCGGGGCAGGGAATTTTTGCTGGATGCTGCTTCTACGGTGCATTGCCCGGTAATATCCTGGGCTTCCTGGGCAATAGCCGGAATGGAAAAAACAGTCAGCAAAAGAAGAAGGGCAATAAACAGGTATTTTTTCATTGGAATTGATCCTCCGGACAGTATGGATTTCAGCAATATAACGCGCTTACCAGGAAAAAGAATGCCACATCCATCAAATTACTTGAAACATGGAAAAAAGCCTGCCGCACGATGAGCACGGCAGGCAAAAAAACCGAAATTATTCGGCGTCTACGGGAGCTTCTTCGCCGGGGATTTCCATGTCTTCGCTTTCAACGAAGGCTTCATCCGCCAGGGCTTCCCGGACAGACAGGCTGATGCGCTTGGCTTCGGGATCAACGCCCAGAACCTTCACGCGAACCACCTGGCCAACTTCCAGCACATCTTCAACCTTGGCAACCCGGGTCAGGGCGCACTGGGAGATGTGAACCAGACCATCAACGCCGGGTTCCAGTTCAACGAAAGCACCGAAGGGACGGATGCGGACGACAGCGCGTTCCAGAATCACGCCAACGGGATACTTTTCTTCGATGTTATCCCAGGGCTTGGGCTGCAGCTGCTTGTAGCCCAGCTGGATGCGTTCGCGTTCCTTGTCCAGGGAGATAACCTTTACTTCCACTTCCTGGTTGACGGAAAGCACTTCGCTGGGATGGCCAACGCGGCTCCAGGCCAGGTCGGTGATGTGGATCAGGCCGTCCACGCCGCCCAGATCAACGAAAGCGCCGAATTCGGCAAAGCGGCGAACGATACCGGTCACCACAGCGCCTTCTTCAAGCTTTTCCCAGGCAGCAGCCTTCTTGGCAGCAGATTCTTCAGCGATAACCTGCTTGCGGCTGGCCACGATGCGCTTCTTCTGCTTGTCAACATCGATGATCTTCAGCTTCATATCCTGGCCCACGAACTGGGAAATCTTTTCCACATAGCGGGGAGCCAGCTGAGAAGCGGGAACGAAAGCACGCACGCCGCCTTCAACGGTAGCGAGCAGACCGCCCTTGACTTCTTCCTTGCCAACGGCGTCGATGTATTCGTTGTTTTCGAATTTTTCCATCAGCGCTTCCCAAGCCTTGCGGTTTACGATGTTGCGCTGAGAGAGCAGGACGTTGCCTTCGCCGTCATTAACCTTGACAACCTCGACCTCGATTTCGTCGCCGAGTTTGACGTCCTTGTCCACCACGTCAGCCCGCTTGATCAGACCGTCGGACTTGTAGCCGATGTTGACGCAGACTTCATCTTCGGTGATCTGCACCACAGTGCCAGTGACCGTCTGGCCGGTGCGAATGCGAACCACAGTCTTTTCAATGTCTTCCATGGTGAGCATGTTTTCATTGTTGACGGGTTCCTGCTGGATTTCCTGGTCGATGTGTTCCATGTCGTTCATGCGTGTGACAACCTCCTTAAATGACCAATCCGGTGTGGATGCGCCGGCGGCTATTCCTATGTATTCCGTGTGGATATTTGCAAAGTGAGGCGGGATTTCCGCCGCACGTTCCACCAAACAGGTGCGAGGGCAAATCTCTTTGCATACCTCGAATAATTTTCGGGTGTTGGCGCTCTGGCGCCCACCCACCACCACCATGGCATCCACTTGAGCAGCCAGGATCCTTGCTTCCTCCTGACGCTTGAATGTAGCAGGGCAAATGGTGCATTGTATCTCCAGCATGGGGATACGCTTTTTCAGTAAATCCACGATTTTTTCCCATTTATGCGGGGGAAATGTGGTTTGGGCGACGGCAAGGGCGCTTTCCATCGGGGGCAGATTTTCTGCCGCTTCCACATCCGGCACGATGTGGCAGGGGCCTTTGCACCATCCGGCAGTGCCGATCACCTCAGGATGATCTGGGGCGCCCACCAGGATTACGGGAATATGCTCCTCCCCGCTTTTCCTGACGATCTTATGCAGTGCGCTGACAAAATGACAGGTGCAATCCCTGATTTCCAGGCCGCGAGCCTCACAGGCCTGTACAACATCCGGGGAAACGCCATGGCTGCGCAGCAGAATGATGCCGTCTTTTGCATCCTCAACCCGGCTGACCGGGATGACCCCTTCCCTTTTCAGGGCGGCCACGGCCTCCGGGTTATGGATCAATTCGCCCAGCGAGCAGCAGGAAATGCCCCTTTCCCGGGCATCCCGGGCTGCCTGAAGGGCCTGTTCCATGGCCCTGCGCACACCGGAGCAGTATCCGGCATAGCGCGCAATGGTGTACGGCATACACATACCACCCCAAAGTACGAGCGAATATGTAAAGTTTCGACGTACATTCCTGTTTTCCTGCTGATTTTAAAATTTTTTTTTAGAAATTTTTTAGATTTTTTTCATGTAAATTTAGGAAGTGGAAAATCATTCTTATAGAATGCATTCCCCAAGCAAATATCCCCCTTCCTCCTTTGGCATCATGGAATAATACTGCGTCCCGGCTTTTGTTTTTATCCCTGCACGAAGCCTGCCCTCCGTCCAGATGGAAAAATCCACTGCATCTGGAAAGAGAGTATACACCTGCTTTTCCATATCCAGCATGACTGGATCGTAGATTTCCTGCTCCGTAAACAAAGAATATTCCTGCAGTTTGGGATGATTGGTAAGCGTCCTGATGATGCGCCAGCCTTCCGTTTCCCCTTTCCAGGGAATAAAGCCGCAATCCAGATACACCTTCACCGCCAGCCATGTAGTGGTCTGAGTAGGCACGCAGGCATATGGATAGCCCATTTCTTTGAGTATTTGCAGCGCCTTATATACCAGCGGCTTGCTGATGCCCTTTCCCTGATGCTCCCTTCTTACGGCAACCCAGTGAAGCCAGCCTGCCGCTTCATCCTTCTGATCATCAAACGCAGTGGCTGTGGCCACCGGATTGCCCTTTGCATCTATCACAAAAAGCATTCTGGATTTCAATTTTTCTTCCTTTCCGCCATAATATCGCTGCCAGGCCTCCCTGCCCTCCTCCGGGCATAAGAATTCCCGGGCAGAAGCCTCGATCTGAAGCCAGTTTTCCTCATCTCCCGGCTGATAGAAACGGAAAGAATACCCTTCCGGCAAGGAGTACGCCGGAAGATTCATCAGATTATGATACAGAATCAGATCATAATATTTCAACGTTTTACAAACATTTTCCCGCATATACACTCCTCCTGCCTGTATCATACCATAAATCCCAATTCACGTCCATGAAAAATCGCCTGCAGGGCACATTCCCCACAGGCGATAGATGATCATAGATCTTTATGGGTATATTGAATTGTGCCATCCACCGTTTCCTGCACCGTCTGGCCGCTGCCCAGCAGGCAATATTTATATGTACACAGGCCCTCCAGCCCCACCGGGCCCCGGGCGTGCAGCTTCCCGGTGGCAATTCCCACCTCTGCCCCGAATCCATATCGGAAGCCATCTGCAAAACGGGTAGAGCAATTGAGGTATACCCCGGCGCTGTCCACAAGGGCCATAAATTTCTGCTGAGCCGCCAGATCCTTTGCCACAATGGCGTCGGTATGATGGGAGCCATACCGGTTGATATGAGCAATGGCCTCTTCCAGAGAATCCACAATTCTGATGGAGAGGATGGCGTCCAGATATTCTGTTTCCCAATCCGCATCCGTTGCAGGGATGCACAAAATAATAGCCTGGGTTTTTTCATCTCCCCGGATTTCAACGTCCTTTTCCCGCAGGGCATCTGCACACCGGGGCAGGAAATCCATGGCGATTGCCTCATGCACCAGCAGCGTTTCCGTGGCATTGCATACCGCCAACGCCTGGGTTTTAGCGTCCACTACAATTTTTACAGCCTGATCAAGATCGGCGGATTGATCCACATACGTATGGCATAGCCCTTCTGCGTGACCCATCACGGCTATACGGGTGTGATCCATAATGTATTTCACAAACTGGTTGCTGCCTCGGGGAATAATCAGATCAATGGAATCATCCTGGGAAAGCATTTCATTGACGTCATCTCTCGTTTCCAGCAGCGCCGCCCAGCCATCCGGTAAAATATTCCTTGTGCCTTCCATGATGGTATCATACAGCGCCCGGTTGGTACGCAGGGCCTCCCTGCCGCCTTTTAGCAAAACAGCATTGCCGCTCTTTAAGCAAAGCGTTGCAATCTGCACCAGGGCGTCCGGCCGGGATTCAAAAATCACCCCAATTACCCCGATGGGGCAGCTGACGCGATACAGATTCAGCCCTTCCGTCAATTCCCGGGCCAATTGGGTATTGCCCAGAGGATCGGGAAGGCGGATCAAAGAATCGATGCCGGAAAGCACATCCTGCATCTTCTGTTCATCAAATTTCAGCCGTTTGATCAGCGGTGCAGCCAGGCTCTCCCTTTCCGCATCCTCAAGATCCAATTGATTCCTGGCAAAAATAATCTCTTTGTTCCGGATTAATGCTTTCTTTATGCCCTCCAGGGCCTGATTTCTTTTATCAATGGGCAATGCCGCCAATGCATACGCTGCCTGCCGGGCGGCCAAAGCCAGTTCCTTTACCTGCATCAATATCCCTCCAATGCAGGCATTATACCGGATTTTCAGTGATATTTCAATTTCTCCCTTATTAAGATACAGGAAAAATACCATTTCCAGAAAGCAGGGAAATATTTTGAAAGAGATGAATGAAAATCCATATTCCAGGTGTCTATATAAGCGTGAACCGGTTCATTATCCACACGAAAAGGAGAAGCCAGCATGCTCCAGCATCTCGCCGCGGAAAGCAGCCTTCCCTGCTGCTTTACCATGGAAGAAATCCTTGATCAATATGGCAGGGAAGTGTGGTATCTTTGCCTGATGTATCTGAAAAACAGATTCCTGGCAGAGGATGCCTTCCAGACTGCCATGATGAAGATATGGGAAAAACGATCCACCTTCCGTGGAGATAGCAGCCTGAAAACCTGGGTGATGCAGATTACCGCCAATACCTGCCGGAATGTGCTGCGCAGTTCCTGGTTCCGGAGAATGAAAACATTTCTTCCGGAAGAAGTACTCTTTTCCATCCCGGCATCCGATGATGCAGAGCGCAGGGAAGTGCGGCAGGCCGTATTGCAGCTGCCCATCAAATACCGGGAAATAATCTTGCTTTATTATTTTCAGGGCCTGAAAATCCACGAGATAGCAGCTGCCCTGAACATGAAAGAACCCACTGTATCCACACGGCTGAAGCGGGCAAGGGATATTCTTGCCCGGCAATTGAAGGGAGGTATGGAGGCATGAAAGAACAGAATTTTTCCCGGCTGCTCCATGAGGATGCAATGCATACTCCCCTTCCCCCTGCCCTTCGCGCCAAAGCCCTGGATGCAGTGCGCAGAAAGGAGAATACTACCGTGAAAAAGAAATGGACTGTATCCCTGGCCTTTGCCATTGCATTGATCCTCATCTGTTCCGTTGCCCTGGCTGTTGCTAACCAAGCAGGTATTCTGGATTTTACCGGGCGTACCTTTGGCAGCTATGTGCCCCAGAACGCCGGGGATTATGTGCAGAAGGGAAATGCCACTGTGGAAAACGACGTCTTTTCCGCCTCCATCCGGGAGCAATACTATGATGGCCGCACCACCCGCATCGTCATGGATTTTACCCCCAAGGAAGAAAATGTGCTCTTTATCGGTGCAGACTTCTGGGCCGATCTTCCCTGGCAGGAATTGATTCATCTGGATTATGCAAACCACGACCTTCAGGACAGGCGCACATTAAAAGATATGCTTTCCGAATATGATGCAGCTTACCTGTGCGGCTTTACCCTCATGCTGCCGGAAAATGGTGAATTTGCAGGCGGAAGCGGTGATTGTGTGCTCAATCCCGAAACCGGTGTGCTCACCTGCTATGATGAATCGGAATTTGCATTGGATCTGGAGCAGCGGGATGTGATCATCCGTGTTTCCGCATTCCCGGTACTGAGTGTGGAAGAGGATGATTTCATTCTGGATTTCGATCACGCCATTCGGGCAGATATCACGTTGTCCCTTATTTCAACCTTTGAAACACAATCCTATGAAAACGCAGAACCCATGGTGTTTCCCTCTGTGGGGGTACAGGTAGACAGGCTGCTGATTGATGTGAAGCCGCAGGAAATTTATGCCACCATCGAATGCACCATCGTTGATGAAGCTGCCTATCAAAAGGTTGGTGACGCCCTTTGGTTTGAATTCATTGATCCCAACAGTACTGAAACCGCCTTTGTAAATCAGCGGCTGTCTACCGGGCCCAGCGGCAGCGGAACGGTCAGCCATCCAGAAGATCTTCATTTTCAGCAGCACGAAACCCTGGGGCTCAAGGAGCTGTACGATACCTACACGCTGCGCGCTTTTGACGCCTGGAACAAGGAACGCTATGAAACCTGTACTTTCATCATGAAACCAGTGAAATAACCATAAAATATCGGGAGAGGCACATTCCTCTCCCCTTTTTCTATCGGCCATACTGCAAAGCAGATGCCCTCCCATTGCATTTTTAAGAAAGCTATGCTATAATATTCTCCCGATGAATGAAAGGAGGTGCGCCCCATGGCCAAGAAACTTGGTATCAAGCCCATTGCCCAGAACAAAAAGGCGCGCCACGATTTTTTCATCGAGGAAAGCCTGGAATGCGGCATTGAGCTGAAGGGCACGGAAGTGAAATCCATGCGGCAGGGCAAGGTGAACCTGAAGGAAAGCTACGCCATTGTAAAGGACGGTCAGGTATTCGTTCAGGGCATGCATATCAGCCCCTATGAGCAGGGAAACATCTTCAATACCGATCCTTTGCGCCCCAAGCGGCTTTTGCTCCATAAGAGCGAAATAAGGAAGCTGGGCGCACAGGTGCAGCGGCAGGGGTATGCCCTGGTTCCATTGGATGTGTATCTCAAGGACGGCCGCATGAAAATGAGCCTGGGCCTGTGCGTGGGTAAACACCTGCATGATAAGCGGGCCAGCATGGCAGAAAGGGATGTAAAGCGGGATATGGCCCGGATGGTGCGCAACAATCAGGGCGAATAATCATCATCCCATCGTCATTTAAGGTTTTCCACTAATCACGGGATGCATCGAAGGGTTTCCCTTCGATTTTCATTCGCCAGTACATGGGGGTGTACTGGTTTCGACGGGGATCGTCGGGGGCATGGTAAGCGAGCCGCGGACCCTGGCCGCGTAAAAACGGGGAACTTAAAATTAACTGACAACAATCAGTACGCTTTCGCTGCCTAAGGGCGGCGCGCCGGCCCTGAGCTGCCTACGGCTCAGGATCCCGGTGTCACATTAGTGGGGAACGGGGCTGCGTAAGCTTTGCCGCAAGCCCGGCATCATGAAGCTACTGAAGCTGTAAGCCTGTCAGGGGGCGTGCAGCGGAGGGAATGATAATATCCTGACTGCGCTCGGAGAAAACTGTGAATCTGAATCTTCGGACAGGGGTTCGACTCCCCTCACCTCCACCAAAAATCACCCGCGTTTCTTTGCGAAGCACGGGTGATTTTTTTATGCGAATCAGAGGGGATCAACGATCAATCGCTGTCATATCCGGCAATCGGCAAGGATGGTAAATTCCCCGGGCAGATCAGCATTCGTCCAGGCGGGGTGCTCATCAAACCGGCGAAGGGAAAAGCCCGCCCCGATTACCGCGTTGATAATTTCGCTGAGGGTATATTTCCGGAGGCTGCATTTGGGGAACTGCTTTCGTGTCTCTTCATCATAAAATTTGGCATGGGGCATTTCCCCTTCAAAGACATCGGTTGAAAAGTAGCTCTGGGCCGGCATTTGAAAATCCAGCACGTCATAAATCTTGGTCAGCGGATGAAAATCGCTGCAAATCATGTATCCGTCCGGTTTCAGCAGGGCACGTATCATCCCCATGAACTTCTCCAGATCATGGAAATAATGCAGAATTCCGCCTTCCATAAATACCACATCAAAGGAAGCGGCGAACTTTTTCAGATCAATCTCCATCACATCGCATACCTCGTAATGGATGGATACCCGGGCAGACTCCGCCAGTTCCATGGCATATTTTTTATTGGATTCCGAAATATCAAATACCGTAACGTTTGCCCCAAGGGCAGCCAGGGGAACGGCCTTTTTCCCGCAGGAGCCGCAGATATTGGCAACCCGCATTCCTTGAAAGGCCTTAAAATAGGAGGCATGAAAGCGTAACGATCGAATCGGATCGGCCATAATCTTTCTGGCAACATCCCCGGGCCTTCCCGTATGCTGCACCCAGAAATCATAGGCATTGAATTCCCAGGCCGCTTTATTCTTCCGGCTGCTTTCATTCATCCTTCATTCCCCCTTTATTCTACAGTATACAAAAAGTACTTTAAAAGATCAAGATCATCAAGCATCTGCCGCCTGTTCCTCCGCACGTCAGGGTTTACATCCCCCATAAAAAAAGCACCCGGCCCTTGATAGACATTATGATCTTACGATGGTATGATATCGTCAGAGAAAGAAAGGCGGTGTACCCATGAAGCTTGGAGTAAATTTGCAATACCTTAGGAAAATACACGGCAATATGACCCAAGAGGAACTGGCGGAACGAATGAGCGTATCCCGGCAAACCATCTCCAAATGGGAAACGGGAGAATCCCATAGTTAATGATACGCCCCTGACAACTCACGCTTACACAGCTTGTTCACAACATAAACAAGGAGAACAAGCACATGAAACTGATCACCTGCGAATTCAACATGGACAGCGGCTGTGTTGAGCTGCGATTTGATGATGGAACAGCACTGGATATCGACTGTACTGCCGTGGAGGCTGAATATGCTCACACTGTGCAACAGAAGACTGACCTGGATTGGCTGGTCTACAATGCACCGCTGGAGTACGCGCAATTGTTGCTGAACGGGAGTCTTCAGAAATATCTTAATATCGATTCTGAGAAAAGAACAACATAAAGTGAAAGCTATTTCACCTTGCGTGTTGTTTTGTCAAGGATATTTTCACAATTCCTATAGTATTGAGAATACTTGCAAAGAAGATTGAGTTGCACCAATTTGAGAATTCATAAGTTGGCACTGAATAGGAAAAAGTAATCCAACGCGAATATATCTGCAAATTCAGAATCTCCCGACAGGCAATCCGCCTGACGGGAGATTCTATATTATACGAATTACTTCACAAAGCTGACCTTTTCCTCTACAGTATTACGGACAGAGGCGCTGGTGGTGCTGTCTGTTTGACCCTCTGGATAACCAATCAGCAGCACAGCCACGGCGGTGTACGCCTTATCCACGCCCAGCTTTTCACACAGCGCGTCGTGGTTTGCGCCGTTGAGCGTCATGGTGGGAGAAGAGACGATCTTCGTGCCGTAGCCCAGAGAGGCGGCGGCAATCACCATGTTCTGCGTTGCCAGACCGCAGTCAAAGCTGGCGTTGGGTGACATGGTTGCCTCGTTCATGTAGATCACGATCGCCACGGGAGAATCTCCCAGTGCGGCCTTGGCGCTGCCGGTAGCAGCAGGCATGGAAGGCGCGCCGCTGCTGCCGACGGCTTCCCCGTCCGGAGCACTCATGCCGGCGGGCGGTGTCATACCTTCCGGCAGAGACATTCCTTCCGGCGGGGTCATTCCGTCAGTCATGCCGCCCATGCCGCTGCTTCCGGCAATCTCCGCCATCACATCGGGGTTGGTGATCACAACGAAGTACCACGGCTGCTGGTTGATAGCGCTGGTTGCCGCCAGACCCGCCTGCAAAATGGCATGGAGGTCTTCTTCCTTCACCGCAGTATCGGAAAAGGCCTGCGTTGTTCTGGCATTCATGATCACCTGAATTGTTTCGCTTTCTGCACAAGCTGCTACCGTACTCAGGCAGAGTGAAATCAACATCAAAATCGCTGTCAATCTTTTCATAGTCGCGTTCTCCTTCTTTACCGATTCGTTTTGTAACACTTCGTAAAGATCATTGCCGCACACAGCAGCGCTACGCACAAACCCAGCCAAACAAATCCTTCAGTAGTGTTTTGCTGGGGAAGCAAGCCCGTCATGCCGATTTGCCTACCGAATGAACTGCGCTCTTTTTGTACTGTGGCTCCTTCGTTTGAGGTTGTACCAGCTTCTGCCTCGGCTTGTTTCTCAGGCAAGGTCCTATCCATCGAGGCGGTTGGCATCTCGCCGCTGGGCATAGCAGGCAGATTGCTCCCATCAGGAAGTGCAGGGGATTCTGTGCCCTCTCTCGTTGTGCCAAAGCTGCGTGAGTTCTTGTCTGGCATCTGGAATCCGCCGCGTCCGCCGCCAGGGCCGCCCATTCCACTCATCGTGCCCATCACGGAAAGATCAAGGTCAGAAGCGTCCACTCGGGTATCATCACCCGCCAGCTGGTTGGTGACACTTTCAGCGCGCTTAAGGCAGAAGGATTTGAGGGTTTCCGCACCCTTCTGGAATTCCTCGTAGGTACAGAAGGCTGTCGGGTCAGCCTCCACATAGGGAGCGATCATGGCGAACACCCGGTCGATCTCCTCAGCAAACCAGCCGGAGTTGAATACTGTTGTCATGAATTCCTGATAGACAGCGTGATACTGCGCTGTGTACTCTTCGCTGGCGGTGATCCACCCAGCCATAGGACGGTCGCTGTCGCTTCCCATAGACACAAGCCGATCAATAGAGGTATTCACCGTGGAGGTACCGTTGCTCCCACCAGAGAAGCCACCGTAGGCCAGGTTGTAGTCCCAGGGGATCATGGCCAGCACACCGTCTTCCTCATATAGGTAGTAATTATGCACCATCATGCCGGTGTAGCTGTCGTCGTTGCAGAGGAAATTGTGCACCGCCATGTAGCGAATGACGGCCTCCGTATCCACGACGGAGGTATCACCCTCGTTCAGCGCCTTGAGGGAAGCGATGAGGCGAGCCTGATCTGCGGCGGTAATGTCAGTCTTGGCGTTGCCAAAGATATTGGAGTAACTGGACGGGTCGTCGTCAGAATACTGGAGCTTCACATCTGTGCTGCTGCCGAAGCCTCCAAAGCCACCACCGAAGTTCATGTCCGGCATCTGGAAATCACCGTCCATCCGGGACGGGTCGAAGTTTTCGGGCATTTCACCGCCGGGCATAGCTGGGAAGCTGCCCATATCGGGCATCTCCCTGATCGCGGGGATTGCAGAGATCGCGGTGGGTGCAGGGGTGGCCGTTAGTTCGGGCGCATCGGTGCTGCCACCAGGGATGCTGCCGGGCATTTGAGAGGGATCAAAGCCCTCAGGCATGCTTCCGCTACCAGGGATACCGCCCGGCATCTGTGATGGATCAAAGCCCTCTGGCGGGTTCCCGCCACTGGGGAAGCTGCTGTCCGGCATGCCGGAGAAGCCGCCCATCATCTGTGACGGGTCAAAGTCTTCGGGCATTTCGCCGCCAGGCATGCCAGGGAAACTGCCCATGTCAGGCATCGTCCCATTTGCAGAGGCCGAAGGTGCAGGTGTTGCGGTGGGCGCAGGGGTTGCAGTAGGCGCGGCAGTCGAGCTGTCTCTGTCGGAACGGCTGCTGAAACCGTCCATCATCTGCGATGGATCAAATCCTTCCGGCATGCTGCCCATGCCTGGGAGGCTGCTCATATCGGGCATGGTGAAGGTCGGCATTTCGTTGCCGCTGTTCCCATCATCCCCGTCGAAGGAGAAGCCGAACTTCTCCGCCATTTCGTCCATGTCGAAGTCGCGTCCGTTGCCGCGTCCGCCGCCAAAGGACATGCTGTCTGGCTTGTACAGTTCGCCGTGATCCTTGCCGTAGTTGCGCTGGAGGAAGGCGTCCTCCACGCCCTCCACCGCCAGGTACAGGCCCCAGGGTTCGCCGTTGACGCTGATCTGCACGAAGCTGCACAGGGGTGACGCGACGCCCATCTTGTTCATAAGGGTGTAGGCGAAGTAGTCCTTCATGTAGGTATTGTCCTGGATGAGATTGTTCAGGCTCAGCTTGTCCAGACCGTGATAGGTCACACCGGACTGGTAATGGTCGAACTCCACCTTGAAGGAGTAGCGGTTGTTGCCGTACGCCTGTACCGAGGACAGGGACGTGTTGCCCTTTCCACGGATGGCAACATTTTTATAGCTCTCGCCGTCGATGACAAGGTGACAGGCGGAGTATTCCTCGCTGGTTGCCGTGCTGACGAAGGCGTCCCAATCATCCATGACGATGTCAATGGTGTGAACGCGTGACTGGTCGAACAACCGCATTTCATAGCCGATCAGGTTGTCCTCTGTGATCAGGCCCGTCGCCGCTGCGCCCACAAACAGCGTGGACAGCAGCAGTGTCAGCGCCAGCACGATGCAGCACACCCGGTCAATATTCTTGTGCCGAAGCATTTACACCACCTCAGCCCAGATAGTCGCCGTTGTAGCTCACCAGCACGGCGCTGTTCACACCGTCCATCTCGGACAGCTCGGTGATGAAGTCCGTGTCGTGCTTGAGCAGGCGGATCTCCCAGGTCATCTCGATGCTACCATTCTGCGCAGTCTTGGACTTGATAACAGCCTTCTCCACATTCTGCTGGAGGTACTTCGTGGCGGACTTCTCCACCTGGGCGTTTGCGCAGGAGATCACCGCGATATAGGGATCATGCACGGCCTTGCGGTTGATGAAC
>JAFQOD010000058.1 GCA_017395685.1 Clostridia bacterium
GTTAAATCTTCCCACTGTTTTGCACGAAGATATTGGTCTGTTGATTTTCTGTATGCTTCTGCTTGGTCGAAATTAACCTTAAAACTGAAGTACAGATTAGTCCTCCCCATATTTGATAGCAGCCTGAGCAGCGGACAGGCGGGCAATCGGTACCCGGAAGGGGCTGCAGGATACGTAGTTCAGGCCGATCTTGTTGCAGAATTCGATGGAGGAGGGATCGCCGCCGTGTTCGCCGCAGATGCCGCAGTGCAGCTTGTCATTGGCGCCCTTGCCCAGGGTAACGGCCATATCCATCAGCTTGCCAACGCCGGTGGTATCCAGGCGGGCGAAGGGATCGGATTCATAGATCTTGTTGGAATAGTAGGCGGGCAGGAACTTGCCGGCGTCGTCACGGGAGAAGCCGAAGGTCATCTGGGTCAGGTCGTTGGTGCCGAAGCAGAAGAAATCAGCTTCCTTGGCGATGTCATCGGCGGTCAGGGCGGCGCGGGGGATTTCGATCATGGTGCCCACTTCGTAATGGAGTTCGGTGCCGGCTTCCTTGATCAGGGCGTCAGCGGTTTCCACAACGATCTTCTTGACGAACTTATATTCCTTCAGTTCGCCAACCAGGGGGATCATGATTTCGGGCACGCAGTTCCATTCATTGCGGGCATTCACAGCCAGGGCAGCCTTGATGATGGCGCGGGTCTGCATAGCGGCAATTTCAGGATAGGTGACGGTCAGGCGGCAGCCGCGGTGACCCATCATGGGGTTGAATTCATGCAGATCGTTGATAACCTGCTTGATGTACTGAACGGACTTGCCCTGGGTCTTGGCCAGCGCTTCGATATCTTCTTCAGCGGTGGGCACGAATTCATGCAGCGGAGGATCCAGGAAGCGGATGGTTACGGGATGGCCTTCCAGGGCCTCGAACAGGCCTTCGAAGTCAGCCTGCTGCATGGGCTCGATCTTGGCAAGAGCAGCTTCCCGTTCTTCCACGGTTTCAGCGCAGATCATTTCGCGGAAAGCGCCGATGCGGGAAGGATCGAAGAACATATGCTCGGTGCGGCACAGGCCGATACCGGTGGCGCCGAAGGCAACAGCCTGCTTGGCGTCGGCGGGGGAATCGGCGTTGGTGCGGACGCCCATGGTCTTATACTTGTCAGCCAGTTCCATGATGCGGCCGAAGTAACCGCTGTTGGGATCGGCGGGCACGGTGGGGATCAGTTCGCCGTAGATGTTGCCGGTGGAGCCGTCCAGGGACAGTTCGTCGCCTTCGCGATAGGTCTTGCCGGCCAGGGTGAAGCACTTGTTTTCTTCATCCATCTTGATATCGCCGCAGCCGGAAACGCAGCAGGTACCCATGCCGCGGGCCACAACGGCAGCGTGGCTGGTCTGGCCGCCGCGCACGGTGAGGATACCCTGGGCATACTTCATGCCTTCGATATCTTCGGGGCTGGTTTCCAGACGAACGAGAACAACCTTTTCACCGGCCTTGCCCTTTTCAGCGGCGTCTTCAGCGGTGAATACGATGGAGCCGGCAGCGGCGCCGGGGGAAGCGGCGATGCCCTTGCCCACGGGCTTGGCGGCCTTGAGGGCCTTGGCGTCGAAGGTGGGATGCAGCAGCATATCCAGGGACTTGGCATCGATCTGCATCAGGGCTTCTTCTTCGGTGATCATGCCTTCGTCGATCAGATCGCAGGCGATCTTGATGGCGGCGGCGGCGGTGCGCTTGCCGTTGCGGGTCTGCAGCATGTACAGCTTTTCGTTTTCAACGGTGAATTCCATATCCTGCATGTCGCGATAGTGGTTTTCCAGGATTTCGCAAACTTCCAGGAACTGTTTGTATACGTCGGGGAACACTTCAGCCATCTTGGCGATGGGCATGGGAGTGCGCACGCCGGCAACAACGTCTTCGCCCTGAGCGTTGGTCAGGAATTCGCCCATCAGGCCCTTTTCGCCGGTGGCGGGGTTGCGGGTGAAGGCAACGCCGGTGCCGCAGTTGTCGCCCATGTTGCCGAAGGCCATCATCTGCACGTTAACGGCAGTGCCCCAGGAATAGGGGATATCATGGTCCATACGGTAGATGTTGGCGCGGGGGTTGTCCCAGGAGCGGAACACGGCCTTGATGGCTTCGAACAGCTGAACCTTGGGATCATCGGGGAAATCGGTGCCCAGCTGGGCCTTGTATTCGGCCTTGAACTGGTTGGCCAGGGTCTTGAGATCTTCGGCGGTCAGTTCTACGTCCTGAGTTACGCCCTTTTCTTCCTTCATGGCGTCGATGAGCTTTTCGAAATACTTCTTGCCCACTTCCATAACCACGTCAGAGAACATCTGGATGAAACGGCGATAGCAGTCCCAGGCCCAGCGGGGATTGCCGGACTTTTCGGAAATTACATTAACAACATCTTCGTTCAGGCCCAGGTTCAGGATGGTATCCATCATGCCGGGCATGGAAGCGCGGGCACCGGAGCGAACGGAAACCAGCAGGGGGTTTTCCTTATCGCCGAACTTCTTGCCGGTGATTTCTTCCATCTTGGTGATGTTTTCCATGATTTCGGCCTGGATATCATCATTGATCTTGCGGCCGTCTTCGTAATACTGGGTGCAGGCTTCGGTAGAGATGGTGAAGCCCTGGGGAACGGGCAGACCGATCTTGGTCATTTCGGCCAGGTTAGCGCCCTTGCCGCCCAGCAGTTCGCGCATGGAGGCGTCGCCTTCTTTGAACAGGTACACATACTTCTTTGCCATTACCTATTGATCTCCTTTCGGAATTGGATTAACGGATTTCGGAAAGATGCGCATACGACGAAGGATTCGTTTTCACGCATCCGATTGATTATACTATGTTTTTCCCCGATTGGCAAGGGCCGGAAAGCAAAAAACCCCCGGAAAGTTGCCCATTTTTCGCAATTTCTTTGGGCAAAAGCCGGGGACGGGGCATCATTTTCCCCGCCGGGCCATACATTGAACGGGGGTGAAAAAATGGAGAAGGATGCCGCAGGAAAGCCGGCCGTGCAAAAAAGCCACAGCCTTTCCATGGAAAACAGAAAATGCGCCGCCCTCACCGGGGTGCAGGAGGTATTGGCCTTTGATGAAAATCAGGTGATCTTGCTTACCGAGAGCGGGGAAATTGCCCTGACGGGGGAAAATCTGCATGTGACGAAGCTGATGCTGGAGGAGGGAAACCTGACTGTGGAGGGCAGGCTGGACAGCGTTTTCTACACCCAGCCAAGCTCCCGGCGGGGGCTGTTCAGAAGGGGCAGAAAATGATCTTTTTTGAAACCTCCGGCCAGGCGCTCACCTTCCTGATGTTGCTGAGGGCGGGGATGGGGGCGGGGATCGCCTATGATGTGATCGCCCCGCTGCGCCGCCGTGCCCCCCGGCCCCTGGCCGCCGCCATGGATGTGATGTGGTGCGGCCTGGCGGCAGGGGCATGCCTGCTCGCCCTGATGGCGGGGGGCGAAGGGAGGATGCGGCTTTATGCCCTGCTGGGCCTGTTCGGCGGGGCGGCGGTATACTGCCTGGGAATCAGGCGGATTGTGGGATGGGCTTGGAGGAGGATGGGGAAGGAAAAGGAAATCCAGGATTAATGCCTCCCTTGTGAAAGGGCGCGACGCGTTAAGAAAATATGCCTGTGGCATATTTTTAGCCAAAGCGTGGAGCAGGCTTTGCCTGCGAGGGGGCCCGTAGGGTGCCCGAAGGGCGGAGGGATTGTCCTCGTATCTCAGGGAACGCAATCCCTCCACCGCTATCGCGGTCCCCCTCCCTTTGACAAGGGAGGCTTTTGGTTGGCCGTATTCGTTGCAATCGGATGGGACAATACAACAAACATGGATGATCAACAAAACATGATACACTGTAGGGGCGACCCTGGCGGTCGCCCGTAATCCACCTCATCAGTCACCTGCGGTAACAGCTTCCCCTCAAGGGGAAGCCTTAAGCCTCCCTTGTGAAAGGGCGCGACGCGTTAAGA
>JAFQOD010000059.1 GCA_017395685.1 Clostridia bacterium
ACCTATTTTTACGGTCGTAAATTGATATAGGAAACAAAATCCTTTTGCTCCTCGCCGCCGCACATGTCGCCGGCTGCGGATTCAAAGTCGAAGGTGACGGAGCCGAAGCGCCGCCTGTGGCGGATGAAGCGAGGCGGAGGAATCGGCCGAAAAGGAGAATTGCCCCTGGAAAGGGGCAAGGCGACTATTGAGGGCGCGGAACTGCGGCCCTTCGACGCATCCCAGGGGTTTTTTGACAGTCTGCCGCTGTGCACTTTGGCACAGCGGTTTTCTGATAACAGCTCATTTTTTCCCGGTGTTTTTCCAGCCGTCAATTTTCTTTCCGGCCAGCAGCATGGTCATAATATCCGACAGCCCTTCATAGATCAGCGCCCCGCCGATGACGGAAACGGCGGTTTTCAGTGCGCCGAAGGGATTGATCACCAGAAGCGCCCCCAGGCCCAGGGTGAGCACCGCAAACCCAAGCAGCAGCCACCACTGCCGGTATGCCGCCTTCTTTGCGCTGATTGCCCGCTGCAGACCTACTACCCCGTTGGATGCCAGCACCACCCCGGCAATCACCGGCAGCAGGCTGATCACCATTTCCACCTGCAGCATGATAAAAATCCCCAGCCCAGCGGCAAGGAAGCCCACCAGCAGATCCCCCCGGAAAAATTCCGGATAGATTTTCTGCTGCTGGAAATAGCGGATGATCCGGTTCAGGCCGAACAAGATGGCAGCGCCCCCCAACAGATACCCCGCCCCCTTGGCGATAAAGCCGGGCAGCAGCAATAAAATCAGCCCCAGCGCCATGGAAATCACGGCGGAGAGCATCCAGCTTTTCCTGATTTTTTCCAGCATCTTTTTCATTGATTTTTCCTTTCTTGCAATTGCTCTATTTATTTGTGCTTGATTATTATTTGACATAATTCCCAAAGTCATAGTATACTATTTCCGCATTTTTTAATCAATTCTGATGATTATGTAATCTGTACGGAAAGGAGGCAGAATGATGGCACAGCGTATATCCGGAAAAAGCATGGATCTGAGGGTGCTGCGCACCAATCGGTATCTGAAGGACGCCTTCATTCGCCTGCTGGGCCGGAAATCTTTTGAAGAGCTGACGGTACAGGAAATCTGCGAAGAGGCCGGGGTGCGCCGTACCACCTTCTATCAGCATTTTGAAGATAAGCAGAATTTTCTTTCCTGGTTTATTCAGGAGCAGCAGCAGGAATTCACCTCCTTCGCTACCGGCGGCATTACCCCCGACCGGCTGGATGAATATTATGCCCAGGTGATCCGCAATGTGCTCAGATATCTGAATGAAAATGAAAAGATCGTGCGCCTTCTGCGCTATGCCGGGGTGGAAGGCCGCCGGCTGATCGAGGCCTTCTCCCAGGGCTGTATCCAGGAAGTGACCCATTATCTGGAAGGCATCCCCAATATCGAAGAAAAGCTGGGGGGCATGCCCATCCCCTTCCTGGTGGAATTCTATACCGGCGGGCTGGCCGCGGCGGCCCGGTGGTGGCTGCTGCAGGATAAGCCCTGTACGGAAGAGGAAATGGCATCCTTCGTGCAGAAAATCATCCAGCAAATAAATATCATTCCTCCGGCCCAGGATTGATTCACTTTCCATTTCCCCGGGTATATTCATAGGGAAGAGGAGGTGCATTTCCCATGGCCTGTAAAATTAACGTCATCGGGGGCCAGCTGCCCCAGGAAGAAATTGATACCTATATCCAGCGCGCCCATCAGAAATTCGGCATGATTCCCCAGGGCATCGATATCAAGGTGGATGGGGAGTATGTGGAATTATCCTATGATTTCGGCTCTGTGCCCTTTCACCGGATCCGCCGGATTACCGGCTACCTGGTAGGTACCCTGGATCGGTTCAACAATGCCAAGCGTGCCGAGGAAAGCGAACGGATCAAGCACGCCATATAATGAAGCAAAACGCCGGGACGAATATTCGTCCCGGCATTTTTGTTTCTGATCAGATCAGCTGCTCCACAGGGGTATATTCCAGGCCCAGGCTCTGGGCCACATTGGGATTGACGCACTTGCCGTTATAGATATTCAGGCCCTTCATCAGCCCGGGATCCTTCTGCATGGCATTTTCCAGGCCCAGATTGGCCATCATTTTTGCATAGCCGATGGTGGTATTGCCAAGGGCCATGGTGGAGGTGCGGGGAACGGCGCCGGGCATATTGCCCACGCAGTAATGCACGATGCCCTCTTCGATATACACCGGATCCTCATGGATGGTCACATGGCTGGATTCGCAGCAGCCGCCCTGGTCAATGGCGATATCCACGATGACGGCGCCGGGCTTCATGATCTTGAGATGCTCCCTGCGCACCAGTTTGGGGGCGGAAGCGCCGGGGATCAATACGGAGCCGATCACCAGATCCGCCTCGGAAAGACACTTGCGGATATTGGCCTCGGAGGAATACAGGGTGGTAACGGAGGGGCCGAATACATCCTCCAGATAGCTGAGGCGGTTGAGATTGATATCCAGCAGCGTCACCTGGGCGTCAATACCCACGGCAGCCTTGGCCGCATAGGTGCCCGCCACACCGCCGCCGATGATGGCGATCTTGCCCCGCTCCACGCCGGGCACGCCCCCCAGCAGCACGCCCCGGCCGCCGAAGCATCTTTCCAGATATTTGGCCCCTTCCTGGATGGAAAGGCGGCCGGCGATCTGGCTCATGGGCCTGAGGCAGGGCAGATTGCCCTCCTTATCGGTGATGGTTTCATAGGCCACGGCCTTTACTTTCTTTTCCATCAGCTTTTTCGCCAGGGGCAGATTGGGGGCCAGATGCAGATAGGTAAACAGGATCTGCCCTTCCCGGAGAAAATCCCATTCCTGCTCTTCCGGCTCCTTCACCTTGATGATCATATCCGCCCGATCATATACATCCTTGGCGCAGGGCATCACCTGCACCCCGGCGGCACGATATTCACTGTCGGGAAAGCCTGCGCCCTCCCCGGCGCCGCTTTCCACCAGCACGCTGTGGCCACAGGCGATCAGCGCCCCGGCGTTATCAGGGGTCAGGCCCACACGGTATTCATGATTTTTCAATTCTTTGGTACTGCCGATAATCATGGAAAAATCCTTCCTTTCTCTATGGCAACAGGGATCAGACAGGCACGCATGCCGCCCCCGAAAAAATGCCGGTTTATGTATTCCACGTTTTTTCCCATCTTCCTTCCTGATACAAAAAAAATCCATTGCATGCAATTGATCGAAAAAAACAGGCCCCCGGCATCTGCCGGAGGGCCTGCATCTGATAAGCGGAAATTCAGCCCGTCTCAGGAAAGCTCAAACATACCGGTATAGAGCTGATAATACTTGCCCTGCTGGGCGATGAGGGATTCATGATCCCCCCGTTCGATGATATGCCCGTGCTCCAGCACCATGATGGCCTGGGAATTGCGCACGGTGGAAAGGCGGTGGGCGATGACGAACACCGTCCGGCCGTTCATCAGGCTGTCCATGCCCATTTCGATGAGGGCCTCGGTACGGGTATCAATGGAGGAGGTGGCCTCATCCAGGATCAGCACCGGCGGATCGGCAACGGCCGCCCTGGCGATGGCCAGCAGCTGCCGCTGGCCCTGGGAAAGATTGGCCCCGTCCCCGGTGATCATGGTATCATAGCCCTGGGGCAGATGGCGGATGAAGAAATCCGCATTGGCGATCCTTGCCGCCCGTTCGATCTCTTCATCGGTGGCGTCCAGCTTTCCGTAGCGGATATTCTCCCGCACGGTGCCGGTGAACAGGTGCGTATCCTGCAGCACCATGGCCAGGGAGCGGCGCAGATCATCCTTTTTGATCTTTTCGATGTTGATGCCGTCATAGCGGATCTTGCCGCCCTGGATATCATAGAAACGGTTGATCAGATTGGTGATGGTGGTCTTCCCTGCACCGGTGGAGCCCACGAAGGCGATCTTCTGCCCGGGCTTGGCATACAGGGAGATATTATACAGCACCGTCTTTTCCGGCACATAGCCGAAGGTGACGTCTTCAAATACCACATCGCCCTTCAGTTCCGTATAGGTAACGGTGCCGTCCTGATGGGGATGCTTCCAGGCCCACATGCCGGTGCGGCTTTCGCTTTCTGCGATCCGGCCCTGTTCATCCTTCACCGCATTGACCAGCGTCACATAGCCCTCATCCTCTTCCACCGGCTCATCCATCAGATCAAAAATCCTCTCGGCGCCGGCCAGGGCCAGCATGATGGTATTGAACTGCTGGGCCACATTGGAAATGGGCTGGCTGAACTGGCGGATCATGGGCAGGAAGGCCAGCAAGGTGGCAATGCTCAGGGAGAAAACGGAATCGGGGTTATTCCTGCTGGTGATGATCATGATCACGCCCACCAGGGTAACCAATACATAATTGCAGTGGCTCAGGTTATTCATGATGGGGCCCAGCAGGCTGGCAAAGGTATGGGCCCGGGTGCCGGCAACGCGCACATCCTCATTGCGCTTTCCGAATTCCTCCATCGCCTTTTCTTCATGGCAGAATACCTGCACCACACGCTGGCCTTCGATGGTTTCCTCGATAAAGCCGTTGAGGGCGCCCACGGCCTTTTGCTGGGCCACGAAATTTTTGCCGGAACGGGCGCCGATATTCTTGGTGATCATCATCATCAAAGGCATCAAAAGGATCACCAGCAGCGTCAGCCAGCCGTTGAGCCGGATCATAAAGAACAACGTGAACAGAATGGAAAGAAGGGAGGAAAAGGCCTGGGGGAAGGTGGAAGAGAAAAATTCCCGCAGGGTATCGGTATCGTTGGTATACCGGCTCATGATTTCGCCGTGGGTGCGCTGATCAAAATACCGGATGGGCAGATCCTCCATATGATGGAACATCTGCTTGCGCACCCGATTGAGCACGCTGGTGGACAGCATCATCATGGTGCGGTTGAGCAGATAGCTGCAGGCAATACTGGCGGCATACATCAGCGCCATGGCAAGCAGCAACCGCATCAGCCCCGTCAGGGCGGGCATCACCCCGGTGGCATTATATTCCGCCGCCAGATCGCCGATCATGGTGTATACCGGCTGCAGCAGATATACCCCGAAGGCGCTGACGCCGCTGGTTACCATGATGCACAGGGCCACCAGCAGCAGCTTCATCCTGTGTTCGCTGAGCATGCCGATCAGCCGTTTGAAGGTTCCTTTGGCATTCTTGGGCTTGGCAGGGGCTTTCATCGGTCCGTGAGGAGGCATATCAGGCCACCCCCTTCTGCTGGGAAGTGAATACTTCCTTATAGATTGTGCTGCGCTGCATCAGTTCATCATGGGTGCCGAAATCCATGATCCGGCCGTCATTGAGCACCATGATCCGGTCGGCGTCCATGACGGAGGTGATGCGCTGGGCGATGATGATTTTGGTGGTTTCGGGCATATGCTTGCGCAGCGCCTCCCGGATCCGGGCGTCGGTTGCGGTATCGACGGCGGAGGTGGCATCGTCAAAGATGATGATTTTCGGCTTCTTCAGCAGCGCCCTTGCGATGCACAGCCGCTGCTTCTGGCCGCCGGATACATTCACGCCCCCCTGCCCCAGATCCATATCATAGCCGCCGGGGAAGGATTGCACAAATTCATGGGCAGCGGATGCCTGGCAGGCCGCCACGATTTCTTCATCGGTGGCGTTTTCATTGCCCCAGCGCAGGTTATCCTTGATGGAGCCGGAGAAAAGCACATTCTTCTGCAGCACCATGGCCACCTGATTGCGCAGGGCATGGATATCATAATCCCGCACGTCCTTTCCGCCCACCAGGATTTTTCCGCAGGTGACGTCATAAAGCCTGGGGATCAGGGATACCAATGTGGTCTTGGCAGAGCCGGTGCCGCCGATGACGCCGATGGTTTCCCCGGAGCGGATGGCAAAGCTTGCATCCTCCAATACCAGATTGGATGCATCCCCGCTGTAGGAAAAGCCCACGTTTTCAAATACGATGGAGCCATCCTCCACTTCCGTTTCGGCATTTTCGGGGCTTTCAATCTCCGGCTCCTCATCCAGCACCTCGCAGATACGGGTGACGGAGGCCCGGGCCAGCACGAAGGAAACAAACAGGAAGGAGAGCATCATCAGGCTCATCAGGATCTGCAGCACATACTGAATGAAGGAAGAAAGGGCGCCCAGCTGCATGCTGCCGCCGATGATCTGGCCGCCGCCCAGCCAGAGCAGGGCGATGATGCTGCCGTTCATGAGAATCTGCATGATGGGGCCGTTCCAGATGACCACCCTTTCCGCCGCCCGCTGGGTAGCGGTCACATCATCGGCAGAGGCCTCAAATTTTTCCTTTTCATGGGAGGCGCGCACAAAGGCCTTCACCACCCGGATGGCGATCAGGTTTTCCTGAACGGAGGCATTGAGGGCGTCGTATTTCTTCATCATGATCTGGAACCGGGGGAAGGCCTTGCTCATGATCACCACGATGGCCAGCAGCAGGATGGGCACAGTGACCAGCAGGATAGGCATCAGGGAAGAATTCATCCGGAAGGCCATGATGATGGCCATCACCATCATCAGGGGGCTGCGCACCGCCATGCGCACCAGCATCATCACCACATTCTGGGTCTGGTTTACGTCGGTGGTGAGGCGGGTGACCAGGGAGGCAGTGGAAAATTTATCGATGTTCTTGAAGGAATATTTCTGCACCTTTTCAAAAATGGCCTGGCGCAGATTGCGGGAAAAGCCCATGCCGCCCAGGGCGGAAAGCCGGCTGCCCGCCATGCCAAAGCCCATGGAAACCAAAGCCATCAGCAGCATCAATCCCCCATAGAGCAGCACCCTGGTGATATTGCCGCTGGCAGCGCTTTCGGGGATCACCTTATCGATCAGATTGGCGGTGATGGTGGGCAGCAGCATTTCCATCACCACTTCCCCGATCATCACAATGGGGCAAAGAATCAGATATTTTTTATATTTGCCCGCATATTTGAGCAAACGAAAGAATTGCACGGCTGATTATTCCTCCCTTTCTTCTTTCATATCGTCATGCAGCCGCCGGGCCAGTTTACAGATGGTCAGATGCCGGCAGCTTTCATCCGCCAGATTATCAAACATTTTTTCGCAGGTGCGCTGGAAGGATAGAATCTCTTCCTCGGAAAGGCCGGAAAACATTTTTTCATCCAGGGCTTCAAAAATCCGCCGCTGCTCCTCCAGCTTTTCCTTCCCTGCCTTTGTCACATACAGGCAATTGCGCCGGGCGTCCCGCTCATCCGCTTTCCTTGCCACCAGCCCCGCCTTTTCCAGCCGCTTCAGGCTGGCGGCTGCAGAGGCCGGAGTGATATCCAGCTCATCCGCCGCCTGCCGCTGGGTGCAGCCGGGATGGGCCAGAATATAATGCAGCATGGGCGGCTGGCCGGGATGCAGCCCGGAAGGGCCGATGGCCACACGGGTCTGGATTTTCCGCAGCAATTCCAGCCGGTGCATGGCCCCCACCGCTTCATGATGGGCCACGGGCATTTCCCTCCTTTTTTGATCAGTCGTTTAATAGTTAGCCGTTTAACATTATACGTCCCCGCCCCGCCCCTGTCAATTCACGGGGCGGTAATTTTTTCCCCAATATTTTCATGAATTGTGTCACTTCCATGAAAAGAATGGGCCCCCGGCCTTGCGCAATACGGCAAAAACTGATATAATCATGAATGGCAAAAATCTCAATGAAAGAAGGATATGCTTTATGAAAAAGATTATCGTAGAAACCTCTGCCCGTCACGTACACGTATCCCAGGCTGATCTGGATGTGCTCTTCGGCGAAGGCTATGAACTGCATGCCAAGAAGGCCCTCTCCCAGCCTGGCCAGTATGCCTGCGAAGAAAGGGTTGACGTCATCGGCCCCAAGAAGGCCCTCACCGGCGTATCCATCCTGGGCCCCGTGCGCCCCGCCACCCAGGTTGAAATTTCCCTGACCGACGCCCGCGCCATCGGCGTTGCCGCCCCCATCCGTGAATCCGGCGATATCGCCGGCACCGGCGCCTGCAAGCTGGTGGGCCCCAAGGGCGAAGTGGAAATCAAGGAAGGCGTAATCGCCGCCAAGCGTCATATCCATATGACCTGCGCCGACGCTGAAGAATTCGGCCTGAAGGATAAGGATGTTGTGGGTGTGAAGGTGGAAACCGACGGCCGCGCCCTCACCTTCGGCGATGTGGTTGTGCGCGTCAGCGATAAATTCGCCCTGGCCATGCACATTGATACCGACGAATCCAACGCCGCCTGCGCTGCCCCCGGCACCATGGGCGAAATCATCAAGTAAGCATCAAATAAGCCATGCCCGGCCCTCCCCAAGGAGACGGCCGGGCTTTTCTAATGCGCAAAAAAGGACGCCCCTAAGATGGGGCGCCCCGAAAATACGATGAAACTTATTTGATTTCCTTGGCGTCGATTTCCTTCTGGAACATCCCGATGGCCTCTTCCACCGTCATGGTGCCGATGACCTCGCCCTTGCGGGTACGCACATTGACGGTGCCGTTTTCCACTTCCTGATCGCCCAGCACCAGCATATAGGGGATCTTCTGGGTGACCGCTTCACGGACCTTGAAGCCGATCTTTTCATTGCGCAGATCGATTTCCACCCGCATGCCCGCCTGCTGCAGGGCAGCCTGAACCTTCCGGGCAGCCTCATCCGCACGATCGGTGATGGTGAGCACCCGCACCTGTTCGGGGGCCAGCCACAGGGGGAAGGCGCCGGCATAGCGTTCGATCAGATAGGCCAGGGTGCGTTCGTAGCAGCCAAGGCTGGTGCGGTGGATGATATAGGGCCGCTTCTTCTGGCCGTCGGCATCCACATATTCCATGCCGAATTTTTCGGCCAGCAGCATATCGATCTGGATGGTAACGATGGTATCTTCCTTGCCGAAGACATTCTTATACTGAATATCCAGCTTGGGCCCGTAGAAGGCGGCCTCGTCAATGCCGATGGTGTAATTGACGCCCAGATGATCCAGGATTTTGCCCATTACATCCTGGGCCTCTTCCCACTGTTCCTTGGTGCCTTCGTATTTGCCCTTGGGGTTTTCCGGATCCCACTGGGAGAAGCGGAAGGTGCAGTTTTCCAGCATGCCTACCGTGCCCAGCATTTCCTTGGCCAGCTCCAGGCAGCCCTTGAATTCTTCTTCCAATTGATCGGGGCGCAGCACCAGATGGCCTTCGGAGATGGTGAACTGACGCACCCGGATCAGGCCGTGCATTTCGCCGGAATCCTCATTGCGGAAGAGGGTGGAGGTTTCACCCAGCCGCATGGGCAGATCCCGGTAGGAGCGCTGACGATTGAGATACACCTGATACTGGAAGGGGCAGGTCATGGGCCGGAGGGCGAAGCATTCCTTTTCTTCATCATAGGGATCGCCCAGGATGAACATGCCATCCAGATAATGATCCCAGTGGCCGGAGATCTTATACAGCTCCCGCTTGGCCATGAGGGGCGTTTTGGTGAGCAGATAGCCCCGCTTCTGTTCCGTATCCTCCACCCAGCGCTGCAAAAGCTGAATGACCCTGGCGCCCTTGGGCAGCAGGATGGGCAGCCCCTGGCCGATGGATTCCACGGTGGTGAAATATTCCAGTTCACGGCCCAGCTTGTTATGATCCCGCTTGAGGGCCTCTTCCTGGGCCTTGAGATAGGCTTCCATTTCCGCCTTATCAAAGAAAGCGGTGCCGTAGATGCGCTGGAGCATCTTATTCTTTTCGCTGCCCCGCCAGTAGGCGCCGGCGATGGAGGTGAGCTTGAAGGCCTTTACCTTGCCGGTGGAGGGCAGATGGGGGCCGGCGCACAGATCGGTGAAATCCCCCTGCTTATAGAAGGAAATAACGGCGTCCTCGGGCAGATCCTGGATCAGTTCTACCTTGTAGGGCTCCTGCTTTTCTTCCATCAGGGCAATGGCCTGAGCCCGGGGCAGTTCAAAGCGCTCCAGCCGGTCGTTCTTTTTGACGATGCGGCCCATTTCCTTTTCCACTTCCTTGAGGAAATCGGGGGTGAAGGGCTCATCCACGTCAAAATCATAATAGAAGCCGTTATCGATGGCGGGGCCGATAGCCAGCTTGGCATTGGGGCGCAGCTTTTTCACCGCCTGGGCCAGCACATGGGATGCGGTGTGGCGCAGCACCTTCTTGGCTTCGTCATCTTCGAAGGTGAGAATTTCCAGGGCGCAGTCTTCATTGAGGGGCTTTACCAGCTCCACAATTTCCCCGTTCACCCGGGCGCACAGGGCCTGCTTTTTCAGATCCTGGCTCAGCTGGCCCGCGATATCCAGGGCGTTCATGCCGTTTTCAAATTCCTTCTGACCATTTTTCAGCGTGATGACCATGTTGGGTTCCTCCCTTTTTGATTTGTCGGGATGGACATAAAAAACGCCCGTCCCTTTCACATGATGAAGGGACGAGCGTGAAAATCATTTCGCCCGCGGTTCCACCCTTGTTGCCCGGCTTTCAGCGCATTCCTTTCTGGAAACGCCCCTGAAATCAGGCCGCTTGATGATGCGCGGTAACGGGCGCAGGCCGCCGCCGGTCAAAAGGTGGTTTTTTTATCCTGTGCCTGCGGGCTTTCACCAGCCGCCCGCTCTCTGAAGGCCGGAAGGGATAAAAACATGTCCTTCGTCTTCCCGGGGATGGGTGCATTATACTCCTTTTTCCGTCCTTCTGTCAAGAGCATCCTTTCCCCCGATTCATCCTATGCAGCGGAAATGGAAAAACCGGGAAGAATTCTGCCATAAATGAATACCATGGTGCATACATTGCATAAATACCCTTTAATAATTGAATTTTTCTGAATTTTTTGTATAAAAATTCATTTTCCCTATTGACAATCCATTTTTCCGGTGGTATACTGGCCACGTTCTCAGAAAAAGAAAGAAAAAATCTGGAGGAATTGATTTATGAAAAAGATGATCGCTATGATCCTGGCCCTGTGCCTCTCCCTCACCCTGGTATCCGCTTTTGCTGAAACCGCCGAAAAGCCCGTGCTGAAGATGGGCACCAATGCCCAGTTCCCCCCCTATGAATTTTATGAAGACGGAGTGATCGTGGGCATCGATGCTGAAATCGCCGCCGCCATCGCCGAAAAGCTGGGCATGGAACTGGAAATCGTGGATATGGACTTTGGCGCCATCATCGCCGCCGTTTCCACCGGTAAGGTGGATGTGGGCATGGCCGGCATGACCGTGACCGACGAACGTCTGCAGAGCGTGAATTTCTCCGCCACCTATGCCACCGGCGTGCAGGCCATCATCGTCAAGGAAGGCTCCCCCATCACCTGCGTGGATGATCTTTATGCCGAAGGCGCTTCCTATATGATCGCCGTTCAGGAATCCACCACCGGCGATATCTACTGCACCGATGATTTCGGCGCTGAAAACGTAGGCAAGTATAAGAGCGGCGCCGACGCCGTGATGGCCCTCCTCACCGGCAAGGCCGACTGCGTCATCATCGATAACGAGCCTGCCAAGGCTTTCGTGGCCGCCAATGAAGGCCTGATGCTGCTGGAAACCGCCTACGCCGTGGAAGATTACGCCATCGCCGTGGCCCTGGAAAATACCGAGTTGCTGGAAAAGATCGACGCCGCCCTGGCCGAGCTGATCGCTGACGGCACCGTGGCCGCCATCGTGGAAAAGTATATCCCCGCTGAATAAGCATTTTCTTTCGCAACAGTGGAAGCGCCCCTTCCATCCGCCCTTTGCGGAGCCTCCCCGTACCTGGGGAGGCTGTTGTGCTGTTTGGGAGCCATGAAAAATAAAGGATGAATCGCATGAGCAAGACAAATAAACTGCTGATCAGGATTGGCGTATGGGCTACGATGCTGGCCATTGCGGCAATCGGGGGATACTTTATCCTCTTCCATGATGCAGATGTGCTGAAATTTGAGGAACAGCCGATCCTGCTGGAAAACATCGATATCGGGGATGCCACCTGGGAGGAGCTGACCACCCCCATTGCGCCGGGCGCCGTAGAAAAGAAAATCAAGGGGCTCAAGCCCACCTGGCTCACCATGCATTCCGATCCGGCAGATGAATCCTCCCCCTATTACAAGATCGCCGATGTATCCGCCCCCCGGAATTATTCCGCCGTGAAGGACGCCGCCGATCTGGATGGGGATCCCTTCACCACCCAGTTTATCTACAAGGGCAAGACGGATAAAAATCCTGGGCGGTATACCGTCCGGGGCGTTATCCTGACCCAGGAAGAAATCCATGCCCTGGTGGGGGAAAGCAGCAGCGCAGGCTTCGGGCCAATGGAATTGGGCAAGAAGGAAGTGACGGTCTATCCCGTCTTTGAAACGGCGGATGCCTATTCCGCCATCGTGTGCCTGATCCCTTCCCATTACGAAAATATCTATATCGAAGTCACCCTTTCCCTGGAGGGCGCCGATCCCGCCTCCTGGCAGACGCTGTGCGAAGCCATGGTCAATAAGGTGACCCCCGCCGTCCAGCTCCATCCCCTGGTGGCGGATTTCAAGCTGAATTTCATTGATGAAAACCGGTGGGAATTCCTGGTGGACGGCCTGGGCGTCACATTGCTGATCACCCTGTTTTCCACCATCCTGGGCATCATCATCGGCGTGATCGTGGCGGGCGTATGCTCCACCTGGGATAAGAACGGGGAAAGAATGTACCGGGGCGTGGGCAAATTTTTCCTGCAGCTGGGCAATAAAATCTGCCGTGTGTTTCTGACGGTTATCCGCGGCACCCCCGTGGTCATCCAGCTGATGCTGTTCTATTTCGTCATTCTGGTTTCCGTTACCGATTGGGATCTGGGATTCCTGGGCACGGTGAAATCCGGGGTGATCGTGGCCATCATCGCCTTCGGCATCAATTCCGGGGCCTATGTGGCGGAAATCATCCGGGGCGGCATCATGAGCATCGATCAGGGCCAGTTCGAGGCGGGCCGCAGCCTGGGCTTCAATTATATCCAGACCATGTGGCATATCATCATCCCCCAGGCGCTGAAGAATGTATTGCCCTCCCTGGCCAATGAATTTATCGTGCTTCTGAAGGAAACCTCCGTTGCCGGTTATGTGGCGGTAATGGATCTGACCAAGGCGGGGGATATCATCAAGGGCGTTACCTATTCCCCCTTCCTGCCGCTGATTGCAGTGGCCATCATTTACCTGATCCTGGTGATCTTCTTCACCTGGCTGGTGGGCAAGCTGGAAAGGAGGCTGCGCAACAGTGAACGCTGAAACCATTATTTCTGTGCGGGGCCTGGAAAAGCATTTCAACGACGGGCAGCTCAAGGCCCTGCAGGGCGTGGACGCCGATATCAAAAAAGGGGAAGTGGTGGTGGTCATCGGGCCCTCCGGCTCCGGCAAATCCACCTTCCTGCGCTGCCTGAATCTGCTGGAAATGCCCACCAGGGGCACCATCACCTTCGAGGGCACCGATATTACCGATCCCCATGTGAATATCAATATCCACCGGCAGAAAATGGGCATGGTATTCCAGCATTTCAATCTGTTCCCCCATATGACGGTGCTGAAAAATATGACCCTGGCGCCCGTGAAGCTGCTGAAAAAGAGCAGGGAAGAAGCGGAGCAGAAGGCCATGGAGCTGCTGCGCCGGGTGAACCTGGAAAACCGGGCCGACGCCTATCCCAGCCAGCTTTCCGGCGGCCAGAAGC
>JAFQOD010000060.1 GCA_017395685.1 Clostridia bacterium
ACGCGGCAATGGAGAACTTCTTCGGTACCTTGAAAACCGAATGCTTGTACCGTGCTCACTTCACTACCCGTTCCGAAGTTGAACAACTTGTTAAGGAGTACGTCGATTTCTACAATTTCGAGCGCATTTCTCTTAAAAATGACCTCACACCAGTTGAAATTCGGTGCAAGGCCATGTAAACTTTGTTTATCTACAACAGGGTGTTTCTTTTCTCTGTCCTCTGTCCTGGGAACAGTCCAGAATTCCTCCAGCGCCGGGGTCCTTTTTGCTTCTCACAAAACAAAATTGATCATCCGAAGCACTTCCATATAATCATCAGCCACGTATTTAATGGCAGCAGGGCCAATCTGAATGACACCGGGATAAGCTGCTGCTGCCTTTGCCTTGAAATGATCCTTGAAAGAGATTTCCACCTCAAAATGTTCCGGTAACGGGAACATACAATCCTTTGCAGGTTTCGCCATAGCACGCTTTGCTGCTTCCTGAATCAGACGTAGCGCTTTCTTTGGATGGATTGAAATAGAGCCCCTGCCGCAACCCTCGCTGACCGCTACCGTTTCGATATTGGGATTCATTTCCTTCATCCAGTCGCAAAGTCCCTTATCCCCCGTAACCAATCGGACAGGCACCCCAAGATAGGCAGCCGTCAAACTGTTGAGCATTAATTCAGGGCAGATGATCCCATTGATTTTCACATAGTTATTCCGGGTATTCATGGTATGGGCAAGAGGATTTGTGTTCATCCCAGCTGCTGAATGATATCCGGTAAAGATTACCCCGTCATATCCTTTTTCAAGCCCTGCCATCATGCTCATAATATCTGTACCCCAGCCCCGGAAGATACGCACTTCCTCCGGCAGCATTTCTGGAATGATATTGCATGCGCTGTCATGGGCATCCTTGACCAGGATTTCATTACATCCGCCTTCCATCGCGCCCAGGCATGCCGCATTCACTTCCTTGGTCATCTGATTCTGGAAATAAGGGTACCGGGCATGCCCATTCTCCGTTTCATCCCAAAGGGTAATTCCGGTAGTCCCCTCTATATCTGCAGAAAGGAAAATTTTCATTTCTTTCACCTCATTTATTTAGTCGCTTCATAATATTCATTCATAATCCATTCGTATAACGCCATAAATAAATCCTGTCGCTTCATGCCAGCCGCTTGACCATCCACCCGGCATGCTCGGACGCACGGATTTGTGGAACTGGAAGTAATAATCTCATCCGCATTCTTCAGATCATCCACTGTAAAAGGAGTTTCGCTGACGGGAATTCCCAGGGCATTGCATGCCTGAATCAAATGAGCACGTGCAATACCAGGCAAAATCAGAAGATCTGTAGGCGCAGTATAGAAAATTCCATTCTTTATAATATGAACATTGCTATGGGAACACTCAGTAACCCGATAGCCTGGACGATATAGTACACATTCATAGCATCCTGCTCGTTTTGCCCGCTCATTGGCCATCACAGCAGGGATCAGATTCAGGGTCTTGATATTGCAATGGAGAAAGCGGGTATCCTCTGCCGTAATCAGAGAAACAGGATCAGGAGAAGGAACGAATGTCTTTGGCGTTAGCGTTACCCAAAGATTGGCATCGCCTTCCGGAAAAGCATGATTTCGCTTTCCGCTGCCTCTTGTTACTTGATAATAAACCACCATATCCCCTGTATCCATTCTTTTCACAAGATCATTCAGCAAATCCTTTAACTGCTGCTTTTCCATAGGAATCTTTATTTCCAGCATGGAAGCACTTTTAAACAGGCGTTCCACATGTTCATCTAGGGTAAAGATATGATAATTGCGACACAGATGCGCCTCATATACCCCATCCCCAAACCAACAGACCCGATCAGCCATGGGGATCATCATTTCGCTCAGTTCGCCAATTCGGCCGTTGTAATAACCCAGTTCTTTCATAGCTTATTTCTCCTTCAGATAATCCTTAAGGCAGGGAATCTTTGTGCCGTCAAGGGCTATATCAGCATTGGCATGCCACATAGATTGCAAAATGGCTTCTTCAGCGCATTCACCTACCGCACGAAAGGGAATATTCATTAAATCCTCTCGAAGCATCATTTGTGATTGGAAACTATCCCCGCTCCATTTTCGTACAGCCGTGGTGAAACCAACAGCAATCTCTCCGCTGCCGTGGCCGATATACGACCCCAGCCTCGCCATTCCTACTGAAGTACGCTTAATCACTCGTTTCAATTGTCGTTCAGACAGAGGCAAATCGGTTGCCACGATAAGAATAATGCTTCCCTGGTCACATTCCGCCAGATCAGGCGGCAGACAGGCAGCACGAAAATCCTCCGATGAACCGTAGTTGCTTTGCACAAGAACACCCATGGTATAAGTTTCCCCATCAATTTCCATCAGGCGTGATGCAGAGCCAATACCACCTTTCATTCCATAACATGTAGTGCCCCTGCCCGCCCCCACGGCACCCTGAGCAAAATCTACTGAAGCGTTTTGTATTGCTGCTTTAACTTCTCTTTCGCCTACAGGACGCTTTGCAATATCACTAATACGGCTGTCGTTGCATTCGCATACGACTGGATTAACAGAAGTCAGCTTGACGCCGTCTCTTTTACAAATATCCACCATGTAGGATACCATGGCATCATGTACCTTGCCCACATTTAAGGTGTTGGTAATAGCAATCGGTGTTTCCAAGGTGCCAAGCTCATCGATTTGAACCAGGCCTAAAGTTTTACCATAGCCATTGATTACATGGGCAGCTGCCGTCAGTTTTTCTGTAAAAGGATTTTTAACAGGCGGAAGAACCACTGTAACGCCTGTATGGCAATCATCCCGATCAATGGTGCAATGCCCTACTTTGACCCCTGGCACATCAGAAATCAGATTTCTTTCCCCATGCGGTAATTTCCCTATGGGCATTCTCATAAACGTACATCCGCCTTCCAATCCATATTCAGCTTGAAACAATATTAGTTTACTACTTTTCCTCTCGATGGGCAAGCATCATTCTGTTTTCTTTCCGTTTGGGATAACAGATTCCGCAGACGCTTACTAGATAATGAAAATATCTATTGACCTTTCATATGATTTTTGTGTAAACTGTCCTTACATTGATCTATAGCGATTTCAGGGGGATTCCATTATGAATTACAGGCGTCTTGGTAAAACAGGCTTGATGGTATCTGAAATTGGCCTCGGCGGTGAATGGCTGGAACGGCATAATGCCGAAGAATGCAAGGCCATTATTGATCATTGCGAAGCCAAAGGCATCAACATTCTGGATTGCTGGATGAGCGAACCCAATGTGCGTTCCAATATCGGCACCGCAATCAAGGGCCGACGGGAGAAATGGTATATCCAGGGTCATATTGGATCCACCTGGCAAAACGGGCAATATGTACGCAGCCGCAACATTGATGGAGCTAAAGCTGCCTTCCAGGATCTGCTGGATCGTTTTCAAACTGACTATATTGATCTGGGTATGATTCATTATGTGGATGATGAAGAGGATTGGAACAACATTATTAACGGCGAATTCCTGGCATATGTACAGCAGCTGAAAGCAGAGGGCCGCATCCGCCATATCGGAATGAGCACCCATAATCCTACCATTGCAAAACTGGCCGTAGAAAGCGGCATCATTGAAATGATGCTCTTCAGCATAAACCCCGCCTTCGACATGCTTCCCGTCAACGGTGATGCAGAAGTATATTTCGGTGATGATTTTTCAACTGCAGTTGACGGAATTTCTCCAGAGCGGATTGAACTGTATAAACTATGTGAACAAAATGGTGTAGGTATCACCGTTATGAAGGGATATGCCGGCGGCCGGCTCTTTGACGCCAAGCGTTCCCCCTTTGGCGTTGCCTTATCGCCGCTTCAATGCCTGCACTACTGTCTGACACGGCCGGCCGTTGCCTCCGTTATGGTTGGCTTTAATGATATCCATCAGATCGATCAAGCCGTATCCTATGAGACCGCTTCAGATGCAGAAAAAGATTATGCTTCTGTGCTTGCCAATGCTCCCTTGCATTCTTATTCCGGTCAATGCACATATTGCGGGCATTGCAAGCCATGCCCGAAAGACATTGATATCGCCATGGTCAACAAACTTTATGATTTAGCCTTAATGCAACAGGAAATCCCCTCCTCAATTCTGGATCATTATCGTTTGCTGAAGACCAATGCATCGGATTGCATCGGCTGTAAAAGTTGTGAACAGCGCTGTCCCTTCGGCGTATCCATTGCGGATCGGATGAAAAAGGCTGCCAATTTGTTCCAATGAATACTCCCAGGATCCGTTTTGTGTCATATGCCCTCAAATGGGGTATATTCATAATAGCCGTTCACATGGCCTTTCCAGCGACTGATTAATTAATTTCAATAAGGAGTGCATGATCATGGCCGCAAACAACATTCATGAAGATGAATTGCAGCAACTGATTGATTCTGGAAAATTAATCCTTGTGGATTTCTGGGCCCCCTGGTGCGGCGATTGCCGCCGGATTGAAAAGGCTTATGATCAAATTGCTGATGAATATGCCGATTTAATCACCGTAGTAAAAATCAATGTGGATCTCTTTGATGGTATCCGCCAGCGTCATGATATCCGGCGCATCCCCACATTGCGGCTGTATCAGAATGGGCATCCCTTGGAACAGATCGTTGAACCGCCCGCCAAGGCGGATATTGATGATTTTCTTTCCGGTATTCTGCCAAAAAAGAAGCTGAAAGCCGATCAGCATATCTATGATATGATTATCATCGGCGGCGGCCCCGGCGGATACACCGCAGCCCTTTATGGTGCCAGGGCCGGCCTGGATGCCCTGGTATTGGAACGTCTTTCAGCAGGCGGCCAGATGGCGCTGACCCATCAGATTGATAATTATCCAGGCTTCCCCGATGGAATTGAGGGGTATACCCTGGCCCAGCAAATGCAGGCCCAGGCCGAACGCTTCGGCGCCAAATCAAAGAATGCCAATGTTCAATTTCTTGATCTGAAGGCTACCCCCAAGGTGATTGGCGCAAGCGAGGGTACATTCTTCGCCCGCACAGTCGTATTGGCAACCGGTGCCAACCCAAAGGAACTGGGCCTTCCCATGGAAAAGGATCTGCTTGGCCGCGGTATCGCTTACTGCGCCGCCTGCGACGGTATGTTCTATAAAGGAAAAACTGTGGCAGTGATTGGCGGCGGAAATACCGCTGCTGCCGATGCACTGCTGCTGAGCCGCATTGCAAAAAAGGTGATCGTAATTCACCGCAGGGATAAACTTCGGGCAACAAAGATTTATCATGAACCACTGATGCAGGCAGAAAACGTGGAATTTCAATGGAACAGCGTAGTAACAGAACTTCTTCATGATGATACAGTCACCGGCATACGTATCAAAAATGTCTTAGCCGGTGAAGAAAGAGTAATCCCCTGCGAAGGGGTATTCGTCAGCATTGGCCGGAAGCCGGCAACTGAGTTGGTAGCTGGTCAATTAGAACTGGAAAATGATTATATCATTGCCAGCGAAACCACTGAAACCTCTATTCCCGGTGTGTACGCTGTCGGGGATGTGCGCACAAAACCGCTGCGCCAGGTTGTTACCGCCGTTTCCGATGGGGCCATGGCTGTTCACATGGCGGAAGAATACCTGGCTGGCCAGTAATCCATCTACTCATATGTCTTTCTTCCCCCTGCAAGTATTTTCTTATGCAAAAAGCCTGAAACCGATATGAACAGAACCAGTAAAAACGAACAATAGACAAAAAGCCCCCTGAAGTAGGATAATAGAACTACGTCAGGGGGTAACTTTATGGAGAAACGAAAATGGACAGATATCTCAAAGTATAGCGAAGTTATAGAGCAGTTGCGC
>JAFQOD010000061.1 GCA_017395685.1 Clostridia bacterium
AATGAAAAATTCTTCCCGAATCATAAATGATTCTCCAGAATTTTTCTCCTCGCGGCGTACATGCCGCCGCTGCGGATTGCATTTCTTCGCCTACTATGCTGCAAGTATTTTTGCGTATGGTTGGTTTGTCAACGGTCTGAGCCTTTCCATGGAAGGAGAGGCTTTTCCTTTTGCCCGCCAATCATGTTTTTGCTGCCGTCCATGCCTGCGGTGCTGCTTTCATCCGATTGCAATGAATACAGCCAACCAAAAGCCTCCCTTGTGAAAGGGAGGGGGACCGCGATAACGGTGGAGGGATTGCGTTTTCTGAGAGATGGAGGCATCAATCCCTCCGGCCGTTCCGGCCACCTCCCTTTCACAAGGGAGGCTTTTGGCAGCTTGTTCGAACAGTAAAGCAACAGCTTCAACCGTAGGGGCGGCCCTTGCGGCCGCCCGCCGGGAACGATTGCAGCATGGATATGAAATCATCGATGAAACAATTTCCATGCATATCATTACGGGCGACCGCAAGGGTCGCCCCTACAGTGTATCATGTTTTTTTGATCATCCATGTTTGTAGTATTGCCCCATCCGATTACAATGAATACAGCCAACCAAAAGCCTCCCTTGTCAAAGGGAGGGGGACCGCGATAGCGGTGAAGGGATTGCGTTCCCTGAGATACGGAGGCGACAATCCCTCCGGCACTTCGTGCCACCTCCCTTTCACAAGGGAGGCTTTAATCCCTCCGCCCTTCGGGCACCCTTCGGGCCCCCTCGCAGGCAAAGCCTGCTCCACGCTTTGGCTAAAAATATGCCACAGGCATATTTTCTTAACGCGTCGCGCCCTTTCACAAATGAGGCATTATTCCGTATTTTTTCTCGCCCTTCTCTATTCCTTCTCCCTTCCGCATATGCTGAAGGGATGGAAGGGGGGATCGGCCATGAAAGTACAGAGCATGAAGCGTCAGGCCCTGATCACGGCCATGGGCAGCGCCCTGGTGCGGGGGATGGGATTTGTGATGCGGCTGACGGTATCCCGCATGCTGGGCCCGGAGGCCATGGGCATCATGGAGCTTTCCTCCAGTGCCCATATGCTGCTGGTGACCCCTGCCGCTTCCGGGCTGCCCGGGGCGGTGAGCCGGCTTTCTGCCCGGGCAAAGGAAGAGGATCGGTCATCCATCCTGGCTGCCGGGCGGCAATTGGCGGGGATGATGAGCGGCCTGCTGATTCCCGTCTTTCTGCTTTTTTCCCCCTGGATTGCCCGGCTGCTGGGGGATGTGCGCACCCTGCCCTCCCTGTGGCTGATGGCGCCCTCGGTGCTGTTCATCGGGCTTTCCTCCGTATATGACGGGTATTTTTACGGCTGCGGCAATGCCTGGGCCCCCATGCTCAGCGAGCTGGGGGAGCAGGTGATCCGGTTGCTTACGGTGCTGGTGCTTTTTCTGCTGCCTGCCCTTTCCCTGCCCTGGCGTGCGGCGGTGCCCGCCCTTTCCACCACTATGGGGGAAGGGATGGGGCTGATGGTGGTGATGCTGATGGCAGGGGGCGCAGCCAAGGCGGTGCAGCGGCCGGGGCTATCCGTGCTGCGCAGGCGGCTTTTCCGGCTCTCCCTGCCGCTGATGCTCAGCCGCCTTTCCCATACAGGGCTGCGGGCGCTGTGCGGGGTGATAATTCCTCTGCGGCTGATGGCTGCCGGGCTTATGCAGAGCGAGGCGGTGAGCCGGATGGGCATGATGAACGGCATGGTGATGCCGCTGATGTTCCTGCCCGGGCTGGTCACCGGCGCCCTGGCCACCGTGGGCGGCCCTGCCATGGCAAAATGCAAAAGAAAAGGGCAGCAGCGGCGGCTGATCCTCCGTTTGCTGCTGCCCGGGGCGGCATGGGGGGCGGCCTGCAGCGGCATTTTATACCTGGCTGCGCCGCTGATCGCATGGAAATTCTACCGCCTGCCGGAGCTTGCCGGGCTGATCCGGGCGCTGTGCCCCATGGCGGCGCTGCTTTCCATCCAGCAGGTGGCCGGGGGAATGATGACCGGGCTGGGATTGCAGAAAAAGGCGCTGGGGGCATCGCTGCTGGGGGCGGCGGCCACCCTGCTGTGCACCTGGCTGTGGACTGCCCGGCCGGGGCTGCATATTTATGGGGCAGGATATGCCGCAATGGCCGGCCATGGGTTGGGATTGACGGCCACCCTGATTTATCTGATCTCCCATACCTGGGGCCGGGATGCCGCCGGGAATGATTGCACCCAATACAGTCAAGCAAAGGCCGCCTCTTGATAAAGGAGGCGGCAATCCCTCCACCGCTATCGCGGTCCCCCTCCCTTTGACAAGGGAGGCGGCAATCCCTCCGCCCTTCGGGCACCTCCCTTTCACAAGGGAGGCATTAATCCCTCCGCCCTTCGGGCACCTCCCTTTGACAAGGGAGGCATTAATCCCTCCGGCACTTCGTGCCACCTCCCTTTCACAAGGGAGGCATTTTTCATTCCCATCAGATTTTCTGGCCGTGCGGCTTGCCGCACAAGAAGATCCATACCACCTCCAAGGATGCGTCGAAGGGGTTTCCCCTTCGACTATCAATCCGCAGGAGGGGCTTTGCCCCTTCGAGGGCCGTATCCCGCCGCTGCCTGCGGCAGATGAAGGTGGGAGAAGGCCCAATGAGGCACAGAACCCAGCAAGCGGCAGCGCCGCTGGGCGACAATGCCGAATTGTGAGGTTCGCCTATGGCGCTTCCTATATCAATTTCTGGCCGTAAAAATAGGGCTTCCGGCACTTTTCGTGCTGGAAGCCCATTTTTACAAGAAATTGATGTGATCGAATAAAAATCAGCTTTAGCTGTTTTTATTCGCCCGAAGGGATTAATACATCCCGCCCATGCCGGGGTTGCCGGCGGGGGCAGCGGGTTCAGGCTGGGGGATATCGGTGACCAGGGATTCGGTGGTGAGCACCATGGCGGCAACGGAAGCGGCGTTCTGCAGAGCGGAACGGGTCACCTTGGTGGGGTCGATGATGCCGCGCTGGATCATATCCACATATTCACCCTTGAGGGCGTCATAGCCATAGCCGGTCTTGCGGCTGCGGCGGATGTTATCGATGATGACGGCGCCGTCGATGCCGGCGTTCAGGGAGATCTGACGGATGGGCTCTTCCATGGCGCGGAGCACGATCTGCACGCCGGTCTTGGCGTCGCCGGCATTCTTGGATACCAGGGCCTGCACCTTGGTGATGGCATTCAGCATGGCCACGCCGCCGCCGGGCACGATGCCCTCTTCCACGGCAGCACGGGTGGCGGCCAGGGCGTCTTCGATGCGCATCTTGCGCTCTTTCATTTCGATTTCGGTGGCAGCGCCTACCTGGATGACGGCCACGCCGCCGGCCAGCTTGGCCAGCCGCTCCTGCAGCTTTTCACGATCGTAATCAGAGGTGGTTTCGCCGATCTGAACACGGATCTGACCCACCCGGGCAGCGATTTCTTCGGGATTGCCAGCGCCGCCGATAATGGTGGTGTTTTCCTTATCCACCTTCACCTGATGGGCCTGGCCCAGCATATCAAAGGTGGTTTCCTTCAGATCCAGGCCCAGCTCTTCGCTGATCACCTGGCCGCCGGTGAGGATGGCGATATCCCGCAGCATTTCCTTGCGGCGATCGCCGAAGCCGGGGGCCTTGACGGCAACGCAGGTGAAGGTGCCGCGCAGCTTATTGACAACCAGGGTAGCCAGGGCTTCGCCTTCCACGTCTTCCGCGATGATGAGCAGCTTCTTGCCGGACTGCACCACCTGCTCCAGAACGGGCAGGATTTCCTGGATATTGCTGATCTTCTTATCGGTGATCAGGATCATGGGGCTATCCAGTTCAGCCACCATCTTATCGGTATCGGTGACCATGTAGGCGGAGGCATAGCCGCGATCAAACTGCATGCCTTCCACGGTGGTCAGCTCGGTCTTCATGGTCTTGGATTCTTCAACGGTGATAACGCCGTCCTTGCCCACCTTTTCCATGGCGTCGGAGATCAGCTGGCCGATGGTTTCATCGCCGGCGGAGATGGAGGCAACCTGGGCGATGGCCTGCTTGCCGGTGATGGGCTGGGAGATTTCCTTCAGGCCTTCCACGGCGGCGGCGGTGGCGTCTTCGATGCCGCGCTTGAGCACCATGGGATTGGCGCCGGCGGCCAGGTTCTTAAGGCCTTCCCTTACGATGGCCTGGGCCAGGAGGGTGGCGGTGGTGGTGCCGTCGCCGGCCACGTCATTGGTCTTGGTGGCCACTTCCTTGATCAGCTGGGCGCCCATATTTTCGAAGGGATCTTCCAGTTCGATTTCCTTGGCGATGGTGACGCCGTCATTGGTGATGAGGGGGGCGCCGTATTTCTTATCCAGCACCACATTGCGGCCCTTGGGGCCCATGGTGATTTTGACGGTATTGGCCAGTACATTGATGCCGGTTTCCAGGGCACGGCGGGCTTCTTCGCCGAACTTGATCTGCTTTGCCATAAATATTTCCTCCTGAAAATGCGTTAATAAAGATTATTCAACGATTGCGAGAATATCGCTCTGCCGCACGATGATCAGTTCCTTGCCGTCGATCTTCACTTCGGTGCCGGCATACTTGGAATAGATCACCTTCTGGCCGACGGAAACCTGCATAACGATTTCCTTGCCATCCACCATGCCGCCGGGGCCCACGGCCAGCACTTCCGCCATCTGGGGCTTTTCCTTGGCGGCGCCGGGCAGGACGATGCCGGACTTGGTGGTTTCTTCAATTTCCACATTCTTGATGACAACGCGGTCACCCAAAGGCTTAACGTTCATAAGGATCCTCCTTGTTTTCAATGGCTTTTCATGTTTTAGCACTCTTGAAGGGAGAGTGCTAATTCTTCCATGGATAGTGTACTTCATAAACGGCCGGGGCGCAAATGCAGTTTTTCCCAAATTCCCGGAAATTAACCGAAAATCCAAAGAAATGCAGAAATTACGGCTATTTTCCATATGTTTTCTCTTATTTTCTTTGATTTTCTTCGATTTTTGAATTTCTGATGCAAAGGAGGGGCGGCTGTGCTATAATGGAAGCAGAATTTTTTTCGGCGGGCCTCCCAGGCCCCCGGGAGAGGATAGATCATGATCGCATCCCTGCTGCTTTCCTGGTATGACCGGTGCGGGCGCACCCTGCCCTTCCGGGGAACGAAGGATCCTTATCCCATCTGGATCAGCGAAATCATGCTGCAGCAAACCCGCACCGAAACGGTGGGGGATTATTACCTGAGGTTTCTTTCCCGGTTTCCGGATGTATTTTCCCTGGCAGAGGCGGATGAGCAGGATGTGCTGAAAATGTGGGAAGGGCTGGGGTATTATTCCCGGGCCCGGAACCTGCATAAGGCGGCCAAAATCATTGCAGCCGAATATAACGGCGTATTTCCTGCCGATGAGGAAAAGCTGCGCTCTCTTCCCGGGGTGGGGGATTATACGGCGGCGGCGGTGGCCTCCATCGCCTTTGATCTGCCCTGCCCCGCCATGGACGGTAATCTGACAAGGGTGCTTTCCCGGCTCCACGGGGTAAGGGAGGATGTGGGGATGCCTTCGGTCAGGCGGCAGCTGCTTTCCCTGGCCAGGGAGGATATGCCCTCCCGCCGCTGCGGGGATTTCAATCAGGCGCTGATGGATCTGGGGGCCACGGTGTGCACCCCCGGCACTCCCGATTGCGATGCCTGCCCCTTGCGCACCCTCTGCCAAGCCTATGCGGCAGGGGATCAGGATATGCTGCCGGTGAAGGCGGCGGCAAAGCCCCCCAGGGAGGTCAGGGCGGCGGTGGCCGTCGTCACCTGCGGGGCGAAGATACTTCTGCTGCAAAGGAAAGAGGCGCTGCTCAGGGGCCTGTGGATTTTCCCCATGACGGAGGAGGGGGATACCCCTGCCCACATGGAAAAGCGGCTGCAGCAATTGGGGGTGAAGGCAAGGCTGGTATGCCCCCTGGGGGAGGCAAAGCATATCTTCACCCACCGCATCTGGCAGATGAAAATCTATCATTTCCGGGCGGAGAAAATGGAAAGCCGGGAGGGAAGATGGGCCTCCCTTGCGGAAATGCAGGCCCTGCCCCTGCCCACGGCGGTAAAGGCGGCCAGGGATTTTGCCCAGGGGCTGCTCACCCCCCGTATGCTTTCCCTCACCCCGGATAGGATGGCCGGGGCGGCGGCGGCTTATGCCGTCAGCTGGCGGCAATCCCATGAAAAGCATTGCTCTCAGGCCTTCCTCAGAGAGCATGATGAAAGGCATATGGAAATGATCCTGCGGGGGCATCTCTCCGTGGGCAAGAAGGTATATGCCATTGAGGCTTGCGGGGAAACGGCGGGCATCCTGGTGCTGGATCCTGTGGAAAATGAGCTGGTATCCCTCTATATTCATCCCCTGTTCCAGCATAGCGGCCTGGGGAGGGCGGCGGTGGCATTTGCCGTATCGGCGCTGAATGCGGCCAGGGATATGCGGGTGACGCTGCTGTGCGATAATGAAGCCGCCCGGCAGCTGTATACGGCCAATGGCTTTACCCATGTGCAGGCCACCCGCGCCCTCAATCCCGCCCGGGGGGTTTATGAAGAGGATCGGGTGCGGAAAGGGGAAGAAGCTTAGTGGGGAATGCCCCAATCCCCCTCATCAGTCACCTTCGGCGACAGCCTCCCCGCAAGGGGAAGTCTTAAGCCTCCCTTGTGAAAGGAAGATGCTCGAAGGGCGGAGGGATGAATGCCTCCCTTGTGAAAGGAAGATGCTCGAAGGGCGGAGGGATTAATGCCTCCCTTGTCAAAGGGAGGTGCCCGAAGGGCAGAGGGATGAATGCCTCCCTTGTGAAAGGGAGGTGGCCTGAAAGGCCGGAGGGATTGCCGCCTCCATATCTTAGGGAACGCAATCCCTCCACCGCTATCGCGGTCCCCCTCCCTTTGACAAGGGAGGCTTTGGTTGGCGGTATTCATTGCAATCGGATGGAACAATACAACAAACATGGATGACCAAAAAAACATGATACACTGTAGGGACGGCCCTTGCGGCCGCTCGTAATCCACCTCATCTGTCACCTGCAGTGACAGCTTCTCCTCCAGGGGAAGCCTTAAGCCTCCCTTGTGAAAGGGAGGTGCCCGAAGGGCGGAGGGATTAATGCCTCCCTTGTCAAAGGGAGGTGGCACGAAGTGCCGGAGGGATTGTCCCCATATCTTAGGGAACGCAATCCCTCCACCGCTATCGCGGTCCCCCTCCCTTTGACAAGGGAGGCTTTTGGTTGGCGGTATTCATTGCAATCGGATGGAACAATACTACAAACATGGATGATCATCAAAACCCGATCCACCGTAGGGCGGGATGACCCCATCCCGCCGCATTGCAATGCACAAAATATCAAGCATGGATGACAATAAAAACATCATGAACCGTAGGGGCGACCCTTGCGGTCGCCCGTCGGGAACAATTGAAACATGGATATGAAATCATTGGATCAATGAAACAAATCACATGCATTTTATATCGGGCAGCCGCAAGGGCTGCCCCTACAGATGAGCATGTTTTTGTTGTTATTCATGATTGGGGAATTGTATATTCCATTGCGGCGGGATGGGGTCATCCCGCCCTACAAATGGTAATTGATCTCTAAAGCATGTTGTGCGCTGCACAGCAGAAGCATGATGCAATAATGCCTCCCTTGTGAAAGGGCGCGACGCGTTAAGAAAATATGCCTGTGGCATATTTTTAGCCAAAGCGTGGAGCAGGCTTTGCCTGCGAGGGGGCCCGTAGGGTGGCACGAAGTGCCGGAGGGATTAATGCCTCCCTTGTGAAAGGGAGGTGCCCGAAGGGCGGAGGGATTGTGGCCTCCCCCTTGCGGGGAAGCCTTTACATAGGAAAACGCCCTGCATCAGCAGAGCGTTTTTTCAATTCAATCATTCTTTTTTGATCATTTCCCATTACAGCTTCACCGGCAGATCGCTGTCGGAGAAGGGATCATCCGGGGCGTAGACATTGAGGGCCACATCCTTTTCTTCCTTCTCCTTGAGGGCGGCGGCGGCCAGGGTGAGCACATGGATGCGCAGCTCATGCTCCATAAAGGCCAGCTCCGCCCTCTCCCGGGGCTTGGTGAGGGCCAGTACCTCGGTATACTTGGTGCGGCCCCGGCGGGCAAAATCCAGGGCCACCTCCGGCCGGTTTTGCCAGTGCATGGGGATGAACAGGCGGGGCTTCACCGCCATGATGAAATGATTGGCCCCGGCGTCGAATAATCCCCCCATCCGGGGATCCACGGGGAACATGGCGATATCCACCGGCAATTGCTCGATGGGGGCCACCGCCCGGTAATAATCCCTTTCCGCCTGGACGATTTCCCGGATGGAGCTTTCCTCCCGCCAATGCCACAGATTCAGATCCCCGGCGTGGAAGATATGCATCCCCTCCGCCGTCACATAGAAGGATACCCCCTTATCGGTGGAGGAAAAGGCCTGCACCTTGATATCCCCGATCTGCAGGGTATCCCCGGGCTTGATGCGCTTGCCCCGCTTTCCGATGGGCAGATCATCGGATACGATATAGGTGATGGGCAGGCGGCTGTAATCCCAGGAATAGATGATTTCATCAAAATGATCCTCATGATCGTGGCTGACGAACACCAGGATCTGGCTGAATTTTTCCAGCTCCTCATTTTCGATCCAGGCCCCTCGGGGCAGGGCGTTATTTTCCCCCCGCCAGTAATCGAAAATCAGCAGGGTATCCTTCACTTCCACGGAAAAGCCGGAATGATGATAAAAGGTGACATTGGCAGCGCCGGGCATGATAAAAAGCCTCCCTCGGATCATTCGGAATGACAGAATGATGATTTTTTTCCAGATTCAAATGAATACTTCCCCGATGGCCTTCCCCTGGGCATGGGGCAGATCCAGCCCCAGGGCCCTGGCCAGGGTGGGGGCGATATCGGTGATATGGGCGGATGGGATGCGGTGATTTTTCCGGATTCCCGGGCCGGAAAGGAACAGCAGGGTCTGCGCCTGGGGGGCGTGGATGGAAAAGCCGTGCTCCCCGAAGGTTTCTTCCTCCTCATCGATGAAGCAGGCCCCCTCCTCCGCTTCCACTGCCAGATGCACATCGCCTGGCCCCTGCATGGAACGAAGATCCTCTTCTTCCAGGATGGTTTTAATGCGCAATTCCTGCTGATGGGCGATGATTTCCCGCTTTGCGGCGGAAAGATCATCGGCAAAGATATAGGCGCCCATGCCCAGGGACTGGGCCCTGGCCCCACAGGCGGCCTTTAATTGCCTGTCCAGCAGCACCCCGTTCTTTGCATCCTGCTGGCCGTGATCGCTGACGATGCAAAAGAGGGTTTCCTCATACAGCCCCGCCTTTTTCACCGCCTCCACGATGCGGCCCACATAGGCGTCCAGCCGCTCCATGGCCTGATGGGCCTCCCTGCTTTCCACCCCGTACCAGTGGCGCATGGCATCGCAATCCACAAAATGCACGGTGAGCACATCCGGGGGATTGCGCCGGGCCAGCAGCTTTTCGCACAGCAGGATGGCATAGGCGTCCAGATGGGGCTGCTTGATGGAGGGGCGCTGCTTGCCGTAGCGCAGCTCCATATTCAGCAGCCAGGGGGCGGTGCCGTATTTCATCATCTTCAGGGCGGCATTTTCCCCGGGCAGGGGCATGATCTCCGGGAAATTCCATTTGACGTAAGGATTTTTCCCCGTCACCGGCCAGAGGATGGATGCCACCCGCATTTTCTTTTCCCAGGCGGCCTGATGCAGCGTTTTCGCCCTGATCTGACTGATTTCCCAGTACCATTTCCGCATTTCCTTTTTGGTATCGGGCTGCAGGGGCTGATTATGGCCGATGCCGTGCCGGGCGGGATAGCAGCCGGTGAGCAGGGAGCAATGGATGGGGTAGGTGATGGTGGGATAGACGGTCTGGATATTCTGGCAGAACGCCCCCTCCTCCATCAGCTGCCTGAGATGGGGCAGCTGCACCAGCCGCTCCGCATCGCAGCCGGATACGGCGTCCAGGGAAATCAGGCACAGGCGCATGGGCAAGCCTCCGTCGGTTTAATTCGGAATGCGGAATTATAGTTTGTTCAATGAACGCATGGACGGGAAAAACGGAAACAAGAAAGGAAGAATTGAAACGTGATGGTTCCATCTGCGGACATTCATAAATCAAACCACAATTCCCAATTCCGCATTTCAAATGCCCCATTTCATCACATCTCCAGCAGCTTCTGCTTCAGATCCCGTTCCATAACGGCCAGGGTCTTTTCCGCTTCGATGCGCTTCTGGCGGCCTTCCTGCTGGATGCGGGAAACCTCATTGATGGTATCGATGAGGGATTGATTGGTCTGCACCAGGGTTTCGATATCGATGATGCCCCGCTCCGATTCCTTCGCCGTTTCGATGGTGCCCATCTTCAGGGTTTCGGCATTCTTTTTCAGCAGCTCATTGGTCATATCGGTGACTGCCTTCTGGGCCTGCATGGCCATCTGGGAATGATGCAGCCCCAGGGCCAGCACCATCTGATTTTTCCACAGGGGCAGGGTGTTCACCAGGGTGGATTGGATGCGCTCCACCAGCAGGGCATTGTTATTCTGCAGCAGGCGGATCTGGGGCGCCATCTGCATGGAGATCTGCCTTGTCAGCTTCAGATCGTGCAGCTTCTTTTCAAAGCGGTCGCACTGGGCGGCCAGATCATTGGCTGCCTGGGCGTCCATGGCGTCGCCGGATGTGCGTGCCTTTTCCTGAAGGGCCGCAAGATCGGTATCCCGGATTTCCTGCAGCCGCTTTTCCCCGGCCACGATATACAGGGTGATTTCCCGGAAATAGGAAAGATTCAGATCATACAGCCGGTTGAACAGGGCCACATCCTTGAGCAGCTGCACCTGATGATCCTCCAGGCTGCCGGCGATCTTGCCCACATTATCGGATACCTGGTCAAATTGGGCACGCATGGTGGCAATCTGCCGCTTGGCATTGAAAAACAGGCCCTTCAGCCCCTTGGGCTTTTCCCCGGAGGCATTGAATTCCTTCAATTCGCCCACCAGATTGGCCAGCATATCCCCCACTTCCCCGGTATCCCCGGTCTGCACGGTGGCCAGCACCGAATCGGCAAAGGAGGAAATCTTTTTCTGGGCGTCGGCGCCGTAGAGCATCACATGATCGGGATTGGTCAGATCGATGGTCTTGGCAAATGCCTCCGCCTGGGCCTTTTCTTCTTCGGTCAGCTCGGCATCCAATTGGGCGATGGCGTCGGGGGCGGCAGGGGCCTCCAGCTGATTCAAGGTATCCACTGCCTTTTCCAGCTTCATTTTATCTTCCATTTCGGGGTGCAGGGTGAGAACGGGCGCGGCATGAGATTCAGACATGATTCAATCCCCTTTCATTCATTGTTTTCCTGCAGGCCGCCTTCCCTCAGGCCGTCCTGCTTCAGCATGGCTTCCAGTACGTCAATATCGGTGGAAATATCCAGTATTTCATTCTGATAGAGATGATCCAATTGCTTTTCAAAGGCGCGGATGATGATATCCATCCCCGAGTGGATCTGCTGCCGGGCGGAAAGGGCGCTTTCCCCGGTGATCCCCCGCTCATCCATTTTCCTAAAGCCCTGCAGCATCTTCAGCGCCGTGGGCAGATAATAATCCATGGCCCGGCGGATCTGAGGGGCGGCGGAGGGGCGGTCGGCCACAGTATGGAAGATTTTATTTGTTACTTCTTCCAGCCTTTCCATCTGATGGGAAAGGGCAGGATCGGGGATGAGGGCATTTTCCCGGCGGATGTGAAAGAGCAGCTCCTGCCCTTTTTCGATGAGGGCATCGGCGGCGGCGTCCCCGGTTTTTTTGATTTTTTTCTGGGCCGGGGCGGCCTTGGAGGTATCCACCCCCTGGGCCATCACCAGGATCAGCCAGCCCAGCCCCAGGGAAATGCAGCCGCAGAGGATGAAATGCTGGGCCTTTTCCAGGGGGAAGATCAGCCAGTAAATCAGCCCGGCCAGCAGGGCGGTGATGATCCCGGCGATCCAGGGGCCCGTTTTCCGTTGCTTTTTTTGCTGCATGGCTTGCTTTAACCTCCTTTACAGGATGAATTGATCATAGCAAAAATGGGGAAAAGGGCAAGGGCAGAGGGATCAAAAACCGCTTTTTCCCCGTTAAAAGCCCCCTTTGGGCCCATTTTTCCATATATAGTATAGCATATTCCGCCGCCTTCGTAAATGATGAATGCAGTTTTTACAGATGCCCGAAAATAGGACCATTTTCATCTATATTTGCGGCATTTTGGACCGCAACGGGGCCCATCTTTGATTAAGGAACATACAAACCGGGTATAATCTTCATGAAAGGCAAATCCAATTTTTCCCCCTTCCGGCGGAAAAAACGTCCCCGGCAGCAAATATTTTGGTTTTTTTCTCCATCCGGCAGGAATTTTGCCCATACCGTCGAATAAAAAAGATACAAGGAAGAGGAGAATTGAAAATCCCGGCCGGCGCCGGAGGCAGGGGGGATCCCTGCGCCGAAGGAATGAAGCATCCCTTCATTTTTTCGGAACCTTATTATCAGAAAGGAGCGTTCCTATGAAAACCAACATCACCGCAAAAAACATGGTTGTCACTCCCGGCATCTCCAACCGCATCTTCAAGAAAACCGCCACCATGGAGCGATATTTAAAGCCCGATACGGAAATGTTTGTGCGCCTGCGCCGGGAGCGGGATGAGCGCATCTGCGAAATCACCGTGCCCATCAACGGCGTCACCCTCCGTGCGGAATCCTCCAGCAAGGATAATCTGTTTATGAGCATTGACAGCGCCCTGGCCAAGCTGGAGCGGCAGATCCTGCGCCATCGCACCAAGCTGGAAAAGCGGCTGCGTGAGGACGCTTATCGGGATGAAACCCCCGAATTTATCGAGGATATTAACGCCTACGGCACTGAAAACCGGAAAGTTGTTCGCACCAAGGTTTTCCCCGTCCGTCCCATGGCGGTGGAAGACGCCATTTTGCAGATGGAATTGCTGGGCCACAGCTTCTTCGTATTCGTCAATATCGAAACGGAGCGCACCAACGTGCTGTATCTGCGCAAGGATGGCAATCTGGGCCTGATGGTGCCCGAGGAATAAAACTTATTTATTTATTATTTATTTTCCCGGTTTATCGGGGGAGAGCGGGGTTATCCGGGCGGACGCGCCCGGGCCCCCTCTCCCTTTTTATTTGAGCCTCCCTTGTGAAAGGCAGGTGCCCGAAGGCCGGAGGGATTGTCGCCTCTATATCTCAGGGACCGCAATCCCTCCACCGCTATCGCGGTCCCCCTCCCTTTCACAAGGGAGGCTTTGGTTGGCTGTATTCATTGCAATCGGATGGGGCAATACTACAAACATGGATGATCAAAAAAACATGATATACTGTAGGGGCGACCCTGGCGGTCGCCCGTAATCCACCTCATCAGTCACCTGCGGTGACAGCTTCCCCTCCAGGGGAAGCATTAAGCCTCCCTTGTGAAAGGGAGGTGCCCGAAGGGCGGAGGGATTGTCGCCTCTACATCTCAGGGACCACAATCCCTCCACCGCTATCGCGGTCCCCCTCCCTTTGACAAGGGAGGCTATTTTTATACAAAAAGGCCGGGGCATCATGAACAGAACCAGTAAAAACGAACAATAGACACAAAGCCCCCTGAAGTAGGATAATAGAACTACGTCAGGGGGTAACTTTATGGAGAAACGAAAATGGACAGATATCTCAAAGTATAGCGAAGTTATAGAGCAGTTGCGCTGGGAGGGAAAG
>JAFQOD010000062.1 GCA_017395685.1 Clostridia bacterium
GATGGATTTGAAGCCGGCGACGAAGCTCAAAAATCCGGCCCCCATGCTGCTCCACAGCACGCACAGGATGATGACGATCTTCATATATGCCGGCTCCAGCAGCCATTCGATGGGAGCGGTGATGAAGCCCCATTTCAGCAGAAAGCCGTTGACATAGCCGTACATATCGCTGGAAAAGAGGATGCCGAACACAGCATAAATGGAGCCGGCAATGGCGGGGGAATAGAAGATCAGCACGAAAACAGAGCGCATGAAGGATTGGATTTCGTTGATCAGCCAGGCGGCAACGAAGGATAGGATATACCCGATGGGCCCCACAAAAACGGCAAAAACCAGGGTGTTCTGCACCGCCAGCAGGAATACATCATCCTTGGCAAAAAGGCGCACGTAGTTATCCAGCCCGGTGAAGCGGATGGGCTCCAGGATGTTATTGTAGGTGAAGGAATAAAACACGCTGGATAGCACCGGCAGCACCGTGAAAATGATGAAGGATAGGGCAAAGGGCATCAGAAACAGATAGGATGTGCGATCCTTCCAGATTTTCTGCAGCACCTGGCGGAAGCTGCGCCGGGTAGGGGCGGACGCCATGGACTTATTCATGATCCATCCCTCCTTCCAGGGTGGGCAGCCCAAATTCCTGCCGCTTGACCGTCAGTTCGTCATTGATCACCTGAGCGAAATAAAGCAGCGCTTCTCTTTCCTCCATGTATCCCAGATGCACATTGCGGAAGGCATTATTGATATACCGGGCCAGGTGATATCCCCCGGCCACCTGGGGCACAGCCCGGGCCCATTGACCGGTGAGATCCAGTACCTGCTTTTCCCGGGCGGACCAATCCAGATGGGAGAAGGCCTCCACATTGGCGGAAAAATACCGTGCGCTGGCCCCCAGCAGGCTTTCCAGATCCCGGCCGTAGCTTTCCTGGGTCTGGGCTTGGGTAAACCATTCGATGAACCGCCAGGCGGCCTGCTTGTGATTGGAGGTGGAAAGCACAATGGCGCCGGAGGGGATGGAATAGGAGGATAGATCCATTTCCCCCTCCCGGAGGGTGCCGGGAACGGGGGCGATGCTCCACAGGCCCCGGATTTCCGGGGCGGATACCATGAGCGTATTGTAGAGCGAAAGATCGTTGATGACGATGGGCGCTTCTCCGGTGCGGAAGCGGTTGGGGGCGTTGAATACGGCGGGCAGGCCGTACTCGGTATACAGGGAGGTCCAGAAATCAAAGGCACGGGCCGCCTCTTCCCGGTGCAGGGCGGTGGAAATGCCAAAGCGTTCCCCGTCCCCTTCGTAGATGGCCCCGCCCCGCTGATACAGAAGGGTGGCATAAGCCCCCAGGCCGGACAGCCCGGAATTATTGGTGGCGCTGGTATCCATCAGCACCGTCAGGTGATTTTGCTGCAGAAGGGGCAGCGCCGCAATCAGATCATCCCAGGCCCAGGGCTTTTCCGCCGTGGGGGCAGCAATGCCCAGATTGGAGAGCACGTCCTCGCGGTAGAACATCACCGTCATGGATTGGGTTTCCGGTAGGGCGTAGATTTCCCCCTGGAAGGAAAGGCCGGTGAGGGCGCTTTCCCGGAATCGGGCAAGCACCTGCCTAAGCTCCTCTTCATCGGGGCACAGGCTGCTCAAAGGCTCCGCCACATGGCGCAGGGCGTAATCGATCACGGTGGTGCTGTCCAGCCCCAGCAGCACATCGGGGCCCGTCCCTGTGGCCAGGGCGGGCAGGATGGCGCTGGGGGATA
>JAFQOD010000063.1 GCA_017395685.1 Clostridia bacterium
CCATTGGTCACGTTGACCACGGCAAGACCACCCTGACTGCTGCCATCACCATGGTACTGGCTGCTGCTGGCGGCGCCCAGGCCATGAAGTATGACGAAATCGACAAGGCCCCCGAAGAAAAGGCCCGCGGAATCACGATCAACACTGCTCACGTTGAATATGAGACCGAAACCCGTCACTATGCGCACGTTGACTGCCCCGGCCACGCTGACTATGTAAAGAACATGATCACCGGTGCCGCCCAGATGGACGGTGCCATCCTGCTGGTTTCCGCTCCGGACGGCCCCATGCCCCAGACCCGTGAACACATCCTGCTGGCCCGTCAGGTAGGCGTGCCCTACATCGTAGTGTTCATGAACAAGGTTGACCTGATGGACGACGAAGAACTGCTGGAACTGGTTGAAATGGAAATCCGCGATCTGCTGAGCAGCTACGATTTCCCCGGTGACGACATTCCGATCGTGAAGGGTTCCGCTCTGAAGGCTCTGGAATACATCCAGAACGGCGGCACCGATCCCAAGAACGCTCCCGAATGCCAGTGCATTTATGAGCTGATGAGCGAAGTGGACAACTACATTCCCACTCCCGAACGCGCCAGCGACAAGCCCTTCCTGATGCCCGTTGAAGACGTGTTCTCCATCACCGGCCGCGGCACCGTGGCCACCGGCCGTATCGAACGTGGCATGATCAAGGTTTCCGACACTGTGGAAATCGTAGGTCTGATGGAAAAGCCCCGCGCTGTTGTAGTAACCGGCGTAGAAATGTTCCACAAGCTGCTGGATGACGCCCAGGCCGGCGATAACATCGGCGCCCTGCTGCGCGGCGTGCAGCGCACCGAAATCGAGCGCGGCCAGGTGCTGGCCAAGCCCGGTTCCATCAAGCCCCACACCCACTTCTTCGGTCAGGTATACGTACTGAAGAAGGAAGAAGGCGGCCGTCATACCCCCTTCTTCAATGGCTATCGTCCCCAGTTCTTCTTCCGCACCACTGACGTGACCGGCTCCATCAAGCTGCCCGAAGGCGTAGAAATGGTAATGCCCGGTGACAACGTGGAAATGGAAGTAGAAATCATCACCCCCATCGCCATCGAACAGGGTCTCCGCTTCGCTATCCGTGAAGGCGGCCGTACCGTGGGCGCCGGCGCTGTGGCCCGTATCGCCGAATAATTCTGATATCGCTGCCCGGGCCGGGAACGCCGGCCCGGAAGCGGCGGGATCAATGTAACCCCTAAGAAAGAGGTGTTTTCACATGGCAGCCAAGGAAGCGCGGCAAAACATCGTGCTGGCCTGCACCGAGTGCAAACAGCGCAACTACAACAAGAAGAAGAATAAGAAGAACACCCCCGAACGCATTGAACTGTCCAAATACTGCCGTTTCTGCAAGAAGCACACCGCTCATCGTGAGACCCGATAAACGCAAGGATGTGACAATCATGGCAGACGAAAAGAGCATCGTGAAGGGTAAGGAAGAAAGCAAATTCGTGAAATTTGTGAAGAATTTTCCCAAGGCCATCGCCCGCCCCTTCAAGAATATGTGGCACGAACTGCGCAAAGTAACGTGGCCCACCCGCCAGGATTTGATCAACTACACGCTCATCGTGCTCGCCTTCTTGGTGTTCATGGGCGTTGTGATCGGCCTGCTGGATATGGTTTCCGTTTCTCTGACCCGTGCTATTTAACAGCCGATAGGAGTGACCCACATGTCCGAAGACAGACCCGGCACTCTGGAATGGTATGTTGTTCATACTTATTCCGGCTATGAAAACAAGGTCAAGGATAACCTGGAAAAAGCGGTTGAAAACAACGGCATGCAAAACCTGATTCAGGAAGTTGTTGTGCCCATCGAAGAGGTTGTGGAAATCCGCAATGGCAAAAAGGTGACCAGCCAGCATAAAACCTTCCCTGGTTATGTGCTGGTGCGCATGATCATCACCAACGAAAGCTGGTATGTGGTGCGCAACACCCGCGGCGTGACGGGCTTTGTCGGCCCCGAAAGCAAGCCCATTCCCTTGACCGCAGATGAATTGGATCGGATGCTGAACAGCGGCTCCAACAAGGTGGATCTGAAGATCGCCGTTGGGGAAGAAGTGCGCATCCTGTCCGGCCCCCTGGAAAACTTCACCGGTATGGTGGAAGAAATTGACGCCATGCGGCAGAAGCTGCGCGTAAAGGTGAAGATGTTCCTGGGCCGCGAGATGCAGATCGAAGTGGATCTGGATCAGGTCGAAAAAAAGACCGACGCCTGAGGATAGCGAGGGTGAAATAATCCCTCCTTCCCTGTTTTCGTTTCTCAAGTGGGAGGCAGCGCACGGTGCGCAGCCGCCATTACCACAAGTGTTAAGGAGGTGCCATTAAAAATGGCAAAGAAAATTACCGCGTTCATCAAGCTGCAGGTTCCCGCCGCCAAGGCGACTCCCGCGCCGCCCATCGGCCCTGCCCTGGGTCAGCATGGCGTGAACATTCCCGGCTTCTGCAAGGAATTCAACGCCCGCACTGCTAAGCAGGAAGGCCTGATCATCCCCGTGGTTATCACGGTGTTTTCCGATCGTTCCTTCACCTTCATCACCAAGACTCCCCCTGCCCCCGTGCTGATCAAGAAGGCTCTGGGTCTGGACAGCGCTTCCGGCCGTCCCAACAAGGATAAGGTTGGCCAGCTGACCCTGGATCAGGTGCGTGAAATCGCCACCACCAAGATGCCCGACCTGAATGCTGCTTCCATCGAAGCCGCCATGAGCATGGTGAAGGGCACCGCCCGCAGCATGGGCGTTACCGTCGCTGAAGAATAATTGTAATCAGCCAATTTTGTGGGAGGACATAGCGCCGCTAATACCACAGGGAGGAAAGAAAAGATGAAACACGGCAAGAAATATACCGACAGCAAAAAGCTGATCGACACCATGAAGCTCTATGATCCCGCCGAAGCTATCGAGCTGGTGAAGCAGACCGCTAAGGCCAAGTTTGACGAAACCATCGAACTGTCCATCCGTCTGGGCGTTGACCCCCGGCACGCTGACCAGCAGGTCCGCGGCACCGTGGTTCTGCCCCACGGCACTGGCAAGAAGGTTCGCGTGCTGGTATTCGCCAAGGGCCCCAAGGCTGAAGAAGCCAAGGCTGCCGGCGCTGACTTCGTTGGCGATGCTGACCTGGTGGCCAAGATCCAGAGCGAAAACTGGTTCGGCTTTGACGCTTGCGTTGCGACCCCCGATATGATGGGTACCATCGGCCGCATCGCCCGTCTGCTGGGCCCCAAGGGCCTCATGCCCAACCCCAAGTCCGGCACCGTTACCATGGATGTGACCAAGGCCATCCAGGATATCAAGGCTGGTAAGGTTGAATATCGTATCGATAAGACCGCCATCGCCCACTGCCCCATCGGCAAGATTTCCTTCGATAACGAAAAGCTGGTCGAGAACATGACCGTTCTGATGGAAGCTGTGATTAAGGCCAAGCCCGCCACCGCTAAGGGTACCTACATCAAGTCTCTCTACATGAGCAGCACCATGGGCCCCGCCATCAAGATCAACAGCCTGAAGTTCTGATCGTAAAGATCAAATGCCCCGTCGGTGAAAACCGGCGGGGTTTTTTCATATGCATTGGATGATATCAGCCAGTGCCTTGAACGGGCAGGATGCGCCTATTTGGCAGAACAATCCCTGCGGCACGGGCATGCAAAAAAGAAAACCCGGCCTTTGATTGATTCAAGGGCCGGATAATTGCTGTATACAGGGGCATTTTGGATGGAAGCAGGGAGCCGTATTCCCTCGTTCCAGGTCACAGCAGGGGAGGTAAACAAAAGAAAAGGGATCGCAGGATGCTGTCAAGGACGAAAAAAGGGATTTATTTTCCATCGATATCCATCAGGATGGCCCTGCAGGGGGCGCCGTCCGCACCGGATAAATTCAGCGGCGCAGCATTCAGCAGATAGACCCCCTCTGGAACCTCTTCCAGGCGAATGCCTTCAAGCAGGATCATATCGGCGCCCAGCAGCTGAAGATGCACGGCCATGGGGGCATTCTCCGGCCCGACGGTCTGGGATTCATTGCCCAGCAGCAGCAGTCCGGCGGCAGCAAATACCTTCGCCGCTTCCAGGGAAACCTCCGCATCGCCCTTGATCAGAATGCGCCTGTCTGCCTCGGGATGGAGGGCCTTTGCCCTTTCAATGATCGCCGCGGCATCGCTGCCGGAGACGATCCCCTGATGCTCAGCCACATAGGCCATGCCCACAAAGGATTCCAGGCCCACGGCGTCCACGGTTTTTCCATCCCGGATAAAATGAAAGGGCGCATCGATGTGGGTGCCGTTGTGGGCGCACATGCTGAAGACGGTCAGATTATACAGATCGCCCTTTTCCATGAGGCTGGGCATCGTTTTTTCCGGCCGCGGATCGCCGGGGAATACCTTGCAGGTGAAAACCTCCTGGGAAATATCATAAATCTTCATTGCCGATTCTCCTTTTTGATGGAAAACGCTGTTTTTCCTATTCTATCACAGGAGGAAGAATAGCACAAGAAAAGGGACGGCAAATCCGCTTGCCGCCCCTGGATGATTTATTTGAAGTAAAATTTGCTGTCAGACGGGGCGCCTGATATAGCTGCCCGTGCCTGGGGCTCAGCCCAGCAGCAGCTTCTTCAGCGCATCCTTGCTCTGAGCGCCTACGGAGCGGCGTACCTCCACGCCGTTTTCGAAAACGACCATGCAGGGGATGGAGCTGACCCGGTATTCCCTGGCCAGGGCGCCTTCCTCATCCACATTGACCTTGCCCACATAGGCCTTGCCTTCCATTTCGGCGGCCAGATCCTCCACAACGGGGGCGACCATCCGGCAGGGCATGCACCAGGGGGCCCAGAAATCCACCAGCACGGGCTTATCCGCATCCAATACCAGGGCGTCAAAATTATCTTTATTCAGCTTCAGTTCCATGATTTTTTTCTCCTTCCTCATATACGGCGATGATTTCCGGCCGCCAGCCGGGGCGATTGCCCACCGTTTTTTCAATAGCCTTCAATACCAGATAGGATGCCGCCATCAGCGCAAATCCGCAGGCGGCCCACAGGGGCTCCTGATCGAAGATCAGCATGCCCAGGGCGATACCCAGCAGCAGCATCGCCAGGGGAATAACGTATGCCAGGAAGGAAGCCCTGAGAATCTTTCTTTCCGGCATTTCCACGGCGATCTGGCTGCCGATGGGGGCAGAGCCGGGGATTTTCACGGTGGCATGGTGTTTGCCGCCGCCGCAGCCCCCGCAATGCTGGCAAGCCTCCGGCCTGTCAAAGCAGATTTCCAGAAAACCCTTTTCTGCACCGATGACTCGGCCTACCTGCAGCATAATTCAGCCCCCTTGTATTTCCTTACATTCTTATTATACCACGGATTCACGGGTATTAACAGATAGAGAGGCGAATATTTTCCGGATGGACGCCGGTTGTTTCTGCCGCCAGATGGATCAGCAGGGCGGCGGATGCCTCATCCAGGGGCTGATCCACAAAGAGAGTGATTTTCCCTTTCCGCACGATACACACGCCCTCCATACCCTTGGCGGCCAGGGCGGCTTCCAGGGCCAGCTCGGCCTCTGCATTTTCTGTGATTTCAAGCAGCTGATTCCCGGCCCGGGTGCGGAAGGCGGCATCCATATTTTCATTTTCCAGGATAGTCTGCAGGGCTAATCGCTCCTCCTGGCGCTGCTGATTGCGCTGCAGCAGATACTGCCTGATGGGCGGGGGCGATGGGGAAGGCAGGGGAGAGGGATGAATCTGAAGAGCGGCGGCAGGGAGGGGAGAGGGGGCATCCTGCCCATGAAAATAAGAAAGAATCAGGGCCAGCCCCACCGTCACCAGCATAAGCGCATTCAAAATCCGATCCTTCACGGCAATTCCTCCATGGGGAAAATTTCAATTCTGTCCGGGGGCAGGCCCAGCAGGGCCTCTGCCGCCTGCATCAGATGCATCCGCACCTCAATGTTTCTGGCGCCCTGGGCCAGGATGACCGCCCCGGAAGGGGCGCTGCCGGGGGAAAAGGCGCTTTCCTTCTCCTGGCAATAGAGAGTGATGCGGCATTCCCCCGCCCCCTGGATCAGGGAGAGGGTGCGGCTGATGCGCATTTCCTGGGCGGTCATATCCTGGGAGCCATCCTGGGCGGTGAAGGAAGAAAGGAGAAGCATCAGGGCAATCAGCAGCAGGAGCGGCATCCACACGCCCCCTTTCAGGGAGCGGATTTTTGCAAAAAGACCCTTCATCCCAATCCCCCCGTCAGCCGGATCAGCGCCCGGAGCATGCAGATCATCATCATCAGCCCTGCCCCCAGATCGGCATACCGGCTGATTTCCCCTTCGGGCAGGGCCAGATCCATGATCAGCCGCATCAGGCACAGGCCCACCGCCGTCAGCAAAAATTCTTTCATCGCAGCATCACCGTCAGATTGCCCACCACCAGCATCTGGGCCACCAGCAGCAAAAACATGGCCCCTACCGACAGCTGGATAATGAAAAGCAGCATCAGAATATTGGAAAAATCCTGCATGCACCGGCCGATCCGATCCTCCCCCAGGGGCTGGAGCAGGGCGGCGCAGGCCCTGTACAGCATCACTGCCGCCAGTGTTTCTGCCATGCTGCCCCCAGCCTGAAAAATCAGCAGCAGCAGCCCCGTCACCCCCAGGGCATTTTTGATCAGCAGGGAGGCCCCCACCAGGGTATCCATGGTATCGGCGAACATGCCCCCCACCACCGGTACGAAATGATCCACGGCATATTTGGCCGTGCGGATGGAAATACCGTCCGCCGCCGCTACCCCCAGGGATTGGAGGGCGGTGACGGAAATGAATACGGTAAAGCCCACCCCCAGCAGCCAGGAGGCGGCGGATTTGAGAAAGACGGACAGCCTGCCCAGATGCATCCTGGGGGAGAGCTGATCCACAATGGCGGTGGCCGCAGCGCCCATGGAAAGGGGCAGTACGGCGGATTGCACCAGGGCGGTCATGGTGCCGCTGGCAGCCACCACCGCCGGCTGGAAAAAGGCGGCCCCGGCGGTGCCACCCACGGCGGCGAGCAGCGTCAGCAGCAGGGGAAAGAGGGCCTGCATCAGATCGGCCATCCGGGAAACGGCGTCGCCGGCCAGGGCGGCATGATCCCCCATATCCCGGGCCATGGTCCCGGCAATCAGGAGAAAACATGCGGCCTCCAGGGCGCTGCCCAGGGCCTTGCTCTGAAAGGAGGAGCGCATGCGCTGCAATATGCCGTAAAAAATGGCAGGCAGCAGCAATGCAGCCGCCCGGCGCAGGCTTTTTCGCAGGGCGCCCAGGAAATAGGATAATATTTCTTCCAGTACCCCCGCTCCATCCAGGGATGCTTCCCCCCGGGCCAATTGCATAAGCATCTCCTGGAAATCAGCGCCGTCCGGGAAGGCATCTTCCCAGGCCCTTTCCCATGCGTCCAGGGATAGGCTGTCCAGCGTCTGAAGCAGCGCATCATCCAATCCCTCGGCCCGTGCAGGGGCAATGAGCAGGAATAGGATCAATCCCGCCAGCAGCAGATGCTTCATGGCAGCAGGGAAAGGGTCAATTGGCTGATTTCCCCGATCAGGGGCAGGGTTTTGCCCACCAGCAGCATTTTTGCACATAAAGAAACCTTCAGGGCCAATCCCTCCTCCCCGGCGTCACGGCAGGCCTGCACCGCAAATTCCCCGATATAGGCCATTCCCAGCAGCTTGATCAGCAGGGAAAGGCTGTCGCTGCCCAGGCCGGTCCGGGCGGATAATTGCTGCAGCGCAGAAGAAACATGGCTGAATTGGGTGAGGGCGAAGAAAAACAGCATCATCCCTGCCGCCAGGCCCACCGCCATTCCTGCCTGGCGGTGAAAGGCTTTCAGGGCGAAGGCGCATAGGGCCGCCATCAGGGCAAAGCCGCTGATTTTCCACAGCTCATTCATGGCAAAAGAAAAATGGCCTGCACCTGGGCAAGCAATTCCCCGGCCAGGGATACCACCATCAGCAGCACCAGAATGATCCCGGCCATGGCGGCCAGGGTGGCCATATCTTCCCGGCCGGCCTTGGAAAGCACCTGGCAGATGACGGTGACCATCAGCCCCACCCCCGCAATCTTCAGCAGAATATCCACCTGCATTTGCCCATCCCCTAACACAATAGAATGAATGCCGCCGCCCCGGAAAGCCAGCCCAGGCTTTGATACAGGCGGATATTTTTTTCCGCCGCTTCCCTGGCCAGGGCGGAAAACCGGGCGAATTGATCCCCGGCGCAGCGGATGGCTGCGGATTGCCCCTCCCGGTCCGGGGCGAAAAGGCCCTGGATCAATTGGCATACGGCCTGCCATTCCGGATCGGTGAGCAAGGGATCCCGGGGCAATCGTTGGGTTATTTCCCTGCCGGAGAGGGCGGGGGCTTCCCGGAGCAACCGGGCGGCCTCTTTCAGGCTGTCCGTTCCTCCCTGATCCATCAGCAGCGGCAGGCTCAGGCCGCCCCGGTTTACCCCGTTTTGCAGGGCATGAAGGGCACTTTCCCAGTGCTGCAGATAGCCTTCCCTTTCCTTAAGCCGCTTTGCCCCATACCAGCCCAGCGCAATGCAAAGGAGGGCGGCGATGGCCCCCGGCAGCCATTTCATCCTCATTCCTCCAAACGTGGCTGCTCCCCCGGCCGGGAAAGCAGCACCTTTTTTTCAAAGGCCCCCTGGGCAAGCAGCCCCTCCAGCCCCGGCCTGCGGGCGATATCCCGGCTGTCCCGGCCGTGAGCGGTGCAAAGCAGGATGGCGCCGCAGCGGATGGCCTCCATCACCGCCCTCCCATCCTCCCGGCCCCCCAGTTCATCCGCTGCAAGCACCTGGGGCGCCATGGCCCGGATCAGCAGCATCAGCGCCCTTCCCTTTTCCAGGCCGCTTACCACATCCGTCATGGGCCCCACATCCAATTGGGGCGCCCCATCCCGGCAGGCGGCGATTTCCCCCCGTTCATCGGATACGCCGGTCTGCCATCCGGCATGGGCATAGAGCCGGATCAGATCCCGGAGCAGGGTGGTTTTGCCCGATCCGGGAGGGCCGATGATCAGGGTATGCTTTCCTGCGATATGGGGGAAAATTGCCTCTCCGCAGCCCATCATTTCATGGGCAATGCGCAGGCAAAGGCTGTGGATTCTGCGTACGCCGCAGGGGCCCATTTCCCCGGCCACCCCCAGCCGGTGCCCTCCGGGGAGGGGCAGAAATCCCCGGGCCAGCTGCTCCCCATGGGCGGCCAGGGCATGGCCGGAGAGGGCCTGGGCCGCCGTTTCAATTTCCTCCGGGGAAAGGGGCCGATCCCCCTGCCTGCTTCCCCAGGGAAACAGGGCCAGAAGGGGATGGCCTGGCCGCATGCGGATTTCCCATGCCTGATCAAAATCCATATCCCCCCATTGGCCCGGGGGCAGCACCTTCATCCAATCCATGGGACAGGGTATGCATACAAAAGGCCGGATATGATAAAAAACGCCCTTCAGAAATGAAGAGCGTTTCAGGTTGTCAAAAAAGTATTTTTGACAACCTGCGAATGAAAATCTGCTGAAGCAGTTTTTCATTCGATCCATCACATTTACTGTAAAAATGGTTTTTCAGCCCCAGATTGGAGCTGAAAAACCTATTTTTACGGTCG
>JAFQOD010000064.1 GCA_017395685.1 Clostridia bacterium
AATGAAAAATTCTTCCCGAATCATAAATGATTCTCCAGAATTTTTCTCCTCGCGGCGTACATGCCGCCGCTGCGGATTGCATTTCTTCGCCTACTATGCTGCAAGTATTTTTGCGTATGGTTGGTTTGTCAACGGTCTGAGACCGGAGGATTCATCCTCCGGTCTTTTTTTATGGCTGAAACAGCTGATGATCCAGGCTGAAAACGGGCATCCCATCCTTAAAGGGCACCTCCATGACGAAGGCATGCCGGTTGGGATCATACAAAGGATCGCCCACAATTTCATCATAGGGCCGGGCATGATAGGAGGTATATATTCTTCCCTCCTCATCCCGGAAAAAGGTATTGTGGCCCGGGCCGAAAATGCCCTTTTCCCTGTTGGTAACAAAAACGGGATGATTCACCTTATGCCAGGCGGAAATATCCATGGGATCATCCTGCCCCTCCATCCAGATCAGGCCCATGCAGTAGGCGGCGCTGGTATCGCTGCCTGAAAAGGTCACATAAATCCGGCCCTCATGCTCCAGCACAGCAGGCCCTTCATTGACCCAGAATCCATGCCGTTCCCAGGCATAGGAAGGGGATGAAAGCAGCATCTGGGGCGTTTTCAAGGAAAGAGGCGTTGCCATTTCCGCAATATAGAGATTGGAAATCATGGGCCCTGTGCTCACCTTTTCCGCCCAGATGCAGTATCGCTTTCCCCCATGCTCAAAAACGGTCATATCCAGGGAGAAGGCAGTAAAGCTGAACTGATCACCCTCTGCCCGGCGGAGCATGCCGCATTCCTCCCATGCCCCATTCACGGGATCAGCGTCCTTGCAGCGCAGCACCCAGGGCCGGATCTTCCAGCAATCATCCTTTTCCCCTGCGGCAAAATAGATATACCAGCAGCCATCCAGAAAATGCAGCTCCGGCGCCCAGATATGGCGGCTCATAACGCCGCTTTCATGGGCATGCCAGATCATCTTCTCCTCCGCATCCCTCAGCCCTTCCAGCGTATCGGCGCATCGCACCGCAATGCCGTTATAGGAAGGAACGGAAGCCGTAAAATACCATTTTCCGCTGATCCTGCGCACACAGGGATCCGCCCGCTGGGCAATAAAGGGAGTATTCCAGGGGGTGCGCAAATAGTTATCAGCATTCATTTCTTATATCCTCCGGTGTATAGCCGGCCCCTGCCGGCGATGGATTATTTGGCCAGGCGGATCACATTCCAGCTGGCAGCGGGCAATACGATGCCCTCCGGATCCACGGCCACTTCCACAGGCTTTACTTCATTGGGATTCAATTCCGTATTGATGGCCTTCATATCATCATGATGCAGTACAGAATGGCTGATCACCTTCAGATCGCCGAAGGACCTGAGATCGGCATCCAGCAGCACATCTTCCTTCAGATCCCGGTTGACGGCAAAAATAACCACTTCATCATTTTCCTGCAGCACCGCAGCGGCATCCACCACCGGCACATCGCAGTAATGCCTGGTATCGAATTTTTCGCAGGTGATCCTGGGCATCAGGCTCTTGCCCCGGCCCAGGGCGCTGGCCTGCATCACGGGATAGAAGATGGTCTGGGCCCAGGCGCCGCCATTCTTATTGGTCATGATGGGGGCGATCACATTGACCAGCTGGGCCAGGCAGCCGATTTTGACCCGATCCGCATTCTTGAGCAAGGTGATCAGCATCAGGCCCACCAGCAGGGCATCCTCGAAATTATAAATATCCTCCAGCAGGGGCAGGGCATTGCCCCAGGGCTCCGTTTTATACAGTTTCTGATCCTGCTGATTGGAATGATACCATACATTCCATTCATCCAAAGAAAGATGCACCCTCTTTTTCGAATGCTTCTTGCCCTTGACCGCATCGCAGATGGCGGCCACGGTCTTGATGAAATCATCCAGATCCATGGTGGAGGCCAGGAAATCATTGGTATCGTTGTGAGGATTGCCGTAATAGCGATGGAGGGATACATAATCCACGTTATCATAGCATTCCGTCAGCATGGTATATTCCCATTCCCCGAAGGTTTTCATATCAAACCCGGAGGAGCCGCAGGCCACGGTTTCGATGGAATCATCCGTCCATTTCATCATCTTGGCGGCTTCATTGGCCACCCGGCCGTATTCAAAGGCCGTCTTGGCGCACATCTGCCAGGGGCCGTCCATTTCATTGCCCAGGCACCACAGCTTGATATTGAAGGGATCCTTGGCGCCGTTTTTGATGCGCAGATCGCTCCAATAGCTGCCTCCCTTATGATTGGCATATTCCACCACATTCCGGGCCGCATCGGGGCCCCGGGTGCCCAGATTGACGGCATACATCACTTCACTGCCCGCTTCCTTGGCCCAGGCACAGAATTCATGCAGGCCCACTTCGTTGGTTTCGGTGGTTTTCCAGGCCAGATCCAGCCGGTGGGGCCGATTGGCCGCCGGGCCGATGGAATCTTCCCAATTGAAGCCGGAAACGAAATTGCCGCCGGGATAGCGCACGATGGGCACATTCAATTGCTTGACCAGATCGATTACATCCCTGCGGAAGCCCAGTTTATCTGCCGTGGGATGATCGGGCTGCCAGATGCCGGTATAGACGGCACGGCCCAGATGCTCAATAAAAGAGCCGTAAATACGCTTGTCAATATCGGAAATCACATAATCCTTATCCAGAATCAGCTTGGCATTTTTCATGAATGTACACCTCTTTCTTTTTATTTCAGGGGGAATTCGAAGATGGTAACCGAGCTGGCAGGCAGCACATATTCGGCGCTGCCCCCCGAAACGGCGCACCTGTTTTGCACAGGAATTACTTTTTCAGGCTTCACGAAAGAATTGGTATGCTTGGGCGTGCCGGAAAGGCAGGTTACCATCCCTTCCCCGTCAGGCACATGGGAAAGACGCATGGAAAAAGGCACTTCCTCTTCCTGCATATTCACCACCTTGATTTGCAGATGGGTATCCGTCCGGGTGACCACATGATACAGCTTCCCGTCATCCAGGGCGCTTTCCACCACCTGATCCCCCACCGTATTGGCAAACATCTTCTGCACATGATAGCTGGGGGTAAGCACCACTGCCTTTTCGTTGAACCAGATCAGATCCGGCGTCCAGGCGGGCTTTTCCTCCCTGGCCAGCAGCGGGGCATAGGCCGCCATGATCACCAGATCGCTGTTGCGCTCCAGGCCGGTCATATAAGCCGCTTCGCACAGCGCAGCATGGAGATTATTGGGTCTGCGGCTGCCCTGCACCGGTTCATGGGCGGCATATTCCCCCAGGAATACCTTGGTGGTGCGTGGATAGGAATCATATCGGCCGGTATTTTTCAGGAACCAATTGGATTCCATATAATAATGCTCGTCCACCACGTCATCGGGGAATCGGGTGCGAATCTGATTCCAGCTATCCCGGATCAGGGTTCCCTCCGCCACAGGGCCGGCGGCCACGATGCAGGTAATATCCGGATATTTTTCCTTAACAATCTTGCGCAGAATGCCGTACCGGGTAAAATACGCCGTGCCCCAGTTTTCATTGCCGATGGCGATATAGCGCAGATCAAAGGGGGCCGGATGTCCCATGCGGGCCCGCAGACCGCCCCAGACGGTATCCGTATCGCCGGTGGCAAACTCGATCAGATCCAGAATATCCTGGGCATAAGCCCGCACTTCATCCGGGGTATAATCGGTATCCTGCCGGTCACGGGCCTGACAGAGCATCCCGGCATGCACCACCGGCAACGGCAGCGCCCCGATTTCTTCCGCCAGGCAGAAATATTCATAATACCCCAGGCCATAGGTCTGCATACCGCCCCATGTATTGGGATTTTCCCGGCGCTGCTCCACAGGGCCTACCGTATCCTTCCAGTTATAGGCGTTCTCCCGGTAATAGCTGCCCTCTGCCACGCAGCCGCCAGGGAAGCGCAGGAATGCGGGCTTCAGATCCCGCAGTGCCTCCACCAGATCAGACCGCAGGCCGCCCCCCGGCCAATCCCTGCCGATGCGATCCTGGGGCATCAGGCTCAGCATATCCACATCCATCCGGCCGCTGCCCTCAACTGTCACGCAAAGCCAGGCGTCCGCCGTCTTTTCCGGTGTGAGTACGGCGGTATACTTTTTCCATTCAGCATCGGCGTCAAATGTGACGCTGTTGGAAATGGGCTGGGCCCCTGCATTGGCGATAAATGCCGTTACCGTGCCGGTAAAATCCTCCCGGCGCAGATACAGGCTGAAATCATAATTTTTCCCGGCCTCCACATATACGCCGCCGGATAATGCGCTGCTGCAATAGCCCTGATTCATCATCCGCATGCCGGAATCCTGCAAAGAAACGGAAAGATAATGGGGATTATTCGGATGCAATCCCCCCTCCTCCATCAGCTGCCAATCTGCCTTCTGGAAAGGCAGGGCATTGATATTCCAGCCGGTATAGCGGTCTGCCCGCTGGGGATTGAGAATTTTCTGATATTCGAAGGAACGGTTGAGCAACAGCTCCGCATACAATCCGCCGTCGGCGGCATAATTGATATCTTCAAAAAACAGGCCGTACAGCGTATCGCTGATTTCATGGGCGACGGCATTGGCGTCTGCCGAAAGGGTGGCCGCCATGGAAACCGCCGGAAGAAGAACCAGCAGCATAAGGCTCGCAAGCATTCTGCGCACAGATTCATTCCTCCTTATCCCGGTAATGCATCCGCATCCGGATATCCTGGGGATAATTGCCGAAGGACCGGCCGAACAGGGTAAATCCCCCCACATTCCGGGCATCCTCCGGCACCGAAATGCGGAATAAAATGGCGCTGCCGCCATCGATATGCAAATCATTCAGGGTGGTATCGCTGATGCGCCCGCCATCCACATAGGTGCCGGTGGAATTGATGCTGATCAGCTTATACAGGCCGTGCTGATTCCAATTGCGGAACCACCAGTCAGGATTGTAAATGCCCTGGATCCGGCCAAAATCCCCAGGGCTGGTCCAATAGCCCAGGGCCACGCCATTCATGCTGAAATGAACGTCACTGGGCCAATCCTCCGAACAGCCGGGAGCTTCAGAGGAAATCTCCATCGAAATCTGCAGTTCCACAATCTCCTGATGGGGCTGCAGAAAGCAGGGCAGCATATATTCCACATAGCCGCTGCCGAACCATAGAATTTCTGCGCCAAATCGTTCCGGGCTGGCGAAAAAGCGGGGATCATCCACTTTCCCGATAATTTTCTGCGGGGTGCAGATGCCGCAGGTGGGCGCCACACTGTAGGATGTATACTGGCCCACGCCGATTTCCGTTTCGTATATATTGAAGGTACGGTGCTGCTGGGTAGGCTCGATCATGATGCTTTCATCGGTGGCAGAGCAGATTTTCTGCATGCCATGCTTGCCGCTGAACATTTCCACCGTTACCAGGCCGCATTCCTGCAGCGCCTTGATATGGGGGGTAAGGGCCCCGGCGGTGATCTTCAGCCGCTCGGAAATGGCGCTCATATGCAAGGGCCCATCCTGATACAGCAATTCCATAATGGAAATGCGGATATCGGAATTCAGCGCCCTGAACAGGGGCAGGCCTTCTCTCAATGAGCGGATGTGCAGCATGATTTTCACCTCTGTCGTATCTGAGTGTTGGGGGGCGGCTTTTACACCGCCCCCCGGTAGTTTAACCGAAAGACCGGATCCGGTCAAGATCGATTATTCGGCCTGACCGTATACGCTGTAGAATACAGCCATGGCGTCATCATAGTACTTGCGGCCGGCTTCGTCCAGCGCATCGGTGTAATCGTAGGGATCGATGGCGCCGGCGTTGATGGCGGCTTCGATGCCGGTGTAGCCGGCATAGTCAGAACCATGATAGTAATCGGCGATGAAGGTATTGAAGCCGGGGATGGTACGGCCGCCGAAGGTTACGGGAGTGGTGATGTTGCTGAAGAAAGCTTCCCAATCATTCCAGTAGCCCAGGTCAGGCATGGTGGTGGACAGAGCGGCAGCCACTTCTTCATCTTCGATCATGGGCAGGGAGCCGGCCAGACGATAGATGCGTTCCTGGGTGACTTCGCCGGTCACGGGATCGGTCACATCATGCATGAGGGTCTTGTACAGTTCAGCGCGGGCCATCCAGCCTTCCTTGCCCCAGGTGAGGAACTTCATGACTTCGTAGGCTTCGCGGGGATGTTCGCAGGTGGAGGAGATGGAAATCATATCCAGCCAGGAGAACTGGCCGCCGTTTTCAACGCCTTCACCGATGGGGGCATTGTAGGGAACCATCTGCAGGCCGCGTTCCACAGCAGCGGTCTGGGTGTAGATGGTGTTCATGGTCCAGTAGGCGTCCATCTGCATGGCAACATGGCCGGATTCGCCCGCCCACATATCATCGGGCACAACAGCCAGATATTCTTCACTGCCGTTGATGGCCTGATAGCCCAGACGGGCATATTCAGACTGCTTTTCCATCATATCAACCCAGCCGGAGCCGAAGTTGTAGCCTTCGCCGTCCCAGCCGAATTCGCCGGTGACATTATCGGTCAGGGCGATGGGGCCCAGGGTAACGGGGCCCATGAAGTAGTTGTAAGCCCAGATGCCCTGAGAAGGATCGGTCATGGTTTCGATCAGGTTCAGCATTTCTTCCCAGGTCCAATCCTGAGGAGGCAGTTCCACATTCAGCTTATCAAACACAGCCTTATCCAGGTAAATGGTGGCGGGCAGGTTTTCACCAGCCATGAAGTAGCAGCGCTTGCCATCCACATAGCCAACCTTGCGCAGACCGGGATACAGCTTGGTCTGGGCTTCTTCGTCATTTTCCAGATATTTGGAAATGTCATACATCATGGGATTGGCCAGGAGGGGATCCAGATCCAGCCAGAAGAATACATCGGGCAGATTGCCGTCGGCAGCCAGATTGTTCAGGGTGCCGGTTACGTCGGCAGTGGTGGTTTCGATGATTTCGATGGTGATGTTGGGATGCTTTTCGGTGAACTTATCGGCCAGAGCGCGGGTCAGTTCAAAGTCGTCCCAGGTCAGGAAGGTGACGGTGATGGGATCAGTGGTGTTCAGTTCGGGCATGTTGTAGCCTTCTGCGCTGGCGAAGGAGCACAGGGAAGCCATCATGCACAGGGCCATGATCAGGGCAACCAGTTTCTTCATGGGGGTATCCTCCTTTTTTTATTGATCAAAAGCCATTTTTGCGGCCTTGATTCCTTGGATGTTAAGATCCTGGCAAGGGATTATTCGCCAGTGATACCAGCCTTATCCACGCTTTCCACAAATTGCTTCTGCAGCACGAAGTAAAGCAGCAGCAGCGGCAGGATGGAGAGCATGGTGCCCGCCATTTTGATGGCGTCATTGAGCTTGTTGGGAGAGGTGACAGAGGAGGCGCGGGCGTCGAAGGTGACGTTATAGCTGTCTTCGAAGCGCTGCAGTTCCAGCATCAGGGTGGTCAGGCCGGTATTTCTGGTGGTGCCGTATCCCAGATAAATCTGGGCCAGATACACTTCATTCCAGTACCATACGAAGGAGAACAGCGTAACCACAATGATGGCGGCCAGGGACAGGGGAATGGCGATACGGAAATACGCCTTGAAATGGCCGGCGCCGTCGATTTCCGCCGCTTCCACCAGGGATTGGGGCACCTGGCGATGGAAATTGTAGAAAATCAGGATGCACAATACGCTCATGAATCCCTGGCCCAGGGCGGCAGTGATCACGAAGGGCTTCACCGTACCGTCAATCAGCTTCAGCCGGGAGAAGAGCAGGTAATTGGGCATGGAGGTGGCCTGGCTGGGCAGCAGGAAGGACAGGATCAGCAGGCCCATCCACAGCTTCTTCAGCGGGAAATTATACCGGGCAAAGCCATAGCCAACCATGGAGGTGATAATCACCTGGCAAATGGTGGGCAGCAGCGCCAGAATCAGATTCTTGCCCAGGCTGTTCCAGTAATCCAGGGCCAGAATGGCATCCTTGTAATTCTTGGTGGTGACGGAGGAGGGAATCCATTTGGCAGATGCATCCAGCAGATCCTCCTTGGACATGAAGGAGCGGCTGAGCATATGCAGCATGGGATACAGATAGATGAAGGCGATGGTGATCAGCAGGGTGTAGACCACCAGGCTCATTACCAGGCCCCGCTTTTCCATGCTGCCAAGGAACACCTTTTTCCAATGGTCCATCCGGGCCTCGCGGGATTTGGGGGCGGGCTTCTTTTCAGGAAGCTGGGCAATGGTTTTCGCCGTCCGGGCATTTGCGGTATGCTTCTTTTTCAGCATTTTCACGCCTGCCACCTCCTTCCCTTCTGAACGATGCGCTTGGTTTCATATTTCACATGCTTATCGCTCTTTTCCCGCAGCAGCAGGAATACCAGCAGCAGAATCACCGCCACCACAGCGGTATAGATCCAGGACATGGCCGCGCCGTAGCTGTAGCCCTTGGTGGCCGCATAGCTTACAGTGTAGATCAGCTGGATGATCTCATTATCGCCGCCGGTTGCCAGGGTGACCACGGTGTAGATGGCATTGAGCAGGATCATGGAGCGCATCACAGGCAGCGTGATCTTCCAGAAGCTTTCCCAGCCGGAAGCGCCGTCGATCTTGGCCGCTTCATACAGGGTGGAGGGCACCTTCTGCAGCCCTGCCAGGAAAATCAGAATCTGGATGCCGGAATTCCATAGAATCAGAATCAGGGAAGAGAACAGATCATTGATGGGGGCGGCAATGAATTCCGGCAGACCGGAGAGCACATTGGTCAGGGTGTTGGCGCTGACCATGGGCACCGTGCTGACCCCCTGGGCCGTCAATTGCTGCATCACCGGGCCGGTGGCAATGATGACGGGCAGGAAGAAAATCATGCGGAACAGAGATTTGGCATGGATTTTTCCATTGAGCATCAGCGCAATGATCAGGGAAAATGCGATGATGATGGGCATCTGCAGCACCAGACCCAGCCCGAAATTAGCCAGCGTTACCGGGAAATTGATTTCCTTCATGAAAACCGAGGCGTAATTATCCCAGGCATTGGGCAGGGGATTGAAGGTGATGCCGTTGGAAAAAACGATGTTGGAAAAGGAGAACCGCAGGGACTGCACCATGGCATATACGAAGAAAATGCATACGCCAACAATCCAGGGCAGGATGAACAGATAGCCATGCACCCATTCGCTCACCCGGCGCTTGGTAATGCGGCGCTTGTCATGGGGATTTTTCACTTTTTTACCGGCCATCCGTCTTCACCACCTTATAGCTGAGTCCCTCCAGCACGATATCATCCATGGAGGCCTGCTTATCGCCGAAATTGAGGTAAACAACCGTCCCGTTATCCCAGGTCACCCGGGCCATATCCTTGTGCACATCATGGCGGATGATGGAAGCGCCCTGCACCTGGGACTGGACTGCATCCAGCGCCTGATACCATTCGATGATGGTATCGCGGTACAATTCATACCGGGAGGAATAGATATCGGAAGAATTGCTGTTCTGCAGTTCGATGGGATCCTCCCAGGTGATCAGGAAGCTGGGCCGGGCGCCCTGCTCCATCATGCGCAGGAAGAATTCCTTGTTATTGGCCTGGAAATTCACATATTCCGCATAGACGGGCATCTTGCCGGAAAGGGCAATGCCCAGCAGGGGAATTTCCCGCATGGTATAGGTGTAATCAGATCCTGCGGCCGGCATATCCGAAAGGGCATTGGCATAGGGCCACAGATAGGCATTGGCGGCCACCAGGGTGGTGGGCAGGGCATCGGCGCTGGCCTTTGCCAGTTCCTTATACAGGCCCATCAGTTCCGTGGAATCACGGTATGCATTCTGATGATAATAATCCGCCATCAGCTGGGTAAAGCCGGTAAGGGAGATGCCCCGCACCTTGCCTTTTTCCATCTGATTGATCACATTCCCGCCGATTTCCAGGGATTTTTGCGGATTCAGATATTGAATGGAATCATATACCATGCCGAAGCTGGGGCGACTCCAGGTCTGGGAGGTGATCTTTTTGAAGGCGCTGAAGGTAAGCACCCCGTTGACGCTGGGATTCAGCTTCAGGAAATCCGCCTCCAGGGCAAAGGGCAGCCCCTTTTCATCCGCCAGGGCCATCAGGCTTTCAAGGCCGCTCTTTCCCCCCAGGACGGCAGCGGGGGCATAAGCATTGGTAGGCAGGCTGCCGGTCAGGCCCTCGCCCTGCCAGCCCCTGTATACCAGGGACAGCCGCTGAGCGCCGCTTTCCGTCAGTTCCTTCACCATTTCCTCAGCCTGGGCAAAGGAGGTCATCACCACATCCTGCTTGCCCAGAATGTAATTTTCCTTTTCCAGGCCCAGGAAATCAATCTGCACATCAAAGGGCCGCTGATCGGCGCGATCAAATACGCCCTTTTCATCCATGTAACTGCGCCAGGCAGTGGCCAGGCCGGCATAATTGGCCTCTTCCCCATCGGTGAGGAAAATGCGCTGCACAATATCAAAATCCCTGGCCTTTTCGGTGCGCATGCTCACCGTGCCGGAGGAAGGGCCGGTGGGCTGGGCATACACCATACGGTAGATATAGCGCACGGCCGTCCAGTCAAAGCCGGTACGCACCCCATTGGGATAGGCCATGATCCGGGCCCCCTGATCGCCTTCTTCAATGTAATTGAGGAAAGCAATCTGCTTTTCCGTATGCGCAATGCCGCACACCGGCATGATCACCGGCTCGGTGGGCACGCTCCACATGGAATTCACCGTATCCTCGATGCCGATATTCATGCCGTACACAGGCCGGTCAAAGGGAGAGGTGTAGCGGCCTTCGTTATCCTTGAGCTCCACAATGGCGCCCTGACCGTCGGGGATGATGATATAGCCCTCATCCTGCCCCAGGCGGCTGTAGCCCAGGAAGGGGAAGATGGTGAAGGTGGCCACCGTATATTTGCTGCTCATTTCCTCCACGATCTTATCCTGGGGGATGGTAACCACCAGGCCATATTCATCCATCTTCAGCATCACATCATAGGAAATGCCGATTTCCGGAAAACGCACATGGGCGGTAAAGCCGTCCGCCGCGTAATCGTAGGTAATTTCATTGGCTTTGGTGATCAGATCGGCCTGGGTGTTATTGGATTTCACATCCTCGATATATTCCATCACCACGCCGCTCTGATAAAAGCCCTTCCAGGCGGCATTATCCTTGATGCCAGTCAGATCCTGAACGGTGGAATACAATACCGCGCCGTTCTTTTTGCTTTCCACGATGATAGAAAGATTTTCTTCCCGCAGATACAGGGTAAAGCGGCTGTTTTCCGCCACCTGATGATAATCCCCAGGGATTGCCGGGGCGGCTGCGCTTTCCGAAAGCCCGGGCACAGCCGTGCACAGCAGCATCAGGGCCAGGGCCCACAGCTTAAGCCTTCTTAACAAAGCGATACACCACCTCTCCGTAAATCGATGAAATGAAATCAATCAGCTGGCTGATGAGCACATACACCACAAACAGCAGCGCCGCAGCAATCAGCACGGTAAACAGCGTCAGCACAATGATCCAGAGGGTCTGCTTGAAGGAATAATCGTTGAGATACATCAGCATCAGCACGATCAGAAGGCCCGTCCAGCCGTAGGCCACCACCTGCAGCATGGTGATGAAGAACTGCTCATTATAGGTCAGCACATTGGTCAGCAAAAGCTGGATGGGCAGGGCAATCAGCAGAGGCGTCAGGGCAAAGGCGCCGCCCACATAGATATTTTTGAAGGATGCCTCCCCTTCCTTGATGGTGCATACCAGATAGCAGCAGATCACCAGCATCAGGAATACGGCAAACACCGTCACAAAATCATTGAACAGCTCATAATACCCTTCCGGTACCGTGCGGAACAGGAAGCCGCTGAAATACTTGTTCACCACATGCATCACAAAGTAAATGAATACGATGCCGGTGGCTGCCCAGCAGCTGGTGCGTTTTTCCCGCTTGATGCCGTAGCAGCAATCGAAGGGATTTTTCAGCATCATCATGCACCAGTTCATCTGCCATACAGGCTTCAGATGGGTTACCCTTTCCTTGGCGCGGATCACGGGCTTCAAAAATCCCGTCTTCTTATTCAGGAACTTGATCACAATCCATGCCGCCACCAGAACCACAATGGTAATCAGGATGGCGCCCATATTGGTGTGCAGCCAATTGCTGCGCAGTTCCCAGAAAGCATCGGAATAGCCCTTCTGGCTGCCGCCGTTGCGGTAGGCCTCCAGCGCCTCTTCATAATTGCCTTCCCGGTACAGCGCTTCACCCAGGCCGGTGGAGGCATAGGTGAACAGGCTGTTCATCCGGAGCACATCCTGCCAGGGTTCCTTGGATTCGGCATATTTGCCATCCTGGAACAGGCGGAAGGCGGAATGCACCAGATCGGTAAATTCCGTGGGCTTGAGCACCTGAATGCTGCCCAGGATTTCATCCAGCACATACAGGGTATAATCATCATCCGCTACCAGGCCGGTAACGCTCTTGAAGGTACCCACCCGCTGATCGCCGTAATCGAATGCGCCGAAGATGAACAGGGTATCGCCTTCAGAGGTATATTCCATGATATAGCCGTTGGCATTGGCGGTGAAAATGGCGCCGGACGAATTGACGGCCACAGCCGTATTCATTTCATACCACCAGTCAGGGGTCAGGGTATCCTTGCCCGCCACATTCAGCCGGCGCAGGGTGCTGGTATCGTTGGATTGGGATACGGTATACACCATGCCCTTTCCATCGATGGTCAGATTCCGCACGGAGGTGGGCACAATGCCCGCCATGTTGGAAAGCTGTTCCTGCGAAAAGAGGGCCTTTTTGATGGAGGTGAGGAAAGAAACGGTGGATTGGTTGGCCCCGTAGTAACCCAGGAATTCGCCCTCTTCTCCGGTGGGAGAAATCTGAATGATACCGTTGGTGGAGCCGGTAGAGGCGATATAGAGATTGCCCCGCTTATCCAGCACGATCTTATTGGGCTTATAGGGGGAGCCTTCCCCGAACAGGGGATGGGTGGGGCGTTCATATTCCCGGATCACCTTGCCGTCCTGATCGAATACCACCACCTTGCGGCCGTTCTCATCGGCCACATAAACGCTCAGATCCTCCGCCACGAATACGCCCTTGGGGGATTTCAGCGTCTTTTTGCTGCCGATTTCCTTGACAAATTCGCCATCCTTGGTAACCACCAGAATGCGCTTGTTGCCGGTATCGGCGATGTAGAGATTGCCGTCGGGGCCCATGCGCAGATCGGCAGGGGTTTTCAGCGTTTCCTCCCCGAAGCGGGTCATGGTGCGGATGGGATCATAGGCCGTCTGGGTTTGCACCAGATCGCCGTCCACACCCAGGGTGAATGTGCGGTAGGGCGTTGCTGCCAGGGCAGAGCAATGGCAGGCAAGAAGCAGCAGCGCCGACAGCACAAATGCTGTGAATTTCTTCATCGGTGGCCCTCCTTACTTCATGCCGCTGTATGCCATGGTATTCATCACGCTGGATTGCATCACCACGAATAACAGCAGGTTGGGAATGAACATGATCAGCGCTGCGGCAGCCGCCATGCCCTGGCCCTGCACCGTGCCCACGCCGGACAGGGTGTTCATATAGAAGCTCAGGGTGCGGATGCTTTCGGAAGAGGTGAAAAGATTGGATGTTTCCACATTGGTCCATACCGACTGGAATGCCAGAATGGCGCCGGTGGCGATGGCGGGCTTGGTCAGCGGCAGGATCACCTTCCAGTAGATGCGGAAGGATCCGGCGCCCTCCAGCTGGGCCGCCTCCAGCAGGGAATCGGGCACCTGATCCATAAACTGCTTGATCAGGAACAGGCATACCGGCATGGCGATCAGGGGCAGGATATGGGCCCAGTAGGTATCCAGAATGCCTACGGTGTTGATGGTCAGATAGCGGGGAATGGTAACCGCCGTGGCCACAAACATCAGCGCCAGATTATTCACTTCAAAGATGGTGTTCTTCAGCCGGAATTTCATCTTGCTCAATGCAAAGCCGGCCATGGTGGAAATCAGGATGGAGAGCAGCACCACCGCCACCGTCACTACGAAGGAATTAAAGATATACCGGCTGATGGGGATGGATGATCCCGCCGCCGTCTGGAACAGATTCTGGAAATTGATGAAGGAGGGATTGCTCACAAAGAACCGGGGCGGAAAGGCGAACAGCTCATCCATGGGCTTGAAGGCATGATTGATGATATACACAATCGGCGCGCCCATGAAGATGGCAATGGGGATCAGATACAGATAGAAGGGAATCTGATTTTTATGGAATTTTTTCGGATTCACTTTATTGCCGTTGATTGCCATGAAGCATTCCTCCTTTCTCAGTCTTTTTCGGTGAACAGCTTGCGGGCCACAAAGGAGAAGGTATAGATGATTCCCAGCAGCGCCACGGAAACGGCAGCTGCATAGCCCATCTCATAGCGGGTGAAGCCGTAATCCTCAATGTGGTTGACCATCAGCTGGGCGGCATACTGGGGCGTGGGATTGCTGCCTGTCAGCATCACGCCGATATTGCCCGCCTGGAAGGCATTGACCACTGCCATCACCGCGCCAAAGAGCATCTGGGGCTTCATGGAGGGAATGGTGATATAGAATACTTCCTGGAAGCGGTTGCGCACGCCGTCGATGGAGGCGGCTTCATACAATTCGGGGCTGATATTCAGCAGGCCCGCCAGCATGGCCAGGAAGCCCACGCCCATGCTGCCCCACAGGGCCACGATGATGACGATGGGCATGATGTAATTGGTATTGAGCATCCAGACGATGGGCTCTGTGATGATTCCCAGCTGGGTGAGGGCATAGTTGGCAATGCCGCTCTGATTGCCCAGGAAAACCACCCGCCACATCACCGTCATGGCAACGCCCATGGTCATGGAGGGGGAATAGATGATCAGGGCCAGGATGGTACGGGGCAGCTTGGTCAGCTGGCTCAGGCTCCAGGCCAGGAAGAAGGCCAGCATATAGCCTACCGGCCCCACAATCAGGGCAAAGAGCACGGTGTTGGGCAGCACATACTGCAGGAAGATGGTATCCTGGGTCAGAAGATTGATGTAATTGGTCAGGCCCACCACTTCCGGGGTTTCTACTGCGTTATAATTGGTAAAAGAGAGGGCCACAGCCATGACCGTGGGCACAATGATGAACACAGAGAACAAAATCAGATAGGGCATCAGGAACAGATAGGGGGTGGATCGCTTGGTTCTCATTGTTCATTTCCCCCTTTCTGGCTTTCGTTATATTCCTTGATGATATTTTCCACTACGCTTACATCCGGGGTTTTGAAGGGCTCCAGCATCTGGCCGTCCTTGTAATAGCCGAATTCCTCCAGCTTGCGGTAGGTTTCACGGTTGATCCGTTTGACGGCGGTATCCATGGCCCGGCGGGCCTCCACGCCGTCTACGGTAACAGAAATGAAGGCGTTGGAAAGCTCACGCTCCAGCATATAGGTGCCCAACACCCAGGGGGCTTCGGTCATCCATTCCATCTGATCCATGATGACCATCTTATGATCGGATTTCAGGGGCAGGGAGGAGAATGCCTCCGTATTGGCGGTAGGCCAGATATATTCACTGCCATAGGTGGATTGCAGCTGGCTGCCGAACTGGCTCTGAATTTCATCGGAGGACCACCATTTGAGGAATTCCCATGCCTCCTGAGGCATATCGGTCCCGCTCATGATGGCCATGGTTTCAGCGCCGCCGGTGGTCCATCTTTCCACTTCCCCGTCTTCATTGATCAGGCCGGGGAATAGGGCGATATCCCACAGGCCGTCCAGCTCGGGGGCAGCATTGAGCAGCAGGTTATAAGTGGCCAGATCGGCGATACCGATGGGCAGGGTGCCATCGCGGAACTGCTGATAGAAGCCGGGAGAGGGTACGTCTGTGGGCATATTGTAAACGGTGAACAGTTCCGTCATTTCACGGAAGCCCTTGAGGGATATTTCACTATCCAGGGTGGTATCGCCCACATAATCGGAATAGATGGATCCGCCGCTCTGCAGAATGAGGGGCAGCGTGCCGGGGAATACCTTCATGCCGGCCATACCGGCAGTGGGATAATAGAAATTCATATTCCGCCGCTGCAGTTCGGGCAGGATCATCTTCACTTCTTCCATATTATCCGGCACCTGAATGCTCAGGGCATTGAGGATATCCGTCCGGTAGAACATGACCCAGAAATTGACCGTTTCCGGCATGGCGTAAACTCCGTCCCCCAGGGTATAGGGAATGAACAGGCCGGAAGAGAAGCGCTGGGCCACTTCCCCGAAATCTTCAAACTCGGTCAGATCATACAAAGCGCCGCGGATATTCAGATAGGAGGGCACCACATACTGCAGCCCGATCACCGCATCCGGGGCGGTGCCTGCGGCATTGGCCAGCACCAGCTTATTGGCGTCAGGCATCAGGGAAAGATCCACTTCTATGCCCGTTTCGGGGGTAAACTGGGTATCGATCATATTCTGCAGCAATTCCACATACTGGCGGCTGCGGCCCATCCATACCTGCAGATGGCCATCCTTCCCGCTGCCTGCGGAATAATCCTGAGCAGAGAAGGAGGTAAAGAACCGGCTGATATCCTTGCCGAAGCTTTCCAGGCCGCCAATGCGCCGGGGGATATCCGCCTCCGTCTGGAAAAATACAATCTGATCAATGGCCAGATCATTGAGAGCCATATCCTGCAGCTGCTGGGCCAGCATACGGGAGGCAGAGTTGGAACCGGTGGAAAGCTCGGAAAGGCGGCGGGGCAGATCCTCCGGCTTATCCGCCAGGCGGCGAAGCTGATCGGCGCACAGCGTCAGATTGGAAAAGGAGCTGCCGCTGCCATTGGAAGAATAGCCCTTTACATATTCCACCTGGGCTTCGCACTGCTCTGCCCATCCGGTGAGGATTTCCACCAGATTGGGGATATAGGTGAGCAATTCATAATCCCTGTACTTATCAGTAATGCCGCCGGAGAGGCGCACCACTTCCAGGGAAAGGCCGTTGATTTCGCTGAGCACCCGGTCAATCATTTCATAGACGGGGGTCAGGATGGCGGCATTGATCCGAAGGGACAGGGTATGCTGCCCCTCGGTCAGATAGAAGGATTGATAGCTGTCCCCCGCCATCACGATTTTATCGGTAAAGCTGGTGGCATAATCGAAGGGAACCTGCCGGGCCGCATCGGAGGGCAGATGCCCGTCAATGAGAATATCCACAAACACAGGAAAATCCGCCTTCACACTCTGGCGGTAATGGAAATCCATATAGTACCAGCCCGTTTCTGCAACGGTAAACTGATAGGTGACGGTATCCCCCGCCGTATCGAAGGAGGCACCGTCCAGATGATTGATCCTGCGCTTTTCCACTTCGTAGGGGGTGAGCGCCGCATTGAATTCCCCGGCGCCGCGGATGGAGCTTTCATTGCGGCTGAAAATCTTTTCCGCCTCAATGACGATCAGCTGATTTCCCTCCGCTGCCTGGCCCTGATAGGCAGGCACCCTTTCCGGTGCGCGCAGGGAAAGGCCGCTCAATTCAATCTGGCCATCCTGCACATCGAAGGAAAGGGTATGCTGCCCCGCCTTCAGTTCAAACAGGAAGGGCACATCGGTGCGGCCGGTGGAATCCTGAATGCCCTTTTCCTGCACCACATCGGCGGCATGGGGCATGGCGGCCACTTCATTTTCATAGCGGTCCACGGGGAATACGCCGTCATCCACCCACAGGGAGGAAAGCTTTACCCGGCGCATTTCATAGAAGGGCAGCATCCCATCCACAGAAATCATGATTTCCGTAGGCAGGGAAGACTGGGTCAGATTCTTGTACCGGAGCCAGATTTCATACTGGCCGTCTTCCGGGACGGTAAAGGATACTTCCCCGCTTTCACCGGTTTTCAGCGTCAGCTGCAATTCGCTGTCCACCTGCTCCCCGGCATATACGGGCAGGGTATAGCCCTGCACCGCCTGGGTATAGATCAATTCCGTGCGGTTATTGAATACCATCCAGCTGTTATCAGTTACTTCCACCAGCGCCGCTGTATTCATCACAAGGCAGACTGCCATCAGCAACAGGAAAAATCGTTTCTGCATATGATTGCCTCCCATTATCCCCGGGGATCTGATCGTATTTATTCGCCGGCCCGGATGCCCCACAGAGCGGCGCCATCGCCGTCCAGGGCGGTGAACATGGTGGTCCAGGCGGTCAGATTGCTGTCCCAGGCGGTGTGCATTACGCCGTGATATGTTTTCTTGCCCAGAATGATGGTGATATCCCGGCCGTTTTCGCACTGCCAGGTGCCCTTTACATCGCCGGTAACGGTGCCGTCTGCATTGAAATGCGCCAATTGATTTTCATGTTCCTTGCGGTTGATATCCCGCTGATGAAACAGCACCTTGTATTGCCCGGGCTGGCTTTCCCTGGCCACGGCTTCCGGCATTTCCCCTGCATAGCGCACCGGGGATACCACAGGCCATCCATCTGCATTCATATACATCTGGTGCACTCGCACGGTGAATGTTTCGCCGGAATTGGCAAAGCGGGTATGGAAGATGATGAAATAGCGGCCCGTTTCTTCATCATAATAAGCGGAATTATGGCCGGGGGAGCGATAAGCGGTGGTCATCTTATTCTTATCGGTGGGCAGGGCGCTGAATTTATAGCCGCCCATCAGCTTGACGCCGTAGCCCACATAATCCACGTCATTGAAGAAGGTGCCCGCCCTGCCGCCGCACTTGATCATATCCTGGCCCAGAGCATCCACATAGGGGCCGTCAGGATTCTTGGAGCGGCATACCCGGATGTTATAGCCGTCATTGGCATTCAGCCCGCCAAAGGAAAGGAACAGATAATAATAATCGGTATCGGGGCTGTAGAGGATATAAGGCGCTTCAATGCGGCTGTGATTCTTGCCCAGCAGTTTTTTGCCGTAATTCTGCCCTTCCAGGGGGAATCCGGTTTCAGGATTCATTTCCAGGATGTAAATGCCCCCGGAATAGGAGCCGTACACCATCCACAGCTTCCCATCCTTATCAAAGAAGGTATGGGGATCCACCACATTGGGATATACATTGGCATTATAGCCCTTCATGCCGGATTTGAGGAAAATACCCAGATCCTCATAGGGGCCTTCCGGGTGATCGCTGACGGCCAGGCCCAGGGCGGAAAGGGGGCTGCTGCCCTCACAGGTGCAATAGTAATAATAATACCGGCCGTCCGCCAGCTGCTGCACATCGGGGGCCCAGAAGGTGGTGGTTTTGGCCCAGGTGAGTGCTTCCTTCATCTGTTCCTGCACATTTTCCACCAGGGTGCAGCCCGCCTGTGCATTCTTGGAAATGCTTTCCCACTTCATCAGATCCTGACTGCGGGCAGCGGCCATATGGCTGCCGTAGATATAATAATAGCCGTCATCCGCCTTGATAATGGACGGATCATGCACCGATACGCCTTTGAAGGCAGGGGCCTTTTCCCCGGCCGCCAGGGCGGCAGTACCCGTGCCCAGCAGCTGACACAATATCATGCACAGGGCGATCATTTTCAATTTCATCTCCGATTCCTCCGTGTCATCCCGCGATTTTCTTTTAGTTTGGATGAATCTAAACCAATTCAGACATTTCTTAACTACCTATACTATACTGCAATTGCTGACAGGTGTCAAGCACAAAATGATATATTTCTTGCCTTTTTTGACAAATTCATGCCTCAATTTTGGGTTTATCCTGTGCAGGATGCATGGTTCCGGCCCCTGATTTTTCCATCTTTTCTACAATGGCTATGCACGCAGGCGGCGGAAGATGCCCCCTGGATCGGGCAGCAAAAAAGCGCCCCGGATTTCCGGAGCGCATGCAATGCGGGGGTTAGGATTATTCAATAAATGTAATGGTATGGGTGCGGGCGATGGTCTGGCCCTTTTCGATGCGCATAAAGCCGGGCTTTTGCGCAATATCAGCAGGCGCATCCACAAAATCAGGGCCGTTGCACCAGCATTCAATGCAAAGATAGGGGGCACCGGGCTTCTGCCAGAGCATCAATACAGGATGTTCGGGATATTCCACCCGGATTTTGCAGCCCTGGCTGCCCCCCTGCAGGGTGACGCCCTTGCTTTTGAGATTGCGGAAAACCAGGGCATCCACATTGAAATATTCCGGCTTCAGGGGCAGCGATCTGGCTTTCTCCGCCAGCACCGTGGTTTCATGGGAATTGCAGCTGCCCACCACCTGATAGGCCGCCAGGCATTCCTCTTCATCGAATACTACCTGATAATGCTCCACCCCTTCAGGGGTCATATATCCTTCATGGCAGCCTACGCTGAAATAGAAGGGCCGCTCATCCCGGCTGGATACCTGATAGCTCACTTCCAGGGCCCTGCCCTTCAGGGTATAAACGGCCCTCAATTCATATTCAAAGGGAAAGCCGGGATGCTTATCGGTGATCAGGAATACGGCCTGATCCGCCGCTGCTTTCTCCAGCTGCCATTCCGCCTTGCGCACAAAGCCGTGCTTGGGCATATCATAGCGCACCCCGTCCAGCTCATAATAATCATCCTTGAATCCGCCGGCCACAGGGAACAGCACATAGGCCCGCCCCGGCCAGTAAGCCGGATCCCCGTTCCACAGCCGCTCCCGGCCCGTCCAATCGGTGATGGATTGCAGTTCCGCCCCCAGGGTGGAGATAACAACCTTCAGTTGATCATTGGCAATGGTAACAAGCGCCATATTTTATGCCCCTTTCCCATGGTTTCTTTCTGTTATTGTATCGCAATTTGCCCTATCCGGCAAGAGGCAATCAGGTCTCCAATATCAGATCACAGCATTTTTCCGGCTGAAAGGCCTGAAAATAGGCCCTTTCCATGGGCAGCCAGGCCTGCTGGAATCTTTCATACAGCCATTCTCCCCGTGCCCGGAGCCGGGCATCCTGGGTTTCCGCATCCGTTTTCAGGAAAAACCGCAGCGTATAAATATCCCGGTACAAGGGATGCAGGCTGTATACCCCTTCCACAATGATCAGTTTTTCATAGCCGATCTGCTTTTTCCCGGCCATTGCGCCTGCGCTGCAATCGAAAATCTCATAAGAAAAGGACTGGTTCCTGCGGATAGGATCGGCCGTCTGGGCCTGGAAACGCTCGGAATGGATGTTTCCGCCGGGCTGGGCAAAGCGCTCCGGGGTGCGCATATCCGGGGGCAGAAAAAATTCATCCATATGAATGACGGGGGCCTGATAGAGGGATGCCAGAGCTGCAGCCAGCGTGGTTTTTCCGCTGGCCGCGCCCCCTTCCAGGGCCAGAATCACCCGCTCCCCCTCTGCAAGGGCCCGGTCAATGGCCGCCCGGGCCTGATCCAGCGTACTCATTGGGCCATCACCTTTGCCTTTCTCAGCGCCGCCACAATGGGCGGAATGATCAGCACATGGCAGATAATCCCCGGCCAGGCGTTGAGAAATGCCCCCGCCAGAAATGTCTGGAAGGAAAAATCAGCCGCCCCGGCCATGAGGAAAATCCACTGCATGGCCCCCCAGGCAATCCTGCCCAGCAGCATGGCAATCAGCAGCGCCCCGTAAAGCGCCCAGGCTTTCCTGGGCAGCAAACGGTAAAAGATCCCGGCCGCTGCGCCGTATACCGCCAGTTCCGCCATCATGGCTGCGCCGGTGGGGAAAATGGGGGGCATGCCAAAGAGCAAAAACCGCAGCGGCGGCGCAATCAGCCCCACCAGCAGCCCCCAGGGCCAGCCGCAAAGGAAGCCGCTCAGCAGCACCGGAATGTGCATGGGGGATAATTTGCTGCCGATCTCCGGAATCTGGCCGGTGAGAAAGGGCAAAAGCAAGCACAGCGCCAGGCATACTGCCGAAAGAGCCATTTTCCTTACCTGCAAGGTTGATTTCATATAATTTCCTCCTTCGCAAAAAAAGAAAGGCAGGGCCAAAGAGGCCATGCCTTCATGACATACTTATTCTTTCGCTGCCCGCCGCTTCCTTCCCCGGGCTTCTGCCCGGCGCTCAGGGCTTCATGCCCCGGCGAATGAAAAGCGGCTTTTCGCAGCAAATGCAGTATACTACATCTTTTCCCCGCCTGTCAATCCCTGCAGATGAAGAACGGCCTGGGTAGTGAGATTTTTCAGATTCAGATCTTCCACACCCACAATGATATTTTTGCAGTGATTTACCGGCAGCAGCAGCTTTACCGCCCCGCTTTTTCCAATAGCCCGGGCCATTTTCGGGGTGATTTCCCCCAGCAGTGAATCGGCAATGGCAATGCCCACCGGGCCCATGATCACATCCGCATCCCGGGCGCAGACAACCACCGCATTCTCCCCGGTGGCGCCCTGATGGGCCCCCGCCTTCAGCATGGCGGCGGTCGCGGCGGCATTGGTCCCCACGGCAGTAATCTGGCAATCCGTCTGCGCCTTGATGATGGCCTCGGTCAGCTGACGGCCGATGCCGCCCCCCTGGCCATCCACAATCAATACCTGCAGCTTTTTCACAAGCATCTTCCTTTCAAAAACAGCGCCGGAGAACAATTCCTCCGGCGCTTTCACCCTGGCATGCTTCCAGGGGCATTATGATTTCATCTTATTCCCCATCTTCCACCCGCTGGGCACCGCGGCTGCGGCGGCGGGGGGCGGCCTCACCGCCCTGTTCCGGGGCGGGAGCAGCCTGGGGAGCGGGAACAGCCTGAGGCACAGGAGCCTGGGGAGCCTGGGGGGCGTTCACGGGCTGCACGGGCCGATTCACGGGAATCGCCTGAGGAACGGGAGCCTGGGGGGCCTTGGGGGCATTCACAGGCTGGGCAGGCTGATTTGCAGGGGCCGCGGGACGGGATACCCGGTATCCGCCTTCGCCGTCGCTGGCAGGCATCTGGGCGGGACGGATGGAAGCGCCCATTTCGGAAACCTGGGGCGGCGTCACGGGCTGCCGGGCGGCGGGCGCCTGGGGAGCAGCGGGACGGGGGGCTTCCTTGCGGACTTCTACATCTTCCAGTTCCTCATCGGCAGGATCGGTATAATTGCGGCGTTCAGCCAGTTCCAGATGATCATAGGCAGAGGCAGACTTGCTCTTGTTGATGATCCGGATCACAGTGCTTACCGCAAAGAGCACGAAGGCCAGGGCAAAGATACCGCCGACAACGAACAATACGATCGTCAGGGCGCCCTTGGTGCTGTTGAGGATGGGATCAACAGGAGGCTCCGTCACCCGGGGAGGGGGAGAGCTGGTCACCAGCTGCATCTTGGTGGGGGCAGCGGTGGGCCGGGCATAATTGATCTGCAGGGTATTGGAATCGAAGGTGACGGTATTCTTCATGGAATCCTTCAGGGAGGCAGTGAAACGGAACTGACCAGCCTGAGAAATGCGCACATCCCGGGTGATCACGGTGCTGGCGCCGGGCTCCAGGGCGGAAATCTCCGTAATATAGGTGCTGCCGTGATAGATGGCGATCTTTTCCGCCTTGATATTGCTGTTGTTGGTCACCACCAGCTTGAAGGTGAGATCCCCGGGGGTGGAGGACACGGTCTGCTTATCGGCGGTAAGATTGAGGGTGAGCAGCAGGGCCTTTTCCGGATCGAATACGCCGATGGCCAGTTCGTTGGAGACCATGGTATTGGTCGTTCCGGTGTTATCCGGCAGGGTGGCCGTCACCTTGAAGGTGGTGGGCTCCATCAGAATGAATTCCTTTTCCTCTACCACGGTCGCACCGGCAGGGATGGAGATATTCGTCAGGAATTCGCCCTTCTTATCATCCTTTACGGATACGTTGGAATAGCTGATATTGCCCTGGTTGGTGAAGGTTACAACCACCTTGGCCGCTTCGCCGATATTGACGCCGGCAGTAGGAGTAGAGATCTTGATATCCAGATTGGGCTTGGCCAGGGTGATGGCGGCATCCTCCACCTTTTCGGTCAGGGTCTTGGTGGTGCCCTTGGCCTTATAGGTGATGGCGGCGCTGCTGGTCAGATCGGCGCTACCGATTTTGCTGGTAAAGGTGAGGGTGGCCTTTTCCCCGGCAGGCAGGGATTTTACCGTCTGGGCCGTCTTGGAGATCTTCTCCTTCACCCGGATATCGATCAGATCCACATTGCCGCTGTTATACAATTCATAAACCACAGAGGCAGTCTTGCCGGAGCGCACCACTTCAGGGGTGATGGTACGGCTGATGTTCAGCTTTACCCTCTCCCCAGTGAATTTCACCCGGGCCACGGCCTGACGGCTGAATTCCACCAGTTCCCCGGAATCATCCAGCAGATGATACCTGATGGTATAGGCAAATTCACCGGCATCCAGCTGATCATCCGTTACCTTCCAGGTGCCTTCCCAGGTACGGAAAGCACCGGCGGTGAGCAGATAGGATCCGCCGTCGCCAAAGGAGCCCACCAGATTGCCGGCAGGATCATACAGGGTTACCGCGTCGATCATATCGGCATTGCCGGTATTGGCCACACGCAAAGAAACCCGCACATCCCCCGCCTCAGTCAATTCAGTAGGCGATACCTGGATGGTGAATTCAATGGGATCACTTTCAATGGCCTGGGCAGAAAAGCCGAAGGCGCAAAGAAGAACCATAAGCAGGAGAGCAAGCCCCATGGGCCGCACAAGTTTACGGGCAAGCATGAAATGCCCCTCCCTCCCTCCATGATCCGGAAAGCGGAATCAGGAGAAAAAATATATACTCCATTTTATTTTAGAGCAAGAATGCGCCGCTGTCAAGCAAACGGCGCAGATTCCTTAAAATGATACGAATTTTTTACATCTTCCGTTGGATTTCACGGTATTTTTCCCAGGAAACTGCCAGCAGGGAACGATCCTGGGTATAGGTAATCAGCTGCAGCGCCTCATCGTGCCCGAAAAATCCGGCCTGCACGAAGGGCTCCGCCGGGGTGCATGCCCCCTGTGCACTTTCCATCACAAACCACTGAATGCGGTTGCATACCGGCTGCCGGCGGGTAACGGAGAAAAATTCATAGCAGGTTTCTCCGGCGCTCATGACGATCTCCGCCTGCACGCCCGCCTCTTCCCTGACCCGGGATAGGGCCACTGCCCGGGGATCATTGCCCTGGCGGATCACCCCTTTGGGCATCACCCATTCATCCTTTTCATTTTTCAGCAGCAGCACCTGATCCTGATAAAATACGATCCCTCCTGCACAACTGCGGAACAGCAAGCCGATCAACCCCTTTTCAGTTTGCTTTTTGTACAATTATTCTACCATATTATAATAAAAAATTCAAGCACCCATCAGGGAATGGCAAAATTCAGTGAATCATCCATATCGGGCACCTGCACATAGGATTGGGGCACATCCCCCACGATAATGGATTCGGCAATGAGCACCTGGCTGGAAAGGGTCACCTGCCGGGCGCCGGTGGGAATGACCAGGCGGACGGTGGTCTGCAGGGACAGATAAATTTTATGCCGGCTCTGATTGATGCCGGCCGATTCAAATTCAGTGAAAAAATGGGCGGTAACGGCACTGACAGGCAGAATGCGCACCTGAATTCTGGGGCCCATGGCAGAAAAGAAGGGAATGCCCAGGGCTGCCCCCAGGGGAATGGCCACGCTCTGGGCCTCCGCCCCCTCCAGCTGCTCCTGGGAACGGAGGGCCGTTCTGGTGGCCAGGGCATTCATCCGGGCGGCATTGGCCTGGATCAGGGTGACCCTGCCCTGCCCGTCCAGCTTCACATCCATCATTTCTGCATAGGATACCCCCTCCCCCATCACATGCTGCACCGCTTCATGCATATATTCCACCGCCATGGCCTCTGCCCGGGCATGGGCCATATCCAGGATCACCGCCTCCAGATTTTTTTCCAATAAAAGCAGCAGCGCCCCCGCCAGCAGCAGCACAATCACCAGGATGCGCAGCAGCCGCCTGCCCCCTTTCCGCTTTTCCTTCTGATCCGCTTTTTTGAAAAAACCAGCCTTCATTTTCCTCCCCTCCTCCCTTCAGCCTATGCATCCTTCCCTGGTTTTCTGATCTTTTTTACCGGATTTCAGAAAAGATATTGCACCATTCGGGAAATTCTGATATATTATATTGGATGCAATTTTTCAGGAGGAGATTTTTATGGCAGACTTTTTGCAAGACCTGCTGGGTAATTTCGGCGAGTTGACCTGGCAAATGCCCATTATGTGGGCGATCGGCGCAATTCTGATCTATCTGGCCATCAAAAAGGATATGGAGCCCAGCCTGCTGCTTCCCATGGGCTTTGGCGCCATCCTGGTGAACCTGCCCAATTCCGGCGCTATCGAAACGCTGGAAACACTGTTCAATGCCGGTATCGACAATGAACTGTTCCCCTTGCTTCTCTTTATCGGTATCGGCGCCATGATCGACTTTGGCCCCGTACTCAACAATCCCAAGCTGATGCTCTTCGGCGCTGCCGCCCAGTTCGGTATTTTCTTCACCCTGGCCCTGGCCAGCGTATGCAGCTTCCTGCCCAATGACGCCGCCTCCATCGCCGTCATCGGCGCTGCTGACGGCCCCACCTCCATCGTGGTTGCCAACGCCCTGGGCAGCAAATATCTGGGCGCCATCATGGTGGCCGCCTATTCCTACATGGCCCTGGTGCCCATCGTGCAGCCCCCGGTGATCAAGCTGCTCACCAGCAAGAAAGAGCGCCTGATCCGCATGCCCTATGAGCAGAAGACCGTCACCAAGACCACCCGCATCCTCTTCCCCATCATCGTAACCATGCTGGTGGGCCTGGTAGCCCCCGGCGCCGTAGCCCTCATTGGCTTCCTGATGTTCGGCAATCTGCTGCGTGAATGCGGCGTGCTCAACAGCCTTTCCGAAACCGCCCAGAAGGTGCTGGCCAACCTGATCACCCTGTTCCTGGGCCTGACCATCGCCTTCCGTATGCAGGCTGATCAGTTCCTCTCCCCCGATACCCTGCTGATCATGGGCCTGGGTCTGGTGGCTTTCATCGTGGATACCGCCGGCGGCGTGCTCTTTGCCAAGCTGCTCAATGTGTTCAGCAAGACCAAGATAAACCCCATGATCGGTGCCTGCGGCATCAGTGCCTTCCCCATGTCTTCCCGCGTGGTGCATAAGATGGGCCTGAAGGAAGATCCCCAGAATTTCCTGCTGATGCACACTGTAGGCGTCAACGTCTCCGGCCAGATCGCTTCCGTTATCGCCGGCGGCCTGATCCTCAGCTTCTTCCTGTAAGAAAGGCGTGGAGGTATAATAAAATGATGATGAAAAAGATTTTCGCGCTGATTCTTTCCCTGATGCTGCTGACTATGCCCTGCCTGGCCATAGCTGAAGAAACTATCCCCGCTGAAGCCATTGGAAGCGCCGACGCCCAGACGGATATCGTGATCGCAGACGGCGAAGAAAATAAAGAACCTGCTGAAGAACCCGCCGAAGAAGAAAAGCCCCTGACCCTCATGGAAAGCCTGGTTTTCATGGGCAAGGGCCTGGTGGGCATCTTCCTGGTGACCGCCATGATCATCCTGGTGCTGCGCATTCTGGAAAAAGCCACCACCAAGAAGGAAGAACCCGAACAATAAAATTATTTTCTCAAATGCCGTGCGGATTTTCTGCACGGCATTTTTTTGACCGGATTTTCAATATTTATGATCATTCAATGCATATTTTTTCGTTGCAAATACAGTTTTTGTGCAAATTTTCCTCTTGCATCCAATCCGCTTTTTATATATACTATACGCAAGCCATTTTTAAAGGCTATTTATCCTTTCTGAGGAGGAATTTGATCATGAAGAAAATGTTCGCTTTTGCTTTGGCAGCTATGATGCTCCTTTCCATGAGCATTCCCGCTCTGGCCAAGGAAGATACCATCAAGATCGGCGGTCTGGCCCCCCTGACCGGCCCCTACGCCGTATACGGCAATGCCGTTAAGGACGGCGCCGATCTGTACATTGCCCAGCTGAATGCCCAGGGCGGCATCAACGGCAAGAAGGTAGAGTTGCTGTGGGAAGACCATGAAGCTGATAACGCCCAGGCCCAGAAGATCTATTTCGATTATCTGGATGATGAATGCGCCGCCATTCTGGGCGACGTGCTCACCGGCCAGTGCCGCATCATTGCTGACCTTGCCATGTATGACGGCATCCCCATGGTCACCGCTTCCGGTACCGCCTTTGACATCACCGAAGGCAAGGAAAACGTATTCCGCACCTGCTTCATCGATGATTTCCAGGGCGTTGTAATGGCCAATTTCGCCGCCCAGCAGGACTACAAGAAGATCGCCATCCTCTACGGTGTGGACAGCGCCTATTCCACCGGTCTGGTTGCCGCTTTCGAACAGCAGGCCAAGGAAGTAGACCTGGAAATCGTTGCCAAGGAAGCTGCCAACTTCACCGATATCGATTTCAAGGCTCAGCTGACCAACATCAAGAATGCCGCTCCCGACGCCGTATTCCTTCCCTTCTATGGCGCTGAAGCTTCCCTGATCCTTACCCAGGCCAATGCCATCGGTCTGAACACCGTTTACATGGGCGCCGACGGTATTTCCGATATCGTGCCCCAGATCGCCGACAAGAGTTTGCTTACCCAGATCACCTACGCCGATCACTTTGCTTTTGACTCTGAAGATGAAGCCGTTGTGAAGTTCATCGCCGATTTCACCACCCAGTACGGCGAAGTGCCCACCGTTTCCTTCTCCGCCACCGGTTATGATGCTGCGCTGGTCATCTGCGAAGCCATCAAGAATGCCGGCTCCACCGATTTTGAAGATGTGACTGACGCCCTGAAGGCCCTGAACACCGTGGGCGTATCCGGCAACATCACCTTCGACGAAAACAACAACCCCATCAAGAGCGCTTTCGTTATGACCTTTGACGCCGAAGGCGGCAAGCACTTTGTGGCCAAGGTGGATCCGTAATCCATTTCATGTACTTTGCAGGGAAGAAGGGGATTGATCCCCCTTCTTCCCTTTTCCCGGTTTTAGATACACTTGCTGAGGGGACAGAACGGATATGACAACATTCTTTAATCAGCTGCTCAACGGCCTGGAAGTGGGCAGCATCTATGCCTTGATCGCCCTGGGATATACCATGGTATACGGCATTGTAAAGCTGATCAACTTCGCCCACGGCGATATCATCATGGTTGGCTCCTATGCCGCCCAGATCATTCTGACCAGCCTGGGGCTGCCCCTGTATATTGCAGCGCCTCTGGCACTGCTGGGCGCAATTGTAACCTGCGTGGCCTTCGGCGTGGTGATCGAGCGGGTGGCCTATAAGCCGCTGCGTTCTTCCCCCCGCATTTCTTCTCTGATTACCGCCATCGGCATCAGCATTCTTTTGCAGAATCTGGCCCAGGTAATCTTTACCGCTACGCCCCGGCCCTTCCCCACCATCTTCACCGTTCCCCCCATCACCATCGGGGATCTGAATATCAGCTTCACCACCCTGCTGACCATCGGGGTATCGGTGCTGCTGATGGCGCTGCTGCAGTTCATCGTCCGCCGCACCCGCACCGGCAAGGCCATGCGGGCGGTATCAGAGGATATGGGCGCCGCCCAGCTGATGGGCATCAATGTGAACAATACCATTTCCATCACCTTCGCTATCGGCTGTGCCCTGGCGGCCATCGGTTCCTTCCTCTATTGCCTTTCCTATCCCCGGGTGCAGCCCACCATGGGCTCCCTCCCCGGCCTGAAGGCCTTTATTGCTGCCGTTCTGGGCGGCATCGGCATCATCCCCGGCGCTATGCTGGGCGGATTGCTGATGGGCATGGCGGAAAGCATGACCAAGGGCTATATTTCCTCCTCCCTGGCGGATGCAGTGGTATACGGCATCCTGATCATCGTGCTGCTGGTGAAACCGGCCGGACTGCTGGGTAAGAAGACCAGCGAGAAAGTGTGAGGTGAGCGGACATGAATAAAAGAACCCGTGCGTGCATCCTCAATTTCCTGGCCGTTGTGCTGATCTTTGTGGCCGTTTCCCTGATGATCAACGGCAAGGTCATCTCCCGCAGTAATCAGAGCACCCTGATGGATATCGGCATCGCCATCATCATGGCGGTATCCCTCAACCTGACCACCGGCTTCCTGGGCCAGCTGGCCCTGGGGCATGCAGGCTTCATGGCCATCGGCGCCTACACCGCCGCCCTGATCACCAAATCCCTGACCGGCGTCAATATCGCCCTTTCTTTTCCCCTGGCACTCATCGCCGGCGGCCTGATGGCGGCAGTATTCGGCCTGATCATCGGCATCCCCGCCCTGCGCCTCAAGGGCGACTATCTGGCCATCATCACCCTGGGCTTTGGCGAAATTATCCGTGTAATCATCAATAACCTGGCCTTCACCGGCGGCGCACAGGGCCTGCTGCGCATTAACCGGGCCACCAATTTCAATTATGTGTATATCGTGGTGGTGCTGGTGGTTGCCTGCCTGTTCACCCTGGGCCGTTCCCGCCATGGCCGGGCCATCCTTTCCATCCGCGAAAACGAGGTGGCCGCCGAATCCACCGGCATTCCCACCACCTATTACAAAGTATTTGCCTTCACCCTGGCTGCCTTCTTTGCCGGAGTGGCCGGCGGCCTGTACGCCCACAAGATGGGCAGCCTCACCCCTGCCGATTTCGATTTCAACCGCTCCATCGACTATCTGGTCATGGTCGTGCTGGGGGGCATGGGCTCCATCACCGGTTCCATTATCGCCGCTGTGGTGCTCACCCTGCTGCCCGAGCTGCTCCGCTTCCTGGCGGACTGGCGTATGCTGATCTATTCTTTGGTGCTGGTGCTGATGATGCTGTTCCGGCCCAAGGGACTGCTGGGCACGGCGGAATTTTCTCTGGTTGCCATCTGGGATTTCTGCGCCAAATACCTGCGCCGCTTCCTTGCCTGGTACCGGAAAAAATTCCCCCGGAAAAAGCCGGTCATCATGCCGGAAGTGCCCAAATACGATTACGGCAATTTCAATATGCCCGTTCTGGAAACCAAGCAGCTGGGTATTCGCTTCGGCGGGCTGCAGGCCGCTGAAAACGTCAATATCCACCTGATGGATAATGAAATCGTGGGCCTGATCGGCCCCAACGGCGCCGGCAAAACCACCGTATTCAATATGCTTACCGGCGTTTACCGCCCCACCGACGGTGATATCGTGCTGCTGGGCAAATCCATCGTGGGCAAGGTAACCCATGATATCACTGCCAACGGCATCGCCCGTACCTTCCAGAATATCCGCCTGTTCAAATCCATGACGGTGCTGGAAAATATCAAGGTAGCCTTCCAGACCCGTATGCATTATTCCGTGGCGGACGGCGTGCTGCGCACCCCAAAGTATGCCAGGGAAGAGCGGGGCATCGATATGCGTGCCCGGGAGCTGCTTTCCGTATTCGGCATGGAGGATGTGGCCGATACCCGGGCGGACAGCCTGCCCTACGGCCAGCAGCGGAAGCTGGAAATCTGCCGCGCCCTGGCCAGCAATCCCAAGGTGCTGCTGCTGGATGAGCCTGCCGCCGGCATGAACCCCATTGAAACCCAGGAACTGATGGAAACCATCAAGATCATCCGCACCCGTTTCTCCGTGGCCATCCTGCTGATCGAGCATGATATGAAGCTGGTTATGGGCATCTGCGAACGCATTTACGTGCTCAATTACGGCCGCATCATCGCTCAGGGCACCCCGGATGAAATCAGCCGCAATCCCGAAGTGGTCAGCGCTTATCTGGGCAAGGCGGCAGAAAATGAGGAAGGAGGCGCTGCCACATGCTGAAGGTGGAAGGCTTGAATGTATTCTACGGTGCAATCCATGCCCTGCATGATATTTCCTTCCAGGTCAATCAGGGGGAAATCGTCACCCTGATCGGCGCAAACGGTGCCGGTAAAACCACCACGCTGCATACCATTTCCGGCCTGATCCGGCAAAAGAGCGGCGTTATCACCTTCAAGGAAAAGAATCTTTCCTCCCTTCATCCCCATAAGCTGGTGCCCCTGGGCCTTTCCCAGGTGCCGGAAGGGCGGCGGGTATTCGCCCAGATGACGGTGCTGGAAAATCTGGAAATGGGCGCCTATACCAGGAAGAACCCGGCCGAAATGAAAAATGACCTGGAAATGGTCTTTTCCCACTTCCCCCGGCTGAAGGAACGCACCCGGCAGCTGGCCGGCACCCTTTCCGGCGGTGAACAGCAGATGCTGGCCATGGGCCGTGCGCTGATGAGCCATCCCGATCTTTTGATGCTGGATGAGCCCTCCATGGGCCTTTCCCCCATCCTGGTGCAGGAGATTTTCTCCATCATCAAGGAAGTAAACAAAGCGGGCACCACCATCCTGCTGGTGGAGCAGAACGCCCATATGGCCCTCTCCATTGCCAATCGTGCCTACGTGCTTGAAACCGGCAAGATCGTAATGGAAGGCGACGCCCAGGAACTGCTCACCAACGACGATGTGCGCAAAGCCTATCTGGGTAACTGACAAATAAAATCAAGGCTGTCTCTTCATGAGACAGCCTTTTGTTTATTGCTTTCTTTATTCCAGAGCCTGGGCAAGCTGGTCCTGAGAGGAAGCGCTGATCAGCGCAAAGCCGGGCAGGGATGGATGACAGGTGATATAATCCAAGGCTGCCCGGACAGGGGAAATGCCCTTTTCTTTGCACAGGCGCAGCAATTCACCGTATCTTCTGATATTCTCTTCCGTCACATATTTCCGGTGCCGGGGGGCTGCATCCGATAAATCAGGCAGATATCCCTTGGCAAAGATGCCCTTCGCCTGGCTGGTAAAGGCCATGACCGAAAGCCCGGGCATTTTTTCGTATGCCGCCTGCTCCGCATCATCCATCAGCACCAGGGTAGGATCAGGGCAGGCCGGGGCATAATCTGCATAGCTCCACTGGATCTGGGTGGCGGTGAAAGGGGCCCTTCCAGCATCCAGCGCATATTGATTGGCTTCCTTGATCCGTTTTGCACGCCAGTTGGATGCGCCGATGGCAAGGGCCCTGCCCTCCCTCACCAGGGAATCCATCGTATCCATAATGCCCGATACGGGAAGGGTGATATCATCCCGATGGAGGAAATAAAGATCAATTTTTCCGGTACCCAGATCCTCCAGGCTGCGCTTAAAATCCCCCTGAATATCGGCAGGTGAAAGGCGGGGCACATCCATGGCCTCCGGGGCAGGATGGCCCCCTTTGGTGATGAGGAAAATCTCCTTTTCCATCCCCCGGCTGCGGATCCATCTGCCCACCGTCCGCTCACTGGTCCCCACGCCGCCTGAATGCCAGCCGTATACCCGGGCGGTATCCAGGGCATTGCCCCCGGCATTTGCATACTGATCCATCAGCCGGAAGGATACATCCTCATCCAATCCGCCCCCAAACCCCGCCGTTCCCAGAATCAGCCGGGATACCCGCCGGGCGCTGCCGTCTGCCATGTGAACAAGGCCGTAATCCATACTCTATCCCTCCATATTTAAGCTGTGCAGATATGCTGCGACCTGTCTACGGCCCGTAAAGCGAATCACCTGCACATGAGGCACTTTTTCCAGCATCGCCGCAATATTCTTCCGATTCCTGCGGTTGAATCTGCAGGCATACAGCAGAAATTTCAGGCTCAGCCGGCTTTTGCATCCTTCCGGCATATCCGGCCGTGCTGCTCCGCGGTAGCGCCATTCCCGGATCAGAATATTTTTGATGCAGATCAGCGGCGGAAATTCAAACCAGAATACTGTATCGGCATGTTGCAGCCGCCCTGGCAGCGACCGGATATTATTTCCTTCGATAATCCAGGAAGGCTTTAGGGCTTCTGCCAATACCAATTGATCAAATTCTGCTTGCGGCGTCACCTGCCAATTCCCACGCCAGTATATCTGATCAATATGGATGAGGGGCAGGCCCGTCCCCTCCGCCAAAGAAAATGAGAAAGTGGATTTGCCTGCCCCGTTGCTGCCGATAATCAGTACCTTTTCCATCTTGTGTTTATTTCCTTCTCTGATAATCCTGATCAATCCGGTTTGCCCAATCATCGGGAATGGCTGCCTGCCGCATGGCGCACACCGCATCCCCCACCACATCGTAATTGAGCCTGGTGCCCCTCTCATCGCTGTGGAAATTGGCAGCACGGCTGCGCTCAATCCCGATACGGCCCGCCGCTTCCGCCGCATCCATATTGGCCCCCAGGAAAATGAATTCCCATCCGTATTTTTCCTTCTGCCGCTGGATTTTCATCTTCACATCCCCGGCGGTATAGCGATGGCTGGCATTTTCCATGCCGTCGGTGGTGATGACGAAGAGGGTCTTTTCCGGCACATCCTCTTTCCGGGCATACTTATGCACATTTCCGATATGATGGATGGCGCTGCCCACCGCATCATAAAGCGCCGTGCAGCCCCGGACGGTATAATCCGCCTCCGTCATGAGCTGGATATTGCGGATATCCACCCGATCATGCAGCACCTGGCAGTCATTATCGAAAAGCACGGTGGATACATACACATCCCCGCTGAGCTTCTTTTGCTTTTCAATCATGGAATTGAAACCGCCGATGGTATCCTTCTCCAGGCCGTGCATGGATCCGCTGCGATCCAGAATGAAAACCAGTTCCGTCAAATTCTTCTTCATGATGTAAAACCTCCTGATTCATTTGCATTTGCCTTACCGACAATGCCATGATAGCAGGTTTTCCATCCGCTATGGTCGCATGGGAAGCGACATTTATCCCCCCAGCAGCATCTGATCAAACTGGAACAGCGTTTCATTGATTTCAAACAGGTTATAATGGCCGTTCCTGATAAAATACTCAATAATTACATCAAATTTGCTGCTGTGGGACAAGGCCATGCCTGCTTTTCTCAGCAGCAGTTCCGTTTCCGGAAGGCTCAGCTCCAGGGAGATGGCCAGCGCCAGGGCGGTGCGCTTGCTGGGCTGATAATGGATATCCCCCCGGATCTTGGAAAACAGCTTCCGGCTCAGATTGGCCCTTTTATAGCATTCGGGATCCGTCATGCCCTTTTCATCAATTTTGCGCAGCACCATCTGGGAAAAGCTTTCATCCAGTTCCTGCAGCGCATCTTCCAATGATCCCATAGAAAAAGCATCCGGTGCCTTTGGCGCAAAACAGGGGAAGAAGCCAGCGTCCTCATTGCAGCGAGCCGCTTCCATGCTTTCCTGAATCTGCCTTTCCTGCATGAAACGGGCGCGCCGGTCGCCGGCCAAATGCGCATCCGCATAATAATCATCGATGAAGGCGGATACCCCGGCATACAGCTTTTCGCTGATCTGAAAGCTCTCCTTATCAAATATCACAATGAAAACCAGCAGATCCTCTTCCAGCCCCAGCAGAAAATCCCGGATGGCATCCGTGGCGATTTTCAGCGCCTGGGCCCTGGGATAGCCATAGACGCCGGAGGATATCAGGGGAAAAGCGATGCTCTGGCAATGATACTGCACCGCAAGGGCCAGGCTTTCCCGGTAGCAGGAGGCCAGCAGCTGATCCTCCCCCCGCCATCCCCCGTTCCATACCGGGCCCACCGCATGAATCACATACCGGCAGGGCAGCCGGTATCCTTTGGTAATCTTGGCCCTGCCTGTTGCACAGCCCCCCAGGGCCTTGCATTCCAGGGCCAGCTCCGGCCCCGCCGCCTGATGAATGGCGCCGCATACCCCGCCGCCGGGGGCCAGTGCGGAATTGGCGGCATTGACAATGGCATCCGCATGCACTTTGGTAATATCATTCCGGATAATCTGAATGGGCATGGTATTCCTCCCGTTTTATCCCATGGCTTTTTTTCTGAATGTTCGGTCAGATCAGTTCATATAATGATGCGGCGCTGCAATCGTTTCTTTCTTCAATAGTGTATGAAAATCAAAGGGCTTTGTCAAGCCGGATCCTCCCGCCGTATACTGTTTCCCCATGTTCCCTCCGGGCCCGAAAACACCGTAAGCAGCAATAGATAAAAACAGCCATTTCTGTTTTCTTGCACGGCAGAGGCGAGCAGATGTACCCCCAGCGACATTCCAGGGCCCCATATTTCCCCAATCAGTATGAAAAAAATTCCCCCTTCTCTTTTGGCAAAGAATTTTCTATAATATAATGGAATGAATATATTGAATAAGGAGACTCATGTCTTATGAAGGGGAATCTTATCCTTATCCACGGAGGCGGCCCTACGGCTGTGATCAATGCCTCTCTGTACGGCGCCATCACCGAGGCGAAAAAACACCCGGAAGTGGATCGGGTGCTTGCGGCCGTCGGCGGTACCGGCGGGCTGCTGCGGGGTGAAGTGGCAGATGTGACCGATGTGCCTGAGGAAAAGCTCCGGCTGCTTCTTCAAACCCCAGGCAGCGCCATTGGCACTTCCAGGGATGCACTGGAAAAAGAAGATTATGAAAAAATGCCCGCCATTTTTGAAAGGCTGGGCGTAAAATATGTACTCATGAACGGCGGCAACGGCACCATGGATACCTGCGGACGCATTTGCGAGGCCTGCCGCGACCGGGATATCCGGGTAATGGGCATCCCCAAGACCATGGATAACGATCTGGCCGTGACGGATCATGCCCCCGGCTTCGGCAGCGCTGCCCGCTACATGGCCCAAAGCGTAGCCGAGGTGGCCGCCGATGTGCAGGGGCTGCCCATTCATGTGGTGGTGATTGAGGCGCTGGGCCGAAATGCCGGCTGGATCACTGCGGCTTCCCAGCTGGCATGGGAAAGCGGCGCAGGCCCGGATCTGATCTATCTGCCGGAGGTGCCTTTTGAAGAAGAAAAATTCCTTTCAGATGTAAAGGAACTGATCGAAAAGAAACGGGGCGTAGTGGTGGTAGCCAGCGAGGGGCTCAAGGATGCAGATGGCAAGCCCATTGTCGAGCCGGTGTTCCAGGTAGGCCGCTCGGTATACTTTGGGGATGTATCAGCGCATCTATCCCAATTGGTGACCAAGAAGCTGGGCTACAAATCCCGCAGCGAAAAGCCGGGGCTGCTGGGCCGTGCCTCCATGACGCTGGTCAGCCCTGTGGATCAGGCCGAGGCAAAGCTTGCCGGGGAGGAAGCGGTGCGCGCCGCCATTGCCGGGGAAAGCGGAAAAATGGTGGCCTTTATCCGGGAAAGCATCAATCCCTACCGTATCTCCACCACCCTTGTGGATGTACGCCAGGTAATGATGACCGAAAAGACCCTGCCCCGGGAATATATCAATGAGCGCGGAAACGGCGTGACGGACGCCTTCGTGCAATGGTGCAAACCGCTGATCGGCGCAGATATTCCCTCCATGATCACCCTGAAGGACGAAAAACGGGTGTAAAATGCAGTTTTCAGTATGAGAAAAAATCATACTTACAAAGATGGTATAAAAGCGCTATAATACAACCATGAACCATAGAAAAGGGGATTGAAACCTATGCAAAACCGACAGAAACAGACCAGTCTGGCGGATCGCATCCCGTCCAAAGTGTGGGTTGCGCTTTCTCTGATCGCGGCACTGGCACTGTGGTGGGTGCTTTCCATCATTCCGGCTACATCACGCGCCTTCCCCAATGCCATCAAGGTCTTTGGCAATCTCAAGGTCATGTACGACCGGGGTGTGCTGTTCAAGGACATTGCCTCCAGCCTCATCTCCGTATTCTGGGGCTATGTTCTGGGCTTTGTGATCGCGCTGCCCGTGGCCATCCTCATGGCCTGGTATAAGCCGGTCCGCTTCATCATTGAGCCCTGGATCCAGTTCATCCGCAACATCCCCCCGCTGGCTTATGTGCCGCTGATCGTAATTGCTGCCGGCGTCGGCCGCAAGCCTCAGATCATCGTCATCACCATCGCCTGCTTCCTCACCATGTGCATCACCATCTATCAGGGCGTGATCAACGTGGATGAGACGCTCATCAAGGCTGCCCGTGTGCTGGGCGCCAAGGACAAGGATATCTTCATCCGCGTCATCGCTCCGGCCACGCTGCCCTTCATCCTCACCGCCATCCGTCTGGGCGCATCCGTCGCCCTCACCACCCTGATCGCCGCCGAATCCACCGGCGCCACCGCCGGCCTGGGCATGCGTATCCGCAGCCTCAACAACAGCTTCGAGCCTGCGCCCATGCTTTTGTACATCATCCTCATCGGCATACTGGGTATCACCATTGAAAAACTCATCAAGTTTGCGGAAAGGAAGCTCACGTCATGGCAGGAGAAGCGCGAAATCTGAACGAAAAGAATGTGCGCGTAAAAATTGATAACGTGCGCAAGGTCTTCAACGGCCGCAACGGCGAAATGGTTGCCCTCAACGGAGTCTCCCTCGACATCATGGATAACGAGTTTATCTGCGTTGTCGGCCCCTCCGGCTGCGGCAAATCCACCCTGCTCAATATCATCGCCGGCCTCACCGAGCCCACCAGCGGAAAAGTATACTGCAACGGCAAGGAAGTCACCGGCACCGGCACCGACCGGGGCGTGGTCTTCCAGCAGTATGCGCTGTTCCCCTGGCTGACGGTGAAAAAAAATGTCATGTTCGCCCTGGAAATGCGGGGCATCAAAGGCAAGGATGCTGAAGCCGAAGCCATGAAATACCTGGAAATGGTGGATCTTGCCAAGTTTGCCAACAGCTATCCCAAGGAGCTTTCCGGCGGCATGAAGCAGCGCGTGGCCATCGCCCGCGCCTATGCGGCTGAGCCCGAAGTGCTGCTGATGGATGAGCCCTTCGGCGCCCTGGATGCCCAGACCCGCACCCAGCTGCAGAGCGAACTGCTGGAAACGTGGCAGAAGAAAAGGAAGACCTGCTTCTTCATCACCCACGATGTGGATGAAGCCATCGTTCTGGCCCAGAAGGTAATCATCATGAGCGCCCGGCCGGGCCGCATCAAGGAGATCGTGGATATCACCATCCCCTATCCCCGCACCCAGGAAACCAAGATGTCCCCCGAATTCATGGAACTGAAGAATCATATCTGGTCCCAGGTTTATCAGGAATATCTTGAAGTCCGGAAGTAACGCACCCCGTATTTAAGCGGCGAGTCCGTTTGAAGATATTAAAAATGGAGGAAAACCGAATGAAGAAAATCTTTGCTCTCGTGATGACACTGGTCCTCGTATGCTCCTGTGGCCTCGCTCTGGCCGACACCAAGCTCAACATTGCCTACATGCCCAACTACGCTTCCCTCTGGAGCGTTGTGACCGGCATCAATCAGGGCTACTTCGCTGAAGAAGGCCTGGACATCCAGCTCGTCGAATTTGCCGACGGCCCCACCATCATTGCTGCCATGGAATCCGGCTCCATTGACATGGGCTACATCGGGCCCGGCGCTCACAAGCTGTGCATCAACGGCCGCGCCAAGATCTTCGCCCTGTCCCAGATCGGCGATGCTGATCACGTACTGGCCAGCAAGAAGGCCGGCATCTCCACCATCACTGACCTCAAGGGCAAGAAGGTGGGCTACTCCTCCGGTACCTCCAGCGAAATGATCCTCAAGTATGCCCTGGAAGAAGCCAACATGACCTGGGATGATATCCAGGCCTTCGAAATGGACGCTTCCGCCCTGGTAACCGCCATGATGTCCGGTTCCATCGACGCCTGCGCCTGCTGGTCCCCCTCCACCACCACCATCATCAATGCCTCCGACGGCGATGTGTTCTCCCTGTGCTCCAACAAGACCTTCGCCCATCGCACCGTTACCCCCGCTTCCTGGATCGTGCTCAGCGGCTATCATGAAAAGAATGCCGACACCGTGCTCAAGTTCACCCGCGCCCTGTACAAGGCCATGGATTTCGGCTCCAAGCCCGAAAACTTTGAACAGGTTGCCCAGTGGGTTGCCGATCAGTGCGCTACCGATCTGCAGACCGCTCTGAATCAGACCGGCGACGCCGCCTGGCCTGCCAGCGCTGAAATCATCGCCGGCGCTCAGGATGGCACCATCGAAGGCTACTACAAGGTTCAGCAGGATGCCTTCATCGCCTCCGGCGCTGTGGCTGGCGAGGTTCCCGTTTCCGATTACGTGCTCTTCGATGTGATGATCGAGGCCGGCAAGTAATAACTGCCTTACCGGGCTTGCATTCCAAAGCCCATTGCGGCAGCCTGGTTTATGCCGGGCTGCCGCCTTTGCATATGATAAAAACGGCCTGAAAACCAGGGGGGAACAGCAAAAAATTCCCCGACAGGGAGGGAAACAGAATGATTATACTGGTGTTGGTGCTGCTGGCACTTTCATTCATCCTGTTTCTCACGCGCAGAAACCGCGAAACCGGGCTGATCATGGCCCTTACGGCAGTGCTGGCGCTGCATTGGCTGACGGTGCTGACCTATATTGCCAAAAAAGGCGGCATTACGCCCGATATGCAAACGCTGCTTTACGGCATAAACAGCATACGCACCAGTATGCAGTATCTGGTGGTTACGCTCAAGCAGCTGGGCTATACCATGGCGGTGGGGCGTTATCTGTTCCCGCTGGTGCTGTTATGGCTGGCACTGTACTATTCCTATACGCCCGGCATTCGCCGCAGACGGTGGATCGGCTGGGCGGCCTGCACGCTGCCGCTTCTTTCGCTGGTGTGCTATTATCCGCCGGTATTTGAATGGCTGATCAGCCTGGCGCCCTGGATGCTGCAGGCGCTGGTGAATGGAACGCTGTCGTGGATCCTGCTGTATCTGGCAGCAATGGCAGGGCTGATTCTGTGGGAATACCGCGGAATTTCCATGCCCTATTACCGCCGTCTTATGCGCCGCCGCTGCGCAATGATCGTAAGCCTTACGGCCCTGTATGCCCTCTATTGCCCCCAGGATCCGGCGCAGGTATATCTGTTTTACCGCAATGAATACATGGGTGCGGTGCAGGGGCTTTGGTATCTGAATCCGGCGCTGAATATGATAAATTATCTGATGGTAGCAGCCACTTCCATCGTGTGCTCGGCAGTGGGGTTCCATGCGCTGATGCGCAACGCCTATGAAAATCTGCGGGAAGGGCAGGAGGAAATCGCCATCCAGCGCAAGTTTGATACCGCCAGCAAGGGCGCCAGTGTATTTGTGCACTCGGTCAAAAATCAGCTTCTGGCCAACCGGGTGCTGCACAAGCGCATGGGCCAGGAACTGGCCAAGGAAAACGCAGATCCTGAAAAATTACGCGAATACCAGCGCACATTGGCCCAGGCAAACGAAGTGATGCTGCAGCGCATGGAAGAGCTTTATCACAGCGTGAAAAGCAATTTTATCACGCTGGTGCCCACGCCTCTGGAGGCCGTATGCCAGACCGCAGCGGAGCGGTTTGGGCGCAAATATCCGGATGCGCTGCTTGAAATGAAAATTCCCGCAGATGTGCTCATCCTCTGCGATAAAATCCATATGGCAGAAACCATTTATAATCTGCTTACCAACGGCTGGGAGGCACAGCTCACCGCCGGCCGCACCCAGGAAAGCCTGTGCCTTGAATGCCATCAGGAGCGGCTGTGGACGGTGGTCGAGGTGCGGGACAAGGGCAACGGCATCACCGCCAAGCAGCGCAAACACATCTACGATCCCTTTTATTCCAGCAAAAATACCAATTTCAGCTGGGGCATGGGCCTGTATTATGTGCGCGCCACCGTGCGCAGCCATCTGGGCTCCCTCCGGGTGGATTCACGGCCCGGGCAGGGCAGCAGCTTCTATTTGCAATTGCCCCGTTACGGAAGCACCAATGATTTGATCAATGGACGGAGGAAAGAACAATGAAGCTCCATTTCCACGGCCCTGCGGCCGATCTTCACGCCATGACGGCCCAGTGCAGCACCCTTTGGCGCAAGCTGCCGGAATGCTACGAGGGCGTGCTGGGATGGCTGGATTGCACAGCGGCCACGGAAGGCTATGTGCAGGCGGTGAAGGAAAAGGCGGCGCAATGGCGCAGCTTTGCGGATACCCTGGTGGTTGTGGGTGTAGGTGGCAGCAATCAGGCCGCCCGCGGCGTGATCGATGCACTGGGCACGGAAAACGGCCTTGAAATCGTATGGGCCGGCAATACGCTTTCCGCATGGGAGCTGCAGAAAATCCTGGAGCGCCTTAAAGGAAAAAGCGTGGTCATGCATGTGATCGCCAAAAATTTTGAAACGCTGGAGCCCGGATCTCACTACCGCGTGCTGAGAAACTGGATGGAAGGGCGCTACGACGCCCGGGAAATGGCCCGCCGGGTGGTACTCACCGGCACCGAAGGCAGCCGCCTGCATGAAATGGCAAAGGAACGGGGGCATCTTTTCCTGCCGTTCCCCAAGCCCATCGGCGGGCGTTACACAGCCTTTACGGTGGTGGGGCTTCTGCCCATTGCCGCAGCCGGCCTGGATATTGATCGCTATCTGCAGGGCGGGCTGGATATGCAATCGCTGGTGAACAACGGGGAGGATAACCCTGCCTTCCGGTATGCCGCCTGGCGCAACGCCATGCTGCCCAACGGCTTTGATACCGAAATGCTCGTCAGCTTTGAGCCTCGCTTTGAGCGCCTGGCCCGCTGGTGGCGGCAGCTCTTTGGTGAAAGCGAAGGCAAGGACGGCAAGGGCATCTTCCCTGCCTACAGTATGTATTCCGAAGATCTGCACTCCATCGGCCAGTATGTGCAGGGCGGCCCGAGACGGCTGCTGGAAACCTTCATCAGCGTACAGGATGACGGCGGAAATATGCCCGTGCCGCTGGACCGCACAAGCCGCGACGGCTTTGATTATCTGGAGGGACGGGATTTCACCTTCATCAACCGTGCAGCCGAAGCCGCCACGCTCAAGGCACACAGCGAGGGGGGCGTGCCCTGTGCGGTATTTACTGTGGACAAGGTGGATGAATATGCCTTCGGGCAGCTGTATTACGCCTTCATGGCCGCCTGTGCGGTATCAGGCCGGCTGCTGGGGGTCAATCCCTTTGATCAGGAGGGCGTGGAAGCTTACAAACGCAGCATGTTCGCCATTTTGGGCAAATGATGATATACTGAAGGAAAGGGAGGTGCGGATGTGGCCATTCGCGTTTTAGTGGCAGAAGATTTCCAGCTGCTGCGTGAGGATCTGTGCGAAACGCTCAGCGCGCAGAAGGATATCGAAGTGGTCGGCCAGGCCGCGACGGGCGCAGAGATCGTGCGCATCGCTCTGGAGACCGATTTTGATGTCATCCTCATGGATATCGAAATGGAAACCATCAATGCCGGCATCCGCGCCACGGAAGAAATCCTTCTGAAAAAGCCGGATGCGGTGATCGTATTCCTTACCGCCCATGAAACGGATGAGATGATCCTGCTCTCCATGGGGGCAGGCGCAGCGGATTACATCGTCAAGGGCTGCTCGGAAGAGGATATCCTGCGCCATGTGCGTATGGCAGCCATGGGCGAAGCGCAGCTGGAAAGCCGCATCCAGCAGACGGTGCTCCGGGAATATTCCCGGCTGCAGCGCTCGGAGCAGAGCCTGCTGTTCTTTATCAATATGGTATCCCAGCTCACCCCGGCAGAGCGTGCGCTGATCCGCTGCCTGCTGGATGAAAAGAAAATACGTGAAATTGCGCTGATTCGCTGCGTGGAAGTGGTTACCGTGAAAACGCAGATCAAGGGGCTGCTGCGCAAATTTGGCTGCAGCCGCACCAAAGAAATTGTGCAATTGGTACGTCAGTTGAAACTGGATCATTTATTCTGAGGGAGGAACTGCGATATGGATTATTATCAGATTTCCGCACAGGCACTTGGAACCAACGCCAGGATCCCGCTGAAAAAGCTGGGCGACAGCGGCGAAGTCTTTTATGAACTGGCGCTTGAAATGATCACCGAGATCGAAAAAAACAACGCCCAAAACCGCCGCACAGTGTTCATCTGCCCGGTGGGCCCGGTGGGACAATATCCCATTTTCGTGCGCCTGGTCAATGAACGCCGTGTGAGCCTGAAAAACGTGTGGTTCATCAATATGGACGAGTATCTGGATAAGGACGGCGAATGGATTGATGAATCCAGCAAGCTCAGCTTCCATGGCTTCATGAACCGCAATGTATATACCAGAATCGATCCTGATCTGGTGATGCCGGAAAATCAGCGCATCTTCCCCGATCCCCACAATGTGGGCTATATCCCCGCACTGATTGAGGAACTGGGCGGCGTGGATATCGCCTTTGGCGGCATCGGCATCAACGGCCATCTCGCCTTCAATGAATCCCAGGATGAGCTCACCCCCGATGAATTTGCCGCCCTCAAAACCCGGGTTCTGCCCATCAGCCGTGAGACCCGGGTGGCCAATGCCATCGGCGATCTGAACGGCGCCATCGACGCCATGCCCACCCACTGCGTAACCATCGGCATGCATGAGATTCTCTCGGCCAGGAAGGTGCGTCTGGGCGTTTTCCGCGACTGGCATCGCTCCGTGATCCGCCAGGCGGCGTACGGCGAGGTGAGCGCGCATTTCCCGGTCACCCTGCTGCAGCGTCATCCTGACGCCTGCATCTACGTCAATGCCAATGCAGCCATCCAGCCCTTCTGACGGAGGAATGCCCATGAATGAAGTGCTGATTCGCGGCGGCGAGGTTTATATCGCAGGCCGCTTTGAAAAAACCGATGTGCTGATCCGGGGTGGCAAAATCGCTGCCACGGGTGCAGGGCTTTCCGCACAAGCCGTGATCGATGCCGCCGGGCTGAAGGTGGTGCCCGGCTTCATTGACGCCCATACCCATGGCGCTGCCGGCGTGGATGTGAACGCCGCCGGTGTGGAAGGGCTGCGCAAGATCGCCGCCTTCTTTGCCACCCAGGGCACCACCGCCTTCCAGGCCAGCGTTCTTACCGATACGGATGAGGTCACCTGCGGATGCCTTTCCGATATTCAGACCGTGATGCAGGATGAGGGCCGGGGGGCGCAGCTCCTGGGCGCCCATCTGGAAGGCCCCTTCCTGGCCAGCGCCTACAAGGGCGCCATGCCGGAGCATCTGCTGCAGAAGGGCAATGCCGGGCTCTTGCGCAAATGGCAAAAGGATTTCCCCGGCGTCGTGCGGTATCTGACCGTCTCCCCCGAGGTGGAGGGCGTGAATGAAATGATCCGCGAAGTGGCCCAGGATGTGGTAATTTCCATCGGCCACAGCGGCGCCGATTACGATACCGCCATGCAGGCCATTGAAAGCGGCGCACGCACCATCACCCATACCTTTAACGCCATGCGGCTTTTCCATCAGCATGAGCCCGCCATCATGGGCGCAGCGCTGGAAAGCGATTGCTTCTGCGAGGCCATCTGCGACGGCCGTCATCTGGCGCCGGGAACGGTGCGGATGCTGATCAAATGCAAGGGCCTCCGCCGCGTAATGGCGGTTACCGATTCCATCATGGCCGCCGGCCTGCCGGACGGCGATTACAAGCTGGGCGTAAACGACGTAGTGGTTGTGGACGGCGATGCCAAGCTGAAGGATACGGGCGTTCGCGCCGGATCCACCCTCACCACCATTCAGGCGCTGCGCAATCTGGTCAGATTCACCGGCCGTCCCCTGGAAGAGGTGCTGCCGCTGCTGACCGAAAACCCCGCCGATGCCCTGCGATTGCCCGGGAAGGGCCGCATTGCCCCCGGCATGGATGCCGATCTTGCGCTCCTTACCCCTGACCTCACTGTACACCGCACCATTGTGGGCGGCTATACCGTATACGAAAATTGATCGGAGGAAGAAACACATGCTGGTACCTATGAGAGCCATTCTGGAAACTGCTGAAAAATACCGCTACGGCCACGCAGCCTTCAACATGAACAGCGTAGGCCAGATCGAGGCCGCTGTACGTGTGCATGAGCTTTTGCGCTCCGGTGCAATCCTGCAGGGGGCAGAAGCATCCAACGCCTTTATGGGCGGCGAAATGGATTTCATGCATGGCAGCGCCGAAAAAAAGCGTGCGGGCGCAAAGAACATTGGTGACGCCGTAAAGAAATTCGGCGAAAACAGCTGCGTTCCCATCGCCCTGCATCTGGATCATGGCAAGAGCCTGGAAACGGTCAAAGCCTGCATCGACGGCGGCTACACCGGCGTAATGATCGACGGCAGCTCCCTGCCCTATGAAGATAATGTGGAGCTCACCCGCGAAGTGGTCAAGTATGCCCATCCCTACGGCGTGACCGTTGAGGCGGAATTGGGCGTGCTGGCAGGGGTGGAGGATCACGTATTCAGCACCACCTCCACCTATACCAATCCTGCCCAGGCCATTGATTTCTTCAAAAAGACCAAGTGCGATGCGCTGGCCATCAGCTACGGCACCATGCACGGCGCCAACAAGGGCAAGAATACCGTCATCCGCCGGGAAATCGCCATCGCCATCAAGGAATGCATGATGCATGAAGGCATCGATGGCTTCCTCGTCAGCCATGGCTCCTCCACCGTTCCCCAGGAATATGTGCAGCAGATCAATCAGATGGGCGGCCAATTGGAAAATGCCTACGGCATCGAAGTAGCCCAGCTGGTAGATGTGGCCAAATGCGGCATCAACAAGATCAACGTGGATACCGATATCCGTCTGGCCTGCACCCGCAATGTGATGGAGCTGTTCCGGGATCATCCCCAGCTCAAGGACAGCCCCGCTATCGGCAGTCTCTATCAGGATATGATTGCCAATCCCCGCAATTTTGACCCGCGCAACTATGTGGGCAGCATCATGGACGCCATCATGTACGGCAAGATCGGGCACGAGCATATCAAGCTGATCGACGAATGCATGCAGAACGGCGCCATGGAGGCCATCGCTCCCCTGCTGGTGCAGTTTGGCAGCTACCGCAAGAGCCACCTGATCGAAGCGGTCACCCTGGAACAGATGGCCGACCGCTATAAGAAGGAGGGCATCTGATGAAACATATTTTTCTCAATCTCAAGCGCTTTGATATCACCCCTGAATTCGGCGGCGTGAATCGCCTGGCGTCCATGCAGGCATGGGGCAAAACCATCGTGGAAAATACCCAGGAAGCCCTGCGGGCCTTTGAGAATGCAGAGTTTGTGATGTATCTGCCGGAAGCGCATCTGCTGAGCGCCGCCGCTGCCCGCACCGAAAACAGCCCCGTGAAGCTGGGCTCCCAGAGCGTCTATCGCATGGATACCGCTGTGGGCGGCAATTTCGGCGCTTTCACCACCAATCGCACAGGGAATGCCGTAAGGCTCATGGGCTGCGAAAGCACCCTCATCGGCCACTGCGAGGAGCGCAATGATAAGATGGGCGTGCTGGCAGAAGCCGGCGTGACGGGCGAGGCCGCCGCCGCTGCTGTGAACCGTCTTCTGAATGCGGAAATCAAGGCTGCGCAGGCTGCGGGCCTGAGCGTTCTTTACTGCATCGGTGAAAAGAGCGAGGAACTGGACCGTTGGCAGGAGGTGCTCGGCGCACAGCTGGATATCGGCCTGGAGGGCGTGGATAAGAGCAAGGTGGTCATCGGCTACGAGCCCATCTGGTCCATCGGCCCCGGCAAAACCCCGGCTGACAAGCCCTACATTGAAAAGATCGCCCGCTTTGTGAAGGAACGCACCGGCGGCATGGATGTGGTATACGGCGGCGGCCTGAAGCAGGATAACGCCGAAATGCTTGCCTCCATTGAGGAAATTGACGGCGGCCTCATCGCGCTGACCCGTTTCCAGGGCGAGATCGGCTTCTACCCCGACGAATATCTGGATATCATCCGCAAATATCTGAAGAAGTGAGGAAAGCACAATGAAGCTTGATTTTGAATACGGCTCCGGCTTTATGAGCGCTGAACTGCCCGATAATACCGATATCTTTATCCCCGGCGAAACCGTGCCCGATCCCGAATGTCTGCCCCAGAATTGGGATTCGCTGTACAATGCCACCCTGGAAAGCATCCGCAATCCCATCGGCATGGAGCCCCTGGCCCAATTGGCAAAAGGCAAGAAGACCGTCGTCTTCGTCATTCCCGATATCGTCAAGGGCGGCAATCAGCCCACCAGCCATCGCAAGGTGGCCATCCGCGCCTGTCTGGATGAATTGTACTCCGTGGGCATCCAGAAGAAGGATATCCTGTTCCTTTTCTCCAACGGCCTGCATCCCCGTGCCACTGTGCCGGAAATGAAAACCATGCTGGGCGATCTGTTCAATGAATTCTATCCCTCCGGCCAGATCACCAGCCACGACAGCGAAGATTACGAGCACATGGTAGATCTGGGCTACACCGATCAGGGCGACCACGTTCTGATGAACAAGTACGTCTTTGACGCCGATGTCGCCATCCTCATCGGCCATACCCAGGGCAATCCCTACGGCGGCTACTCCGGCGGCTACAAGCACTGCGCCACCGGCATCAGCCACTGGAAGAGCATCTCCGCCCATCATGTGCCCCAGGTTATGCACCGGGAGGATTTTGTGCCCGTATCTACCAACAGCCTCATGCGCGATAAGTTCGATCGCCAGGGCATGCTGATGGAAGAAAAAATGGGCAAAAAATTCTTCTGCTGCGATGCCGTACTGGATACCAAATCCCGTCAGATTGAAATCAATTCCGGCTGGGCCAAGGAAATGCAGCCCGTCAGCTGGAAGACCGCCGATAAGCGCACCTATGTGCACTGGGCCGAAAAGAAATACGATGTGGTCGTATTCGGCATGCCCACCAATTTCCACTACGGAAACGGCATGGGCACCAACCCCATCCAGATGATGCAGGCGCTCTCCGCTCAGGTCATCCGCCACAAGAGGGTGCTTTCCGATAAGTGCGTATTCATCGTATCCAGCATCTGCGATGGCTATTTCCATGATGAGCGCTGGCCCTATCTGCGCGAAATCTACGATATGTTCCAGCATGACTATATGCAGACCCTGCCGGATATGAATCGCTACGGCGAATATTTCGCCACCAACGAAGAATACATCCGCAAGTATCGTTTCGCCAACGCCTTCCATCCCTTCCACGGCTTCTCCATGATGAGCTGCGGCCATCTGGCGGAAGAGCATACCAGCGCCATCTACATCGTAGGCGCCCGCGAACCCGGCATCGCCCGCGGCATGGGCCTGAAGACCCGCGCCACCTTCGAAGAGGCGCTGGCCGATGCGAAGAAGAAATTTGTGGGCGAGAATCCCAATATCCTCGCTCTCCCCCGCGCCTTCACCACCGCCGCCGTGCATCTTTGCATGAAGAATCCCGCGGAAAACAGCCATTTCCGCGATGATGCTCCCGCCCATCCCTGCGGCTGCTGATCAAAGGGCTGATCCCCTGCGCCTCCCATCTGCACGGCTTTTCCGCGCAGAAATCGGATAGCGAATTTATAACCGCAGCGAAAATCGCCGTGGCCTGCACCTGCCGCAGCAAATGTATCCAATGCATTCGCCTGCCTCAGGGGCCACGGCTCGCTTTTGTGAAAGGATTATCAAAATATGATCGTTTTGATTTTTCTGATTTGCCTTGCCGCCAGCACCATCGGCGGCATCTGCGGCATCGGCGGCGGCGTGGTGATCAAGCCGCTGCTGGATGCAACCGGCGTCATGAGCGTGAGCACGTTGTCCTTCCTCTCAGGGCTTACGGTGCTGGCCATGGCGGTGGTCAATGTATGGAAAAACCGCAAAAGCAAGGCCATTGACGCCGGACGCAGCCTGCCCCTGGGTATTGGCGCTGCGGTAGGCGGCGTAATCGGCAAGCAGATTTTCCAATCGCTCAAGGCAGCCGTGGGATCAGATCAACTGGTGGGGCTGGTGCAGGCCATCGTGCTGGGCATTCTGGTGCTGGGTACGCTGCTCTATGTCCGCAACAAGAGCCGTATCCGGGCCCGCAGCATCCGCAATCCATGGCTGTGCGGGGCCGTAGGCGCAGTGCTGGGCATGCTGTCCAGCTTCCTTGGCATCGGCGGCGGGCCGATGAACCTGGCCGTACTTTATTATTTCTTCTCCATGGATACCAAGCAGGCGGCCATCAACTCCATTTTGGTCATCCTGCTCAGCCAAATCACCAGCCTGGGGGCAACGCTGGTTTCCGGCGCCGTGCCCGCCTTTGAATGGGGCGTGCTGGCCGCCATGGCAAGCGCCGGCATCCTCGGCGGCCTGCTTTCGGCAAAGCTGCAAAAAAAGATGTCCGCCGAAAAAGTGGATGTGCTGTTCCAGATTCTGCTGGTGATCATCCTGCTGATTTGCGTATTCAACGGCTGGAAGGCCGTTGGGGGAATCTGATAAAGGAATTCTCCCGGCATCAAATGAAATGCCAGTCCCTGCGAATAATCCTATACATACCCAAAATAAAGAAGAAACCCAGGTAATACCTGGGTTTCTTTACTGGTAGCGGCGATCGGATTCGAACCAATGACACTCCGGGTATGAACCAGATAAAAGAAAGACGAAACGAAACATCTGCCCTATGGAGCAATAACACCGCAAATCACAGGATGCAAGATAACCGAACAAACCCTTGCACAGGATTCAATGCGGAAGAATTGACTATTTACGGGCGGATGTGATATCATATCTCTGTTTGGAGGTGCAAATATGGCAAGAGATATGGCAAAAAAAGCGGTCAGTGACCTCAAAAGCCAACAAAAACATTATAAGCAAGTAACAATGAAAATCCGCAAAGACTCAGGGATCATTGAAGCATTGGAAGAAAACTATCAAAAAACTGGTGTAGCCCCTGCGACCTATGCCCAGGCCGCCCTCCGTGAAAAGCTTATCCGTGATGGCTATCTATCCGCAGAACCCCAAACCCTGGAAGAATAACCCCATAATCCTGGTACTTAAGGCGTTGTCGAATGGCAGCGCTTTTTGACTTTTCCATGCTTCAAGTGTATAATGTGCTTGAGGTGATTGCATGTCGAGTGAACAGTGGAAAAAGGAAAATACCATACGGTATAACGTCCTTGTCCTTAAAGAATCGGGTATACCTGATGCGCTAAAATTGGCAAGTTCTAATTTAGGAGTCAAGCCCACAACCATTATCCAAATCGCCCTCCGTGAAAAGCTAATCCGTGACGGCTATCTATCC